>JBEKNC010000029.1:0-7346 GCA_049523215.1 Bacteroidota bacterium | reverse complement strand
ATCTGTTGTTGTACCCGTATAGGGGTTGAATCCTCCTATCAAATTGTTTAATGATCTCACTGAACCACGAATCTCTTGGTAAGTAAAACCAATTATTCTGATTGTCAGTGTGGCGCCTTGAATATACGGAATTGAGTCCCATCCTATACCATAATTCGATAAAATTGAATTCGTTCCCAACGAAGTCAATTCCACACGCTCCTTTATTACCACGCCGTTATTTTGCGCGTTGAGCATGGTGGAAGAAATGAAGAAAAGTATTACGAGAAATGAAAATCCACATTTTGATAATAGTTTAGTTGGCTTCATAATGCCTCTTCTCGAGTAATGTGTTTCTTCGAAATCTTTGGTGCAATGAATGAAGTGCTCGATGGCGCTGAACACGGTGGATAAAGATAGAAGGCCGATAGTGCAAAGTCAAGCACAATATTTGTCCATAATGGCACAAATGAGTTAAAGCAGAGTGTGGTGGATCAGTTATCACCCAACTCCAAAGTGAAAAAATTGTGCCCACGAGTGCGGCTGACTTACTTCGCGTGTTCGAATAAGATTGAGAAGCGCTTGCCTGTACGCATCACCGGGAGCAAGACCGTTGGCAAGGTGTGTAAAAAAATATTCGCTGAAGAACTTCGCTGCTTTCCGGTCTGCCTGCCATGCATTAAAGAAAACATCGGAGGCTCCGTTCAGATGAAGCAACAAAGCATGTTCAGCGGAGAGCCCTAACCCTTGACCGTACTGGTTGGATAAAATCATAACAGGAACGGCTGTAAGCTCTGTAAGCTTTTCAAACGGAACAGTCGTTGATTGCTCCACGATCAATCCATTCGAAAGAACTATATTTCCAAGCGGAAGTTCAGTGCTTCGTTGGCTAAACTCGGTAGAAATCTGCAGAATGTCTGCCTTGATGGATTTTAAATTATCCCACGATGCTTCTAATCCCACCATGACATGGGCGTTTTTAAAGAAGCTGCGAATGTCCCGTAGTTCATAATCCACCGACCAATTCTTGCCAGTCGGATTTCCAAACGCTACGACATTTTGAGTGCGAGAAAATGGCGCCGAGCGATAGCGGAGCGAAGCAAGCGATGGAACATAGTCCACACTGGTTAGCTCGATCACGTACTTGACATTGCCTTTTGCGTCTTGTCGTTCAATGGCGTGAAAAGGAAATCCGTCCATCTCATGATTCACGACAATGATAAGATTTCGCTCGAAGAGGTCATCCACCGGACGGAGGAGAAGTTCATACAGTTGCGTTGAAAGTATTGCGAAGCGCGTCATCGAAGCCACACTTGCCTCTCCGGCTTCGCCGGAATAGACAGTTGGATCTTGAAGAAGTCTTCGGTATTCCGCCATGAGTTGGAAAAGACTATCGCGGCGAAGCGCAGAGGCGCGGACAACAAGCTTTGAACGAGTTAGGGCAAAGACATAGAGTGTATCATCCGTTGGCAAGAATTCTATCGCCAGTGATCCATTCGGAATGTAATTCCGTAATGTTGCCGCTTCCAATCGTCCCGGCAGCACAAATGCCTCGTAGTTTGGGTGCTCATTGATAATTTCCCACGAACCTTTGCGAATCGATTGGTTGGCAGATTCGAGTTCGGCATGCAGCACTTTCATCTCTTTGCTGTCGGACGAACGTTGCTTGCTGGTAAACCGGGCAGTATATTCCACTTCGAGCAGTTTTGCCTTTTGAAGTTGCGCCTGAACATCCTTCGTCTGTTGTTTCACTTTTAAATGACGCAGGGACACATCCAATGTCTGGAAGATAGCAGCAAGTTGTTTTACATGAGCAAATTCGAGGGTCTTCAATGCCTCTTCCTGCCGCTGCATCTTGATGAGTAAAGCACTAAGTAATTCATACCAGTCCGTGTGTAAAGAATAAATTCCGAGTGCGGCTTGATATGGTTCATGTAATTCTACATTGCAATATTCAGCAAGTGTATTTTGGGCGAGCATGACAGCTTTTACATACCACTCCCGCGCTTTAAAAAGATCACCGACACGTTCAGCCTCTTTTCCTATTTGAGTGTACAAATACCCCTCACCGGCGATGTGTCTGCACTCCTGAAATTCTTTTGCAATCTGTTCGTATGATTGCTGGAGTTTCTCCCTACTCTGCAATCGTTGTTCCGGTGTCATCAAGGCGAAGTTGCATCGAACAAGAAAAAAGGAGAGATAATTTTCTGCAATGCGATCGCCCTGAGAACGTGCAAGTTCTATCGCTTCAGTATAATATCGCTTTGATTCGAGTAGTTTCCCGTTCTGCTCATAGAGATGTCCAAGCCGGAATAGTAAAACCGTTTCCAACTCTTTACCAGTACGCGCCCGGCGGAGCGTGTTGATGGCATCGCGGAAATCTCGGAGCGCGGCATTCACGTTGTTTTGAGCTGAATGAAGAAGTCCGATCTCTATATGCACACGAGCAACAAGAAGAGGATCTCGTATTTGACCTGTTGACGCTAATGCTTGTGTTAATGAATTGGCTGCTTCCATGTAATGTTGTTGAATACGGTAAATACTTCCAATTCCGTTAAGCGCCGCAACGACATTGAGATCGTCACTGCTTGCTTGTGCTTCTGTGAGTACATCTTTATAAATGTGCTGTGCTTCGTCTAGATCGTTGTTTATTTTCAAAGTAGATGCAAGTTTCAGCTGTGCTTCGAAAAAAGCTGTCTTATCGCCGAATGCGGTTGCGGATGCGGATGCGTTTCGATACCAGGCTATTGCATGATCGAACATTTGCATTTCTGCATAGAGATCCCCATCGAGGAGTGCAAGCCGTACTTCGCCATGTACATCTCCTTCTTTCCGCATCAACAGTGCAGCTTCATCCGAGACAGCAAGCGCTGCTCGGAATTCTCCAAGCTCCAGCTCGGTCTGAACCAGAAATGTAAGCGCTTCAGTAAGTTGATTGGTTTTTTTGAGTTCTTTAAACAAGTGAACGGCTTGCTCGAGGAGCGGCTTTGCTTGTTTGAATGATCGCTCTTGAATGAGAACGACCGCTTTTTCGTACATCTCGGTCGGATCTGTCAGCGGGTGTTCGCCAATATCACATGCGAGGAGAAGAAAAACACCAAGGACAAGAAGAAGTAATGTGTGCTTCACAGAGGCTTCGATTTCCGTGTCATGATGGAATGTGATTGCCGAATCAATTCGGACACGATGAGAATATAACAAACTCCTGCTTACTCTTCAACAAAAAGATTCAGCTTATGCACCGTGACTCTTTACCACGTCAAGAATATCATCTGCATTGTTGGACAAAATGCCGTCTACGCCGTATGTCAACATACGCTGGGCATCATGGACTGAATTGAGTGTATAGACATAAACCGCTATGCCATGGCGGTGTGCATCATCGACCATCCGGTGCGTGAGTTCGCGTTTGGCACAGACAAAAACCGATGCTCCAACACGCTCGGCGAGTGTTGATGGTAATCGGCTAAAATCATAAGAAAAATTATAGAGTATACCCGTCACCGACGACGGTTTCATTTTCTTGATAGTTGCTAAAAGTTGGTGGTCAAACGAAGAGAACATCACGCGATCATCCATACCGCATTGGTGAACTGCATCGAGCACTTTCTCCTCCATCAACCCTGGCGGTTCACGATGCAGCCAATCCGATTTAATTTCCACATCCACCCAGAGCCGGCCGCCAACTTGTTGAAATACTTCGCAAAGTGTCGGAATACATTGATGCGAAAACATCGGATGGAACCATGAACCTGCATCGAACCGGCGAATTTCTTCCATCGAGTAATTGCGTGCGGGACCATTACCCGTTGAAGTGCGTTGAAGTGTACGATCATGGAGAACAATGACTTCTTCATCTTTTGATAAACGGACATCGAGTTCAATCATGTCGATACCGGAAACACTTGCAGCGCGCTCAAAAGATGCAAGCGTGTTTTCCGGCGCCTTTGCTGAGACACCACGGTGTGCAATAACATAGGGCGGTTTATCGTGCAAAGGTTTCGGCTGGTACGGCTTCATTTCATTCTGTCTTTATAAAGGGCATCGAGTACCAACTTGTGTACGTAACCGATTTCGTCCATTCCATTGATGGGGATGAGTCGATTGGTTTTACGATAATAGTCGATGAGAGGCTTCGTCTGCTGTTGATAGACTTCAAGACGACGACGGACAGGCTCCGGTTTATCATCATCGCGTTGGTACACTTCACCACCACACTGGGGGCACACTTTAAGATCGGCACCAATGCGAGCAATGGTATAGATGCGTCCACAGCCCCGGCATAATCGTCGCTGATTAAGACGATCAATAATTTCTTCATTGTCGACTTCAAAACTGATGACACTGTCGAGCCGGACACCAAGTTTTTCAAACAGCGCATCAAGTTCGCTTGCTTGTGGAAGTGTTCGCGGGAAACCATCCAGAATAAAATTTTCTCTCGCCTCGTCGGACCTAAGTACTTCTTCAATCAAACCAATAACCACATCATCAGGGACTAGATTGCCGGCATCCATAAAAGATTTGGCTTGCAATCCAAGGATTGTCTTATTCTTTACGGCTTCGCGCAGCAAATCGCCGGTCGAGATATGCGCCGAATGGAATTCTTCAACAAGTAATTTGGCTTGAGTCCCTTTACCCACGCCTGGAGGTCCAAAAAGAATAATTTTCATGCGTTCGTTATTCTTTATAAGTTGATAATAGTTGAATTAAAAGCGATGCTAATGTACGGGAATAATAGTCTTAGACAAAATATAAGCTTCATCACAGTTTCGATGCATAAAAGAGCAATTCATTCCCTCTATAACAATTGAGCTGCTGATAGCACAGCACCATATGAGTCTACCCATAAAAAAGTCTTCTATTGAAGATATTAAAAAATCACATTTCCGATATCCCGCAGAACGAGAGAATAAATTTCATGAAAACAGAAAGTTGAATAATCAGTATGCTACCTTGTGCAGTATTAGGATACTACACCAAAAGTAAGCACGAACGCCATCACACCTGACTGGCGCTCAATGCTGGGTGTGAGGATGAGCAAAGGCCCGCCTCTAATTCGTGATCCGATTGCAACACCACCGCGGAGTGTGAACTCCCAACCAGAACTTGCCATCAATACGCCTGCACCGATCATTGGTTGGAAGAAGAACGCTTTCCAGTATCCTGTTCTATGACAAGCGCTCATACCGAGTTTTACGGCACTCACTGTTGTTTCTTCCGTTCGTTCATACCAATGCCATCCGATGCCCACCGTATCCTGTACCTCCGTTTTTGTTGTAGCTTTCGATTTATAGCGGCTATAGCCAATCGAAACACCGAGTGTCGGTGCTTCCTTTGCATCCTCCTGCTTGACAAGATAATACGTGATGCTGGGCGAAAGAACACCGTCTTGAACTTTTCCACCGTTCGCTTTCCAGTAGGTGAGATTCACATCCAGAAATCCTTTGTACGAGTATCCGGCATAAAGAGTTTTCCCGTTCATCTCACGATTGGCACTGAAACCTGCGCCACCTCCGATACCACTTTTGCCGCGTTCGATAAATTCACCTTGAGAAAAGGAACAGTGAACCAAACTTATCATCAGAAAGAAAAACATGGAGAGTCGTTTCATCTTTTATACTCTTTCTGTGTTTCTTGGTTTAGCTTTCGATTCGATAACAGCAAGCTGACCGCATGCAGCCTGAATATCCTCGCCGGAACTGCTGCGAACCATTACAGTAATATCGGCTTCGCGCAGTGCGTCAGCAAATACTTCGATACGCGGAGCTGGTGTAGGCTTAAGCGACGCTCCGATACCGGACGGATGCATAAACGAAATGGAGTGGAATGGAATAAGATTTACCTTGCATGGAATTCGTCTGCTTAACTTGACGAACGCCTTAATGTCTGCCGCCGTGTCGTTGAAACCATCGAACAAGATATACTCGAACGTCGGACGGCTGCGCTTTTTGTGATAGTAATAATCCAACGCCTCGATGAGTGTATCTACAGGAAATTTTTTTGTTACGGGCATGAGCTTCGTGCGTTTGTCGTTGTCCAGAGAATGAAGTGAGAGTGCAAGCTTCACCGGGCGTTCTTCATCGGCAAGCTGGCGGATCCTGTCGGCATAACCAGCTGTAGAAATAGTGATGTGCCGCGCACCGATATTTAATCCCCGGCTATCATTGATAATGTCTATGGATTTCATCACGTTCTCGTAGTTGAGGAACGGTTCGCCCATGCCCATATAAACGAGATTCGTAATACGCTTCGCACTATTTCGTTGTACCTGAATCACTTGGTCGATAATTTCCCCAGCAGTCAAATTACGTGAGAAGCCCATTGCTCCTGTCGCGCAGAACTTACAATCAAGCGGACAGCCGACTTGCGTAGAGACGCAGAGAGTCAAACGCTTGTCTTCTCCAGATATTTTTTTTGCCGAGGGAATCAGTACGCTTTCGATTGCTAAACCATCCTCCAAACTGAAGAGGAATTTTGTTGTACCGTCCGTAGACACACTTTGGGCAACTGGTTGGAGATTGGAAATTGCAGCACCATAAGAGAGCGCGGCACGAAACTCTTTGGAAATATCTGTCATCTCACCAAAGCTCTGTGCAGCTTTGGCGTAGAGCCAGCCATAGAGTTGTTCGGCACGGTACTTCTTTTCGCCGAGTTCTTCTACAAACGCCCGAAGCTCGGGAAGATTGAATCCTTTGAGATTTTTCTTTGTCATGGATAGAATAAAGGTAAGGAAAGAAGAGAGGCAGAGCAAGATATGAATTAAAAAACAGGAAAACCTCAAGCAACTTACATTACCCAATATTTTTAAATTGATTCTTGCATTGATTTATTATTTCAACGTCAAGTTCCAAAATTTTTTATGGATTGAGATCCCGTCGCTTTCTGTCGGGACATGTAAAAACTTTTAATATAAAATCTGGCATCGACCTACTCTCCCATGCAGTTACCCACATAGTACCATCGGCTCAGAGGGGCTTAACTTCTCTGTTCGGAATGGGAAGAGGTGTAACACCCTCGACATAGATACCAGAAAAACTCAATTGAGAAGTAATGCATAAAGCTAAACTCTGTTCCGCTCTTCTAATGATGACCTTCATCTTCGAGATGATCATATCGATGGATCAACAAAAATTAAGATTAAGCCTATCGACCTATTAGTACCGCTTGACTACACATATTACTATGCTTCTATCTACGGCCTATCAACCAAGTCATCTCCTTGGGGTCTTATTCTGCCGAAGCAGAAGGGAAACCTCATCTTTGGGCGGGTTTCGCACTTAGATGCTTTCAGTGCTTATCCCATCCGGACATGGCTACTGAGCAATGCCACTGGCGTGACAACTCATTCACCGTCGGTCCGTTCACTC
>JBEKNC010000028.1:0-10021 GCA_049523215.1 Bacteroidota bacterium | reverse complement strand
AACTTATTCATTCACCTCATCGAAGGAAAAACATCTTGACCGGAGAATGGGTATTGGTTTCTCCACAGAGAACTCAACGTCCCTGGCAGGGAGAGATCTCTGCTTTAGCAAGTGCTCCAAGCCATGCGTATGAGCCGGAATGCTATTTATGTCCTGGGAATAAACGTGCCAATGGCGATGTCAATCCTCAGTATACCGGCACATATGCTTTTACCAATGATTTCTCGGCGCTGGTTCCGGATATCCCAAAAGGAAATCCAGAAAAAAATAGTTTGTTGATTGCGAAATCCGAAAAGGGAATTTGCAGGGTTGTCAATTTTTCACCCAGACATGATGTGACACTCGCGGAAATGAAGGAAAGCGAAATAGAGGATGTTATAACCATTTGGCAAGACGAATTTAAGTCTTTAGGTGAACAACCGCATATAAATTATGTGCAAATATTTGAAAACAAAGGGTCAATGATGGGGAATAGCAATCCTCATCCTCATGGACAAATCTGGGCGCAGGAAAGCATTCCACGAGAACCGGCAAAAGAACTTAGACAATTCAAATTATACTACAAGCAACACAAACGGAATCTTTTGCTGGATTATCTCAAATTAGAGATACATACAAAAAAGAGACTTGTCTACGAAAATGAATCGTTTGTTGTACTCATTCCATTCTGGGCAACCTGGCCATACGAGACGATTATCATTCCTAGAAGAAGAACTACCTGCATTCTCGAGTTGAAGACAAAAGAAATAAAAGATTATGCCAATGCGTTAAGTAGCCTGACCATCAAATACGATAATCTTTTCAATACATCATTCCCTTATTCATCCGGACTTCATCAAGCACCGACAACTGGCAAGGTATATAAGGAATGGCAATTGCACATGCATTTCTATCCACCGCTTTTACGGTCAGCAAGTATTAAAAAATTTATGGTAGGGTATGAAATGCTCGCTGAGCCTCAAAGGGATATCACTCCAGAGTATAGCGCACACATCTTACATGAGTTGCCAACAGTTCATTATAAAAGATAAAATATGTTCAAAGAAGCAGATACTGCTGATGGTTCTCAGCATTTTAATGGAAAGAAAATAATCATTTTCTCTTTCAAAAAAGCAATGGCCAGCTCAATATGATTAGAGTGAGACTTATAGAAGAATTACGATACAAGAATATTTTCTTTTTGGAGAAATAGGCTAATAAAGTAGTACATCAATTATTACTCATGCTAATCGGAGGAGAAGAAGATGAAAAATAGATTCGTAATTTTTGTTGCTATTATTTTTATCGGTATTGCGACAGTAAAAACTTTCGCCGGTTCACAATCAGAGAATAAGAAGAGTATTACGATTGGGTTTATCGGGAAAAGTCAGTCAAATCCCGTATTCGTTGCGGCATATACAGGCGCTTGCGTTGCGGCGAAAGAAATAGGTGAGAAGAACAATATTAGTGTTGTCATTGATTGGCAAACCCCGCGAAATGAAGATCCACAAGAACAAGCTCAAGCCATTGAGCGATTTACTCAAAAAGGTGTCGATGCAATCTCGGTGGCATGCAGCGATGCAGATGTTCTTACTCCTGCAATTGACAAAGCTGTGGATAAAGGGATACCGGTTATTTGTTACGACTCTGATGCACCGAAGAGCAAACGATTCGCTTACTATGGAACTGATGATAATGAGTTCGGTAAACTCATGATGCAGGAATTAGCTCGTGAAATGAATTCAAAGGGTGTGGTAGCGATCATTGCTGGAAATAAAGATGCACCAAATCTTCAACGGCGTGTTCGCGCTTTTATTGAGGAACTTCGAAAGTATCCGAGAATGAAACTCTTAACGAATGGAGTCTTCTACCATGAAGAAATTCCTCAAAAAGCAGCTGATGTTGTTGCGAGGGCACAGAAGGCAAATCCTCAAATTGGGGGATGGGCATTTATCGGCGGCTGGCCTCTCTTCATAAAGGATGCAATAAAGTGGAAACCAGGTCAAGTTAAAATAGTTGCATGTGATGCTCTTCCGAAAGAATTAGAATATTTGAAAAGCGGTCATGTGCAAACCCTTATTGCCCAGAATTGCTTTCAATGGGGATACAAATCTGTTGAACTACTGTTGAATAAAGTCCTGAAGAACCAGAAGACAACAGAAGAATTTATTGTAGGACATTTAACTCGAGTAACGAATGAAAATGTGGAAGCGTGGTCGTTAAACTGGAAGAAATGGTTGCTGAAAGAAGCCGTGTACCGGTGAAAATATTTTTTCAAGGAGGAAAATTTTGATGAGGCGATTTGTAGAGATAATAACTCTATTTATCATAATATCCATTTCAATCCTTTATGGCTTCGAGACAGCAATTGTATCAAATGCGGATAATTCACGTACTTCTTTCAACAAAGGGTGGCTTTTTTCAAGATATGGATCGATGCCGGATGGTTCTATGAAAGAAGAACCTGCAGGATTAGAAAAACGGAATTGCGCGGATTCGCTTTGGCGTAAGCTCGATCTTCCGCACGATTGGGGTATTGAAGGACCATTTAGGATGGATCTTCCGAGTAGCACCGGCAAATTACCATGGGCGGGGATTGGATGGTACCGGAAACATTTCAATCTATCTCAGGAGGATAAAGGAAAACATTTCTTCATCGACTTTGACGGCGCCATGTCTTACGCACAAGTGTGGTTGAATGGTAAATATATCGGACAATGGCCATATGGGTATGCTTCTTTTCGTTTTGAACTGACACCGTACATCTATTTTGATCGAGAGAATGTATTGGCAGTGAGGTTAGACAATCCACCAAATTCTTCACGATGGTATCCAGGCGGCGGTATATATCGAAATGTCTGGTTTGTGAAAACTGATCCGGTTCATATTGCGCATTGGGGAACATTTGTAACGACTCCGAGAATTACTAAAGATCAAGCAACAGTGCATATTCAAAACGAAATTGAAAATCAATCAGCTATATCTGCAAAAATTACCTTGGTTATGAAAATTAACGAATATGGAAAAAAAGAAATCATTGGATCGAGTCGAGAAACCAACGTTCAAATATCTGCAGGCCGTACAGAAAAATCAGGGACTGAAATTGTTATTCAGAACCCTAAACTCTGGAATCCAGAGTCTCCCAATCTATATCAGGCAAAAACATACATTCAGCAAAACAGACGCATTGTTGATTCAACAAGCACAGTGTTTGGCATCAGGACTGTACAGTTCACGCCGGATAATGGATTTGTTCTTAATGGCAAAAGAGTCCAAATCAAAGGAGTGTGCAATCATCATGATCTTGGATTGCTGGGAACCGCAGTGAACGAAAAAGCCCTCAAACGGCAAATAAAGCTACTCCAGGAAATGGGATGTAATGCAATTCGGACAAGTCATAATCCGCCAGCACCGGAATTGCTCAGCTTGTGTGATCAGATGGGGATGCTTGTGTTGGATGAAGCATTCGATTGTTGGGAAAGAGGAAAAACACCGAACGACTACAGCAGATTATTCAAAGAGTGGCATGAAAAAGATATCCGCGCTTATGTATGGCGAGATAGAAATCATCCTTGTGTGATCGCTTGGAGCTCTGGTAATGAAATCCGGGAACAAGGAGATGGTATTCTTGCGCAAAAGTTGAAAGATATTTTCAATTCAGAAGATTCGACACGTCCGGTAACCGCGGCATGCAATAAACCAGAAGCTGGATTCGACGGTTTCCAGCATTCAGTTGATATATTTGGTTACAATTATAAACCGCACCTGTACGAAAAGTTCCATGAAGTAAATCCATCAAAACCACTCTACGGAAGTGAAACCGCATCATGTGTGAGTACTTTTGGTGAATATTTCTTTCCGGTAAGCGACGACAAATTAAAGGGCCTTTTTGATAATCAGGTAAGTTCATACGATCTCTCTGCACCATTCTGGGCCAATATTCCGGATGTTGAATTTGAGGGGCAGGATAAGAATCCTTTTGTCGCCGGTGAATTTGTCTGGACGGGTTTTGATTATCTTGGAGAACCGACTCCATACGGGGCTGATTCCTCCATCTCGCGTAGTTCCTATTTTGGAATTTTTGATTTATGTGGATTCAAAAAAGATCGATTTTATCTATATCAAGCAAGATGGCGGCCTGATTTTCCCATGGCTCATATTCTTCCGCACTGGAATTGGCCAGATCGAATTGGAAAAGTTGCACCTGTTCATGTATATACATCTGGTGATGAAGCTGAACTTTTCTTGAACGGCAAATCATTGGGCAGGAAAAAGAAAGAACAATTCCAGTATCGCCTGCGCTGGGATGATGTGGAATATGCCACAGGTGAATTGAAGGTGATCGCCTATAAGAATGGCAAACGATGGGCGATGGACATTATGAAAACTACTAGTCCGGTAGCAAGGTTAGAGCTTACTGTTGACTGTTCTACGATTGATGCTGATGGTCGTGATCTGGCATTTGTAACGGTCAAAACTGTGGATAAGGATGGTCTCAGAGTGCCGACTGCGGATAACCTCATCAGCTTCAAGGTCAGTGGGCCCGGTGTTATTGCAGCGGTTGGGAATGGTGATCCGACAAATCATAATTCGTTCCAGTCTGAACAATACAAGGTTTTCCATGGACAATGCATGCTTATTATTCGATCCATTGAAGGGAAGAGCGGACCGATACAAGTAACAGCCGAGTTAGAAGCGCTTGAGAACAGAGATATTTTGATCATGTCAAAGTAGATACAGTTATAGTTTCTATTTGAATAAACGGATATATAAAGATAAGGAGCGTATGGATGGATAAGTTCATTCTTAATTTGATCCACCGGCCTGAGCTGGTGCCTGAGTACATCGACACAAGCGCGCAGGAAGGACAAACGGCAGAGGTCAGTAAGGCAAACGTGGTCAAAGAATCCATTGATATTTTCCGTTTGCAGCAGGAGATCGCTCATAAGAACGGGCTGAGGACAACTATTCAAATGACCTATTCCAGCCTCTATAATGATGAGTGCATCGCTCTTGTGAAAAAATATCATGATGAATTCAACGATGAGATCGGTCATACGTTTCTCGGTGTGAATTGCAAAGAGTTCCGCGAGAAATACAAGTCGAAGGAACTGGCGATCTGGCTGTTTCCGATGGACATGAAGAAGAGGATCGTGATAGACTCCTTTGAACGTTTCAAAGAAGTGTTCGGCTTCTATCCGACGTCAACAGGCTCGTACTTCATGGATGCAGAGCTGATTAACTTCATAAAAGAAAAGTATCCGATGGTAAAGACCGCGGTAGCGACATGCTTTGAGGAAGGGCCGAAAGTATTCCGCCATACAAACTCTTCATGGTATACGCTGATGGACGGCTCTCCGTGGACAGCCTGGATCCCTTCAAAGAAGAATACTCATGCAATCGCAGAGGATGAAAATGATGATATCGGCATCGTAGCCATGCCTCATCTTTCGCGTGATCTGCTGGCGATCATGGATAATGCTGGAGATATGTTCGGCACACATCCGCAGAATATCATACGCGGCCTGATCTATGACGGCGACCGTTTGCCATATATGTATAATCTTGTCGACCATTACCAGGTGATGAAAAAATACAACAAGGGTTTCAGTTACAATCTTGTTTATGTCGGACCTGGCTGGATGGGCAAAGGCGGGCGCTGGGAAGCAGACTATAGGATACTTAAGAAAAGTTATGAGGATTTCCTTGCCTATTATGGAAAGCTGAAACTTGAAGGCAAAGTGGAAGATATGACTATGACAGAGTTCGCCGATTGGTTCCGCAAGAATCAGCCTCGCAGCGGACCGATATGCGGTCTCTGGAAAGACCTCATCTTTGGGACAAAGAATCAGGCTTTTTGGTACGCTGATTCAAAGTTCCGAGTTCAGATCGATCTGAAACAAGGTGGAGCTATAACGGATCTTCGTCCCTATGCATCAAAATTAACACGACCCTGCGGCGTTGGTACCAAGGCGCATCAGGATGCGTCCTATCCTTACATCGTTCACTCTCGATACCGCGCAGGTGCATTCACTCACTATGCAGGTGAAGGATCCATCAAAAGCGGCAAAGTCCGCTACGGTTCAGAAGAGGTCGATATCAGTTCATGCCGCAGTACCGGCGTTTACAGTGAGGGAAAGGGATGTAGAATCCTTGGTGTAAAGCCCGTAGAAATTGAATTTAATAAATTGACAGTTAAGCTGGCGACGACCTATACATTCAAAGAAAACACAGGAGAGATTCTGATCAGCCGCAAGATCGTTGGATTGAGCGATCCATCGGCAAAAGTAGAGGTGGATGAATTCCTCGCTTCCTGCTGGGGTACGAATGAGTATCCGGAAGATTTGACCGGATGTACACTTACTGTGAAAGGCAAAGACAAATCATGCAATTCACTAACCTATGAATACAGGTGCAGAGAATACTCCGCAGAGAATGTGGAATGTGTGGAAGCTGTTATTCCTCAGGTTCAAACGAAAGTCAGCTTGATTCCCTGCAGTGATGGCTGTAAAGGTTATTATGAGGAAGGGTATTCGTTCGCACCTAATATAAAAATTGGCATCATAAAAAAGATCGGACTTAATGAGGAGCTAGTGACATGTCTCAAGGTAGAAAAGGCAAAATAAATTATCGTTGTCCGAATTGTCTCTTTCGCGACATTGATTTTGATCTGCTTTATGATAAAGAAGCGGATCAGTTTTATTGCAGACGGTGTAATTGGGAAGGAACTGAGTCAGATATACTTCTCCGTTATGCTTTCTATAAAAGTAAATACAAGGATATGCTTAAACGCTATACTGTCGAGGATATCCTGGTTAAGGATGAGGACTAAGATATAATAGATCAGGATCGGTAATCTGAATTGAGATCGAATATGACCACACATAAAAAGTTAACAGGCCATTTCACGCTTCCTGCCCAGAAAGGAATGGAGAAGGAAGTGAAGATGCTCTGTGAAAAATGGGGAGTCGATGCGGTTCGCGACAGCGATGGGACCACGCTCTCGCCGGAGATACTCGGTATGGGACGCGATGTTTACTCCACCATCTGTCTTATAAGAGCTGACCAGGTATGGGCGAAATCCCATCCCGGCCAAGGCCAGCAGAAATTTCTTATGTCGTTTCCTGTCACATGTAACACTGACGGCGAACTGAGGATTAAAATTCAAAAGGGATACAGCCAGGAACAGTTCAGGATAGATACAGAACATGATCCTGAAAAATACTGGGAAGTCATTGACCGTACCGCGAACAAAGTTGTAGATGTTCGAGATTGGCGGTATCTGGAAAGCGGCGAAGTTCTGATAAAGAATCCCATCAAGTGGCATGTCTACACTATCAATTTTCTCGTATACCAGATCTGGGAATCGACCTCGATGTACAATTATATCACGAATAATTGGACAGGTGATCATCAGATGGGAGTCGACCCGCGCCAGCCCCAGACGGGAGAACATCTGTTGGAATATCTTGACAAATGGTTTGAGACGCATCCCGATACGGATTATGTCCGCTTCACTTCAATGATTTATCAATTCCCGCTGATAAAAAACGAGAAGAGAGAGAATGTTTACCAGGATTGGAGTGGGTATTTGGATCCGATAAGTGCTCTCGCTTTGGATGAGTTTGAAAAGCAAAAGGGGTACCGCCTGCGAAGCGAAGATATAGTTGATGAAGGATACTTCAATGCATCATACAGGGTTCCCAAGAAACAGTTTCTAGATTGGATGGACTTTGTTCAGGAATTTGTACGTGGCTACACTAAAAAGTGTGTTGAGAAAGTTCACGGAGCCGATAAAAAAGCGATATTGTTTTTCTGTGACCATTGGATAGGAACGGAACCTTATCTGGACGGATTTGAAAAGCTTGGTTTCGACGGGATCATCGGACCTTGTCTAAGCGGCGTAGAACTTAGAAGGATCTCTGACGTTCCTGGAAATATAATCAAAGAGGTCAGGCTATATCCGTACTTCTTCGAAGTGAATCTTCAGGATGAACCGGTTTTCAAAGGCAATGGCGACCCTGTCAAAGAATGCAAGAAGTGGTGGAAGGGTATACGAAGAGCTTTACTTAGGCGCTGTGTTGATAGAATCGGATTCGGCGGCTATCTCGATCTCGCTGTCAAATATCCTGATTTCTTGAATTATGTAGAGGAATTGGCCGACGAATTTAGAACCGTTCTTGATAAAACGAAAAAGACAATCCCTTGTAACGTTGCAAAGAAAGTGGCGTTGTTAGATTGCTGGGGCAGGATGCGTTCGTGGATGCATAACGATAATTGGCCGCAGGGACATATCCCCGAGTTCTTAAGCGGTTTCCCTGCTGATATCGAATTCATAAGTTTCGATGACATACGCAAGAAGGGTATCGGAGAAGATATCGGGACCATCATCAATTGGGGCAGTGTTGGAAGTTCATGGAGTGGCGGCAAAAACTGGGCTGATCCGAAGATCGTTGAGAAAATACGCGCCTGGGTCGATAACGGAGGCGGATTTATCGGTGTTGAGGATTCGACAGCGTACGAATACCAGGGACGATTTTTCCAGCTTGCAGATGTTCTTGGAGTGGAGAAGGAGATCGGCAACAGGCTTTCGTGGGCAAAGAATATCCGTCCCGACGTGAATAGTAGACATTTTATACTGGAAGATGCGGTGGATAAGATAGATCTCGGTACTGTCAGATCATCGGTTTATTTGAATAGTGAGAGTGCTGAATTATTGGCTGGTGCTCCGAATGCTGTTCTATTATCAACGAATAAATTTGGCAAAGGCAGGTCTGTTTATTTTACAAATTATTTACACAATGCGCAGAACATGCGGATATTATACCGCGCCATCCTGTGGGTATCCGGGCAGGAAGATGGATTAAGAAGATGGTTCAGTACTAATATCAATACTGATTGCGCCTGCTATCCTGAGGTCGGACAGTTCGTTGTTATGAACAATTCCGAACAGGATCGGAACACGACTGTTTACAATGCGGACGGAAGATCGGCGAATATCTTCTTGAAACCGCTGGAAATGAAATGGTCCACATTGGATGAGTTCAATCGGATATGTAAATGATCATTGAAAAGAAAATATGAGTGATGATCGTAAAATAATATTTGGCGGAGATTATTTCCCGGAACAATGGCCTGAGGAAATATGGAAAGAGGATATCCGTCTCATGAAGCAGGCGAATGTCAACATGGTCAGTATCGGTATTTTCGCGTGGGCACTGCTGCAGCCTGATGAGGATACATTTACATTCGGCTGGCTTGATAAGGTCATGGATCTGCTGGCGGAAAATGGTATCGATGTCTGTTTGGGGACGTCAACGGCAGCCCAGCCTAACTGGCTGACGCAAAAATATGATAATATTCTCTTCATGAGGGAAACAGGAGAGCGGGTCGCTTGCGGCTCGAGGCAGACCTACTGCATCAACAGTCCGAGTTATAGAAAAGCAGTGAGAAGACTTGCCAAAGAAATGGCGCTTCATTACAAAGGGCACAGAGCATTGAAGCTGTGGCATATCAATAATGAATATGCAAACAAGAACAGCATGTGTTTCTGTAAAAACTGCGAAAAAAGTTTTCAGAAATGGCTGAAGGAAAAATATAAGACATTAGCCGATCTGAATGAGTGCTGGGGTACAGTCTTCTGGAGCGAAAAATATTCTAATTGGAAAGAGATCAATCCGCCGCGTGCAAGCGCCGGCGGACGCAACGCAACGAAGCTGTTGGACTATAAACGATTCTTGAGCGAAAGTTTCTTCACGCTGTACAAGGAAGAATACGATGTGATTCGAACAATCACACCGGATATTCCTGTCACTACAAATTTTGAAGGTGACTGGAGCAAATTTGACCACTTCCTTTTCAGGGATCATTTGGATGTCGCTTCACTGAATTTCTATCCGAATCCCGGTGATCCGAATTCCTATAAATGGGCTGCTCTCAGACATTCGATGATGCGTTCTCTGCTGGGCAAACCATTCATGGTGATGGAACAGGCTCCTTCGCAGGTTGACTGGTATCCTGTGAACATAGCCAAACCTCCCGG
>JBEKNC010000027.1:0-17281 GCA_049523215.1 Bacteroidota bacterium | reverse complement strand
TAGAGATTTTGTTTTAATTTGAAAGTTGGTATAATGAACTTGTTTCGTTTTCAAAATATTGAAAGTTATCACCTGCCTGCCGAAGTGCCTTCGGCACGCAGGCAGGGTGCCGCATCCCGATTCATCGGGGGCCCGTCCGTGAGGTGCGCTATCATAAATTGAGGACTAATCATGAAAACAAAAGATGCTACCACTATTGCCCTTCGAGTTTTAGGAATATATTGTCTCATTGAAGCATTCGTGGTTTTACAGGGTCTTGTTTATATCTTCACGATGCCAGAAGAATTTAGTTCTAACCGTTCGGAAATGATAATTATTTCGTTATTGCCAAGTATCATGCTATTGTTTCTTGGAGTTTTGTTGATTGTCTTCTCAATCAAATTGGCGAGTTTAATAACTCCCACTTCAAAGGACGAGCCCACAGATTCAGTGTGGATGCTCAAAGATATTCAACCGATTCTTTTTTCTGTCGCTGGTGTATTGATATTCGCATCTGCCATACCAAGAACGTTCTCATGGATTTCGCAATTAGTTGCATTGATTAAGAATGATTCCCATGGTCTTCCTTATAATTCTAAAGTGATTCGTGATAGTTGGGTGTCTTTAATTCTTAGCAGTCTTCAGATGTTACTTGGAATCGGGCTTTTTTTTGGTTCAGATAAACTCAGTTTATTCTGGCAACATTTAAGAGACTGGAGTCCAAATAAAGAAATTGATAAGCGCGCCTAACCAGGCGCTCCCCGCGAAAAAAAAGACGGGGTTTCGCATAAAGCGTTCAACAAGCTGACCGAATGAGCGCACTGCAATTAGCATGGCGTTTAGAGGTTTAGTATATTTTGAAGGCTATTAACTTGAAACATGGTTCGTTATCAATATGTTGAAAGTATTCAGCGTGGCAGTTTAGCGTCCGTTATACCGCTAACTGATTTATCGTTGAACTGAAGTTTACGTGCATCATAACCATCACAGGAGGAAAATATGTCAGCAGGTAGCGCTCTTAAACATTATGGAAAAATCATTTCCAAAATTCATTGGAATGAAATTCTCAAAGCCATAGCCACACTCGGCCCGATAGCCGGAAATATCTATGACGATTTCAAAGCTGGCAAAACAGAATCTCATTGGGTAGATTCAACCAGCCGAGTATCGGTTTCTTTACAGGAAGTCCACTCTATGGTTGCTAAACATGAAGGATTTATTAATCAACAAGCACAACTCAATACTCAGTTGACTGATCAGTTGAATATACTTGCAGTCGCATCCAATACTCTCTCTTCACGTCTCAATGTCGTTATTGGGATCGTTGCGTTTCAAATGATCTTAATTCTCATCCTTTTGGTACGTCTTATTCTCAAATAGAAAACAGATTTCAACAAGTTAAATTCAAATTACTATTTGTATGATGGGAAAACAATTATTTACCTAAGTTAGCGGGCTAACCGAGTTGCTCATGCTCGGCTTGTCCAGAAGAATGCAACACAGCCGGAGCGGCCCCGCCATCCCGCTAAAAAACAGCGGGACGCCCGCCTTGCCGGTCGGGCAGGCAAAAAGACGCGCAAAAAAAAGCTACGGGTAAACCATCCGCTAGAGTGCGTTTTGAAATGCTGAAAGGATTCTATTTATGCCGACAGATGAAGAATTAAAATATCCCATCGGGAGATTTCAGTTCACACAGCCAACACCAGATCTCCGAGCTAAATATATTCATCAGTTCAGATCCGCGCCAGGTATTTTGTATGAAGCTGTTAAGGGTCTCAAAGAAAATCAACTTCTGAGCACGTACCGTCCCGGTGGCTGGACTCTAGCTCAGGTTGTGCATCATATAGCTGAGTCAGACGTAAATGCCTACCCCCGATTAAAGTACGCCCTGACTCAGGATGTACCAGACGTGATGGTAGCACAACAAGGGTTGTGGGCTGAGCTGCCTGATGCACAATCTTCAAATATTAGTTTATCTCTGGCTCTTTTCGAGGCAATCCGTAATCGATGGGCAGATGAATTCGAATCGCTTAGCCCTGAAGATTTTACTAGGCAATGGCGACACAGCCGGTACGGTCTTATGACAATCGATGCCTTGCTTCAGCAGTATGCATGGCATGCCCAACATCATACTGCTCAAATAAGCGAGCATCGCAAGCGGATGGGTTGGTCGTGATACTAATTATAAATGAGCCCCGCAAAAAAAGCGGGGCAGGCATGGTACGTTAAACATGGCAAGTAACGGTTTAGTATATTCGGAAGCTATCAATTTGAAACTGGAAAAGAGGAAAACACGCTTTGCGTGTTGCAGTCACAGGTCTCCGGCTGTTAAGTACAAAAATTGGAATTTATCAATAGTCGCACCCAGATTTGTCGGGATCGGTACAGTGAGCGGGCAGCTTTTAATAAAGGAGACCTATGGACTCGTTTAATAGAATTTCACACTTTAGTTTTTATATTCCAATATTGTTTGCAATTGTTGTATTTATTGGGTGCAAGGAAAACTCTACTGTATCAATACAATCATCTACACCCCAAAATACACCGGTAGTCGTCAGTACGACAAACGCGTTCACGTATGCGATTGATGCCAATGCGTACACTGCTAGCACTGCCTATGATCTTGCATTTTCTACAGACTCGCTTGCGGGCACTCTTGCGGTAGGCGGCTATTTGTTCGGCAATGCATCATTGTACATTCGTGATTCGACAAATTCTATCGTATTTAATGATTCTGTAACTACGAACCAAACAATTGTCATTGCTCAGGCAGGCAAAGGAATTCCGAAACGACTCACATTGTCATGCAACAATTTCACCGGAAAAATCAGTTTTGTTTTAAGCTATGTTTTAGGCCGTATTCCAATAGTTAATTAATCAACATCGAGGATTGGTGATTACAAACAGAAGTGTATAGTTCTGTTTCCCGTTGACTACTTGTTTTCCCCCGAAAAGAATTATTTCGGGACTTAGCCGCAATCCGTTCAATGTACACAACATCCGAGAATGACAATTTTAAGAATTATTATTACCCCTCCTTGCGGCAGGGAAAGGGGACGTACGGTATTTCTGAAACCGCACATATCCTTGGAGAATCTTTCAGAAAAGTCGGTTCAGCATAACGTAAAGAAGGAAAAGGTGTTCGCTCACATGTGATAAATATTTGCTCCAAAAGCCAAAAAGCGGTATGTTGCTACCGAATGATGAATCGATCGTGCATACAAACAGGTGGTTTTTTTTGACTCCGTGCCGAAAGACGGTTTTACAAGGACCCTCATCCATCAGACAAAAAAATCAAATATTCATTCAACAATCATGGGGATGGAATCATGTCAAAGTTAACTCCTGAATTCGAAGGATTACTTCAATTAATAGTCTATCTCGAATGTAAAATTGATGCCGTGACAGACCTCCTTAACGAAAGAGGGATTTCACTTTCGGCAAATGAGATTGATAGTAAAACTCATAGAATTCATGCAGTCCAAGGGTACCCAAAAAGATACAGAATCATCAGCATGATGAAAGATGGTAAATTTGATTTTACATAAGGATACAGACAACATCTCAAAAAATGGTTTTGACAAAAGCGCCGGAGCAACAAACATCTGCTTCTTCGTTGAAAGCTCGATGCAGTTTGATTCGATATTCATAGTATAACAATGCAGTGGTGATTATGTCGATTCGTTTCTTTATTGTAGGATTCGTCATTACAGTGATCGGGAGTATTGGATGCCAACGAAACTCAACCACGACTGAAACTTTGAAAATATTTCCACTCGACAATATGGAAAGAGTCCTAACCCAATCCGGTGTATCTTTTGATAAAACCATATCCAGCGACGGGAAAGGTTCGTTGAGAATTGATGCATCTGAACCGACTACCGTTCGATTATTTGAAGTACGGGATATTTCCATTGAGGAAGCTCGTTTGATTTACAAAGCCAAACTTAAAACAAAAGACGTACAGGGAAAAGTATATCTTGAAATGTGGTGTTCTTTCCCGGGATTAGGAGAGTTTTTCTCCCGGTCATTGAATAGTCCTTTATCCGGAACTGTTGATTGGACAACAATCGAAACACCTTTCTTCTTAAAGAAAGGTCAGAAACCGGAATTGATAAAGCTGAACGTTGTTATAAACGGTCAAGGGATTTTGTGGATCGATGATATATCATTGGTCAAAAGCCCCTTGCAATAAAGTGTAGAAATATTTTCCTCCCGAGATCAAAGAAATTTATGTCGATAGATGGGAATTGTTCCAAACTCCAACAAGCGAAATATTTTTCACGAACCATGAATCCATAGTGCACATACATAGGTGTCTTTCTTTAACAATTAATAAATGGAGGTCGTATGTTATTTATTCTCAGTATCGTTGTCGTTATAGGAGCCATCTCGGTATGGTTCAACGCACGAAAGAAAGTACGTGACGAACGCAATATGGTTTTTAAAACAACGGCATCTGCCGCTGGAGTAACAGCATTGGCGTTTGTTCTTATCGCGCTCTCGCAAATGTTCACGGTTGTTCCGGCTGGAAATGTCGGTGTAGTTGATTTCTTCGGCACTGTATCAGAAAATACCTTAAAAGCAGGAATCAACTTCGTCAATCCGTTAGCCCGCGTAGTAAAGTTCTCCGTACAAACACAGGAGATCAAAGAAGTGATGGACGTTCCTTCGAAGGAAGGAATGACCGTGCAGCTTGAGATCAGCGCGCTTTTTCATCTCATTCCAGACAAAGCAGCGGAAGTCTATAAAACGGTGGGAGAAAATTATGTCGAGATTCTCCTCGAACCGCAATTCCGCTCTGTCGCTCGCGGAGTCACTGCAGGGTACGAAGCCAAAGCGCTTTATACCTCCGAACGCGAAATGCTTGCACAGATTCTCTTGAGTGATTTAGAAAAACTCGTCGAACCGAGAGGCATCAATGTTGAATCAACACCGTTGCGCCGCATCGGACTGCCCCCCGGCTTACAGGCATCTATCGAAGCGAAACTGCAGGCAGAGCAGCAGAGTCAGCAAATGCAATTCGTACTCACGAAGGAAAAACAGGAAGCCGACCGTAAACGAATTGAAGCACAAGGTATATCAGACTTCCAGAACATCGTGGCACACAATATCAGCGACCAATTATTGCGATGGAAAGGAATCGAAGCAACGGAAAAACTTGCAAACTCACAAAACACGAAAGTCATCGTTATCGGCGCAGGCAAAGATGGTTTACCTCTGATTCTGGATACGAAGTAATCCTTCGACCTTGGAGTCTGAGACGACTATCATTGGTCTCAGACTCCGTCGATGGAATTGCACTCGTTAAAAATTTTATACTGGAACGACAGCAGGAAACAACTCGTCTATGGATATACAACCTTAAAAAACATTCACAAAGCTTACGAGCGATATATTAAACGAAGGAGAAAACACTATGGGAGCTCATGGAATTGAAATCGCAGGTGTCGATGTTCAAAAATTGATCGGCATGCTCAACGGGGCATTAAGCGAAGAATGGCTTGCATATTACCAATATTGGATTGGCGCAAGGTTGATGGAAGGTCCGATGCGAAGTGAGATTGAGCCAGAATTACTGCTTCATGCAAATCAGGAATTAAACCATGCCGTCTTAATTGTTGGACGAATCATTCAGTTAGGAGGCACACCCGTCGGGCATCCGGCAGATTGGTTCAAATTCAGCAAATGTGAATATGAAGCACCTATAGATCCGTACGTAGAAATTGTGCTAAATCAAAATCTCCATGGTGAGCGATGCGCAATTAAGAGATATAAAGAATTAGCGGATTTTACCAACGGAAAAGACCATACAACACATCAGATGGCAACAACTATCTTAAATGAAGAATTAGAACATGAACAAGATATTGAAGATTGGATAACTGATTTGAGAAGAATGAAAGAAGATATCAAGAAAATAAGATCATAAGGCATACAGAGGTCAGCGAATATTTCTGGGCACGTCCGAGAAATGTCTCCAAGAAGATTGAATGAACAAATAGAAAATAATGTCCAATTCCAAAATGCCTGTTCTGTTCATTGGTCACGGATCACCAATGAACATTGTGTACCATAATGCTTATACTCGGTCACTTCAAACGTTAGGTGCTTCTCTTCCCAAACCTGAAGCAATTCTCGTTGTGTCAGCACATTGGCTGACACACGGGACATTTGTTTGCAGTGCGGACAAGCCGGAGCAAATCTATGATTTCTACGGCTTCCCTGACGAGTTGTACAAAGTGCAATATCATCCACCTGGAGCACCTGCGATTGCCAAGTCTATAGTTCATGAACTCGGGTTCAAAAACATTCAAGTCAATGCTGAGTGGGGAATCGATCATGCTTCGTGGGCTGTACTTATCTATATGTATCCCAAAGCAAACATCCCTGTATTAGAAATGAGTCTTGATGTTACAATGAACGAACAGGAGCATTACATACTCGCTCAGAAGCTCTCTTTCCTCCGCAAACAGAATGTCCTCATCATTGGCAGCGGAAATATCGTTCACAATCTTCACCGTATGGAGTATAAAGTAGAGGCCAAACCATATCTATGGGCTCTGGAGTTTGACAAATATATCAAAGATGCGCTTCTTCAGAAAGACATAGACCGCTTATTACACTACAAAGAATTGAGTCCGGTCGGAAAGATTTCAGCACCGACGAACGATCATTATCTGCCTATGCTCTACACTGCCGCGTTACAGGAAGAGAATGAACAGATCGAGTTCTTTCACGAGAGCATACAGAACGCATCAATTTCCATGAGATGTTTTGTCGTTCAATAACCTGTCTGGGCGAGGTCACCTCGCCCCCTTCATACCCAAAAACGAGAGAAGGATAGTATCATGATTATTAAAAAAATTCCGTTTGAAGCAACCGATTGGTCGACCATGAAAAGTGAACGCCACAATGGGGAATCCGGTTATGCTGATTGGAAAGTTCGTCAGTGCGGTGATATCCGCGTGCGTGTGGTGGAATATTCGCCCAACTACAAAGCCGATCATTGGTGCGCAAAAGGACACATCCTTTTCTGTCTTGAAGGCGAAATGACGACAGAACTCAAAGATGGCAGAACGATCCAATTGCACAAGGGAATGTCCTATCAGGTAGAAGATGAAAATTATCCGCACAGCTCCCACACAAAAACAGGCGTAACGCTGTTTATTGTAGATTGAAAATACAGGTATCGTTTCAATAAAAAGGAATCACCATGAAAATTTCCTCCCTATTCATACTGTTATTCGGTTTCTTGTTCTTAGGATTCATTCCCATCATTCAAGCGCAAGAGATTTTCAAGCCGGATCAAATTCTTACGCCCGACCCGAAAATTCTTATCGGCAAACTTGATAATGGATTAACATATTACATCCGGGAGAATAAGATGCCGGAGAAACGTGCCGAGCTAAGAATTGCTGTTAAAGCCGGTTCGATTCTCGAAGACGACGACCAACAGGGATTGGCACATTTCGTTGAACATATGGCGTTCAACGGAACAAAGGACTTCCCAAAACAAGACATTGTCAACTTTCTTGAGAAATCCGGAGTGCGTTTCGGCGCCGACTTAAACGCCTATACCAGTTTCGACGAAACTGTTTATATGTTACAAGTGCCAACCGACTCCCCGGAGGTGATGAAGACAGGATTCCAGATATTGGAGGAGTGGGCACATGATCTTTCCTTCGACGATAAAGAAATCGACAAGGAGCGCGGAGTGGTGATTGAAGAATGGCGTTTGCGAAGAGGCGCGGATAATCGTGTTGCCATGAAGCATATTCCGATGGAGCTGTATAAATCTCATTATGCCGACCGTATCCCTATAGGAAAAAAAGAAATTTTAGAATCATGCCCGCATGATGCCCTCCGCAAATTCTATCGTGATTGGTACCGACCAGATCTTATGGCAGTATTTGCAGTAGGCGACTTCGATAAAAAAGAAATTGAAACGCTCATCAAAGAACATTTCTCCGATCTCAAGAATCCACAAAAAGAACGGGAACGAAATAAATATCCTGTACCAGATCACAAAGAGACATTAGTTTCTGTCGTCACTGATCCTGAACTGACCCGAACTTCTGTGGAGATCCTGTTCAAGCGCGAGATTCACGATATATACACAGCTGCAGAGTATAGAGATCTGATCATCGGCGGTCTCTATGATGCTATGCTCAATGATCGCCTCAGCGAACTGCTTCAAAGACCGAATCCGCCATTCATTTACGCTTACAGCAGCGACGGACGTTTTGTCGGGGAGAAGCAAGCGTACGAACTTGGCGCAAGTGTCAAAGAAAATTCTATTCTCGGAGGGCTTGAAGCGGTCCTGACGGAAGCATTTCGCGTGAAGCAACATGGGTTTACTGCAACTGAACTCGAGAGACAAAAAAATGAAAACCTACGCAGAATGGAAAAATATTATAAAGAACGTGATAAATCTGAATCACGACAATTCATCGATGAATATCTCAGAAATTTTCTGGAAAGAGAAACCATCCCCGGCATCGAGGTCGAACTTGCAATGTATAAGCAATTTCTCCCGGGCATTACGGTCGAAGAGATCAATAAACTTGCCGAAGAACGAATGACACCGGGCAACCGTGTCATCACCATTTCTGCACCGCAAAAGGAAAGCGTGAAGGTTCCGACAGAAGCAGAAGTACTGACAATAATCAATAAAATAACAACGGAGAAATTCGATCCATATATAGACAAGGTCAGTTCGAAACCACTGGTATCCCAGCTTCCTTCACCGGGAAAGGTAGTCGATGAAAAGAAGATCGTTTCGCTGGGTGTGACAGAATGGATTCTCTCCAATGGAGCTAGAGTTGTGCTCAAGCCAACAGACTTTAAAAATGACGAGATTTTATTTTCAGCATTCAGCAACGGCGGCACATCGCTCGTTCCCGATACAGATTATATTTCTGCCGCATTTGCCACTGCCATCATCGGTCAATCAGGTATCGGTGAGTTTGATGCCATCTCCCTGCAAAAGGAATTGAGCGGAAAAATCGTGAGTCTCAGTCCATCGATCAGCCAGCTTGCCGAAGGGTTTGGAGGCAGTGCATCGCCGCAAGATCTTGAGACGATGTTCCAGCTTGCATATCTCTACAGTACTTCCCCGCGAAAAGACACCACGGCTTTTGCATCTCTTATAACGCGCTATAAGGCAATGCTGCAAAACCGCAGCGTCAGTCCAGAAACAGCATATAACGATACACTTCAGGTGACACTCGCCAATTATCATTTCCGATCCCGACCTGTATCCATTCCAATGATGGATGAGATCCATCTCGACAAAGCACTCTCTGTGTATAAAGATCGGTTTGCCGATTTTAGCGATTTCACTTTCCTTTTTGTCGGTAACTTCAAGATCGATACGATCAAACCGCTCGTAGAGCAGTACCTTGCAATCCTCCCTTCACTGAAACGGAATGAAACCTGGAAAGATATCGGCATGGAGCATCCGAAAGGTGTGATCAACAAACAAGTGAACAAAGGCATCGAACCTAAAAGCACGGTGAACATTACCTTCACAGGTCCGTTTGAGTGGTCGCAACAAAATCGGTACGATTTCAATGCCATGCTTGAAGCGTTGAATATTAAATTGCGAGAAGTGCTTCGTGAAGATAAAGGTGGAACGTATGGCGTCAGAGTTTCCGGCTCTCCTTCACTGTTCCCTCGGCAGGAATACAGTATAACGATATCGTGGGGCTGTAATCCCGATCGTGTGGATGAGCTTGTGAAGGAAGCGCTGATGCAGCTTGATAGTTTGAAGATCAAGCAACTGGATTCCCTCTATATCAAAAAAGTCAGTGAGATCCAACGACGTGCGTATGAAGTAAACCTTAAGCGGAACGGCTTCTGGCTCGGGAATCTCCAGGCATACTACACCAACGACGAAGATCCAGAAATGATATTGAACTATCCTAAGCTTGTAGACCATCTGACAGCTAAGGCAATTCAGGAAGCTGTGAAGAAATATTTTAATATGAAGAATTATATAAAGATTGTATTGTATCCAGAAAAAAAATAAGGAAAGAAGTTTTCAGGTGTCCGTAATCAGTAAAACATTGATTCGGCGTCCCGAAGAATCTAACTTTATACTTTAGTTTCAACCCCCTTTTTTTCTCTCCCTCGTTGATGGGGAGATGTCCGAAGGACGGAAGGGGTCATAAAACAGGAAAAGAAAAAAAACAAAAGTAGACACGATGTGAAGATCCATTACTTCCAACATGTCCCTTTTGAAGACTTGGGCACTATCCGGCAGTGGACTGAATCTCATGGGCATTCATTGAGTGTTACTCAATTCTTTCGTAATAGTACACTTCCAAAGATTGAAGACATCGATTGGCTTATTGTAATGGGTGGTACGATGGGAGTGTATGATGAAAACATGTTTCCATGGCTCGTCAAAGAAAAGGAATTCATCTCAGAGGCGATCCGGAAGAATAAAAAGGTGCTCGGCATCTGCCTTGGTGCTCAGCTTATAGCATCCTCACTTGACGCGAGGGTATATCCCAATGCTCAAAAAGAAATCGGCTGGTTCCCGGTGAGAGTTACTCCAGATGGTAAGTCGTCGAGTCTCTTCAAAAATATTCCTCAACAATTCACTGCATTTCATTGGCATGGAGATACCTTTGATCTTCCAGAAGGAGCGCGTTGGTTAGCGGAGAGTGAAGCTTGCAGGCACCAAGCGTTTTCCTTCGACAGTCACGTCCTTGGCTTGCAGTTTCACCTTGAAGTTGAACGGCATAACGTTGAGTTACTTATACAGAATTGCGGGTATGAATTGCAAAAGGTACCGTTCATTCAATCAGCAGAATCCATGTTGAACGTGAATCATGGTTTCGATGAGATCCGTCAAAACATGTATCATATTCTTGACCGATTAGAGGAGAATAATTCATATCGACCGCCTGAATAAATCGGCAATAGGTACTGTTTGTATCTTCTCTCGACAACTCTATAAACAATTAAAATATCGGACTGTCATCGTTCGATTGCTTGTTTCTATTCATGAACAAGAAATCCTCATTTGATGGAAGTCGGCAAAACCTTATACGTGTCAAACAGAAAAAATTGGCGAGCGTGGCTGGCAAAAAACCATCGCTTTGCAGCAGAAATATGGCTTGTCTATTATAAAAAGCATAGCGGTAAACCTCGGATACCGTACAACGATGCAGTGGAAGAAGCGCTCTGTTATGGTTGGATTGACAGCACTCTCAAGCCCAAAAATAAAGAATGTTATGTGCAAAGATTCAGTCCACGACGGAAAAACAGTAAACTTTCAGAAATGAACAAGGAACGTGTTCGGCGGCTGATCAAAGCAAAAAAAATGACTCGGTTCGGTTGGGAGAGTATTCAACATCATATGGAGAAAAATCCAAAGAAATCCACAGGTTCCCGGAATCTCATAAAGTTCGCCTTGCCTCAAGACATACTAGAAACCATCAAAGCTAATCCCGCCGCTTGGAAACACTTTGTGAAATTCCCAATGTCTTACAAGCGAATCCGAATTGGATGGATTGACGCAGCGAGACACCGTCCCGAAATATTTAACCAACGTCTAAGTTATTTTTTGAAGATGACCATAAAGAATAAGAGATTCGGGATGGTGCAGTAATATTCTGCGCTTGCTTCTACATTATTCATTCATATATCTATGATTACAATTTCTTTTCAACGAGTGTTTTTAATGCATTCAGCGTTTGATTCAAGCCGCCATCAGCATCGGTAAATCTCTTTATTCCGTCTTCCACGCGAGAATAATCTCCCTGTGTTACCGACAAGACTGTTTTTCCAAGCTTTGGAGTCAATTCATATGTTGCCTGAATATAATTCGAGGGCACATCGGAATATTTTGTATTCAGATCAAATGATGTAAATTGTAAAAGTTTTCCGACTTCTATTCTTTCAATAGAACCTTTCTCTGATATTATTTCCTCTTCCTCCAAAGTTTTTATCCAGAGGATCGGGCTTCCCACTTTCCAATCCGACACAACCTCAGTCCCAAGCGTGTACCTCTTTATCATGTCCGGTGTCGTCAATGCTTCCCACACCTTCGCAACACTTGCGTCTAAGGTAATCGTCTTTTTAACTTTTAGTTCTTTCATGTTCGTTTACTCCTTAAAATGTTTCTAAGAAAAAGCAGGTACCTTGCTAACGCAAAATAATGGATTTTTGTTCCGTCAATGGGAGCTGTAAGAAAAAACGATTTCCTTAAAACTCAAAGTGCTATTTTCTCACCTGCCCTTTTCCGTGTACAATAAATTTTGTGCTGGTGAGTTCCACAAGTCCCATCGGCCCGCGTGCATGAAGTTTTTGTGTACTGATACCTATCTCAGCACCGAGTCCGAACTCATACCCATCAGTAAATCGTGTAGAGGCGTTCACATAGACTGCGGCTGAATCAACTTCGCGTAAAAATCTTTCGCCGTTTGATTTCGTACCGGTCACGATGGCATCGGAATGATGCGATCCGAAATGATTGACATGGTGGATCGCTTCCGTGATATTTTTTACCACCTTCACTGCGATGATCAAATCTAAATATTCTTTATACCAATCCGACTCATCGGCTCGCTTGATATCAGGAAGAATTGATATGGCCGTTTCATCACCTCGTATTTCAACTCCTGCCTGCCGCAATCGCGCAGCAACCTTGGGCAAGAACTTCGCTACAATCCTTTCATGCACCAAGAGTTTCTCTGCCGCATTGCAGACGGATGGCCTCTGCACTTTTGCATTAAAAACAATATCTTCTGCATTCTTAAGATTTGCAGAACTGTCCACAAACACATGACAATTGCCTTCTCCGTGCGCAATCACAGGCACAGAGGAATTTTCCTGAATGTATCGGATCAACTGCTGACTGCCGCGCGGGATAATCACATCTAAATATTTATCCTGCTTCAGCATGACGACAACCGCTTCACGATCTGTAGTATCAATAAACTCCACACATCCGGAGGGAAGTTTCACATCCTTCAATGCTAATTTTAGTATTTCGACTAAGGCTCTATTTGAATGAAGAGCTTCCGAACCGCCGCGGAGTAATACAGCATTACCGGATTTCAAACAGAGTACCGAAGCATCAATCGTGACATTCGGACGCGCTTCATAGATAATCCCAACAGCACCAAGCGGCACTCGCATTTTTTCCACAACAAGACCGTTCGGCCTTCTTATCTTATCGAAAATTTTTCCGACAGGATCAGGAAGTTTGATCACATCCTTTACCCCATCGATCATTTGCTGAATCCGTTTTTCGTTAAGGGCCAAACGATCCAGCAGCACTTTAGAAATTCCCGCTTTCTCTGCATTTTCAAGGTCTCTCTTATTTGCCGCTATGATAGCAGGTGTTTCACTGAGGAGCCGCTTGTTCAGTGCCTTCAATAATGTGTTCTTCTGAGCAGCCGTACAATTGTACAACACACCACTCGATGCTTTTACAGATTCTGCTTTCCGTATAACACTTTCTTCAAACATTATTCTTCTCCAATCAACACAAGATTGTCCCGGTGAATAACTTCATCACACGATTTACGATTGAGAATCTTTTCGAGCTCGCTCGTTTTCTTCCCTTTGACCTTTCCGAGATCTGTTGAGGAAAACCCGGTGACGCCTTTTGCAATTTCTGTTCCTTCCATGTCGCGAACAGAAATCGTGTCATGGGCTTTAAATTCTCCATGCACTTCAAGGATGCCCGAAGGAAGCAGGCTCTTCTGCCTTTTCAGCAGTGCATTCTTTGCTCCATCGTCCACGACTATATATCCATTGGCATGCGAGACAAATCCAATCCACTTCTTCCTAACGTTTAATTTCTTTTCTGCCGGTAAAAACAATGTGCCTCTGAAATCTCCGGAGAATATTTCTTCAAGTGCATTTGGATTTTTTCCGTTCGCGATAACCATTGCTATGCCCGCTGAGATGCATCTTTTCGCTGCTTGAATTTTTGTAATCATTCCGCCCGTGCTCAATTCGGTTTTACTGCTCTTAGCAAGCTTCTCAAGCTGCGGTGTAATCTTCTCGACGATGGGAATCAATTCGGCTGTATGATTCTTTATTGGATCATCCGAAAAAAGCCCATCGATATCGCTCAGGATAATGAGCAGGTCGGCTTCAATGAGATTTGCCACAAGCGCGGAAAGATTGTCATTGTCACCAAGTTTGATTTCTTCTACGGCAACCGTATCGTTTTCATTGATAACAGGAACGACACCTTTTTCAAGGAGTGCCGAAAATGTATTTTTAGCATTGAGATACCTTGCCCGGTTGGTGAAATCGTCTTTCGTTAAAAGAATTTGGGCAATCGTGCATTCTTGAATTCGAAATGCATTCTCATAAGCCTCCATGAGCAGCGGTTGTCCGATGGCCGCCGTGGCTTGTTTCTCGGGAATCGTTTTGGGACTTCCTTTCATCTTCAATGCGGCAACACCGGCACCAATCGCACCGGAGCTGACAAGAACAACCCGTTTGCCTCGTCGCTGCAAGGAAGCGATATTCTTCGCAATCTCGTTCATCCGCTCAAGATTGATTCCTTTTTCTTTGTCCGCAAGGAGGTTTGTGCCAATCTTGATTACGATTTTGTTTCCAGTGCGAAGTATGGTTTTATATCTATGCATAATGCTTTATTATACTAAATAGTATGAAGAATTCAAAAAGAGAATGGCTTCTAAGGGAATCGGTTAAATGGTTCGACTCCGGCGCAGCATATCGATATTCATCATCGGCATCTCATGCAGGCGATGTGTTGTACACCATAGCTCTTTCCGCGCCGGCTGCGCTCTTCGCAGATCAGTCGACCAGAAATGACTAGCAGACAATTACATTGATGTATCTTGAAACATTTGGATAGGTCGGTTCAGCCACGAAGTTAACCAAAGCAATCCATGCGGCAGCTTCTACAATTGAACAACGACGTTGATCTATTTACGCAGCAAGATGAATATTCCAGCGAGTACGGCTAGTATCGCCATAATCGCCCCCAGACCATTGAAATACACAGCCGGGACAAGTGCTACCACACCCGAGACTATGAGCCATATGCCCAGCAGCAGCATCCCTATATTGTTCGTGAAATTCATGTTCATATTCATATTTCTTTCCTTCTGTGTTGGTTGTGAATGTGATTAAGACATAAGTTATTTTGAATCTTGCTTTCCAATCAGTGTTTTCAGAATCGTCATTATTAATACCCTTAGTATATAACAATACTAATATTGAGGAGAGGGGTGTTTGAAGTACTTTGAAATTGTTTATCCTTTTTCTCATGAAGATCTACAACCCATTTAGCGACAAAGTAGCCGAGTGCCCCGCCGAAGAAACAACTCGATACCCAATGTTTATCCTCGTACACTCGAGAAAATGGTGTGATCACAGCGGGTAAGTACGCAAGTACTTTCAGCCATGTTGGGCCGGCATTTCTGGAAAGGACGGTTGAGAGTACAAGTGCAGTGGCTGTATGTCCTCCGGGAAACGAATGATTATCGTCACGAAATGAGAATGGGTGATAACTGGATATACCTTCATTCATATACGGTCTTGATCTACCGAACACAGTCTTCAGTATTAAGGTAATTGCGCCCGTATAAAGTGAAGCCTGTCCGATTTCATAAGCGACTTTCCTTGTCGAAGTATTATTCGTTATCAAAGAATGTGCAGCAAAACCGGCAAAGAGCACTATAGGGGAATACAGTTCTCCCCATATTCTGCCTGCTTCAATCGGTACGCTGTATAAATAACTTCTGTCCTTGAGCACCAAATCTCGAGCCGGTTGATCGACAGTTTCGATAAGTAAAAATGACCCTGCACCCATTACCCCGAGTTTGAGCCAATCGCTTCCGTCCCATTTCGACGGTTGTTTGATGAAATCGCCAGTCTCGTGTCCGAACTGAGAGAAATCGTATTTGTTTTGTGCGAAGAGAGAAGATTCGCAGATGATCAAAACGAGGAGTGATAAGAGAATTTTATGAAACATTATGTAATAGTACTCTCTGCGAAAGAGGAACATATGTTTTGAGATTGTATGCATTGAAGAGCATAGAGTGATCATCCGGCCTAATTGAGAGTTACACTGATGGTGAGTGGAAAGATCGAAGACACGTGCACTCGCGAATCATTGTTCTCATGAAGATCAACAACCCAGGTTGCAATAAAGTAGCCGAGCGCGCCGCCGAGAACACAATCAGACGTCCAATGCATATCTTGATAGATCCGGGAGTATGCAGTGAGTACAGCAGGCACGTACACGAGTACTTTCAACCATGTTGGGTGAACATTTCTGGAAAGAACAGTTGAGATGACAAATACAGTAGCCGTGTGTCCTCCAGGAAGCGAATGAAAATCGTCGCCCGTGAATGTGAAGGTATGATATGTCGCTCTCCCGAGGTTCATATGAGGCCTCGCTCTGCCAATTATAGATTTCATTGTAAGGACAATTGCGCCTGTATAAAGTGAAGCTTGTCCGATTTCATAAGCGATTTTTCTTGATGAAATGTTATCGGTGAGCAAATAATGTATAGCAAAGCCGCCAAAGAACACAAACGGGGAATAGAGTTCTCCGTACATTCTAGCTCCCTCAATGGGAACGCTGTAGAAATAGCTTCTGTCTTTGAGAACCGCATTGCGGATTGGTTGATCAACTTGCATTGTTAGAAATGTTGCGCCGCCTATCACCCCGAGTCTGAGCCAATCACTGCCGTCCCATTTCGTTGGTTGTTTAATACAACTCCATGTCTCATTTCCGAATTGGGACAAATTGTATTTGTTGCCCAGTACGGTATCCCGTGAAGCGAGATTTTGTGCGAACAAGTCTGCGGCTCCGTAGGGAGAGAATCCGCAAATGAAAATAAGAAGGAGTGATAAGAGAATTTTATGATGCATGGTGTACTAGTACGCTCCGCGAAAGAAGAACATGTGTTTTGAGATTTTATGCAATGAAGAGCATTGAGTGATCATCGGCTAATTGAGAGTTACACTGATGGTGAGTGGAAAGATCGAAGACACGTGCACTCGCGATTCATTTTGTTCATGAAGATCTACGACCCAATCAGCAACAAAGTAGCCGAGTGCACCGCCGATAAAACAACTCGACACCCAGTGCATATCTTCATATACTCGGGAGAATGGAGTGATCGCAGCGGGCAAGTACACGAGTATTTTCAACCATGTTGGGCCGGCATTTCTGGAAAGGACAGTTGAGATTGCAAATGCAGCGGCTGAATGGCCGGAGGGAAACGAATGATAATCGTCATTCAATGTGAATAGGCGATAACTGGATTTACCTTCGTTCATATACGGT
>JBEKNC010000026.1:0-22013 GCA_049523215.1 Bacteroidota bacterium | reverse complement strand
TTAAGATTCTCGCTAGCAACGGTAGACTGGACGACAAATCCCTGATGTTGATGAATTGAATTTAATAGAATTTGTAAACGAGTATCCCTTTCTAAAACTGATTTATTAGGTGAGTCGCTTGGGATCAATATTGTGTCATTTGTAGGATTCCTATTTTTGAGTGGACAAATAATTCCTTTCAGAATTATAACGACTAAAAATGGTATTACAAACCATTCAAAATTATTTTTTAAAAACTTAATAATCGTGGTAATAACATGAATCACTATTTTGTCCTTTAATTAGAGCGTGCTGCCTAACGGATGGGCGCTCCGCCAAAAAGACGGCGGACAAGTAAGCTGCCGCACCCTGCCTGCGTGCCGAAGGCACTTCCGCCTACACTTCGTTTCAGCGGACAGGTCGGCAGGCAGGTGATAACTTTCAAAATGTAGATAACGAAACAAGTTCATTCTGATAGCTTTCAAATTTGTACTAAACCTATGCTCGCCATGAATTTTGCAGTGCGCTCATTCAAATTTAGTATCACGCTCTGCGTGATGCAATCTTCTGGACAAGCCGAGCTTGTTGAGCGCTTTATGCGAAACCCCGTCGCTTTTTGCGGGGAGCGCCTGGTTATATCGCGCTGAATATTCTATTGATCTTGGGTGCGCTGAGCAAAATATCCGTGCGCAATACGAATATTGTTATGAAATGCATCTATAAATTTATTTCTCGTACACAAAACCTTTGCCAGTGCAGCCACCTTCATTATAAGTCCCATAAGGCGCACAATGTATATCGTAAACACCATCTAATCCTAATTCAGTTGCCTTCTCGCGCATTATTCTAAGACTCTCTTCAGGTTTTTCTGACCAGAGATTTTTAGTTGAGAGTATACCGACAGATTGAAATGGTTTTGATGGTTTTTCATTTTCCATAAACAATTCAAGCTGATCGACTTTTCGATTGCTGCGATGATAATTGTTTACTGTCTGAGCAAAATCTCTAGTTTCGCTGCTACATCCGACTAGATATAAACTAATACATACCATTGCAACAAGATTCTTCGCGTTTTTCTGTTTTTGCATAAATTATCTCCTACTTTTATTATTGGAATGTGGACGATGACCAATTATTTTATCGCATTATTATTTAGCGATATAGAAACCATGTTATGGAATATGAATGGGAATATTTATTTAATAAGAAATATACTTTTTGTGCCACGTGCGCGGTATAACGGACGGGCGCTAAGTCCGTTCCATTGTTACACAATGGAACGCGATCGCGATCCCGCTTATGCGGGATCGGACTGCGGCGCTGATAACTTTCAATTTTGTAGTGAACGAACTGAGTTTCAAGTTGATAGCTCCCAAAATATACTAAACCGTTACGCGCCATGCTTAACATACTCACGTTTATTTAAAATTAGTATCACGCTCTGCGTGATTCATTCTTCTGGACAAGCCGAGCTTGAGCGCCTGGTTAGGCAGCCAGTTTATATTTGCGTTAGTTTTCTCGACCACAGCCTTGGTTGCCGTTTCCCTTTTTGTACTATTCGAACTCGCCAAAGTAGATTTGCTAATAGGATTGCAACCGCGAAGTTGAATCTTCCGCGTGCATTCGTATCCTTCTCAAGTTCTTCAGGCCCTTGCCAAGATAAGTTCATGCAGAGATCATTGACCTTCTGTGATCTGAACGTAACGCCACTCCATTTGTGACCGAATTCATTCCGAATGCGACGAATTATATTGATGTCTTTAAACTCACTTTCATCAATCAGACTTAAACAATAGCAGGCAGATATTCGAGATGAAAATGAACCCAATGGTGCATTCTGACCTTCCAAGAGATTCTCGAGCTCATTTGTGTCCGCTAAGAAGGCTTGAAGAACTTCCAGCAATCGCTGGTCAAGAAATGCTGCTGCTGTTAGTGCCGCTCCTCTCTCAGATTCGGTATTAAAGATGTTTAAGAATTCAGAATACTGTTGTAGTTCGGGTTCCATTTTGGGGACTCTATCCATGATTCATGGCTACCTAACGGCTGGGCGCTCCGCCCAACAAGACGGCGGACAAGTAAGCTTGTCCCCAAATGTTTTTGTTGGGGACTGCGGCACCCTGCCTGCGTGCCGAAGGCACTTCGGCACGCAGGTGATAATTTTCAAAATATTGATAACGAAACAAGTTCATGCTGAAAAGTTTATTATTAAAAACCGAAACCTCTACACGCAATGCAAAATGCACCAACGCTCATTCGGTCAGCTTGAGCCGCTGGTTAGCCAGCCAAGCTATGTTTTAATGTTTCATAGCACAATATAGTTCGTTCTATACCCAGACACATACCGTATAGGTTTAATGATTTAATTTCCGTATTCCCGAAAGTATAATTTTCAATTTTATTCTGAGGATTACTATTTTTGTCAACTTGTCCGAATACACTAAACTCTATAAGTTGTCCGACATCGGAATAAAACAATTCGCTTTTTTTTGATTTTCCTGTTTTAATATCAGCAGCATCATAAAATGATTCTGTAATTGGATAATTATCAACTTTGTAAATAGTTTTTGGCACCCCTGAAAATTTATCGTTATTAAATTCCTCAAAGTCACTAGGAATTATATTAAGCTTTGATAGTTTTGGCAATTTTAACGACGATTCTAGGTATTCTAATACTTCAAAAAAGATCTTTACTATTAATTCTGGATTACCATTTTTGATGTAGAAGTCTACAATTTTAAACTCATTTTTATGAAGTAAAGAGGCTTCATCTTCTTCACGGAATAAACTTGTAAGACAAAAAAATTTGTCTAAATCCAAACCCTGCTTCCATATTTCAGGTTCAGTTGTGTATCTTAGAAAATCTCCCGTAGAAGTTTTAATTTGATTTGTATTTGTTATTCTATGTTTTGTAGTATTAAACAAAGAGACTTCATAATAATTATTCTTCAAAAAAAATGATCGTATTGTGTTTGAATATTCGCTTATTAATAATGTATCTATGGCTTTTATATCTTTTATTGGCAGATTCAATTTTGCCCCTTTTTGCATAACTGTTTATTAAAATTCACTATAGGTGAAATATTACATATTACCACAAGGATCGTTGATTGAAAATAAGTAATCTCGGGTTTCTTGCAAAAACAGCAACTGCAAAAATGAATTTAACGATATTAATATAAGTTAGGGCGGACAAAATTAAATTTGCATTCCCAAGAGTTGTGGGATCGACAAATACTTTCTCACTAAATCCGATGCCAAATGAAATAACCAATTGAAAGACAAGAAGAACTAAAAATATTTGACTATTCTTCATTACTTTTCGTTCTTGATTGAAAAGATCGACTATGTTGTGCGTTTGGACATCTGATAATTCTGTTGTTCTCAATCTATTAAAAGTTGCCGTTAGTTCTTCATAGATACGATTGAGGATATCCTTTCGTAAAGAATTTGTACCAAGATAGGCAGTTACTATAGCAAACATGACGGTAAAAGAAATCGTATTAGTAATCATTTTTCCCCCCCAGTAAAAGTAATCGCAAAAGATAAAACAATGGAAGCTATAGGACAATAATTTGCTAAACTATATTCTTTTAAAGGAGTAAAAGTTCCTAAAATTCCCAACACTAATGCACTGGTCGAACCAACAACAATACCCCAAAACACTCGTTGATAGCTTGGCTTAGTTTGTATTGAACTTAACCTCTTTGAAACTTGTAAATAAACTGCTGGAAGCATAGAGAGCATAACTGAATACATGCTTACCCAAAAGTTTACAAGATCAAAAGCAAAGTAAGCAACAGCAATACCACTTGCTCCAATTAGTGCAACAAAAAAACGTGATATGTTTACAAATCGATATTGTTTTTCTATTTCAAGTTGATTGACTCTATCGGCTAGATCAGGAACAATCCAAGTTGCATATATGTCATACATAAAGGTTTGAACAATTGCCATTAAGAATGTTGACACAGTAGATATGGCTGCTGAAATAAAAACTAGAACAATTACTGACTTAACAGCAAAACCCCAATTGCCATACGTATCCGCAATTTTTAAGAATTCTTGAAGAATAAGAGAAGGATCATCCGTCATCTTTGTCCCTAAGGCAACAATTCCAATTAAAAACCAAACAACAAATAAGTATAAGAAGGGGATAATCGCTTTTGAATAAGTCAACTTTTGCATTTCTTTCACCAATGTCTCATCGGTCATCGGTATTCCAGCGGTATCGTTCATTTTTGAAATAGCAATACATCTTTGCCACATATCCATAATACAGTATTGATAAGGAACTAGCACAAGTACCAAAGCTAATAAGCTAAACCAATCAGGCCCAATGAGAATACTTCTTAATGAAAAATAATCACTTGAAATCTCAAAAGGCTTCGTTAAGCAAAGTTCTACTAGAAAGCCAAGAATTACTATTGAACCAATCGCCATCGCCCAAAATTGAAATTTATCAGTAATTACAGCACCACGATAACCGACCATATAACAATATCCGAATGCAGTTAAGGCTATTGCCATCGCAAGAATTGTTGAAGACGTTACTCCCAAAGATGGAGAAAGAATCATTGATGCAAACTTTATCTCAACACCTAATGACGCCCAATATAAAACCGATGTAATTGTCGAAGTAATAACACGCAATCTTTTTTTCTCTTCAAAAGTGTTGCCGTACTTAACCGCTATAAATTCATGCAAAGTATTTCCTGTTTTGAAAAATGGAAGTAATTTTGGAATTGCTTTTGAGAACCACCACATTCCGACAAACCAAGCAAAAGTGGTCCAAAACATTCCAGCGATCCCAAAATAGAAACTAAGAATAACAGAAAATGCGATTGAGCTGAACAAGCCAATGTTCGTTGAGACAAAAGACCAGACAAAGTATCTTTCTGGCATTTTTCTGTTAAAAAGGAAAAAATTTTCAGGAATGTCGTCAACCTTGTAAAAAGCGTACTCATAAACAAGATAGGCAGCTAAGCTACCTATGATTAAAGGATATACCATTAATTCGGGTGCAGTGAAATAAAATATAACCCAAATAATTACTGAAGTCGCTATAGTCAGTACGACAAAAAGATTTCTTATCTTATTTTTCATTTTTACTCCTTTTTATTTGAGGTATCGTTTAGCATTGTCTGTCATTGGCTGGCTAACGGACCGGCGCTAAGCTGCGGCACTGCATATTTGCAACATGCACTAAACGAAACAAGTTCATTATACCAACTTTCAATTAAACACTAAACCTATACTCGCCATGAATTTTGCAGTGCGTTCCTTAATAAATATAGTATCTTTATGTATGAAGTTGTATTGCACTTCGTGCAAAAGTCTTGAATGATGTCTGCGTAATTATTGGTGCACACTCTTGTGTGCATTATTTACACGCGGCCTCCGGCTGCGATTCAATTATCTGGACAAGCCGAGCTTGTTGAGCGTTGTTTGCGAAACCCCGTGTTGTTTGCGGGGAGCGCCTGGTTAGCCAGCAACTAGATCATTTTTTCCCTCTTATCAGATTGGATTTAGGCCCTTTAAGAATTTCCTTGAGTCTTTTTTCACGTTCGTCTCTGACTGATAGTTCGACTGAATGCTGTTTAGAAGGACTAGCAAATCTTTTAACGGCCGAGGATTGAGATCTAGGTTTATCATTTAAAGCCTTTGCAAGCAAAACTAATTTTTCTATAATTGCTAATTGATTAGATTGAGTAATCACACCATCGCGTGTTAGATGCGTAGCGATTGTGTAAAAATATGCATAATCTGAAAAGAATGGTGACTGTCCAGGTGTTCTACGACTTACAGAATTTAACAATGCAAAAACCCTTTTCAATGTTTTAATGGTCTTTGAAGACAATTTAATTCCCGTGAATTCCTTCTTATTAATAAAGCCTTTTGTTATATCAATGGGTTTGCGATGGATGGAGGTTTCACAAAAGAGGGCCAACTCTAAAAGGTGTTCCCATATTTTATCTGCTTTGAAATTCGGATCTTGAACGGCTTGAACATCCCGCAATCTTTTTATAACTCGATTAATATCATTATCGATCAATTTGTAATAAGGATCTTTTCGTCTCTTCTGTTTTTGCGCAATTATGTTGAAAACTGATTTTAGAAGTTCAGAATCTAAACAAAGCGCTTTAACAATATTGAATCTGCTTACTCGAACTCCTTGCTGGTTAATATCGATAAAAAGTGAAATAATCTCACTAACAGAAGAAGAGGAGTCGTCTTTGAGTGTTATTTCGATGGTTGGAATTGAATATTCTCTGAAATCTCTTACAATGGCTTCGTTGAGACTAGAGAAGCAAGTGCGCGAATCCTTACGGTCGTAACTAAAGCCAGCTTGGTCTCTTTGTCTTCCTGCAACAAGGAAATAATCCTGCCATTGTTTAACAGCTAGATCATTCCGTGAGTTGTTAACATAAAGAATTATACTCTCTAGTCGCTGTTTGCCATCAAGAATATTGTAAGAATATTTGGCACCTGAAGCCTCCTTATAGAGGAATATTGCTGGAATTGGTTTGCGATCGAGAATATTCTTAAGCAGTTTCCGTCGAAGGTTAAGATTCCAGACATGCCCTCTTTGAAAAGCGGGGGATAAATTTATTTTGCCGTCGTTGAGGTATCCAATGAGTTGATCAATCTTCATTTCAGAATTTTTATAATCCATTTTGACTCCTATAGTTTTAGTTTATAGAGTTGCTGGCTAACATGTGATTAGATATGCCAAAGGCATCTACCAATGGTATGGCTTCGCCACCTTCGGGAGACTTAGTCTGTATTTTGTCCGTAATAGGACGATATATAGACTTTGTGTTTAATATTACATTTAATTTCTCAAGAACTGTCATTGGCGATCCCCCAATGGTAATAATCAGAGATTTGAGATTTTTGCTGCTTTAATATACATGTTTCTCGATGGGAGGGCAAGTTTAAAAGTAAAATGTTGAGCATAAATAAAAAACCCTCAGAAGCGCCATCAACTGAGGGTACACAAAAAGTGTTTTACGCCGCCATTTTAGGTAGGAGCGGCGCACCTCAAACTTACACAAGCTTTCGTTCGTTGTCAACTATATTCATAGAGAAGCAGTTCACAAAATGTGTGCATTCATTGGCTTCAAGCGCGTTCATTTCCATTTTCGTTGCTTACATTAATACAAAACCCTCGACGCCACTATCCTCCTCTTTTAGATTCCCGAAGTTTCTCACGAGAAGTGACAGGAAAACTTCGGGAATCTTCTCACCACATAGACTATTGCTGCATCGGCGGCATGGGCGGAACTGTCGGTTTCTTCTTTCCGAAAATTCCATAACCGATAAGCCCGCCCAGCATGGAAAAAATCGGGTAGAGAATCAGCGCATAGACAAGCGAGCGGAGAATACCGCCGATCTTTCCGCCTTCTTTCATTGCCTGCTCTAACTTTTCAATCAGATCATCCATGGTGCCTGGTGGAATTGATCCGGAATTTTCAAGCTTCTGTCCAAATTTCTCTACAAGGTTACGCACCATCTCTGTTTCCAGAGGACCAAGAATGAGAGAAATCATTGCGCTCAGGAACGTCGTGACCAGCGCGCCGACGATGCCGGCGATGATTCCCAAAACCAACGCATCGGAAGATTCCATCGGAGGCATTTGATCTGTAAATTCCCGACGATAGAGATAGACCGACATTGCCCCGCCGAAAAGAATTCCGGCACAACAGCAGCAGTTCAGCACATTAAGGCCTGGAAGACCTGAAATAACACCGACAATGAGTCCGCCAAGAAGAGCGGCGCGTAGTTTACTGGGTTTTTCGATCATATCGAACGGCTCCGGAATCTGGTGAATGGTTTTTATTTCGATGATTGAGCTGCAAACAAGCTTCAATGAAAATTGGAACGACAAACCACGGCATGCTCATGCCAAACAAAGCGCCGGTGATAACTCGGGTCATCGGTGTGCTCGCATGAATACCCGCGGCATTCAGCACGGCATCGACAACCATGGGAAGAACCGCGAAGAGAAAGAATCCCATTGCAGGAACATTCTTCCGCTTCAACGCGCGCGACAAAGGCAAGGTGATCAATCCCAAAAAGAATCCAAAATAAATAGCACTGCAGCGAATACATACGCCGATTTTCTCTCCTTCCACATGGAAGGAACGTGCATCGTCTTGGTGGCAAACACGCGAAAAGAACGAGTAGAGCATATCTGCGCTTTGCGCCCAGCCGGCATGCTTCAGGAGCGGTGCGGCAAGAATACCAATACACCAGAGCGCTACAAGAACTGTAAAAAAACCATATAATCGTTTGGATGATTTCATAAGAGCATGTTGTTATTATCGGAACAAAAGCTCTCTTTGTCAAGTTCGCTTTTTCAAAGCTCGCTTTTTCAAAGCTCGCTTTCTCAAAGCTTGCATATTCAATTTCGAGTTTACCTATTCCTCAGAAGATCGTGAAGAAATTATTCCAAGTGGTGTCAGGAGTTCCCTCCTGACACTTTACAGTATCGGTCAGGACGTAAGTCCTGACCGCACTAAACTGAGACACTTGAAGGGACACCAAATCCATCGCCTAAAGGTGGCTTTTTCTCTGTCAGGACGAAAGTCCTGACAGCACTTGGATGATGGGTAAACTCGTGCTATTCAGATGCTTGCTTTTCCATCAGCTTAGAGATATATTGGAACACAATTTTTTGGAGAAGGAATTATGGTAAAGGTGCTCGATAGCAAACAAAATTTCCTCGGTATAGAAAAACAATATTCCACGTTCGAGACTTCAAAGGTCGTGGTACTGCCGGTACCATACGAGCGCACCGTGAGCTACGGCGGCGGAACCAAGAAGGGCCCGGATGCAATCCTGAAGGCATCACACTATGTTGAATTTTTCGATGAGGAAACAAAGCGCGAAATCTACAAGGAGCACGGAATCGCCACGCTTTCCCCGCTTATTTTCGAAAAGAAAAAGGATGAAGCGGCGCTCCAGCTTATGTACGACACCGTTCTTCACATGGTCGAGCGGCAGAAATTTGTTGTAACGCTTGGAGGCGAGCACACAATCTCTTCCGCTATCATTGCAGCACATGCAAAATTGTATCCCAATCTCTCCGTCCTGCATTTCGATGCGCACTCCGACCTCCGTCCCGAGTATAAGGGAAATAAATACAGCCACGCCTCGGTAATGGCACGTGTATGCGAATTTTTGGATCCGAACCGGTTGGTACAAGTAGGCATCCGGGCACTGTGCAAAGAGGAAGCGGAGTTCATCCGCGACCACGGTATTCACACATTTTACGCACACGAGATACGCCAGGGCAGCCATACGAGAATCTTGAAATACTGGGACGACTTCGTTATAGAAAATTTGACAGATGACGTGTACATCTCATTCGATGTCGACGTATTCGATCCATCTCTCATGCCGGCAACAGGAACCCCGGAACCCAATGGTCTCTTTTGGGACGAAGTGATGCGATGTATCCGAAGGGTTGCCCGCAAACGGCACATTGTGGGTTTCGATGTAGTTGAATTGGCACCCATCAAACTGCTGCCCCACGCCGATGTGACAACGGCAAAACTTGTTTCTAAAATTCTTAACTACGCATTATAGAATGGAACAAGCTGTCGAAAAACTGGAGCGCACCGTTGTCAAAGAAATAGATGAGATTCTCGGAGTCCCCTTCAAGGTTCTCGATGATGGATTTGTGCGCGTGGTCGATTATATGGGGAATGATTCGTCCGTCGTGCAGGCAGCACGTGTCTCATACGGCAAAGGCACGAAGAAACTCCGCGAAGACGAAACACTCATCCGGTATCTGCTCCGTCATCATCACACGACGCCGTTCGAGATGTGCGAAATTAAATTACACATACGCGTACCGATGGATTGCTGGCGCCAATGGATCCGGCACCGCACTGCGAATGTCAATGAATATTCCACCCGCTATTCTCTTGCTGTCTCTGCGGCGCAGAGAACGAAACCCGAAGAATGGCGAACACAGGGAACAACCAACCGCCAAGGAAGCGACGGATTTCTCACGACAGAGCAAGGAATTTATTTCTCTGCGCAAGAATCGGAATTGCAGGAATTCACACGCAAAGTGTACAACGAGCGCATCGCCACCGGGATTGCACGCGAACAAGCACGCAAGGATTTAACGCTCAGCACGTATACCGAAGCGTACTGGAAAATCGATCTCCGCAATCTTCTTCATTTCCTTGCGCTCCGGATGGAAGCGCATGCGCAGTACGAAATTCGTACCTATGCGGCAACGATCGGTCATGAGATCGTCAGCAAGTGGTGCCCGATGGTGTGGAAAGCATTTCAGGATTATCTCTTCAGCAGCATAGAACTTTCCAAGCAGGAAATTGCCATCATCTCACGTGTGCAGGCAGGCGATAGAACCGGCGCGCGAGCAGTGGCAGAAGAGTACGGACTTGTTCCGCCCCCGGGGCAAGAGATGAAGCGCAACATCGAGCGGGAAGAAATCGAAGCGAAAATGAAACTCCTTGGCATACGCCCGCCATGGTTTGAGGCATAGTTCTATGCCGTCAGGATTTACATCCTGACAGCTGGAAGCCTGAAACTGTATCACGCTTCGTGTGATTCAATCTTATGCCTCCGGCTGGGAACGACAACTTCAACAAATGAAACTCATCATCATCGCTGCAATAGCCCGCAACCGTGTCATTGGCAAGAACGGTAAAGTCCCCTGGCACATCCCTGAAGACCTCGCGCGATTCAAGCAGCTGACCACCGGTCACACAGTCCTCATGGGCCGCAGAACATTCGATTCTCTCGACAACCCTCTTCCCAACCGAACCAATATCGTCATCACATCAAGAGTCATCAACGGTGTAAAATCTTATCCCTCATTAGATTTTGCTTTACAAGCATTAAAGAATGAAAAGGAAGTATTCGTGATTGGTGGAGGACGGCTCTTTGCAGATGCTCTCAGGTTGACTGATGAACTGCGCTTAACTCTGGTCGATAGAGAAGTTGACGGAGATATATATTTCCCTCCGTACCAAGAGTTCCTACTTAAACATTTTCAACTCGTACAAGAAGAACGTCATACGGGATTCTCTTTCCTCGATTATGTGAGGAAGAGGTAAAGAATCTCTGAGATAGAAGTCCACTCTTATACAAGATAGAGAAAAGAGAGAGGGGACGGTTAATCCATAAATGAAAAAAATACAAATTGTAAATTGGCGCTCAAGATAGTTTTATGATAAATATTATCAGAGGAGAAACAAAAGATAATTCTGCGATGATCCATCATGGCTACAGAGTGCTTATCTATCGGGAACGAATGAGCGGAACAAACCGAACAGGTAGAACCGTTCGTGTTTCAATATCCTTTCCGTGCTTCTTCACAACCGTCAAGGACTGGACAGACATTACTGAACCGACGGGAATTACGAGTATGCCGCCATCTTTCAGCTGATCGATCAATGGCTGAGGAATATCCTCCGCCGCTGCAGTAACAAGGATTCCGTCAAAAGGTGCAAATTCTTTCCAACCTTCGTATCCATCACCACAACGGACAACCACGTTATCATATCCCAGACGTTTCAGCCGTTCTTCAGATGACGCAGCCAGTTCCGGCAAAATTTCTATTGTGTAAACACTCTTGACAATCTCGGCGAGAACCGCAGCCTGATATCCGGAGCCTGTCCCCACTTCCAGAATCCGCTGACCTTTTTTCGGTTTAATCAGCTCAGTCATCAGGGCAACAATGTACGGCTGGGAAATTGTTTGTTCAGAGCCAATGGGAAGCGGAGTATCATCATATGCATAGTTCATTAATGCCGATGGAACAAACTCATGCCGTGGAACCATCCTCATTGCATAAAGTGTTGCAGAATCCTGAACACCTCGTGCAATAATTTGATCTTGCACCATTCGTTCTCTTGCACTCGCGAATTGATCATCTTGTTCGCATTTTCCAGAGAAAGAAATCAGGAAAGTAAGGAGAATATATTTATTCATAAAAGAATTTTCATGAAGTATTTCTCACACAACTTAGGAAATCACAGAGTGAATGTCAATCAGAGAGATTTTGTGCTGGATATTAAAAAACTGAACGGGGTCAGCAAGTAATTGGATCACGGAGGTCAGCGAACTTGGGTTATCACATCAACAGAAAGAATGCGAGAATAGCTCCGCCAAGAACAATCCGGTAGTACCCGAACAGTTTAAAATCATGTCTGCTGATAAATTTCATGAACCCTGCAATAACGAGAAGTGCAATGATAAATGAAACAACAAAGCCAACAGTCAGTACAACTGTTTCTTCTGACGTCATTGTGAATCCTGTCTTAAGCAATGAATATGCTGACGCGGCGAGCAGCGTAGGGATAGCTAAAAAGAAAGAGAACTCTGCCGCTACAAGCCTAGAACATCCTAAGAACATAGCGCCTATGATTGTCGCTGCCGAGCGCGAAGTTCCGGGAATCATCGCGAGACATTGTATCAAACCGATCAACAACACAGTCTTGTAGTCCAGCAAGGCAATCGTTGAAATTTTCTCTCTCTGCTTGCGGTTCTCTAAAAGAATCAATGCAATACCTCCAACGATGAGCGCACCGGAAACGGTCAGAGGATTGAACAACGAAGACTGAATTTGTTTCCCGAACTTTGCACCGATCACTAAGGCGGGGAGCACGCCGACAATGGCTTTCTTCCACAGATCGGCGGTCTGACTTTGAAAGTACGAACCATTCACTTTTTCAAATGCGAACAGCCGTTTCCGAAAGTACACAACCACAGAGAGAATCGCTCCGAGCTGTATGACGATATCGAACATTTTTGTGAACTGTTCATCGAATGCAATGTACTGATTGACGAGTATCAAGTGACCTGTTGAGGAAACAGGCAGAAATTCCGTTATCCCTTCAACAATCCCTAAGAGTATCGCTTTGATGATATCGCTCATCTGAAAAATGCTTTCTAGAAGTGAGATCGTATATCTATAAAAATCCTAATTTCTACACAGACTGGAACACTATGATATTGCAGAGAGGATGTATGAATTGTTCAATGGATTCCCTTTGCCGCGCTGCCGTCGACAAGCATATTCACTCCATTGACATAACTTGCCTGCTCGGATGCAAGGAATGCTATGACATTGCCAATTTCTTCCGGTCTGCCAAGTCTGGCGGCGGGAATGGCACCGGCAGTCTCTTTCAAATACTGCTCCATGGAAATATTTTTCGCTGCCGCTCGCGAAGCTGCAAGCTCTTCCTGCCGCTTGGTCAGAACGTGACCGGGACACACTGTATTCACGGTAATATTATCTTTTGCGTACTGGTTCGCAAGCACTTTGGTGAGTCCGAGAATTCCGGGGCGAATCGCAGAAGAAAGAAGCAATTCGTTGATCGGCTGCTTTGCGGCAATCGATGTGATGGTGATAATTCTTCCCCATCGCTGCTGAATCATCATCGGAAGAACGGCGCGAGTGAGACGCACCATACTCATGAGTGTCAGGTCGTGTCCTTTCCTCCAATCTTCATCGGTTAACGAGAGAATGTCACCCGTAGGCGGACCGCCTGCGTTATTGACAAGCACGTGCACAGTGCCGAAGCGCTGCTTCGTCTCTGCTGCCAATCGCTCGATGTCTTCCGGCTTGGCAACATCAGCAACCAACGGGATGACGGTTGCATTCGTGGTTTTCTGAATTTCGTTTGCCGCTTCCGAAATTTCTTTCTGTCTCCGTGAACAGATAACGACGGTTGCGCCTTCCTGTGCCAGAGCCAGCGCGGATGCTTTGCCAAGTCCCTGGCTTGCCGCGGTAACGATTGCTATTTTATTTTTTAGTCCCAGATTCATCTCATTACCTTGCAGAAATCATTGCTGTCAGTCCAACGCGTATCATCATAATCGCAATGGCTGCCATGAAGAGTGCCGCAACTTTCGCGAATGCCTTCGATCCTGCTTCTCCCATGATCCGTATGATGAGATTGGAATTTCGGAAGATCAGCCAAACAAGAAAAAGATTTGCCAGTAACGCTATCACTGCAGCCAGATACCCGTACGCATCTACAACAATCAGGAGCGTCGTAAGTACGGCAGGACCGATGATGAGCGGGATACCGATGGGAACAACGCCTACAGATGTTTGGGGTGTCCGATTGTCTTCACCGACAAAGATAAGCTCCACAATGGCAAGTACCAAAAGAACAATGCCGCCGCCAACACGAAAATCGTTTTCCGTGATTCCGAGGAAATTAAAAATCATTCTGCCGCCGAACAGAAACACCAACGAAACAGCAAGCGCAGTCAACGTCGCATCCGTAATGAGTTTCTTTTTCTCCTTAGGATTCATTTTACCCGTGAGCGAAAGAAAGATCGGCACCAATCCCAGCACGTCAATAGCGACAAAGAGCGGGATGAAAGAGAGAACGAATATTTTGAGATCGTAGGGCATGACGTTTCAGCTCACATGAAGACAATACAACAAAATATCACACGGATGCTGGAATTTTTCACATCTTCCTTACAGAAGCTTGATTCCTTTCTCTTCGAGCCTCTTGCTTATGGCAGCAAGAATTTCTTCATCGGAAAGTTTTGTACGAGCGCCTGCTGCATGGATGGTCTGCAAAAGTGATCCACGCCGTTCGCTCAACCATCCCCACAGACAATAGCCAAGGCGATTATTATCGTTCGGTTCTTGCGTTGGAATTTCCGCGGCAATGCTGTATGCGATTTTTTCCAGCGACTCGGTCGGAAACTCTACAATGGATGATGGAGGTTTTGTCGTCATACGTTCTATTGAATTCTCTTATGAAAAATAAACACTATGAATATAGAGAGTTTTCAAAGAAAAGACAAAGAAACGAGACAGGCAAAATATAGGGAGCAGAATAAAGAAATCACTGGTAAACAATTGATGAGGGATATTAAAAGAAACGCGTAAAAGAGCTTTCTCCCTTTTACCTTCTACCTTTTAACTTTTAACTTCTACTCATTACCTTCTCCCTTTTACCTTTTATCTTTTTACTTTCTTTGTAGACACGCTTTTAACTACCACCATCGTCACATCATCATGCTGTTCAGCGGTACCGCGAAATTTTTCTACGGCTGTGAGAATTGCTTGCTGGATCTTTTTTGCAGAGAGAAGCCGGTTCGCTTTCAACACATCCACGATTGCATCTTCACCCAACTGCTGCTGCTTTTCATTCATTGCTTCGGTGATACCGTCAGTATAAAAGAGGAAAAGACTATCCAGTTTGATCGGAATCCGTACTTCTTCAATGGCATTCTCGAATAATGGGCCTCGTTCTAACCCCAACCCAATTCCGCCGCCTTCAAGGAACCGAATTTTTCTATCCACACTCAAAAGCGCTTTATTGTGTCCGGCGCGGCAAATGCGTACTTCTTTTTTCTTCAAATCGAAAAGCGCGAGAATCATCGTGATAAACGATTTACGATCAAGGCCGTCGAAGATGCGCCGGTTAATGTTGACGAGCATTTTCTTCGGTGTACCGTACATATGTGCCGCAAGTTGGACCATCCCCTGAATTTTCGACATATACAACGCAGCAGACATTCCCTTGCCGGAGACGTCTGCAACGACGGCAAGAATTTTTTTTGGACCAAGTTGGACGAAGTCATAGTAATCCCCGCCAACACTCTGCGCCGGGACTGACACACCGGATATATCGAGACCGGCAACCTCAGGACTCGCTTTCGGGAACAGGCCTTGCTGAATTTTTCGCGCTAGATCCAATTCTTCTTTGATACGCCCCTGCTCGATCTCGGATTTGTGCAAGCGCGAGTTCTCGATGGCAATAGCAGCTTGTCCTGCAACGGTCGCCAGCAAATTGATATCTTCTTGCGAATATACTTTGCCGGACATTTTCGGTCCAACATTGATAAATCCCACCAACCGATCTTGTAAAAACATCGGCACCGATAGCACCACACCGGCGCGGAGAAGTTTTTGTTTTTCTTCACTCTTCACCTCGGTGACATCATACTCATCATCAAGAAGATGAAGATCGACCGGCTTACGTGTTTTCTTCAAGAGTGCCATTAGTGTATTATCACCGTCACCAAATGTGCAGTCTGCTTGTTCTATATTGTGCGTTGCCGTCTTGCATCCTTCTTTTTCTCCGCAAATAAAGACAGACAATTTTTCGATGTGCATTGTTGAGGAGAGGCGTGAGACAATTGAATGAAGAATATGTTCCATCTCCAACAAGCGCGGAAGTTCTTGAGTGAATTCCAACAATGCCCGCTGATAATCGTACCGTTCATGGAAGAATATTCGATCGATCCCATTTTGAAATCTCTGTTTGACAGGATCGAACACAAAAGCAACTACCACCAGTGATACAACAATAAGCAAATGATTTTCCTGTTCACCAAAAAAGTAATTAACAAGTGTACCAATACCATAGACGGATACTAAATAAATAGCTGCCAGTGATGCCGTGACGGTTCCATAAATCAAACTGCATCGGACAACAACATCCACATCCATCAACCTGTGCCGAAAGATTGCATAACCAAAAAATACCGGCACAACCACTAAAAGCATGACAGGCAATAAGATTGCGGGATTAATAAAGGCTGCGAATGGATTGATTGTCTGAACAGCTAACCCATAAGCAAACAGGGCTAAACCGATTGCAACGCCAATCAACACAGGTCGAAGTTGGTTACGTCGATCTTTTGGAATGAAGACAAAATAGCTCTGAACAAAAAGAATAAATCCGGCAAGGTAAAATCCATATCGGGAATAGTAGATGATACCAGTGAGCAATTGGTGTTCAATCTTTCTGGAATACAAAAGCAGTATAATAGTCATCGCAAGACTCACTGCATGTAATGCAAGGATCAATGTTCGGCTATTATGTCCTTTTCGTTTCACCGGAAAGAAAAGAAAGAATCGAACAAATAACGGTGGGGCAAAAATAGAAGCGATGATGAAACCCACGCCGAGCACTCGGATCTTCCATAATGGATCTATTTCCGGATTAAGATTCAACACAGTCAAACCAAAGAAAAGCATCGAGAGAATACTGAAGCGAGCAAACATCTGTTGGATTTTACCCTGCGGTTTAACCATCACCACGACATATCCAACAAGTAAGAACCCCAATCCAAGAAGGAATTGAGAAAGGAAAGCAAGATCGATGAATTTAAGAATCAGGATACGAATATCAATTTGAACACCGTTTCGTTCGATTAAGTACGTGGCATAGTTGCCGGAGATACCGTTAATGATGAGTTGTGCATCGATCGATGTTTTGAAACTTTTGCCGTTGATTTTCAGGAGAATGTCGCCGTCTTTAATACCGGCACGTTCTGATACTCCGCCTCTTATAATGTTCGTAATAAGAAGCTTTGAGGTGTCCTTGTCAACCCAACGGCACTGGTCGTTGCCGACAACACGTTCGATCATCTGAAACGAAAAATTGATCAGACAAACACCAAGCACGACAATCGATATCAGTGTATAGATAATTCTGATGGATCGTGCCGATAAATGAGAAAACGGATTTGTCATTGTTGATCTCGAATAAAGTCTATCAATACTTGCTATGTATAGATACGGTACATAAGAGGAACAAGTTACTCATGATCACACAAGAAACACAGAGTTGGTTGAACATAACACGTCCGGCACACTTTTAATTCCTCACAACCCCAAAAATAGGGTAACCGATACTGAAATAGGCTGTAAACGGCCCAAAGCTTACTGAACGGTTTAAGAAATAGAAACTGCGGCCAAGCGAAAACTCTGCCGGACCTATAGGTGTATCCAATCCAATCGTTACTCCGACACCATGCTTAAAATCCTTCAACCGCATTTCTTCCGTTTTTGTCCAAACCGACCCAAAGTCATAGCGTGCTTTAAAATAGCTATCAAAGAAAAGCGAGAATGGAAGTTTGTACTGATACTCCAAACTTGCTGCCAATAATTGTCGACCGCGTGTATTATCTTCTCGAAACCCAAAAAAATCTTGCTGACCGCCAAGCGAAAATTGTTCGCTGACCGGCAAAGTTTCATCCGCCACACCGATCATGAATCGAGGATGAATCACGTGTCCTGTGTAAATCGTATGGTACGTGTCGTATGAAAAGTACATTTTCGTGAATCCCGGTGCATTGACCAGTTTCATCAACGCTGATTCATACGAGAAATTGATAACAATTCCATCGGTCGGATATGGAAATTTGTCCTGCGTGTCTACGCTCGTGCCAAATCGGATAGATGAAATGTTATATTCCTGATTGGTGATAGTAGAATTGAAAATATTATAGACATTGATTTTTTCTAATCGCCCTTCGACGGTAACGCTGCCGAGTCTTTCGAGTTGGGTGCCGAAACTCATTAAACCGCCATTGCGACGCTCTTCATATTCTCCTATACGATCACGTTCGAACCAGCTTGAATTATTTGTCGGTCCATCGTCATAAACATTTATATCGCGGACAATCAAATACCCCTTAACATTGAACGTCAGGTACGTGTTGAAAATGCGCGTTGCCTTGATCTCAGCGACTAAGCTCTGATTTCGCGTCCCTCCACCAATCAGCAAACCGATTTCTGCACCAGCACCAAACAAATTTTCGTCCCGCACATCGATGGAAGGCTGAATATTACGTTCGTTATCTACTCTGAGCCCGAAGCGAATTAATTCCGTATTGCGTTCATGAGTATGAATCGTAGTGACATTCCATTGGCTGCTATCGCCTTCATGATGGACAGAAAGATGCATTTGATCGAAAAGATTTGTCCCATAGAGATTTGCCATTCCTTGTGAGACCTTTGAGAGAGTCAACAGATCGTTCTCATGCCATGGCAGCTCACGCCTGAGAACCCAGTCGCGAGTCTTTGTCGTGCCGTCAATATCCGTACGAGACACAACACCTTCGTCTAAAACAATGTTGACACTGTTTGATGTCGAATCAAATCGCACATGGAATACGCGGGCAATCGAGTAACTGGATGTTCGATACATCGCAAGGAGATGTTCGAAGGCGAGCGTTATTCGTTTGGCATTCAGGTGTTGTCCATACAATGGCCGGAATAGTGAAAGCAATGTGTCGACAGGAAAAATAGAATTCCCTAAAATGTTTATGTCGCGTAAAACAGGATTGGGTGAAAGGGCAATTTTTATGATGGTAGAATCCCTCTGTTGTTCAACAGTTTCCTCCACAGCGGCATAGTCACCTTCTTCATATATATCATTTACAAGAACTTGCAGATCCATTTTCGTTACCCAGCCTCGCTTCTCATACATTTGAAGGCTGTCCCGGTACTCTGACGGCAGTTCGCTTGTCCAAGAAAACCGAGGCCGCTCGTACCGTATTGTGCTGTCCGCCTGATATTTCTTGAGCGTACATTCACTGATAAGTTTCTTGAACATCGGAAGTGATTCTTCGGCAGCAATTTCACCGGCACTAATTAAAGAATCAAGATTTGTAAAGTCGGAAGATAAATGATCATCCAATTTTGGGGTAATAACAATATTCGCTTTCGCACGCGCTAACTTGGTCGCCTCTTGCATCATAATAGTAGTAATTTGATCTGCAATTTCCCACGGTGCATTCAGTTTACTCTTCGGTCTGAGCGGGCTGACCATATCAACCGCGACGACGATATTTGCATGATGCGCTATCGCCACATCGACAGGAAGATTGTCTATCAAACCGCCATCAAGAAGCTGCATGGAATCACGCGGAACGCTGCTATAAAACAACGGCACGGATAAGCTTGCACGGAGCGCTTCCGTCATATCTCCTCCATCAAGAACAATACGTTTTCCAGTCACAAGATCTGTCGTCACAGCCCGGAACGGAATACGGAGATCATCAAAGCTTGGTTCAGGTTTGTAGAGAGCTTGAAGCGTGAGGATGTTGAGATAATTTGTCAACCGCTGACCTGTGGAGAACGCCTCCGGAATGACCGGCGTTAATCCTTCAAATCGAAGCACCAGTACGCTTTTATCACGCGCAATTTTTTGATCCAAAAACATATCACGCCGTCGTGCTTCATCCGTATAGCTGAGTAAGTCTTCCCAATTTGTTGTATCAATCATTCGCTGAAGCTGGTCAGGGGAATATCCCATTGCATACAAACCGCCGATAACGCTGCCCATGCTTGTGCCTACAATAAGATCGATGGGAATACCGTTTCGTTCCAGCACACGCAGCACACCTATAGAAGCTACCCCGCGCGCACCACCTCCACTGAATACCACAGCAATGCGCGGGTGTTGCACAGATCGGTAGGAAAGCAATTGGGGATAGCGATAGGTACCTTCGCCAAGTTCCGGCCGAATAATTGTAACACGGGTCTGCGGTTGAGCAGTGCTTTGCGCGCACATCAGAGTTGGCACCGTCAACAAGAGAAGAAGAATTATACAAGATATTCGTAGATGCACAGAGATATTTCTCAGATTATTTTATGAAACGGTACCAAAAAATGCGTCTAATTGCAACGGAACATCTCCAGAAAATCATTGGGGGAAGGAAAATGGAACAATACTGAAGGAACAGGCACTATGAAAGTACTTCTGCCTACCCTTTAGATGCACGAAGAATTCTTGCCGGCAGGAGTATCAACGCGGTGAGAAATTCAAACAATCCCTTCATCGTCAAGCCGATAATGCGGAATGGCAGCATCAGAAGCCAAACGATTGGATAGAGTACGAGTGCCAGCAATGCTAATGGCCAGCAGAGCAAGAAAAGGATGAGCCAAAGGATAAAGGTTCTCATAGGTAATGTCCGTCGTTACTCAATGTATTTACGGTAATCTAGCAATTTAAGTTGCATGGATATTGACCATTTTCCCATCCAAATATTCATTCCGAAGACTTCTGCATTATTTCAAGAATTCTTGTACCTTTCATCAATATAAACAGCTGTTTGGGATGCTGATTCATAATTCTCACAGGAAACATATATGGCTCGCGTAAAACTGACACTCCCCACCTATCTTCCGTTTAGAACCGAAATTCCAATCCGTATAAGTGACATCAATTACGGCGGTCATCTCGGCAATGATGCTGTGCTCTCCATCGTTCATGAAACACGTATTCAATTTCTCCAGAACCTCGGTTATTCGGAACTGAATATCGAAGGATTGGGCATTATGATGACAGATGCCGTTGTCGTTTATTCTTCTGAAGGATTTTATGGGGATGTATTAACGATAGAAGCCGGGGTCACTGATTTTCAAGCGGCAAATTGTGATTTCGTTTTCAAACTCACCAATAAGGCAACGGGTAAAGAAGTTGCGCGTGCAAAAACCGGTATTGTATTTATGAATCCGCAAACACGTAAGATTTCTCCCCTGCCGGAGCCATTTCGCAAGAAGTGTGATATTGCATCCTGAGAACATTCCTCCGGCTCATTTCATAGGTTGCTTGAGCAGAAAAAAGGCAGTATATTTTTCGCAATGAAGTATACACCTCCAGGAACAACCGGATCATTGTGGCAAAAATAATCGTCGTAGCAAATCAAAAAGGCGGTGTTGGTAAAACCACAACTGCCATCAATCTTGCAGCTTCACTGGCGGCGGCGGAGAAGCGCACATTACTAGTCGATAATGACCCGCAAGCGAACGCCACAAGCGGTGTCGGTTCCACCGGCATTGATGGAAAAACCATTTACGAAGTTCTCGTTGGAGAAGTAGAAGCAGCTGCGGCAATTCAGCCGACACAAATGCCCTACCTTTCCATTCTTCCATCACACATCAATCTTGTCGGGGCAGAAATCGAAATGGTAGGGATGGAAAACCGGGAACGGCTGCTCACAACAGCGCTCCAACCGGTGCGTGACCGATTCGATTTCATTGTTGTAGATTGTCCGCCCTCGCTTGGCTTGCTGACACTCAATGCATTAACGGCAGCGGATTCTGTCCTCATTCCTGTTCAGTGCGAATACTTTGCACTGGAAGGACTCGGCCAGCTCTTCAGTACTATCAACATGGTCAAGAAGACATTGAATCCCAATCTCGATATCGAAGGTGTTCTGTTGACGATGTTCGATTCACGGCTCCGGCTCTCCAACCAAATTGTGGAAGAAGTAAAACA
>JBEKNC010000025.1:0-89446 GCA_049523215.1 Bacteroidota bacterium | reverse complement strand
ACACTGACAATCAGAATAATTGGTTTTACTTACCAAGAGATTCGTGGTTCAGTGAGATCATTAAACAATTTGATAGGAGGATTCAACCCCTATACGGGTACAACAACAGATAATATTCAATATATCCCTGCCGGAACCAATCCAGATGATGGTGATGGTGGCGTTTGGCCTGAAGTAAAATATGAGACAACCGCTCCATTAACCTTTTATTACGCCAATCTCTATTTCAAGGATTCTATTGGCAGCGATTCTTTCCCGTACACTGGAAAGGTAGAAGTTGAATACGGGAATGAATGCGTCTATCAAGTAATTTTTGATGAAACTGGCTCTTACCCGGGTACACCGTGGTTGGGTAGTTCGGGTATGATTTATCTCAATTTTACAGGGTATCCCGAAGTGCAGTGCCCACCCGGATACCATTTTAATATACCGGAAACATACAATATGCAATATGGTATGCAATATGGTGAAACAACATATATTTCTACCGAAATTCTTAATGGATGCGGGTGGAATAATGTTTACGAACCTCCGGAATCCTATTTTAAGTATGAACTCGTTGGTGATACGTTATCTGGAACATTGCGAGATCTGACAACAGGACGAACGGGCGCTGTTCTTGATTCGGCCAGATCTTTGATGATAGAATTTGATATGTGGGGCAAAGAACCGGACGCATTAGAAACTATAACCCTGAAGGTAAGCGCGGTAAATGGAACCATTGATCCAGCTACTGGAACAATCAACGTGTACCCGCCGGAAGTGCGTGCAATACCGGGGAAATCTGAACTAACATATGGAGATACTACATCGCTTACCATTGAAGTTCGTCTGCCTGGAGGTAATTGGATGCCAATGCCTTACGATTGGTACGGCACATATACTATCATGCAAGCCGATACATTTGGATTTTTATACAACACGGACAGCACAGTCATTGGATCAAGTATTAGAAACAAAGACCCCAAAATAAACTTTGCTGTAAATCCGGAAACAGAGCCAGATTCTGTTGAGGTTTTGATCCAACTGTTTGCTAGCGAGCCGTGCTATAATTGCGGGGTGGGGAAAATAATGCCATCGGATACAATGAACCTTGGCAGCAGACAGCAACCACTAAAGACTTCAACGTTGCTCAAGCAGCGAATTCAGGATAACATTTTAACGAATCACCAGTCTCCGATGCTCAAGCAACAGCTTACAAATAATATCTCAAAGAAATCTGTTTCTTCAACAGCTTCACCCATACGAGTTAATAATAATTGGCATTACGGACTTGCGCGGCTGATGGTGAAGAAGAAACCACTTTGCCCTGTAGTGGAAATGTCTAAAAAAGATATTTATCCCGGTGATACGGTATTTTTGAGTGTGGTAGGTAAGGATCAAAATAATAATAAGGTGCCATATTCAGCAGATCAAACGTTTGACGTGAGTATCCCTGAAGGAGCTGAGTATGGAATTCTCAAATCTCTTTCAACTGGACGCACAGGAACTTCATTATCCAATGATAAAGGACCGTTCTTGTTTATCGCTAACGAAGCAATCAATGTAAACTCTTGTGATGTAGTGATTGAAGCATGGCCTTCAAATGGCGGAGGTGCTGCTCCATTGATGAAGGGTGGTGCAAAGAGTGAACCGCAGAGTCTCTTAGCCAAGACGAAAATGTCTACGCGCATGCTTACCGTAAACAGTTCGTGCGAGCCGCCCCAAAAGACATTATCACTTCAAAATATTACAGGACTCGTACTCACGACAAGTCCGAATTCTATTAGTTGTCAGCAGTCTCTGCCCATTGAGATTAAAGCTCAAGGTGGCGGAAAAATCTCTGACGATGCAATGGTCAATGTATATACCCACGGCGATGATGCTGAGTTTGGTAATATTGTTAATGACTCAACCGGTCAGAGTGCAAAAGCGATGACAGTGCGTTATGCGGATATTAAAAGTGGTAAAGTAAAATTTGTTCCTGATTGTACTCACATTCAGGGGCGTTTTCCGCAAGGCGTGAGATTTGGTGTTAACTTAGCTGAGAAAACTAAACTTGCTGCTGCAAATGGCGTTATTGTCAAAGGCCCCAATAGCGGCGAATGGTTTACCCAGGGTGATCCGCGGTGGACAGGTCAACAATATGATAAGTATATTGATAGCATAAAACAAAATGGAGATACCGTTTATCATAACATTGGGCAAAAAGGTTGTGCACTTTCGTGTATGGCTATGGCGATGAGTGCTTACGGAATCCAAACCGATCCTGGAAAGCTTGATAAGTATATGGATTCAACAAAACATTGGTTCCCAGAAGGACAAGTCGATTGGAATGCGGTTGGTGACTATAATAAATCTACAAAGTTTGATAAACCAGACGTTGAAGACAAAGGGAAAATTCTACAGCAGAGTGACCTGGATATATACTTATCCAAAGGAGGACCAGTTATAGTCAAAGTGTATGATAAAAAAGGCATAAATCACTGGGTAATTGTTACTGGTAAAAGAGGAAATAATTATGATATCCTTGATCCGGCAAGTCAAGAAAACATTAAAACTTCTTTATCAGATTATGGAGATACAACTAACCCAATAAAAATTTATAAGATTGTTAATTATCCCACAAAATAGTAAGGTATTACAGGTGAAATCATGACAAAGCCAATATATATTATAATTGCTTTAATGAGCAGTATCACTTTTCTACAAGCCCAGGAAGATGGCGCAATTCAAATTAACAGCAATGACGCTGTTCACTATCTTGTTGTCGACTCTTTGGGAAGAAAGACTGGATGTGATCCAAGAGGGAAAACGGATACTGTTAGTTTAGAATTTTTATATGAAATTCCAAATACAAGTTATGGTTATGAAGATATTACACATGAATTTTATATTAAACTTCTTGAATCAAATGTTCCAAGAGTTTTCACTATTCATTTTTTCGGTGTGAAAACTAGCAGGTATGAATTTGGCGTAGGAATATCTCGAGGGTCAGGAAGCACCTTTTATCATACTATGATAGATATCGATGGAATAATCGAGAAGGACAGTATTAATACATATAAGTTAATATACAGCAGTCAACCTGGTACTGATATTGTTTTTGTAAAAAATGTTTCGTCACAATCTCTTATTCAAGATGTTTCCGCAATGTCCAAGCTTGCCTGGATACAAAACCAATCAACAGCACAAGATTATAATCAATTGTATAGCACGGCTGGTTCGCAGATATCAACCAACAATATCTCCGGAGCTCGTACCACACTAAATACTATTCTCAATAAATTGCACTCCGATAGTGCATCTGCAATATCCGGCGATGCCTGCAAACTTTTAAGTGCAGATACACGACAGCTTCTTGCTCAATTGCCTACCGCTCCTCCGCCTGGTTGTGTTGTAAAGCTTATAAACAGTACTGGCACAAAACTCACAGGCGGCGCACTGCAATACTATGAAGGCAGTTGGAAAGACGCTGTCAATAATAATGATGGGACATTTACCATCATCACAACTGCAAAAACATTAAGCTTAAGAATGACATACGAGTACGGTACACTAACAAAATCAAATATCACCGTTGGATATGATACGGTAGTGTTTCAAACTGTTAATGCACAAATAAAATTACAAAACAGTAACGGTGTATTAATAGATACAGGCACAGTCCAATATTATGCTGGAGCTTGGAGAACATTAGGCACAACCACAAATGGTACAGCAGCAAAAGAACTGTTACCAGCCAATTATTCTTTTAGAATGACGTATGCTTATGCGAGCAAGGATAAACAGCAAGATATTGGTACAAATCCCACAGTAATTTTTCAAACTGTAAACGCAACAGTACAGCTACAGAACAGTCAAGGCAATTTGATGGATCAAGGAACAGTGCGATACTACTCAGGAGCATGGAGAGATTTGGGACTTACAACGAATGGAGTAGCAAATAAAGAGTTATTGCCGAATAACTATTCTTTCAGAATGACGTACGCTTATGCCAGTAAAGACAAACAACAAGACTTAAGCACAAATCCAACAGTCATTTTCCAAACTGTGAACGCAACAGTACAGTTGCAGAACAGCGCAGGCAATTTAATAGACCAAGGAACGGTTCAATATTACTCTGGTGCATGGAGAGATTTGGGAACTACTACAAATGGTGTGGCAAACAAAGAACTCCTGCCGAACAAATACTCGTTTAGAATGACGTACGCATATGCGAGCAAAGACAAACAGCAGGATATAGGTGTAAATGCGATAGTAATTTTCCAAACCGTCAACACAGCCGTCCAATTACAGAACAGTCAAGGCGCTCTGATGGATCAAGGCACAGTGCAATATTACTCAGGCGCGTGGAGAGATTTGGGAACTACAACAAGCGGTGTTGCAAACAAGGAACTCTTGCCGAACAATTACTCATTCAGAATGACATACGCCTATGCAAGCAAAGACAAACAGCAAGACATAAGCACAAATGCGATAGTAATTTTCCAAACTGTGAATGCTGCCGTACAATTACAGAACAGTCAAGGCGCTCTGATGGATCAAGGAACGGTGCAATACTACTCCGGTGCTTGGAGAGATTTGGGAACTACAACGAATGGCGTAGCAAAGAAAGAACTATTGCCGAATAATTATTCTTTTAGAATGACGTATGAATACGTCTCTATTGATAAAGCGCAGGATATATCTACAAACAACACCGTCAGTTTCTCGACAGTATTATGCACGATACGAGTAAAAAACGCACAGAACCAGCTGGTGAATAATGCACTGGCGAGTTATTATTCCGGAGCGTGGAGACAGATCGGCAACACAGTAAATGGAGTCATTACCAAGGAATTATTGCCTGTGAATCTTTCATTCCGTGTAAAATACGGAACACAACAGCAAGACAAGCAACAGAATTTATCGACTAATAATGTAGTGGAGTTTGGGATACAGTAACGAGTGACGAGTTGTGAGTCATTGAGTATTTGAGTCGATGAGTATGTGAGTTAATAAGTAGGGGCGAAGCCCGCCAAAAAAAATGTCGGGTAAATGACTTCGCCCGAAAAGTATGTAAGACGAAAGGGGAAAAAGAGGAGAGAAGACATGCGATATATAATGATTTTAGTTCTTTGTGCAAATCTTGCATTAGCACAATCATCTCAGAAAGCCCCGCCTGCGTTAAACTCCGGCGGGCAAGCATACGAGATCCCCTTCGCCTCGAAGGGAAATGTGATTGAACTCGCGGTAGCAAACAGTTCGTCACTGTCGGTAGAAGGAGTGAAAGTGGAAGCAACGAGTATTCCGGAGGGGATAAATTTTAAGGAGAAAACAGTTACTCTTCCGACTCTCAAAACAAAAGAAGAGTTGACAGCATCGTTTACGTTCTCAGTAGAAAAGACAGCAAAAGTTAATAAGCAAGATACACTGCGCTTCACCATCACGGATAAAACCGGACAGAAATGGACGAAAGAGATCAAGATCAGTATCACGCCGCCGACGACATACGAGCTTCTTCAGAACTATCCCAATCCTTTTAATCCGACAACAACAATCGAATATCAATTACCGGGTGTAGGGACACGGTATATCGTGTCCTTGAAGGTGTATGATGTCATTGGAAGAGAAGTTGCCAATCTTGTGAATGAACAGCAGGAACCTGGATATTACCAAAAAACCTTCGATGCAAGTCGATATGCTAGCGGAATGTACATTTACCGGATCGTTGCCACAGACGAACAGAATAAACATCATGTGTTCCAGAAGAAAATGATGCTGGTGAAATGATGATTAATAGAAAATAGATGGGAGATAAGGAAGCAGAATTAAAAATAATTTAGTGCCAACTGCTGAAAACTAAAACCGGAATTTTATTTTCTATGAACCCGTACGCTGCCTAATCCCGCTTCCATTCGAATCGTCAAACGCTTAGAAGAATCCTGGAAATCAGCGGTTTCATAAACCCCCTTGCGTGTTTTTTCAAAATCATCATCAAGACTAAAGCTGGAAAGCCAGTTATCATCGTACACCAACTTGGCGGGAATTGATTTTGGAACATAGACATTGATGGAGCCGAGGCCGACTTCAATTTGCACTTCGGCGCTCTGACGGAACGTACCATTGAAATCAAGTTTATAGGATCCCACACCTCCACTAAATTTTAAATTGCGAAAATTCAAATTACCGAGATCCATCGCTGTAAACTTGCTTACACCCGATTCGATAGAAATGTCATCGGCAGAAATGGGATTGGGTTTTTCACATTTCATTGTTACACTGCTGGCACCTGTCGAAATATTAAATTCCTTGACCTGTAAATCTGTAAGATTGATTTCACCTTTGCCTGCTCCCAATTCTATTTCAAAGGAAATCGGAACAGTGTCACCTAATTTAATGTCGAGATGGTTACGGTGTCCTTTATTGTCCTCATCATCGCCCCAGAAGTGAGTTGATTCTTTCAACTTGATGTGCAACGTTCCTGATTCATGAGAGATATCATACGAGATGTACAACTTTTGCATATTTGATTCTTCCTCGTCATAATCGACCACGGCGATTTTGTCTCTTTCGCCTCGCTGGATTGTGATGCTTCCAAATGAAATATCAAGAATAACCCGTACCTCTTTTTCATGCGTACGGCTAAATTCTCGGTGTTTCGTTTGACGTGCATATGCGCATAATACAACGGTACATGCAGTACCAAAGAGGAGAATGAGCCGAAAGAGTTTAGAGTTTTTCATCGTACACCTATCTCTATGATTTCACTTATTCTTACGAAAAGAATGTCCAGAAAGTTGCGTGCATGTTCAATAATGACGCATTTTATCTCGGAGCTGCTTGTACAATAGTTCGCGGGCGCGGAAAATGTGGGCTTTAATTGTGCCGAGCGGGAGCTTCAGCGTTTTAGCAATTTCCTGATATTCTTTTTCATCTACGTGGCGCATAAGAATGACTTGCCGATACTTCGGTGGAAGCGAATTCATCGCCTCATCTAGCATTTTCTTGCGCTGAGAGACGATCAATTCTTGATCAGGCTCAGGGTCTGTATCAGGCAACTCGAATGAATAATCGCTTTCCTCCGACTCGATGGGTTTGTTGATGGAAAACGTTTGCAGCTTCTTTTTGCGGATATGGTCGATGGAATTATTTGTTGCGATCTTGTAGAGCCATGTCGAAAACGAGTACTGATTATCGAATCTATTGAGCGATGTAAACGCTTTGATGAACGCTTCCTGTGTCAAATCTTCTACTTCTTCACGACTGCGGACCATTCGATTGACAAGTTTGAAGATGGCGTCATAATATTTCAAGCGAAGTTTGTGAAATGCTTTTTGGTCTCCTGCAAGTGCACGCTTGATGTGCATAGAATCCTCTTCCCGCGATTCAAGACGTCTCTGCTCGATGGCGTTTAACGCTTTGGGAGAGGAAGAGAGGGAGGGTGGCGGGATATGTTTCTTTTGTACTTTCGTCATCCTACGGGATTAGTCACCGCTTCAGTTTCTGATGTATGGTAGTGAAAAATGTTGTGAGGAGCAAGAAAATCTGAACCAATCGGACGTTCTGATTCGAGGAAATAATGCATCGGAGGAGAAAATCATTTATCGGTATGGATCGAGTACTATTATGAAGAGAGGGTGAGTGAAGTAGCATCGCCACTCATAAATTCTATGTCAGTGGGAGAGGGTGCCGATGAGAATTCAATTACTCCATACCTTGTAAAAGTGATAAGAATTTCCTGCCTGAATTTTTCTGGTGAACATATCCAACATGATCTTTTCCATTTCCACAATGCCACACCTTGAGGAAGGTCATGGTTGGAAAAGAAATCTAGGAAAGTTTCTTGTAGTCTCTCTGGTTCGTTTCCTGTCAACATAAACCACACAGACATGTTCTTCCCCAATCAAATACATAACGAAAGCTGGTTTTTTAGATGGCTATAATTTATAATAAATAATATTCATGTTAACTAAAAGGATTTTTTGCTTATGCTGTCTTCAAGTGCATAATGTTCTTGTCCATTCTCGTTTTTGCTTATAGTTTTTCACGACATAAACACCCCAAGGATAATCCAATAGAACCGTTGGTTCATGAGAAATGGAGCGGACTTTTCTCAATGAAGATTGCATCAGAATCGACAGATGTGCTTTGGGTGATTGCATAACAGAACGAATTTGAGTATTTTTAATAAACAGAAGAGAGAAGCAAGAATTTAGAAACTCAGAAAAGCAAAGCAAAAAGACTCGCAAAGAAATCTCAAATCATCAATCACAATTTATCCACCCCACCAGTTCCCATGCTTATTACTTTTGAAGGTCTCGACTATTCTGGGAAATCGACCCAGGTGCGACTGCTCTCGGATCGCTTAACGCTACAGGATCATCATGTACTTGTTTTACGAGAGCCGGGCGGCACAGAGATTGGCGAAAAAATTCGCAAGATGCTGCTTGATAAAACCAATACAGGAATGACCGAAGCGAGCGAATTGTTTCTGTTTTCTGCAAGTCGTTCGCAACTGATCCAGGAAGTTGTGCTGCCTGCATTGGAAGGCGGCATGGTGGTGTTATGTGATCGATATTACGATTCCACGACGGCCTATCAGGGTTATGGCCGTGGTATTGAGCTCGATGTCATTCAAACAATTAATCGGTACGCGACGGGTGGTCTTGTGCCAGATCTGACTTTTTTTCTTGATATCCCGATTCGAGAGATTGAAAAGCGCATCTCAGCAGCAAAGACCAATAAAGACCGGATGGAATCCAGCGGTATGGAGTTCTATGAACGAGTCCGCGAAGGGTATCTCCAAATTGCGAAGAACGAATCACGATATCGCATTATTAACGGATTGCAACCCATCGACGATATGCATGAATTGATTTATCAGCAAGTAACAGAAGCGTTTCCCACAAAGAAATGAGGATAGAATAAAATTTTATGAATCAAACACGCATTAGCAAAATAAAGAAAACAACCATAGCGACAGTCTTTCTTTTGTCGTTTACGCTTATCTTTTTCGGCTTCATTTCCGAAAGCGGCGACGCCGATTTCTTTCTGAAAATCTACCGCGGCATCGATATGTACGGCAAGGTCTATAAGGAAATCGCTGTGAACTATGTTGATACGCTCAACCCAGAAGAATTGATGCGCACCGGTATCGATGGTATGCTCAAGACGCTCGATCCGTACACGGTGTTCATCGGCGAGAAAGAGAATGATGAGATCGATCTTATTACCACAGGCAAGTACGGCGGTGTCGGCGTAACCATCGGTCAACGCGATGGGTACATTACAATCATCAGTTTGCTCGAAGGTTTCTCTGCAGCAAAACAGGGTATAGAAGTCGGTGATCGAATTATCGGGGTGGAAGGAAAATCATTGAAAGGAAGTTCGCTGGACGCTGTTCGTCAGCTTGTGCGCGGCGTTCCCGGTACAGAATTGAGAATGAAGATTGAACGAGAAGGCGAGAAGAAGCCGATAGACTTTGTACTGATGCGTGAAGAGATTCTCGTTCGAAATATTGCTTATTCAGGATATGTTTCGGATGGTGTAGCTTACATTCGGTTGGAACGATTCTCGCGGACTGCGGGAGATGATCTACGTAATGCGATCAAAGATCTTCGGGCAAAGGGAGAATTGAAAGGATTAGTGCTTGACCTGCGCGATAATCCGGGCGGATTACTCGAAAGCGCGGTTGATGTTGTCTCAAAGTTCGTGCCGGAGAACAGTTTAGTCGTTTCAACACGCGGACGCAAGATTGCTTCTGAGCGGAGTTACACTTCTTCGGAAACTCCCATGCTTCGCGATTTGCCATTAACGGTACTAGTAAATCGATTTAGCGCCAGCGCCAGCGAAATTGTCAGCGGGGCGATACAAGATTTGGATCGTGGTATTGTTGTAGGAACACGCACGTTCGGAAAAGGATTGGTGCAGACCATCACGCCGCTTTCGGAAAATTCATCGCTAAAAATGACTACAGCGAAGTATTACACGCCAAGTGGACGGTGTATCCAAGAAATTGATTACGGACATCGAGATGGCGACGGTAACGGAACAACCGTGCCCGATAGCTTGAAACATGAATTTCGTACCGCTCATGGTCGGCGTGTTTGGGAAAGTGGTGGAATTCTTCCCGATATGATTGTTACGGATTCTCTCCATAGCACATTCCTCGATGAACTCAACCGAAAAGCGATGTTCTTCAAGTATGCAAACCGCTATGCTGCCGAGAATAAAACACTTCCCGACAGCTTTGAGATAACAAACAAACAGATCGAGAACTTTGAGGCTTTCCTCAAGGAGAAAGGGTTCGAATGCGAGGAAGAAGGAGAAGTGAAGCTGCAAGAGCTGCGCATGCTTGCTACCGATGCCCGGTACGACAAATCGTTCGTGGATGGTATTGAGAAGTTAGAAACTATTCTCAAGGGAGATAAGGACAGGCAGATTTATCGCTTTCAAGAGGAAATCCGGACTACACTCAAGACAGAAATTCTTGCGCGGATAAAAGGCGACAAAGCTCGATTTGAATCAACATTTTCACGAGATAAGCAATTGCAGACAGCGATCAGAATCCTGAAGAACAAAAAAGTATATGATAATCTGTTGAAAGCAACTGGAAAATAATCAAGCACTGATTGTTTTTCCTTAGACACTCTATCAAAAAAATGATTTCTTCTTAAAGGATATACGTATGAAAAAAGTTCTATCATACATCGAATCTCATCATGATCGATATCTCTTAGAGGTGAAAGAACTTCTTGCCATCCCGAGTGTCAGTTCGCAGAGCGAGCGCAAGCCAGAGATGCGTCGCACGGCTGAATGGCTAAAAAACCATATGATGAATATCGGTCTGCAAAATGTACAGATTTTGGAGACGGAAGGTCATCCGGTTGTCTATGCCGATTGGTTAGGTGCCGCGAGTAAACCGACGATCCTCATTTACGGGCATTACGATGTACAGCCGGAAGACCCGGTTGATTTATGGAAGACACCGCCGTTTGAAGCAACTGAACGTGATGGGAACCTCTATGCACGCGGTGCTGCAGACGATAAAGGACAAATATTTATTCATCTCAAAGCCATCGAAGCATTTCTGAAAAGTGGCGGCACACTGCCCGTGAACATTAAAATTATTTTTGAAGGGGAAGAAGAAATCGGAAGTGAACATTTTGGCAAGTTTGTGAGTGAAAACAAAGAATTGTTAAAAGCCGATGTGATTGTGATTTCTGATTCTGGAATGTTCGCCAAAGGAGTTCCATCGGTAACATATGCATTGCGCGGCTTGTCGTATATGGAAGTAGAGGTGACCGGACCAAACAGCGATCTGCACTCTGGTTCGTTCGGTGGGTCGGTGCACAATCCGATTCAGGCGCTGACAGAAATGATTGCATCGTTGCACGATAAGAACGGACGCATCACTGTGAAGGGAATGTACGACGATGTTCGCCCGCTGACGAAAGCAGAACGAGCAGCCTTCAAAAAACTTCCATGGAATGACAAGAAGTATGCAAAATCGCTTGGGTTGAAACAACTTTATGGTGAGAAAGGATTTACGACGCTCGAGAGACTTTGGGCACGACCGACGCTTGAGTGCAACGGTATCTGGGGCGGGTATACGGGAGAAGGGGCAAAGACCGTACTTCCATCAAAAGCGTTTGCGAAAATTTCTATGCGGATTGTCCCGGACCAGTTGTCAGCGAAGATTGCAAAATTGTTTGAAAAACATTTGAAAGCTATTGCTCCAAAGACAGTTGACGTGAAAGTGCGTTATTTGAACGGTGGTGAACCGGCCATTACTCCGATCGATAGTCCGGGTGTTCAAGCCGCGGTAGCCGCGCTGGAAAAAGGATTTGGGAAGAAGCCGCTGTATCAGCGTGAAGGCGGCTCAATTCCCATTATTGTAGATTTCAAAACATTGCTTGGTATTGATTCAGTTCTTTTAGGCTTTGGAGTACCGGAAGAAAATGCCCATGCACCGAACGAATTTATCAATCTCGATAACTTCTTTGGCGGCATCAAAACAGCAGCACACTATTATAATGAATTGCCGCAATTTTGGAAGAGCGGGAAAAAGAAATGAGCCGGGCAGCATACAGTATGCAACTAACAGACGGCGGAAAACAAATGGTCGTGAGCGTTCAGTGAGTAATTCGTGATCATTCATCTGCAATGTACATCAGAGAATCCCCTGTCTCTTGTCCTCTCTTGACTGTTCTCATGAATGAACTTACGAAAGAAAAAGCAGCCGAGGTCATGAACAATCTTGGTTCGCGTCGTATTCCATTCTTGTTTATCATCGATTTTCTTATGAAGACTCCGATTGTTCTTCCGTTCGATGAAGTGGATAATCGTAGTATCGTATATGATATTCATGGTGTCTGTAACTTCACATCCAAGCAAACATCCGACACACGAACGGTGCTGACAAAATTCCCAATCCCTTATAAACGCTATGTGGCTGCATTTGAACATGTGGCTCGAAACATTCGCGATGGTAATTCTTATCTACTGAACCTTACTTTTCCAACACGCATATACACACATTTGAACTTGCGTGAGATATTTCTCTTGAGCGCAGCAAAATATAAGTTGCTCTTAGAAGATCGATTTGTGGTGTTTTCACCGGAACCGTTTGTGCGTATCCGCGATAGTGTGATTTCCTCATATCCCATGAAAGGGACAATCGATGCATCGATTCCAAACGCGCAGCATATTATTCTCAATGATGAAAAAGAACGCGCTGAACATACGACGATTGTCGATTTGATTCGAAATGATCTAAGTATGGTCGCTACCAATGTACAGGTGGAATCATTTCGTTATATTGAACATATAGCTACAAATGAAAAGAATTTGCTTCAGGTAAGTTCGAAGGTCAGCGGTTCCTTGCCTTTGAATTATCGGGATCACATTGGGACGATTTTGTTCACGATGCTTCCTGCCGGTTCTATCAGCGGAGCACCCAAGAAGAAAACCATGGAAATTATTTTGGAAAGCGAGCAGTATGACAGGGGGTACTACACAGGTGTATTTGGATGTTTTGACGGGAACACTTTGGATAGCGGTGTCATGATTCGATTCATAGAAAATATTGATGGAGTATTGTACTATAAAAGCGGAGGTGGTATCACTTCCTTGAGCAAACCAGAACTGGAATATCAGGAGATGATTGATAAAGTCTATGTGCCTGTTACTTGAAACGGTGAATGTGCAAAATCGGCAGCTGCAGAATATCGAAGCGCATAATCTTCGAGCGACGAATTCGCGCCGTATCTTATTTGGTTTAGAAGACACGCTTGATTTACGGGACTTCATTTCACTGTCGGATGATCTTGACGATAAACTGTACAAATGCCGGATTGTCTATGCACAAACGGTACAACAAGTCGAACTTCTGCCGTATGTTCCCAAACGAATTCAAACCTTGCGGCTCGTATTGAATGATGCGATTCAGTATGAACACAAGTATCTCGACCGTTCCTATTTTGACAAATTACTACAGAGTGCTAATGCCGACGATATTCTCATTGTGCAGCATGGGCTTATTACGGATTCATCATTTGCCAATGTTGTGTTTTATGACGGCAAGAATTGGGTGACTCCAGCTCGGCCTCTTTTATTCGGAACAAAACGGCAGATCCTTTTGGAGCGTGGAGTGATTCAACAGAGGGAAATTGCTTGCACGGATTTGAACCGGTTTACCCATGTGGCGCTCATCAACGCTATGCTCGATCTTGGCGATATCCCATTTATCTCGACAGAGAACATCTTTTTGCCAGTGCAGCAGGAGTGTAAAAGATAGTGAGATTGTTCATGAGGTTTTTTCTTTGGTTGGTGTTTTGTATAATAAGGGAGTCGTAAAAAGGAGAACGCATGAAAATTTACACTAAAACCGGCGACAATGGAGATACATCGCTTTTTGGCGGTAAACGCCTCCCGAAAAGTACTCTCCGTATTGATGCATACGGTACAGTGGATGAATTGAATGCACAGCTTGGCGTTGTCCGTGCTCTCAAGCCTCCCGCCGAAGTTGAGAGCATTCTTGAACAACTTCAGAATCAATTGTTTGTCCTTGGCGCCGATCTTGCGACTCCTATTGACACTGTATCTTCGAAAATACAGCGTATTCAGCAAGATCACATCCAAAATCTGGAAAAAATCATTGATCAGATAGATACACAACTGAAGCCATTGCAATCATTTATTCTTCCGGGTGGCCAGCTTGTAGGTGCGCAGATGCACGTTGCTCGCACGGTCTGCCGCCGTGCAGAACGGCTGGTGGACGCATTAAGTAGAAAAGAGGACATAGGAAAATTCCCATTGGTATATCTGAACCGTTTCGCCGATCTGTTATTTGTCCTTGCCCGGTATGCAAATATTCGTGCAGAGACAGAAGAGACAACGTGGAACGAGGGTACCAAAATGAATCTTGATGGACGATGAAAGAAAAGTTTATCGCGCGTCGTTTTGATGTTGCTTTTCTATTTGACTTCTCATACATTCTTTCTAATTCTTTCCCTTTATTTTGTATTATTCCGTGGCGCAGTCATTAGATAATAATAAGGGGCCATCGCTGTGTCTACCGTACTATCCATTCTCTTGCTTGAAGATGATCCGTCGTCTATACGGCTCTTCACGCGTAAAGTGCAATCTGCGCCAGTTGAGATCGTCGTTAAGGAAGCTCGCAACAGAGAAACATTCATTCGCGAACTTGAGTTATCGAAATTCGATTGTATTGTGATTGATTACACTATCCCGGATATCATGGGAATAGAAGCGCTTCGGCTCTCCAAAGAAATGTCACCTGATACACCGACAATCATTTACACAGGGTCAGTAGGGGAAGAGAAAGCCGTTGAGTGTATGAAGGAGGGTGCGTCGGAATTTCTCCTGAAGACGAATAGCATTCGATTGGTTCCGGCTATTCTTTCTGTTGTAAACCAAAAACGTGAGCGTGAAGCGCGCTTGCAGGCAGAAGAAGCTCAGAAGCAAAGTGAAGCACGATTCCGTTCACTTGCAGAAACCAGCACTGCCGCGATTTTTATTTATCATGGTGAAAAATTTGTTTATGTCAACTCTGCCGCAGAACAGCTTACCGGGTATACAAACGATGAACTGTTGCATAAAACATTTTGGGAGTTGACGCACCCGGATTACATAGAAATGATTCAGCAGCGAAGATCAGCGCAACAGAGGGGTGAAAGTGTGCCGTCTCGATACGAATTCAAGATCGTCACGAAAGATGGAACAGAACGATGGTTGGATTTTACTGCAAGCTCAATTCATTTTGAAGGCGCATCTGCTTCTCTCGGCATTGCGTTGGATATGACGAATCAGAAAAAGCTGGAACAGCAGGTTCGCCGATCACAGAAAATGGAAAGTGTGAGTACGCTTGCTGGCGGTGTCGCACATGATTTCAATAACATCTTTAATATCATCTCAGGATATGCTTCAATGACCGAACACCATATAGGTGATTCTGATAAACTGAAGCATGATATCAAGACGATCCTCGATGCTTCTGCTCGCGGAGCAGCACTCGTTCGGCAGCTTGTGACGCTTTCTGGAAAAACGGAAGTAAAAGATGAACAGGTCGATGTGAATCTCGTTATGAAAGAAATTGTTTCACTTCTTCAGGCAACGTTCCCCAAAACTATTGAAATTGTTTCAGATTTTACCAACGCGGTCTATTTAACAAACGCAAATCGCAGTCAGTTACATCAAACACTCCTAAGCATTGCTATGAATGCACGGGATGCGATGCCTGATGGCGGAACACTGCGGTTTATAACAAAACGTATGAGCGGTAAAAAGCTTCAGCAGCATAATCCCAATGCACAAGCCAGCGATTACGTACACATTGCTGTTTCAGATACTGGGAAAGGAATGGATGAAAAAACGAAAACCAGAGTATTCGATCCGTTTTTTACGACCAAAGAAAATGGGAGTGGAGCGGGACTTGGTCTTTCTGTTGTCTATGGAATTCTCGGAAGTTATCATGGGTTTGTCGATGTCGATTCTGCTGTCGACCACGGAACAACAATGCACATATTTCTTCCGATTTCCACCTTCACAAAACCGGTTCCACATGTTAAAGAAGAATTTATCAGGATTAGTGGCGGAGATGAAACTATTTTGGTTGTGGAAGATGAATCTACCCTCCGTGAATATCTCAAAGTGCTTTTAGAAGAAAGAGGGTACAGTGTTCTGCAAGCTTCTGATGGGAATGAAGGAGTGGAATTGTTCAGCAAGCATCAAGAACAAATCGCGCTTGTTATTTCTGATCTCGGCATGCCGAAACTCGACGGGTTAAACCTGCTGCGGAAAATGAAAGCAATGCAGCCGACGGTGAAAGTTATCATGACGAGCGGCTTGGTTGATTCTGAACAGCAATCGGAAATTCTGCTGGCCGGAGCCAGAGATTTTCTCCAGAAACCATACAATGGAAGAGAAGTCCTTCTCCGCGTGCGCGAAATTCTTGATTCAGTGAATGAATAAGTTAGCTGATACTTCGATTCATAAGAGTCGTATGACTGAGATTATATTTTGGTTTTCTTGACTCACGTGCAAGTTTCCGGTATATTGCTAACACATTGAGTATTTATTTTTATTACCGGAATGTACTGTAGCACCTCATGTTAACGGAATTTGGCAAAGCCTTCATTTTTCTTCTCCTCGGCGTCATCTTTGTTGTTCTTGGTCTCTTCGGCGCATGGATTTTTCGACCTCGCCGCCCGTATCCCGAAAAAAATGCAACGTATGAATGTGGTGAAGAACCCGTGGGCAGCGCATGGATTCGACTGAACGTACGCTTCTATGTTATTGCACTTGTCTTTCTGATTTTCGATGTAGAGGTGGCTGTTCTCTTTCCATGGGCGCTCGTCTTTCGGCAGTTTGGACTGTTTGGATTTCTGGAAATGGCGGTTTTCCTTGTGATTCTCTTCGTAGGCTATGCGTACGTGTGGCTCAAGGGAGACCTCAATTGGGATAAACCGAAACCTGAAATTCCTGTCATCAAACGAACAATCGTTACAGCGATGGAGATTGACAGCAGGCATGTATTTATAGATGATGACGAGATGGTGGAGTAAGAACCGGTGGGACTTCTAGATCAGCGATTTGAAAATGGTAATGTCTTTATTACTTCTCTTGACGGTCTCCTGAATTGGGCGCGTCTCTCATCGCTCTGGCAGATGCAATTTGGTCTCGCATGTTGCGCAATTGAAATGATGGCGGCATCGGCATCCAACTTCGATATTATGCGCTTTGGCGTTATTCCGCGTGCAACTCCCCGGCAAGTGGATGTTATGTTTGTAGCCGGAACTGTTACTATTAAAATGGCTTCCAGAATCAAACGACTCTACGATCAAATGTCTGAGCCGCGATACGTGATTTCGATGGGAAGCTGCGCGACGTGTGGTGGACCATATTGGGAACACGGATATCATGTCCTCAAAGGTGTTGATCGCGTTATTCCGGTGGATGTATATATTCCCGGCTGTCCGCCCCGACCAGAAGCTTTGCTAGAGGGGATAATGAAGCTGCAGGAAAAAGTGCGTAAAGAGAGTTTGGTGAAGAAACGAGCATAGGAGTATGACAGTTCAAGAAATATTTGATATCCTGAAAGCCAAATTTGGTGATGCAATCATCGGGACGACGATTTCCGCCGCAGGCGGATCTGCGTCTGTCGGATATGCGATGCAGCTGTGGATTCATATCGCACCCGACAAGACGAAAGAAATTTGTTTTTTCCTCCGTGATGATAACGCGATGCAATTCGATTATCTCTCGTGTTTAAGCGGAATGGATTACAACAACGGTACATTCGGCGTCGTATATCACCTTGCTTCCATCATTCACAAACACAAGATTGTTCTCAAAACCTTTTGCACAAAAGACAATCTGCACATTCAGTCTGTCAGTGCTGTGTGGGGAACCGCCAACTGGCACGAGCGCGAAGCTTTCGATCTCTATGGTATCATTTTCGACGAACATCCCGATCTGCGTCGTCTTCTTATGCCGGACGATTGGGAAGGTCATCCGCTTCGCAAAGATTATAAGGTTCAGGAATTCTATCACGGGATGAAGGTTCCTTATTGATGTTGAATGATTGACCAGACTATGCTGCAGCCTCCAACGCTTCCTACGAATTATACTGTGAAACAAGGTCATATCAAGACATCGACCGGCAAGACCATTCGTACGGAAGAGATGATTATCAACATGGGTCCGCAGCATCCATCGACCCATGGTGTGCTGCGACTTGAGATTGTTGTCGATGGTGAAATCATCGTCGATTGCATTCCCCATATTGGGTACCTGCATCGTTGTTTTGAGAAGCACTGTGAGCATATGACGAATTACCAACAGGTGATTCCGTATGCAGACCGGATGGATTATTGCTCGGCAATGACAAACGAGTGGGCATTTGCACTGGCAGCCGAACGTATGCTGAAGATCGAAGTTCCGGAACGCGTAGAGTACATCCGCGTGATCATGGCAGAGCTGCAAAGAATCGCCAGCCACTTGATTGCTGTCGGAACCTACGGCATCGACTCTGGTGCGTTCACGCCGTTCCTCTATACGTTTATCGACCGTGAAAAGATTCTCGATTTGTTTGAGATGACGTGTGGTGCACGATTGCTGTATAATTATATCTGGATCGGCGGACTTTCACACGATCTGCCGCCGAAGTTTGTGGAACAAGCGAAAGACTTCGTTCGCTATTTCCGTCCGCGCCTCAAGATGCTGAACGACCTGCTGTCGTATAATGAAATTTTTGTGAAGCGGACTGCAAACGTAGGCGTATTGCCAAAAGATGTTGCTATCAATTACGCAGTCAGCGGACCGCAGCTTCGCGGCTCCGGTGTCAATTGGGATTTACGGCGCGACGATCCTTATTCCATTTACCATAAACTTGAGTGGGAACCGCAGGTTGGTAAAGGTGAGATGGGAACGGTCGGTGATTGCTGGGACCGGCATATCGTTCGTATGCATGAAATGGAACAATGTCTCAATATCATAGAGCAGGCGCTTGCCGGATTGCCGGAAGGCAACGTGCAGGCAGCAATTCCGAAACGCATTCGTCCGGAAAAAGATGCAGAGATTTATGTTCGCACGGAATCATCGCGCGGCGAACTTGGATTCTATATTGTAAGCGATGGAACAGCGAGCCCGTTCCGTGTGAAAGCACGCGGGCCGGCTTTTGTGAACTTGAGCGTACTGCCTGAAATTGCCAAAGGTGGAATGATTGCCGATCTCGTGCTCATCGCTGGAAGTATTGATATTGTGCTCGGTGAAGTGGATCGTTAAACTCTAAAAACGAAATGCTAAATCCTAAACAATGAGCAGGATTTAGGAATTAGAATTTAAGATTTGATGATGGAATTTATACAAACATTGCTTGCGAATGAACTGGTTGTCTCGATCCTTCTGAGCCTGCTTCCGCTCGTCTTTATTATTGTGTATGCGCTCGTAGTGCTTTACACTGAAATGAAGGTCGCGGCACATATTCAAGATCGCGTTGCCTATATGCGTACCGGTTGGCATGGATTGTTGCAACCCATTGCTGACATGCTGAAGCTTTTGCAAAAAGAAGACATCATTCCTGACAAAGCAGATAAGCTGCTTTTCCGTTTAGCGCCGATTATTGCATTTGTTGGAACATATGCTGCGTATGCAGTCCTTCCGTTCAGCAGCATCTATATTGGATCCAACATCAATCTTGGAGCGTTCTTCTTGGTTGCGGTTGGCTCACTCGTTGTCGTTGGTATTCTGATGGCTGGATGGGCATCGAATAATAAATGGTCTCTCTTCGGCGGCGTTCGCTCAGCAGCGCAAATGATCAGCTATGAAATTCCGACCGCAATTGCCATCATCATCGTAGTGATGATTACCGGTTCGCTCAACCTGCAAGATGTCACGAAGTTTCAGGATGGCGGCATTGGTAATTGGGTGGTGTTTGGCGGTCCGTTGCCCTGGTCGCAGAAGCTCATGCTGATGCCGTTTACGATCATAACATTCTTCATTCTGTTTGTTTCCTCCGTTGCCGAAGTGAATCGCACACCTTTTGATTTGCCGGAAGCTGAATCTGAGTTGGTGCAAGGATTTAACACTGAATACAGCGGTATGCGCTTTGCGATGTTCTATCTTTCTGAGTACGCAAACCTGTTCACAGTGTCAGCTGTGGGTGTAGCGCTTTTCCTCGGTGGCTGGTCGAGCCCATTTGGCACCTTTATGTCTGGACCGGTGTGGGGAATCTTTTGGTTCGTCGCGAAGGCATATATATTTGTGCTTATACAAATTTGGGTGCGTTGGACGCTTCCTCGTTTGCGCGTAGATCAATTGATGTATGTCTCATGGAAAGTTCTGATCCCGTGGTTGTTTGTGTGCCTTCTCTCGGTCGGTTTGATATTGGTACTATAAATTGACAATCGAAAATTGGCAATTGGAAATCGAATTTTAAATGTCTGCTGTCGGAATATATTTTTATAATATCTTTCATTCCCTCTATACTGTTGTCGTAGGAATGAAGATCACGATCAACCATCTCTTTACGCGTTCGTCGACAGTGCAATATCCAACCGTCAAGATGAATATTCCCGAACGGGCGCGCAACCGGTTGTACGTCAATATTGACGACTGCATCGGCTGCGATCAATGCTCCATGGCATGTCCGGTGGATTGCATTACTATCGATACAATTAAATCGACGCCGGATGTTGATCTAGGGTTGACATCGAAAAATACAAAGAAACGCCTTTATGTTCCGCGTTTTGATATTGATATTGCAAAGTGCTGTTACTGTGGACTGTGCGTGTGGCCATGTCCAACCGATTGCATTGTGATGACGGACGTGTACGAATTTTCAGAATTCGACAGAAAAAACTTGATTTATAGCTTTAGCAATATGACGGTGGAAGAAATTACTACTGCAGAAGAACGATTAAAGAAATACGATGAGGAGCAAGCCGCAAAGAAAGCAGCGATCGCAGCTGCAGCAGCGGAAAAAGCTGCGGCTCCAATGATACCACTACCGCCGAAACCGGAATCACCGGCAAGCTAATGGCGTGTTCTTTTAACTTTTTACTTTCAAATTGATATCAATGGATCTTTACACTATAATTTTTTACATCTTTGCAGTGATCACACTTGGTGCGGCATGTGTCGTTGTGTTTTCGCGAAACATCGTGCGGGCGGCATTCGCTTTGTTGTTTGCCTTTTTTGGAGTATCTGGAATTTATGTATTCCTTCTTGCCGATTTTATTGCTATCACACAATTGCTTATCTATGTCGGCGGCATTTTAGTTCTAATTCTCTTTAGTGTGATGCTTACGAGCCACCAGATTCATGTAGATGCAAAGACAGGCGTAATTCAGACTTTACCGGCGTTTATTATTATTGTTTTATTTACTTCTGGATTAATCTATGTTTTCTGGACAACAAATTGGCATTTGAATCCGCAGTTGCAGACAATGGATAAGACAGCTCCACAGATAGGTGAACTGCTGCTTACGAAGTACTTATTACCGTTTGAACTCGCTTCGGTTGTGCTGCTCGTGGCGCTTATCGGTGCGGCGATGATAGCACGACGAGAAAAGAAACCTAAAGACTGAAGAGACTTTTCATTATGCAAGAATTTATCATTTGGCTTCAGCATCCTGGATTGACGCACTTCCTGATTCTCAGTGGGTTGCTCTTTTCACTGGGACTGTTCGCCATCTTAACGCGGCGCAATGCCATTATGGTGTTGATGGGAATTGAATTAGTGCTCAATGCCGCCAACATCAATTTCATCGCATTCTCCCGTTACGTGACCACAACACTTGATGGACATGTCGTTGCAGTGTTTGTGATCATTCTTGCAGCGGCTGAAGCGGCTATTCTTCTTGCCATCGTGTTGAATATCTATCAAAACTTCAACACTGTGAATGTCGATGAAATCAATCAACTAAAAGACTAATCCATGAAGGACACGAAGAAACACGATTTCAATAAATTGGAATTTGGAAATTGTAGATTGAAAATTTTCTAATTATGTCTCAAGAAACCTTACTCATACTTGCTGTTGTTGTCTGGCTCTTACCGTTGCTGGACTTTATTGTTCTCATTTTCTTGAACAAGCGCATACCGCGTTCTGGCGATTGGGTCGGTACCTCGATTCTCTTTGCCGCACTCGTACTTTCGTTCACAATCCTTTTTGTAAAGCTCGGCGCATATCATGATCAAACTCTGCAAACCACGTTCACGTGGGTGAATTTCGGCAATGTGCCTGGTGTTGGCGAGTTGAAGATGGAACTTGGATTGATGATTGACAATGTGGCAGCGATTATGCTCGTTGTTGTTTCCATCGTTAGTGCGTTCGTGCATCTCTTCTCTATCGGCTATATGCATGGCGATGTGCGTTATGGACGTTATTTCGCTTACCTCGGACTCTTTACTTTCTCGATGTTTGGTATCGTGCTCACCAACAACTTCTTTCTTATGTACGTATCGTGGGAATTGGTTGGATTGAGTTCATACCTTTTAATCGGACACTGGTTTGAGAAAAAGTCTGCGGCGGATGCAGGAAAGAAAGCATTTATTGTTAATCGTGTCGGTGATGTCGGAATGTTTATTGGAATCTTAATTCTCTATGCAACATTTCGCACATTCAGTTTCGATATTATCTTTGAAGAGATCAAATCGGGAAATATTCCGTTCGGAAGCGAAGCTTGGTTGACCGCTGCCGGAATTCTTATTTTCTGTGGAGCGATTGGTAAATCAGCCCAGTTTCCGCTGCATGTCTGGCTACCGGATGCAATGGAAGGTCCAACACCCGTCAGCGCGTTGATCCATGCCGCAACGATGGTTGCCGCCGGTGTGTATTTGATAACGCGTACATTCGCGATGATGACAGCCGATGCATTGATGGTCATTGCGTACATTGGCGCAATAACAGCTTTCATTTCTGCGACCATTGCAATTGCACAAAACGATATTAAGAAAGTACTCGCGTACTCAACAGTAAGCCAGCTTGGATATATGGTGATGGGACTTGGTGTTGGTGCATATACTGCCGGATTTTTTCATCTTACGACGCATGCAATGTTCAAAGCCGGACTCTTCCTCGGTTCCGGTTCTGTCATTTACGCAATGCAGAATGCTTTGCATCATGCGAACGACCACCAGACGGACGCCCAGGACATCCGTAATATGGGCGGACTGCGTACAAAGATGCCAATCACATTCTGGACATTCCTGATGTACACGCTGGCAATTTCCGGTGTACCATTCACTTCAGGTTTCTTGAGCAAAGACGAAATTCTTGCAGGTACACTTGTCTATGGAGAGTTGACAGGTCATTGGATCATTCCAATCGTCGGATTTTTCGTTGCCGGATTGACAGCGTTTTATATGTTCCGTTTAGTAATTCTCACATTCTTCGGAGAACATAAAGATCCTCATCGCTTCGATGCAATTCATGAATCGCCGAAAGTGATGACGATTCCATTGATTGTATTTGCCGTGTTGTCATTCTTCGCATTCTACAGTTGGAACCCGATCGGTGCGGCGTCTGGCTGGTTCTTTCATGCCGTTGAGCGTCCTGAATCTGTCGTGCCGTTTGCGGTTGCAGCAGCAAACAATGTAACATTTGAGGCGACGCTTCATCATGTTCACACATGGGCAATGTTACTCTCGCTCGCTGTCGCCGGTATCGGTATCTATGTTGCATTTTTAATATACTATTGGAAAAAGATCAATGCCGATGCGGTTGCAAATGCACCGGTTTTGAAATGGCTCTATAAATTTTTCTTAAACAAATGGTACTTCGATGAGCTGTATCAGATGACATTTGTAAAGGGAACCGACGCTCTTGCAGCGGCTTACCGCTGGTTCGACAATGTCATCATTGACGGTTTTGTGAATGGTGTGGCAAAGTGGACTATTGGCATTACGTATGGCGTGAAGCATACATGGGAAGAAGGCAGGGCGGGGTCTATCTTCTATTTAACTGTGTTTGCAATGCTGTCATTGTTTATCGGCTGGCATGTTGCCATAGGATTGTTGATACAGAGTGCAGGTATCGTTGCAAAAATCGAATGTGGTTTGCTTGGTTTGGGCGTTTCGGCTTTGACATTTTTCCTCTTCTATGTCGGTGTTGGTGGATTCGACAATAAAATTGTTGACGGAATGGTAAATCTTATTGCATATCTTGGAGGTTTTCTTGGGTTGTTAATGAGGAAACTCCAGACGGGAAAAGTGCAAACCTATTTAGCATTTGTGTTGTTCGGTGTAATGGTGTTTTTCTTGTGGTTCAGGTGACCGAAAATCTTCCTGAATCCAACTTTGTGGAATGAAAGTTTTGCTTCTCTGTTGTGGTGGAATTTAGATACAAATATGCGATTGAAAAATAAGTTTCTATAGGAGTTGAGACAATGGCATTTCAATTATTTGGTATCGGATGGTTAAGCTGGATTACGTTTCTGCCGATCATCGGCATGATAATTGTCCTGCTGATTCCCAAGGAAGCACGCAACGCGATGAAATGGACGGCGGTCGGCATTACATTTCTTCAAGTCGTGCTTGCAGTGTTGATTTATATGAACTTCAATTACAATCTGAGCGGCATCAACACGCAAGAGGGGATGCAGTTTGTCGAGAAAGCAAAATGGATCGACATTCAGGGTGTCTCGTGGTTTGGCCGCTTGCAGATCGAATATTTTCTCGGTGTTGACGGCATAAGTGTGCCGATGGTGATCCTGACGGCACTCATCAGTTTTATCGCTGTCTTCGCATCATGGAAGATTGATAAGGCGCTGAAAGGATATATGGCGATGCTGCTGCTGCTCGATACAGGTATGATGGGTGTGTTTGTGTCGCTCGATTTCTTCCTCTTCTATGTATTCTGGGAATTGATGCTGCTGCCGATGTATTTTCTCATCGGTATTTGGGGCGGACCACGTCGCGAGTATGCCGCTATCAAGTTTTTTCTCTATACTCTTGCCGGCAGTGTGCTGATGCTGCTTGCGATGATTGCGCTGTATTTCAGTGTTGCGATTGCTGATCCGGTGACGGGCGAGAAGATTCACACGTTTAATATGCTGGCAATGATGAATCCTGCAAACTTTCAACCGGATTCGCTGCTTGCCGGATTCGGAACTCAAATGCGCTCCTTTGCCTATTTAGCTCTCTTTATCGGTTTTGCTATTAAAGTCCCGATCTTCCCGTTCCACACATGGCTGCCCGATGCGCACGTTGAAGCTCCAACTGCTATCAGTGTTATTCTTGCCGGAGTTTTATTAAAGATGGGAACGTATGGACTGATTCGTATCAGCTTTCCGATCTTTCCGGAGATGGCGCAGAAATATGCATTCGCATTGGCAATTCTTGCATTCATCAATATTGTCTATGGTGCATTGTGCGCAATGGCGCAAAAAGATTTCAAGAAACTCATCGCTTACTCAAGTATAAGTCATATGGGAATTGTTCTGCTCGGTATGACAGCGTTGAATACGCAAGGTATGATGGGTGCGGTGTTCCAGATGTTCAATCACGGCACAATCACAGCAATGCTCTTCTTGATCGTCGGTGTGATTTACGATCGTACACACACACATGACCTTGACGCCTTCGGCGGTTTAGCATTGACGATGCCTAAATATACAGGCATTGTAACTGTTGCATTCTTTGCGGCACTTGGTTTGCCGGGCTTGAGCGGATTTATTTCCGAAGCGTTCTCATTCTTGGGAGCATTTCAGGTCGATAAGCTTCGCATCATCACGATTGCATCGACGCTTGGCATTGTGCTGACGGCTGCATATATGCTGTGGACGCTCCAGCGTGTGTTCCTCGGCAAAGTGAACGAGAAGTGGGGCATATTGCCGGATGTTGATGCACGAGAGATGTTTATGCTTGTGCCGTTAGCGATCATTATTCTTGTGCTTGGTATTTATCCGTCGTTCATGCTGAATGTCATGACATCATCGGTGAATCATTTGGTAAATCTTGTCGCGCAGAATGGCTCGACTGCCGCATTGCTTCGATAATAGAAATTGCAGAATAGAAATTAACAATGAATATATTCGTTCAACAAGTCCAACAAAATTTAACATGCTTCCTGCCGGAATCGGCACTAGTTGTAACCTTTTGCCTGGCAATACTGGCTGGACTAATCTTCAGAAAAACTCCGAAGGTCGTTGCTTGGCTTGTGTTCATTGGCGTTGGAGCGGCCTTGTTCTTTGCTGTCAAGCAGGTAGGAGTCTCGCAGGAAATTTTCTCCGGTATGATAGCAGTCGACCCGTTTGCCGTATTCTTCAAATCTCTGGCAGCGGTTTGCACGCTGACCATCTTCTTGTTCTCCATCTTTTCATCCGAAGTTCAAACGACAGTCAAACGAATGGCAGAATACTATTCTTTGCTTATTGCGATGACACTCGGTATGTTCCTGATGGCTGGTGCTACCAATGTGTTGATTACCAATGTGTTGATGATGGTGCTTGCCATGGAATTGACGAGTCTTTCATCCTATATATTGGCAGGATATACAAAGGAAGCAGCCGATTCGAGTGAAGCGTCATTAAAGTACATTATTTATGGTGCGGTCTCTTCCGGTGTTATGTTATACGGCATCTCTATTCTCTTTGGCTTCACCGGAGCAATGGATTATGCTGGCATCAATCACTCGCTCACATTAAATGCACCGAATTATTTTGCATTGCTAACAGCGACAATCTTTATTGTTGTTGGATTTGGATATAAGATTTCTGCGGTGCCATTCCACTTCTGGACTCCGGATGTATACGAAGGCGCACCGATTACCATTACTGCTTTTCTTTCCGTTGCATCGAAGGCAGCCGGTTTTGCAATGATGATACGGTTCTTTAAAGTCATCTTTATCGATACAACAATCTTGGCTGTCCCTGCCGGTATGTGGACTTCGCTTTATGGATTTGAATGGAATAAATTACTGGCAATCCTTTCTGTATTGACAATGACACTCGGCAATCTTGTTGCCGTTTGGCAGGATAATCTCAAGAGGCTCCTTGCATATTCCAGCATCGCACACGCCGGCTATATGCTGATGGGTGTTGTTGTTTTGAGTGACCAAGGTATTGCTGCAGTTCTCATATATTTTATGATGTACCTCTTTATGAATCTCGGAGCGTTCTTTGTGGTCATGCTGGTCGCCAACAAAACAGGAAGCGAAGACATTAGTGTATACAGAGGACTCGGGTATCGAGTTCCGCTCATTGGCGTGGCAATGGCAATATTTCTTGTTTCACTGACAGGCTTACCTCCCACCGCCGGCTTCATCGGGAAGTTGTATCTCTTTGCAGCGTTGCTGGACGCAAAATGGATTTGGCTTGCCGTTGTGGGCGCTTTGAATAGTGTCATTTCTCTCTATTACTATGCCCGAGTTCTTCGCTATATGTTCCTCCGCGATCCAGAAGGACAAACTAGTTCGATCACGTTACAACGTTCGGAAGCGATTCTTCTTCTGGTTTTTGTTATACCGACACTATTGTTTGGGCTATACTTTGGTCCATTGGTAGAATTAGCCAATGCATCAGTGCAAATGTTCGGTATTCGTTAAATTTCGGTAATATTTCTATTATGAACGCCTCTCATTGTTTTTGAGAGGCGTTTGTGTTTTGTGACGCAGGATATTTGTATGTGTGTTTAGATTTCATTAGATTAGCCACGATTGAAAATGACTAGATTCTCTATTGGGAAAAATCATTGGACCAGCAAACTCTAGACATTCTTCTTGTCGATGATGACGAATTCTTTGCAGACATTGTCGCAGGTCAACTCCAAGATGAATTAAAACATCGAGTGACTATTGCACGAGGTGGCCGTCAGGCGAAGGAATTACTTGAAAACAGCAGTTCCCATTTTGATATCATTCTTGCCGATTACTATATGCCGGAGATGAACGGTCTTGATCTTTTACAATGGATGTATGATAATCATATTGAGACACCAGTGGTTATGTTAACGGCTGTAGGATCGGATCTTGTTGCTGTTGATGCGATGAAACTTGGTGCATATGATTACGTGCGGAAAGAACAACTCGATCTCCAACACCTTGGCGTTGTCATCAATGCAACGAATGAACGTCACCGATTCCGCGTTACACAATCCCTCGAAGAAGAGAGTGCGCGGGAAATCAAATTGAACACGCTGGCGACAGATAAGGTGCGCGATGTCCTCAATGCTCTAACACCTACACTTAACTCGGCTCTTGCGAATATTAATGGAGATATCGAAACGCAGGGTGAAGAGCTTTGCACACAGTTGCCTTCACCGCAACGCGAGCAACTCCGCGATCTTTTAAAGCAAATTCAACATGAAGCAGTAACCTTGGAGACTTCCGTGCGTGGATTGCTTGGGTTATATCGAATGCTGTATGCTCACCATGCAGAAGCACGAGAACTCGATCGCTTAAAACGGGAAATTGAAGAGAAGGTCGCGTCGGTCTGATTCATGCTGGTTTTTTCCCTTTGCGATGTACTCGATCGTATATCAAACGAATTCCATCCAGTACAAGAGATGTTTCCACGTGCTGAATGAGCTGTGAATGGTCTGCAACAAATTTTGAAAAACCGCCTGTAGCGATTACCAAAGCTTTCTTCGCTTCAACCTGTTGCAATTCGCTTTGAATACGATGTACCATACCTGTCATTGCATCGACCGCACCCCAGAGAATTCCTGTCTGCATACTTCTCACAGTATCAGTACCGATAATACTATTTGGAAAATGCAGATCGACCTTTGGCAATCTTGCTGTCCGTTTGTGCAAATCTGCAGCTGATGTTTCAATGCCGGGAGCAATGACACCGCCAAGATAATCGCCGTTTGATGCCACCACATCATACGTTGTTGCTGTTCCGAAATCAATAATGATGAGTGGTCCGCCATATTTTGCATACCCGGCAATAGCGTTGCAGAGCCTGTCAGCGCCAACAGACCTCGGATTATCATAATGAATAGTTATTCCTAAATTTAAATTTGCACTCACGATCAGTGGTTCTTGGTGAAAAAACTTTTTGGACAAAGAGGCATAGATATCGGTAAGTTTGGGTACGACTGACGAGATACCGACACCGTCGATTTTCTCCGTGTCGATTCCTTCTCCCGTAAGCAAGGTCAGCACTTGTGCGCCGATCTCATCCTCTGTTTGTTGGAAGGTACTCGGAATGCGCAAATCAGCTTTACGTGTCTCTTCCTCGTAAGCACCAATGACCGTGTGAGTATTCCCGATATCAATTGCAATGAACATAGGGTCTTCCCGTTTTCCTTTGAATATATTTCTTAACTTTGTATTGTGAAAGTAACATCACCGGCATAACACACTCGCTGACCATCGGGTGTCGCAAGAACCAGTCCTCCATCAGCGGAAAGAGTAATTGCGCGCCCGTGTAGGTGCTCGCCTGCCTGAGTAAGCGTAACCTGTTTTCCGAACATCGTTGTCCGTGTTTTCCATTCGTTGAGCGTTATTTCGAAATTACCAATTTTTACTTCCGAGTAAAGCAATTCTAATGATGTCATAACTTGGTGAAATACATCCCTTCGGTCAAATTCTCTGCCGCATTCTTGACTGAGTGATGTTGCCCGGTCTTTGAGATCTCCGCTGAATACTTTCTGATTGACGTTTAATCCTATACCCATAACCGCATAGTCAAGTACATTGTGTTGAAAAGAAGTCTCCAAGAGAATTCCGCAACACTTCTTTCCATTCAAGAGCACATCGTTTGGCCATTTACATTCGCAGCGCGCACCGGTAACAGTCTCAAGGGCAAGTGCAACTCCCGCGGCAGCAAAGAATGGAAGTAGTCCAATCTTGTTGATTTCTAGTGTCGGGCGGATGATTGTCGAGAACAATAAGTTACTTCCGGATTCCGCCTGCCATGTTCTTCCAAGCCGACCGCGTCCCGCTGTTTGATATTCAGCAATGACCACGGTTCCTTCCTCAGCACCCGTACTTGCAAGTGTTTTCGCGCAAGCATTGGTTGAGTCAATGGAGTCGTAGGTGAATATCTTTTTTCCAAAGATGCGTGTGTTCAGTCCGCTTTGAAGCTCTTCCTTTGAATACATTCGAGTGGTATCCTATTCTTGGGCAGATTTTTTTATAAGTAGCCGGTCAAAATTCCCGAGTTTCCAGCCAAGGTCATAAATCACATGCCCGATTTTAACCATTCGCTCGAATAATATTTTATCAATGGTATCCGATGGTTTGTGGTAATCGGCATGAGTCCCATCGAAAAAAAATACAATAGGAACACCATTCTTTGCAAAATTATAATGGTCGCTCCGATAATAATAACGTTCCGGATCGTTTTCGTTGTTGTATTTATAGTCGAGCGTAAGTTGTTCCGATTCTCCGTTCGCCAATCGAAGCAGACTATCGAGCTCAAGACTTATCTTGTCAGAACCAATAATGTATGTATAATTTGTATCTTTGTATGCCTCGTGTATAGTATCAATACGCCCAACCATATCCATATTCAGGTCGGCAATTATCTGATCAAGAGGAATGATGGGATTATTCACATAATATTGCGAACCTAACAATCCTTTCTCTTCGCCTACTAATGTCAAGAAGAGCAGACTGCGTCTTGGTTTGATGGGATTCTTTGCGAATGCCTCCGCAAGTTCTAGAACAGCAGTTGTACCACTGCCATCATCATCCGCACCGGGATAAACAACACCATCTCGGTTCTTTCCTAAATGATCATAGTGAGCAGTAAAAGCGACAACCTGTGCTTTGAGATCAGGATCACTTCCGGGTAGAAGAGTGAGCACGTTTTCTGTTTGTTTCGTTTCTTGAATAACCTTTGCATCGATGGTTACGGTTGCATCGTCGATGAAGATCGGCGTGAATTCCTGATTTTGCAGCGCTTCATCTCTCAACTGTTTGAGTGATTTACCTGATGATCTCAGCACTTCCTCCGCCAAAGCCAGCGATACAAGAAAATGAATACTGGAAGGTTGCACTTGCGGTATATTGCTTTTCATCCGCATGATTCCTTTATCTAAGCCAAAGTCGCGCATCATTTGCTGTGCATGTTGGAATGTTGCTGGTCCCTCTTCATCCGGAATCATCAGCGTAGCAATCGCTCCGGCATCGCGTCGATTCGAGTAGAGCCGCCGAAGTGTTGTCGCCTTTGTTGTATCATTGGCATAATCCTTCTTGCCGATAAAAACGAAAACGACTCGTCCGACAAGTTTTGCTTGAGCGGTAGAATCTAATTCCGTATCGGTGAATCCAACAAATGCCGCCGGACCGGTGAGCGTTGTGTCTCTTGCTCCGTCTGATATGAAATCTGTTCCCCATATGTAACTTTTCTTCATACTGCCAATTTCTATAACAATCTTTGTCTCCGGATGAACACATGATATCTCGATATCAAAATGCTGGAAGTATGTCCCGTCATCACCGATAGGTTTCAGATTGAGTTTCTTAAAAATGCCGGCAATATATTGGGCGGCTTTCTTCTGACCCGGGTAGGAAGTCTCGCGTCCTTCAAGACTATCAGACGCGAGAATGCTCAAATGATTCTTCATATCCATCGATTTTATTGATTCATATCCAGTTTGAGCGGCCTTTTCAATAGTCTGTGCGTGGAGGATCAATAGACAAAATGGTAAAAGAATCAGAAAACGATGCATAAAATACAACTCCGCCATATGTGATAATGAAACCGCAAAAGATTAGCGAAAATGGTTTTGAAAAGCAAGAAAGCATGCAACAAGAGACACCTGAAAAGAATTCAGGTTTCTCTGCCATTTTGCGCTGTTATAGAAGGAAGTTGTGGCAGGTCAACTGCCATTTCTGTTGTCGTCATTTCTTCATGTGCCGAAATTCGAATGAATTTGTTATTTCTTTCATTGGCACACAGATTGAAGTAATGGGCACAGAACATATATAAAATTTCACAAGGAGATACAACAATGTTAGTAAGATTTGATTCACCGAGAACCTATGATCATTTGATCGAGAATTTCTTTTCATCCGATGTGTTGCCAAGCCGTTGCACGGTACCGGCTATGGACATCGTTGAACAAGAAAACGAGATCGTTGTGAATGCAGAATTACCCGGCGTCAAGAAGGAAGATGTTAAAATCACTTTTGAAAATAATATTCTGACTTTGAGCAGTGAACAGAAACCTGCCGAGGTTTCGGAGAAGACGACCGTTCTGCTGAAAGAAATCCGTAACTCGGGTTTTGATCGCTCTGTTAAGTTCGGATATGAAATCGATGTGACCAAGATATCCGCAGAAATGAGCGATGGTGTCTTAACAATAACTCTGCCGAAAGCGGAACAAGCAAAACCGAAGCAGATCGAAGTAAAAGTAAAATAATCTCCGCAGGAGTACATAATTATTTATTCCTGCATTAATCGGTCGGGTCGTCTGGTGGGATGACCCGGCCTTTTCTGATTTCACAATTACTGGTCCGAGTCAAGCAGTGAATGATTGTTTAATGTTAAACTGAGAACAGTAAAAAGGAAGCAACTGCTCAGAGTATTTTTAGTTAGAATATGGAAAAATCATTCCCTCTCCTCATAGGAGAGGGTTAGGGTGAGGTCAAAGAATAAAAGACCCCACCTTAGTCCTCCCCTAAGAGGGGAGGAAACCAATGAGAAAATTGTATTAACGAAGAACACCAATCAAAGAATGGTATTATCGAAGAGCATACTGTGTAGTTATAAAAGGAAAATACAAAACCACCAATCAGCGGCGCAGGTCGCATTACAGATATTACAGAAAGGATATTAACAATGTCAACGAATTCAGGAAAAATCATCGGCATCGACCTCGGGACCACCAATTCCGTGGTAGCAGTGATGGAAGGAAACGATCCGGTTGTGATCGCCAATATAGAAGGGTCGCGCACAACTCCGTCGGTTGTTGGATTTCCGAAATCAGGAGAGCGGCTTATCGGTGCGGCTGCAAAACGGCAGGCGGTAACAAATTCGCAAAATACCGTGTTCTCCATCAAGCGGTTTATGGGACGTTTCTTTAACGAAGTGAACGAAGAGATGAAGCTTGTTCCTTATAAAGTTATTCAAGGTGATAACAACACAGCGCGTGTGCAAATTGGTGATCGTGTTTATTCACCCCCGGAAATTTCTGCAATGATTCTTCAAAAAATGAAACAAACGGCAGAAGATTATCTTGGTACAAAGATCACAGAAGCGGTTATCACAGTACCGGCATATTTTAACGATGCACAGCGTCAAGCAACAAAAGAAGCGGGCGAAGTCGCCGGGCTGAATGTTCGACGTATTATCAACGAGCCAACAGCAGCGGCGCTTGCCTATGGCCTCGATAAGAAGCACAAAGATTCGAAAGTCGCCGTATTCGATCTCGGCGGCGGTACATTTGATATTTCTGTTCTTGAACTTGGCGAAGGTGTTTTCGAAGTGAAGTCCACAAACGGCGATACACATCTTGGCGGCGATAATTTCGATATGCGTGTATTGGAATATATAGCCGATGAGTTCAAGAAAACGGAAGGGATTGATTTACGCAAAGACCCAATGGCGCTCCAGCGGTTGCGTGAAGCGGCAGAGAAGGCGAAGATGGAACTTTCGCAATTGATGCAAACGGAAATCAACCTGCCGTTCATCACTGCCACGGCGGATGGTCCGAAGCACTTGAACATGACGCTTACCCGAGCAAAGCTTGAGCAGCTTGTTGAAGATCTCATTCAGCGCTGCGTTCCACCTGTGGAAAAAGCAATCCGAGATGCGAATATTGATCCGCGGAACATTGATGAAGTGATTCTCGTCGGTGGTATGACACGTATGCCGCGAGTGCAACAGTTGGTAAAAGATATCTTTGGTAAAGAAGGACACAAGGGAGTAAATCCGGATGAAGTTGTCGCGGTTGGCGCTGCGATTCAAGGCGGAGTGCTCTCCGGCGATGTGACCGATGTTCTCTTGCTGGATGTTACACCATTAACGCTCGGTATTGAGACACTCGGCGGTGTAATGACATCTATGATTCAAGCGAACACGACCATTCCGACGAAGAAGAGTGAAATTTATTCGACAGCGTCGGATAGTCAGCCTTCGGTGGAAATTAACGTTCTTCAAGGTGAACGACCGATGGCAGTGGATAATCGCACACTCGGGCGGTTTCATCTCGATGGTATTCCACCAGCACCGCGCGGCGTTCCACAGATTGAAGTGACGTTCGATATCGATGCGAACGGTATGCTGCACGTTTCTGCAAAGGACAAGGCAACAAATAAGGAACAGTCCATCCGTATTACATCGTCCAGCGGATTGAGCAAGGAAGAAGTGGAAAAGATGAAGAACGATGCGCAGTCGCATGCTTCGGAAGATAAGAAACGAAAAGAAGAAATAGAGACAAAAAACCAGGCAGATAATCTTGTCTTCCAAACACGCAAGCAGTTGAAAGACCTTGCCGACAAGATGGATGCCGACACGAAAGTAAAGGTGGAAACTGCCGCCAATGCACTTGAGGAAGCAATCAAGACGAACAATGCAACCGAGATCAAAGCGAAAATGGAAACTTTGAACAATGCTTGGAATGAAGCTTCGACAAAGATGTACGAATCGGCAAAAAGCCAGCCGGGTGCAGGTGGACCACAGCAAGGACCAGGACAGCCGGGTGGAGAACAGCAGCAACAACAACAGCCACCAAGCGGCGATCAGGGCGGCAAGAAAGTCGAGAACGCAGACTTTGAGGTGGTTGACGATAAATAAGTAGATGAGTATGAAGTAGTTGAGTAAATGAGTAAAAGATAGCAGATTGCATGGTGAATACTCACCGATCTGATGCATAAACGAAAGGCGAGATAAAAACTCGCCTTTTTTATTTTCACACTCCCCCTCATAGGGGGAGATCAAGCGGGGGTTCGTGAAGAAAGGATGGATGTTACATGTCCAACTCAACAATTATACTTTTAATATTCATCGCTGTTATCATTTTTTTACTGGCTACAATTATCTATACAATTGCAAATAAAGACAAAAAAAATTTACAGCGCTCCGGCAGCTTTGCTTCAATGGCAGCATTTCACGATATGCAAACGGCGGAAAAACAAAAAGCCATGGAAACAATTATCGAGCAGCAAGCAGAAAAGAAGTGGGAAGAGGAAGAGAGTGGAGAAGGAAAGATTAAGTAAGAGGGAAATGACTCCTCGCCGTTTATATTGTAGCAAAATGTTGCCGCGTAGATTTATTAATGATAATTTGTTCTTGCTAATTCAATGAAGTGAAAGATAATGAAACAAAACATCGCATTTTTGTTAGGATCTGGGATATCGTTAAAAGCAGGAATCCCCTGTACTGGTCAGATAACCGAAGCTGTCTTAAGTGGCGATGGATTTCATTGGTCCACGGATAGAAGATACTATTTAGGCCCTCGTGCGATTGACTATGATGATGGTTACATTTCATCGGTCACAAAGTTTCTTTCAAGAATAAAAAATGAAGTTGATAATTATTATTCATTCAATCGTAGGAAACACGATACGACCTATGAAGATATGTTTTCGGTAGTGAGTCAATTAGGAGATAGCGAATACGGTGAATATGATAATCCTGCTTTATTTGCATTGAGAGAAAAGATATTAGCTGATTCTCCACAAGTTCTAATAGGTATGGGATACAAGAAGTCTATGAATTGGACTTTGGCGGAACTATGTAGTGAAACAATACAATACATCAAATGTATTGTAACTATTAAAATAGGTGAGAAACATGATAATATCAGTTATCTCGAAACTTTTTCTAACTTACTCGAAATTGATTCAGTGGAAAGAATGAAAATATTCACACTTAATCATGATACGTTGATAGAAAATTATTTATCAGAGAAAGGGATTGATTTTGTTGATGGCTTCGGATTCGATGGTAGAAGATGGGTTTGGGATGAGTTGAATTATGAATTGCCTCGCAAAAAAAAGGAATTAAAGCTGTTAAAATTGCACGGTTCGATAAGCTGGTTTTACGATACTGTCGAAGATGGGAAAATCATTAGGAAACCTTTACCCAACGATATCAGGGACATTGAAGGTCCAGAAATCTTGATCGGTACAATCAACAAGATTTTGGATTATAGTAATAGGGATATCTATTGGAAAATACATGGAAAGTTTAACAATTATTTGGATGAAACAAATATTCTCATAGTGAGCGGTTATAGCTTTAATGATAAGGTCATCAATTCTCGCATAGGGAATTGGTTTGTAGGTAATCGCAAACTAATCATTATACATCCAAATATAGATAAAATGAAAGAAAAGGCGCGTCCATTATTACGTAGAAAGTGGGACGCTTGGGAAAAAACAGGGAATTTGAAAACAATAGAAGATTACTTTGAGAATGTAACAACCGAAAACCTGGAATATCATATTGTTAACGAGAACTAGTTATGAACTTCAATAAATTCACAATAAAATCTCAAGAAGCTGTGCAAAACGCACAGAAATAATATCCCCTCTCCTCGCAGGAGAGGGTTAGGGTGAGGTCATTTTTGGGCAAGTATATTCTAAAATATCCACATCGCAATATTCAAACAGCACGAATGTTGCGAAAGAATATGACCGACGTCGAGAGAAAGCTTTGGTCTCGGTTGCGTTCTAATCAGCTTGGAATAAAATTTAGACGGCAGGTTCCTTTTGGAACTTATATTGCTGATTTTATATCTCTTGAGGAAAAGCTTGTTATAGAACTTGACGGAAGTCAACATTATCAAGAGGACGTAAAACGACAAGATCAAATTCGAGACGAATATTTTAAAAATGAAGGATATACTGTTTTAAGATTTAGTAATATAGAAATTATTGAAAATATAGATGGTGTGTTGGATATGATTTGGGAAATAATGCAAAAGAAAAAATGACCCCCTCTCAATCTCCCCCTATTCCCGCACAAAACGCGGAGGGGGAGAGGTGTTAAAAGAAATGGAATAAGTAAATATGAACTTCAATAAATTTACAATTAAATCTCAAGAAGCTGTGCAGAATGCACAAGAGATTGCATCGAGCTACAGCAACCAGATCATTGAGCCGGAACATTTACTCGCGGCGCTTGTGCAGGATAGCGAAGGAGTTGTGGTACCGCTGCTTCAGAAGCTTGGCGCCAATGTCAACTATCTGAAAATAAAAATTAATGAGGTAGTTGAGAAGCTGCCCAAAGTACAGGGCTCCGGACTTGGCAATCAAAATCTTTCTCCGGCACTTGGCCGGCTCTTCGAGTCTGCACAGCAAGAGGCGCAGCAGCTCAAAGATGAATATATCAGCACAGAACATTTACTGTTGGCGGTGCTTCAAGCTCAGTCGACGGCTGGGAAACTTCTTGCCGATCAAGGCGTGACAAAAGACGGCATTTATAAGGCGCTCAAGGAAGTTCGCGGCAGTCAACGGGTGACCGACCAGACACCGGAGGATAAATATCAATCGCTCCAGCGATTTGGCCGCGATCTGAACGATTTGGCGCGCAAAGGGAAACTTGATCCGGTTATTGGGCGTGAGGATGAAATCCGACGCGTGTTGCAAGTGCTCTCGCGTCGTACGAAAAATAATCCCGTGCTTATCGGCGATCCGGGTGTTGGCAAGACCGCCATCGCTGAGGGAATCGCACATCGCATTGTATCAGGCGATGTTCCGGAGAGTCTGAAGACGAAACGCATCGTTGCACTCGATATGGGCACACTTGTTGCAGGAACAAGTTTCCGTGGGCAGTTTGAAGAACGGCTCAAAGCAGTATTGAAAGAAGTGACCGAATCCAACGGTGAGATCATTTTGTTCATCGATGAACTCCATACACTTGTCGGTGCCGGTTCAGTACAAGGTTCCGTTGATGCAGCGAATATGCTGAAGCCTGCATTAGCACGAGGCGATTTGCGTGCTATTGGCGCAACTACCATAGACGATTATCGAAAATATGTTGAGAAAGATCCGGCATTAGAACGGCGGTTTCAACCTGTCATGGTGGATGAGCCAAGCGTGGAAGACACGATTTCCATTTTGCGTGGATTGAAGGAACGATATGAAGTTCATCACGGTGTTCGCATTACCGATGGAGCGATCGTTGCGGCGGCGCAGTTGAGTCATCGTTATATCTCAGACCGTTTTCTGCCGGATAAAGCGATCGATTTGGTCGATGAAGCCGCGTCAAAACTTCGGATTGAGATCGATTCGATGCCGGAAGAACTGGATAGTATAGAGCGGCGCATTAAGCAGCTTGAGATCGAGCGTGAAGCAGTGAAACGGGAAAAAGATGATGAATCCAAATCGCGTTTGGAGGAAATCGAGCGAGAGCTTGCTGAGTTGAACCAAACACGTTCCGGTTTGAAAGCTCATTGGCAGGTTGAAAAAGATTTAATCCAATCCATCCGCAAAATGAAGGAAGAAATTGAGAACGCAAAAAACGAATCGGATCAGAAAGAACGGCAAGGTGAACTTGAGCGCGTTGCAGAACTTCGTTACGGTGTGATTGTCGGATTAGAAAAGAAATTGAAAGAAGCATCCGCGAAACTGGTCGAAGTTCAGAAAGATCAGAAAATGCTGAAAGAGGAAGTTGATGCGGAGGATATTGCGGAAATAGTAGCGAAGTGGACCGGCATTCCTGTTCAGCGGATGCTGGAAGGCGAGCGTGCAAAACTGTTGCATCTTGAAGACAGAATTCACGAACGACTTGTCGATCAAGAAGATGCAGTAAAAGCCGTTGCTGATGCGATACGCCGCAGTCGTGCCGGATTGCAGGATGAGCGGAAACCGATCGGTTCATTTGTTTTTCTTGGCAGTACCGGCGTTGGAAAAACGGAGCTTGCCAAAGCATTAGCAGAATTTCTTTTCAATGATGAAAACGCAGTTGTCCGCATTGATATGAGCGAGTATATGGAAAAATTTTCGGTATCGCGCCTCATCGGTGCGCCGCCGGGTTATGTCGGGTATGAAGAAGGTGGCCAACTCACAGAAGCAATTCGGCGGAAACCATACTCGGTCGTGCTGCTCGATGAAATCGAAAAGGCACATCCGGAAGTGTTCAATGTTCTTCTGCAGTTGCTCGATGAAGGCAGGCTCACGGACAGTAAAGGACGAACGGTGAACTTTAAAAACACCATCGTTATTATGACATCGAATCTCGGGTCGCATCTGATTCAAGAAAAGATGGAAACGCTGACGGAAGAAAATCGCGATGAATTGATGGGCGAATTGCGTGTGAAATTATTTGAGATGTTAAAACAATCCATCCGACCGGAATTCCTTAACCGCATCGATGAGATCATCGTTTTCAAACCTCTGACCATGCCAGAATTAGCAAAGATTGTAGAACTCCAGCTGCGTCAGGTGCAGAAACTCTTAGAAGACAAAAATATAACGCTGATATTCACAGCAGAAGCAAAATCTCGATTGGCAACCATCGGCTATGATCCGAGTTTTGGTGCGCGCCCGCTTAAGAGAGTGATTCAGAAGTATATAATAAATCCCCTTTCAGAGAAAATTCTCACCGGAGAGATCAGTGAAGGAGAGACGGTAAAAATTGGCACCGATCATCGCGGAATGATTGAATTTGTGACGAAAGTGAAACCGGATGTCGTTCGGTCACAAATATAATCGGATTGAGATTTTCAACACAAAATCTATTATCTTTTATCAGTGATTCAATCAACGATCTTGTTGAACTCAAGAATCCTTCCACGCCGAGTGACCGGAGAGGAAGGATTCTCTTTTTAGACCTATGCACATCTCATCACTGCTCGGACATACGCAAGAACTGCTTGGCGTTATTTTCAAGTCGAACCGGCCTGCCGATAGTTTGATTGATACGTACTTCAGAGCACGTAAATATCTTGGTTCGCATGATAGACGATTCATCGCGGAGACAACGTATGGTACATTACGTCATTTGCGGAAGTGCGAGCATCATCTCACCACTGCGCTTGTAGGAGTCAGCGACAATCTCCTGAATGAAGATAAAATAGTTCTCCTTATCGTTGCCTATTTATCTTTTGAGGGAAAAATTCAAGAAATAACTCCCGTAATACTTTTACCAACACTTACAAGCACGCAAACGAAAGAGAATGTTGCACTTCTTTTAACAAATCTGGCGAAACCGCCAACAATTTCGATGGAATCCGTCATTCAAAGAATTGGGATAGAGTATTCATTCTCCGATTGGATGGTGGAGAGATTTGTTCAACAATATGGAGAGAGTGAAGCAGAAAAGATTTGTTCAAGTCTCAATGAGCAAGCTCCATTGACTCTGCGTGTCAACACGTTGAAGGCAAGTGTTGAACAATGTCAGGAAGAATTACGGAAACAAGGAGTAGAGACAACGAGGACTTCTCTGTCGCCGGTTGGCCTCAATATTACAAAACGGATAAATGTATTTTCCCTTCCAGTGTTTCGAGATGGATGGTTTGAAGTGCAGGATGAGGGAAGTCAGCTCTTGCCGATTCTTCTTGATCCGAAACCGAATGCAAAGGTACTGGATGTCTGTGCGGGGGCAGGGGGAAAGACCCTGGAGCTTGCAGCGCTTATGAAAAACCGCGGGGAAATATTTGCAACGGACATCAATGGATTCCGTCTTGAAGAACTCCGCAAGCGCACCAAACGTGCAAGTGTACAGAATGTCCGTGTGCAGGAAATTGAAACAATAGAAGACCTTGTGGATCGCTACAAGGCTTTCTTCGATATTGTGTTTGTGGATGCACCATGCTCCGGATTGGGAACGATCCGCCGTAATCCGGGAATGAAATGGATGGTGACGGAACAGACTGTCAAGGAGGTGTCGGAAAAACAGAAAGCCATTCTGCATTCATCCGTACCGCTTGTGAAACCGGAAGGAAGATTGGTGTACGCGACGTGTACACTGTTGAGACAGGAAAACGAAGAGGTGATTGAAGAATTCTTGATGCTGCATCCTGAATTCACTATCGTCAAGCTCAATGCAGATATGCCACTCGTGCAGAGTGTGGGAGGAACTTCAACAGATTCATTCTTTAAGCTTTTTCCGCATATTCAAAGAACTGATGGATTCTTTTGTGCTGTTCTGAAGAAACAGATGATTCGTTGATTCTCCAGAGATGTTTTAATACTATAAAGCAGTTATCAGCCGTCAGTATTCAGTTGTTCGATATGAGGGCTGAAGGTTTAAATAATGCAGAAGAAAGGATTGTGCAATGAAATTCATCTTGTTCACCTTGGTACTGATGTTTGCTATCACCGGTTGCTCGAAGCCCAGCGCTGAGGAAATGTTCAATAAGGGAGTAGATGCACAGAAAGCCGAACAGTACGATGCTGCCATTGATTCGTATCGAGAATTGGTCAAAGCATATGCGGACAGTACCCGCACACCGGAAGCTTATTATGCCATAGCAACAATTTATCAGAATCATAAGAAATCATATCACCTGGCGATTCATACATTTCGACAGCTTGTTGAGAAGTATCCAAACCATGCCACTTCGCCCAGCGCATCGTTTCTCATAGGCTTCATTTACAATAATGATTTGAAGAATATCGACTCGGCGCGCATTGCGTACGAAGATTTTATCAAACGGTATCCTACGAACCAACTTGTCGTGTCGGCACATTTCGAGTTGAATAATCTTGGGAAAGATCCGTCTGAAATTCTAAAAGCACAGGCACTGTTAGCTCAAGAAGAGACGAAACAAGCAAAGAAAGCAAAGAAAAAGTAGAAGTAGAAGAGTCGTTGAGTAGTTGAGTGATAAGTTGCCGAAGCGTATATCTGCTGAAAACTGATTACTGAGAACTGAAAACTGTATTGAATGAATCTCTCAAATATCTTCAACCCGCTGTTGTAGCGCAACTTGCGAATATGGAATTGCGTGCACGTTTGGTCGTGGAGGGATTCATCACGGGTCTGCATAAAAGTCCTTACCACGGTTTCAGTGTAGAGTTCATCGAGCATCGCCAATATATGCCAGGAGATGAAATCAAGCACATTGATTGGAAAGCGTATGGGAAAACGGATCGCTTCTACATTAAACAATTTGAGGAAGAGACGAATCTCAAATCGTATCTCATCGTCGATGCAAGCCGGTCGATGGATTATGCATCAAAAGGAAATATCAAGAAATTCGAATATGCCTCTTATGTTGCTGCCGCGTTATCGTACTTAATGATCGAACAGCGAGATGCTGTTGGATTGACGTTGTTTGATGAAGTTGTCCGAGTATCGCTCCCACCTCGGGCGACACGTTCGTACTTAAAAGAATTATTAAAAGAATTGGAATCTGCCCGACCGGCAAATAAAACCGGAACTGCAGCAGCACTGCATCTCATTGCCGAGCAAATAAAGCGGCGCGGCCTGGTCATTGTTTTAAGCGATTGTTTTGATAAACCGGAATCGGTGATGACGGCTCTGAAGCATTTTCGCCATAAAGGAAATGAAGTCGTTGTTATGCAAGTGCTGGATCCGTTGGAACGATCCTTTGCGTTTGGCGGTGATGCGATCTTTAAAGATTTAGAAACACAAGAAGAGTTGATGACACAACCGTGGCATATTCAAAAAGCATATCAGCAATCCATGCGGGAGTTTCTCGATTTTTATAAACGGCAATGCAGAGACAACAATATTGACTATGTTTTGTTGGATACCAGTACACCATTCGATAAGGCATTATTTGAGTATTTGAATAAACGAAAGCGGATGAATTGAGAAAAAGCATTCAGTCATCAGTTGTCAGTAATCAGTAGAAGATACTATAACTCCAATTCCCTATCTGAAATCTAAACTTGGCTGAAGATAAAATTATAGTTCGCGGTGCACGTGTTCACAATCTCAAGAATATCGACGTCGATATTCCGCGTGATTCGCTGACCGTTATTACCGGACTTTCCGGATCCGGCAAGTCGAGTTTGGCTTTTGATACGATCTATGCCGAAGGACAACGCCGCTATGTTGAAAGTCTTTCTGCATACGCGCGTCAATTTCTTGATGTCATGGAGCGTCCGGATGTTGATCTCATCGAAGGGCTCAGTCCTTCAATTTCTATTGAACAGAAAACCATCAGCACCAATCCGCGCTCCACAGTTGGTACGGTAACAGAAATATATGACTATCTCCGCTTGCTCTTCGCACGGATCGGCACGCAGTTTTGCTATTCCTGCGGCCGTAAAGTCCAAAGGCAATCAGTCGATCAAATCATCGAGGCGATCCTGGAGTATCCGACTGGTGCGAAACTCCAAATCCTTGCTCCGGTGGTGAAAGGACGCAAAGGACATTATCGGGAATTATTTGAAAGCATTCTGAAAGACGGATTTCTCCGCGTTCGTATAGATGGGCAAGTGAAGCAAATAGAAAAAGGATTGAAGGTCGACCGCTACAAGGTCCATACAATTGAAATTGTTATTGATAGAATTGTTTTGAAGAAGGAGATGCGTCCGCGTGTAGCAGACTCGGTTGAGCTCGCGCTTCGATTTGGGACGGGTGTTCTCATCGTCAATGACGGCGAGAAGGATCAACTCTTCAGTCAGAAATCTTCATGCCATGAGTGCGGCATTAGCTACGAGGAACCGGCGCCAAACTCATTCTCGTTCAATACACCGGCCGGCTATTGTCCAAAGTGTGAAGGCCTCGGTGAACTGCGATCATTCGATATGAAATTGATTCTTCCGGATGAAAACCTCTCCATCAATCAAGAAGGACTTGCACCGATGGGGAAACCGCGTTCGACATGGATGTTCAGTCAGATTCAGGCTGTCGCGAAAAAATATGGATTTGATTTCGATACACCTATGAAAAAGATTTCTCAAGAAGTACGTGACGTTTTGTTTCATGGATCGCATGGGGAGAAATTAGAAATCGAATACACGCACAACACCGGACGGGTGCAAATCTATAAGCATCGTTTCGAAGGGCTTCTTAAAATGCTGGAGAGGTGGTATGAAGACAGCTCTTCAAATCAAGTGCGTGATTGGGTAGAGTCGTTTATGACGACGAGTCCTTGTGATACATGCCATGGCGGACGATTGCGGAAAGAAAGTCTTGCCATTCGTTTGGAAGATGCGAAGACCGGCAAGCAAACAAATATTCACGATGTCGTGCAGTTGTCTATCACACACGCGAAACAATTGTTCGAGAATATCTCATTGACACCTCGTCAAACGGACATAGCCCATCAGATAGTAAAAGAAATCCGACAGCGCCTCGATTTCCTATTGAATGTTGGATTAAACTATCTCACGTTGAATCGTCCTGCCCGCACTCTTTCTGGTGGTGAAGGGCAGCGTATCCGATTAGCAACGCAGATTGGAACACAGTTGGTCGGTGTTCTTTACATTCTTGATGAGCCAAGCATCGGCTTACACCAGCGCGACAATATTAAGTTGATCGAATCGCTCAAGTCGCTTCGCGATCTTGGTAATACCGTTATTGTGGTCGAGCATGACAAGGAGATGATTGAAAGCGCGGACTATATCGTTGATCTTGGACCGCGCGCCGGGGAACACGGCGGCAGGATTGTAGTAACTGGAACGCCGGAACAATTAATAAATGGAAAAGCAAACAGAAAAAGGAAGAAGGAAGAGGGTGGCATTGGAATTTCCAATTTCCAATCTCTGACCGCCGCATATCTCCGAGGTGAACATAAGATTGAAATTCCACCTGCACGACGCCAAGGCAATGGCAAATCGCTCATGGTGAAAGGGGCAACGGGCAATAACCTGAAAAATCTGTCGCTCCAGATTCAACTCGGTACACTCGTCTGTGTCACTGGTGTCAGCGGGTCCGGTAAATCCACGATCATCAATGAGACTCTCTTTCCGATTCTTTCTAGAAAGTTTTACAAGTCTAAGCTTGTTCCTCTTCCGTACAAATCCGTGGATGGAATACAGCACATTGACAAGATCATCGACATCGATCAATCAGCCATTGGCAGAACGCCGCGTTCAAATCCGGCAACATATACGGGATTGTTCACGCTTATACGGGATTTATTTACGAAGTTACCAGAAGCGCAAATACGCGGTTATAAAGCGGGACGTTTCAGTTTCAACGTGAAAGGCGGCAGATGCGAAAATTGTGAAGGCGATGGGGTCCGGAAAATCGAGATGAATTTTTTACCGGATGTCTATGTTCTCTGCGATGTTTGTATGGGCAAACGATATAATCGAGAAACGCTTGAAGTGCATTACAAGGGAAAATCGATTGCCGATGTGTTGAATATGACCGTAGATGAGGCGATGATATTGTTCAGTGAGATGCCGCGCATCCAGAGACATTTGCAAACGCTCCATGATGTTGGATTGGGGTATATCCGGCTGGGCCAGCAAGCGACAACATTATCCGGCGGTGAAGCACAGCGTGTAAAACTCTCGACTGAACTTTCGAAAATCGGTACAGGAAAGACACTGTACATTCTGGATGAACCGACGACAGGGTTGCATTTTGAAGATATCCGGATGCTTCTACTCGTCCTCAATAGATTAGTCGATAAAGGAAATACTGTTATTGTGATCGAACATAATCTCGACGTCATCAAAACGGCAGATTGGGTAATAGATTTAGGCCCTGAAGGAGGAGATGAAGGCGGAGAGATTGTTGCCGAAGGGACGCCGGAGCAAATAGCAAGGAATCAACGATCGTACACGGGACAGTACATAAAAGAAGCACTCAGTCTGAATTAGTCATGTCCTCAGTTCTCATTTCGATACCCACGGATTCCCTTTAATAAAAAATCTCCACTTCTTTTCTACTCCCTGTTGAATTCCGATTCGCGATGAACGTTTAATAAGCTTTGAAGGAATGTGTTCGCCGTTGGTGATTCTGATTTCGCTATCGAGTAAGTCCAGACCATTTTCTTGACGTGCAATACCAAATGCCTGACAGAATTTTGCAGGACCGTTGGTGAGATTGATTAGGTAGGCTCCATCTAATAGATGGAGTCTACCTTTCTGACGGTTCTTTGTCATGACTTCAATACCGACTAAAGGTTCGACAGCACGAATGAGCACTGCTTCGCCAATTCCCTTCCGGCCGGTCACAATATTTGCGCAGAAGTGCATGCCGTAGGTGAAATAGACATAGAGATGTCCGCCTTCGCAAAACATCATACTGTTTCGGTTCGTTTTCCCGCGAAAAGAGTGAGACGCCGGATCGCTGCTGCGATATGCTTCAACTTCGACTATTTTTCCGATCAGCAGATTCTTGCCGATTCGACGAATGAAATACTTGCCGAGAAGTTCGCGCGCAACTTGAAGTGTTGGTCGGAGATAAAAGGAACGAGAGAGTGGCTTCAATGGTTAGTGTTACTTTTCAATATTTGTCCAATGATAAATACTATGTAACTGCTCTGCGTCCTCTTTTAGTCTTTTTACATATCGGACATTTTCTAAAATTTCCTCCCCTCTTAGGGGAGGACTAAGGTGGGGTCTGTTGTTCTTTAACCTCACCCTATCCCTCTCCTATGAGGAGAGGGATTATTTTCCATGATATAGAAAATATGCTGAGCAGTTATGTTCAATGATAAATACTATGATGAATGTAAATTGATTTTCTGTGACAATCAATTTAAGTAGTGTCTCAGTATAGTGCGGTCAGGACTTGCGTCCTGACCGATACCGTTGAGCGTCAGGAAGAAATTCCTGACACCACTAACCGACTATGTTAATTTGAGACACTACTTAACTCTTGTTTTTCAACAAATGCGATTCTACATTGGAAGTGGGTACCTGTGCGATGGAAACTTGAACATATTCTGAAGAAAGGCAGCGGCGGCATCCTGCTGGAAGATGACGCTGTTCTTGCAATCAACAAACCGGCCGGTTTGCTTGTTTTACCGGACCGATATGATCATAACTTACTCAATCTCTATGATCTACTGAAAGAAACATTCGGAACTATTTTTGTGGTACACCGGATTGACAGGGAGACGAGCGGTGTTGTGCTTTTTGCTAAGACCGCTGAAGCACATGCTCAATTGAATACTGCATTTGAACAGCGGCAAGTGGAGAAAAAGTATCGCGCGATTGTTGCCCGCTCCGCGCGGCGAGCCGGAACATCACACACAGATAGTGACTCTATCAATTTGTCAATAATAGAAAACGAGCATGGTGTCAGGAAGATGAAGATTGACACGAAAAAGGGAAAAGAAGCTCGCACGGATTATACGGTGATGGAATGGTTCAATGGCTATGCTCTTGTCGAGGCACGGCCACATGCCGGACGTACACATCAAATCCGTGTTCATTTGAGCGCCATCGGTTTGCCGATTCTCGCAGACCCTTTGTATGGTGACGGGCGAGGATTCTTTCTGTCAACTATTAAACGGAATTACCAAGGGAAAGAGGAAGAACAACCACTTTTGGGGCGAACAGCACTTCACGCAGTCTCTCTTTCATTCAGTCATCCGGTAACGAACGGGAAGATCTTGGTAGAGGCGCCGTTACCGAAAGATATGGAAGCAGTGCTTAAAGCTCTGCGTAAGCACCAAAGGCGATGATAAAAAAAATGATCCGATCTCAATTAATTGTTAGACCAAAGAGAGACAATGGAAAGTCTGTCTCTACTTTTATCCAAGTAGTTCCGCTGTCTGTTGTTCTCAGGATTGTACCGTTCGTTCCAACGATGATGCCTTGCTGTTTATCAAAGAATTGAACTGCCCGTAAATCATTCGTGGATCCGCTTTCAAGTGCAGTCCACTTGGTACCTCCATTTTGTGTGCGTAAAATTGTCCCTTCAATTCCCACGACAAATCCGTTTACTGTATCGGAGAAGGACACATTTAACAATTCCTTCGTTGTTCCGCTTGGTTGTGCTGTCCACGTTGTACCCTTATTGGTTGTCCGAAGGATGGTACCAGCGGCACCGACAGTGATGAATGTAGTTTTATCGAGCGGCGAGACAGCGGAAAGCCAATTGGACGTTCCACTTACCTGTGATGTCCAAGTCGTTCCTCTGTCTGTTGTACTCAAGATGGTTCCCATTGCTCCGACTGCAATTCCGGTTTGGTTATCAGAAAATACTATATCGCGCAGATGGTTGATCGTTCCTGAGGAAATTTTCGACCATGTTGTTCCGCCGTTGGTTGTTCTTAACATCATTCCATAATCACCCACAATAATGCCAGAATCGCTAAGAGTAAAGCAAGCGCGGAAAAGTGGACGAGAGGTTGTGCTTATCTGTGGGGTCCATGTTGTTCCTTCATCGTCCGAACGGAGAACGACTCCACCGTTTCCTACAGCAATCATACTCGTCTGATTTATTGATGTGACCGACATCAAAGTATTCTCACTCTTGCCAGTAATCTTTGTCCAACTTACACCGAAGTCTTTAGATTGAAAAAGAGCACCATTCGCTCCGACAGCGACTGCAATATTATTTTTGGGATACCTGTCCCGAGGAAGTAACTCAGCGATTGAAAGCTCGATAGGCTTTTCGAGAATAAGTGTAGAAGCTTCCCAAGAAGTTGCGCCGTCTGTTGTCCGAATGATGGTTTGTTTTGCCCCGACTGCAACCCCGATTTTTGCGTCAGTAAACGCTGCCGAAAGAAGTGCTTTACGTGTACTACTTTTTTGCCGCAGCCAATTCGTTCCTTTTGTATAGGAAACGAGAATCGTGGCAGCGTTGCCAACTGCTGCGGAAAAATTTGCAGAAGGGAAGACATTACAGAAAAGTGTTTCTGTGGTGCCGCTGGGTTCTAATGTCCAATTTTCACCACCGTTGGTTGTATAAATGATGGTTCCATTCTCTCCTACGATGATAGCATTATCCAATTTGGAAAAAGAAACTGAATAAAAATTATACGTGATAAATGAAGATGAAAGATTCGTCCAATTCTCTCCACCGTCTGTTGTGCGGAGGATAGTTCCCCGATCGCCGACGATGATACCTGTTTCGTTGTCTACAAAGGAGACGTCGTTGAGGTTCAGATGAATGTCGCTTGTTTGTGTGAGCCATGTACTTCCGCCGTCGAGAGTTCGCAAAATGAAACCATTGTTGCCAACGATAGTACCCGTCTTTGCGTCACTGAAAAAGACAGATCGGAAATTTACGCTTGTGCTTACAAGTTTATTGATCCAAGTTGTTCCGCCATTCGTTGTCATAAGGAGAGTGCCATTTGCGCCAACCGCAAATCCATGTGTTGGATCTGTAAAACAGATTCCGTTCAAAGGTGTCGTGAGGCGATTCATATTTTGCCATACAGACCACGTACTGCCTTGATCCGTTGAACGTGCAACGGTTCCACTATCCCCGACGGCGATTACAGTTTTCGCATCTGCAAACGCTACTGCACGAAAGACGATTCCATCAGAGGGGTCGTTCTGGGAGAAAAGAAGCTCCCAACTGGCAATGCTGATCATACAACAGCCGACGACCAGCAGCCAGATAATCTTCCAATTGTGTTTTTGCAGAGTATTCTTTCTCATGTTCCAGCGTCAGTTACCCAACTCAAGTTGTGTTTTGTTCGGGGATCGTTGTTTTAATGATCTTCCAAAGTGAGTGTACGCAAGCTCTGTTGCTTCTCTTCCACGTGGAGTCCGTTTCAAAAATCCTTCTTGAATGAGGTACGGTTCATAGACTTCTTCCAGCGTTCCCGGTTCTTCTCCAACTGCAACGGCAAGCGTGCTGACTCCGACAGGACCGCCATTATATTTATCGATGATCGTATGCAGAATGCGTTTGTCCATCTCATCAAATCCATGTTCATCTACTTCCAACGCCTTGAGCGAAAACTCAGCAACTTCTTTTGTGATGACACCGTCGTATTGCGATAATCGTTTATCAGCCTCGGCAAAATCGCGGCATCGTTTCAGTAAACGATTAGCAATGCGCGGAGTTCCACGCGAACGTTTGGCGATTTCCATTATTGCATCCGGCTCTGATGTAATTGATAGAATTTCTGCTGAGCGTCGGATGATACGCTCTAACTGACTATGGGAATAATAATCCAAACGATTTGTGATGCCGAAACGTGAGCGCAATGGCGAACTCAACAACCCTGCCCGTGTTGTGGCTCCGATCAGGGTGAACGGCTGAAGACCAAGCTGGATGGTTTTTGCACCCGGCCCGCTATCAATAATAATGTCTACACGAAAATCCTCCATCGCCGAATACAAGTATTCCTCAATCCTTGCTGGTACACGATGGATTTCATCGATGAAGAGTACTTCAGATTTTTCTAATGAAGTCAAAATGCCCGCAAGATCGCCTGGTTTTTCCAGCGCGGGCCCAGATGTCATTTTTATCCCCGTGCCCATTTCATTTGCAACAATGTGGGCAAGCGTTGTTTTTCCCAGTCCCGGAGGTCCGGTCAGAAGGACATGATCGAGCGGTTCGCATCGCTGGCGTGCTGCCAAGATGAATACTTTGAGGTTCCCAACAATTTTTTCTTGACCTACAAATTCAGTTAACGCCGTTGGACGCAACGTTTGGTCAAGGTCAGTTTCCTGCTCTTGTCGTTCAGGTTCTGTCAAATTGGACTGCCTCACGGGTACAATATTACCAAGAACCGCAGAGAATAGCAACATAACACAGGAAAATGGTTCGTTGTTTGTTGTGTGCTTTATCGGGCGTTCGTGTGCCGGAGCGCCCGTTTAATTAATTCTTCAAGAGAAATTGTTGATCCTTCAGCTTCTTTCACGACAAGCCGGATGGCTTTCTCGGCAATTTGTTGGTTGTAACCAAGCGATGTAAGCGCCTGAAGCGCTTCGATTCGCATCGCCGCGGTTGCCATTCCGATGACAGAAATTGGTTCAGATTCAGTGAGGGTTTTGCCGACTTTGTCACGCAATTCCACAATGAGACGCTCGGCGGTTTTTTTGCCGACTCCCGGAATAGCCATAAGTGCATTCACATTCCCGCCGACGATGTGCGATTTTAATTCCTCGACATTTATTCCGGATAAGGTGCTTTGTGCGATCTTTGGACCGATGCCAGATACCGAAATCAGGAGCTTAAAAAGCCGCCGCTCCTCTTCTGTGGAGAATCCGAATAACAGCATAGCATCTTCACGTACATGGAAATGCGTTAACAGGGAAACAGAGGAGCCGAGATCGCCCAGTTTTTCATATGTCGAGAGCGGAATGCTGATAGTGTAACCAATGCCGTGTACCTCAACGAGAATTTCCGTTGGACTCTTAAATTTGAGGATACCTGTAAGAGTAGCAATCATTTGTTCCTCACTACTCGTTCTGGATGTGCGTGAATGAAATCCGACCAGGTACGATGCGATTTTAGCCCTGGCGTTCGTGTATGCCGCGATTTTGCTTTGCCGCCCATTATCCGGAATGAGTGACACAAGGCGATCGCCAACGCGTCCGAGGCATCGAAAAATTTTGGTGCTTCACGGAGTTTCAATTGAGATTTCACCATAAATTGAACCTGTTGCTTGGAAGCTGCACCGTTTCCGGTAACTGCTTTCTTGACTTCGCGCGGAGAATACTCTGTTGTGGGAATTTGAAAATTCACTGCAGCCAAAATCGACACACCGCGTGCGTGGCCTAGCTTCAGTGCCGATTGAGCATTCTTGCCGTAGAACGCTGTCTCGATGGCGAATTCATCCGGATGGTACTGATGAATAATCTTGCAGATTCTGTCATAGATCTGTTTCAACCGGATGGGCATGGAACGATCACTGGCATTCTTGACTACATCATACGTGAGCACAGAGTACGTACCACGCTCTACTTCGATAATGCCGAAGCCGGTGATGAGAGTTCCTGGATCGACACCGAGAATGATCATATCAATTTATAATTTGCGATTGATTTATTTGTGCGTTGTGAGTTTGACAATTTTGTACTCATCGATGAACTAACTTCCGGTTCCCAAGCGTACTAATTCCTTATCGTCAATATCAAAGTTCGCATGTACTTTCTGAACGTCGTCGTGTTCTTCGAGTGCTTCCATCAGCTTCAATACATTTTCCGCATCTTTTCCTTCTACTTTCACGGTGTTGTCAGCGACAAGATGAATTTCCGCTGATTCAACCTTAATGCTTTTTGTTTCGATGGCTTGCTTTACTATCTCAAAATTATCTGGAGTGCAAACAATGTAATATTCATCGCCTTCGGTTTTCATGTCTTCTGCGCCGGCATCGAGAATAATAGAGAGGAGGTCGTCTTCCGGTACAACGGACGATGGCACAAGAATTATACCTTTCTTGTGAAACTGGAACGCCACCGATCCAGACATGGCAACTTTGCCATTGTTTCGTTCAAGGATATGTCGAATGTCCGAGATTGTTCGATTCTTGTTATCTGTCACTGTTTCAATAATGATAGCAACGCCACCGGGACCATATGCTTCGTACACGGCATCTTCATAATTGACCCCGGGAAGTTCGCCGGTACCTTTCTGAATGGCGCGCTTAATATTGTCTGCCGGCATATTGCATGCTTTCGCTTTATCGATGGCGAAGCGAAGACGCGCATTGGTTTCTGAACTACCACCACCCATTTTTGCAGCGACGGTAATTTCCCTGATGACTTGCGTAAATATTTTTCCGCGCCGTGCATCAGTGACAGCTTTCTTTCTCTTGATCGTGGACCATTTGCTGTGTCCTGACAATGTTCCTCTCCTTAGACTATGGAGTGTCGAGTAAACTGTTCTTTTGTGTATGCTTCATGACCCAATGAGTGAAAGACTTTCATACACTGATACTTACTTTATATCTCGAATTTTTAATTGCGGGACAGTTTCTCCTGCAAATTCGCCTTCATCGAGCGAAAAAGCAACATCAACTTTTTTGTTGCTCTGCACACGGCTGAGCAAATGACCCAAGTTAAATCCAATAGCATCTACAACGTGAGTGTTGCTCCGTACCTTGAAACGAAGATGGTTCTTCCCAACGATACGCGGTTGGCCAAGCACCTCTATGCCATGTACTGTGAACACGGGACGCATATTCTCCGGGCCGAATGGAGCGAATTGACTTAGTACTTGAATGAATTTTGGCGTCAGATCGGAAAGTTGTATTTCCGCATCGATATGGATTTCCGGTGTGAGTAAATCTTCTGTAAGAAGTTCGGCGGCAACCTGTTTGAACGCATCGCGGAATTCATCCAGCCTGTCAAGTTCCACCGTGAGACCTGCTGCGTACTTATGTCCGCCAAATTGGATGAGTTTATCTTCGCATCGCTTCAATGCCTCATGAATGTTAAAGCCGGATACACTGCGTGCTGATCCTTTGGCAACTCCATCCACCGTCGTCATCATGATCGTGGGACGATAGTACCGTTCCACCAATCGTGAAGCGACGATGCCGATAACACCCGGATGCCATGTTTCTTGATGCAGGACAATTGCGCTGTCGTTGTCGGCGTTTAAATAGCGTTCCACAATTTCTTGCGCCTGAATGAATGTTTCCTCATCAATCTTCCGTCGTTGGAAGTTTTCATCTTCCATAACCTTGGCGATTTGAACTGCACGGTCGAATGAATTGCTGGCGAGCATTTCAACTGCCCGGTTGGCATCGCCTAGCCGACCAACCGCATTGATACGCGGTGCGAGCACAAAGACGATCTGTCCGGAAGAAATTTTTCCTGGTGATAATCCGGAGGTTTCAATGAGTGCACGAATTCCCGGAACAGGAATAGAGTTGATGAGTTCCAATCCCAATTTCACCATGATACGGTTTTCATTAACAAGAGGGACGATGTCTGCTGTGGTCGCTAATGTGACGTATTGGAGATAATCGAGCAATCGCTTTGGAGCATCTTCACCCAGTTGACTTCGTATCGGTTCGGATAATGCTAGTGCTTGAATGAGTTTAAATGCAACACCGCATCCGCAGAGAAATTTGAATGGATACATACATGATGGCTTCAATGTATCGAGAACTGCCGATGCATTTGGGATTTCGCTCCCCGGTTCATGATGATCACATATCACAACATCGATTCCCTGTGAACGTGCATACTCCACTTGTTGTACTGCAGTGATGCCGCAATCTACCGCAATGAGAAGAGTTGCCCCCATGTCGCGTATATGGTCGATGCCTGCAAGAGAAATACCATAACCATCCTTAATCCGATCGGGAATAAAATAGTCAACGTGTGCTCCGATATCTTTCAGAAATTTCCACAACATTGCTGTGCTGTCTGTTCCATCAACATCATAATCACCAAAGATAACCATGTGCTCATTGCTCGATATTGCCAGTGTGAGTCGTTCTACTGCTACATCCATTTGTTCCATTGTAAAAGGATCATGGAGGTCTTCCATGCTTGGCCGGAAGTAAGCCCGAGCTTTCTCGAATGTATCAATGTGCCGACTGACAAGTATCTTTGTCAGAATGGGGGAGATTGAAAGCTCCTGTGCTAAGGATTGTGCAATCTGAGCATCTTCTACTGTTAAATCTGAATCTTTGCGAAACGTCCAGCGATATTCCCGATTTGGTGTCACCAGTATCCTTCAGTACAATGATTGAAGATTATAGCAAGAAGGTGGATGCGTATGGTCGGATACAAGCATGTCAATACATCCAGAAGCATGAAGTGGTTAGTCGATAAGCCGAATTCTGTCTAATTCCGTTAACTGCCGAAGCAACCGACGAAACGAGGCAGCCATTTCTCTTGGCGACCTACCCATCCCGTCTTCACTTGTGTGAACTGGAGCGGGCAACTCTATCCCGACTTAGCTTTCGCTAAATCGGAAACGGGATCTACATGGTCTTGCACCAAGCGGGGTTTCTCTTGTCCTGATGCAACCAACGGTTACATCAGGATCGCTCACGCGACCATCGTCATTACTGACGATGCGGTGGTCTCTTACACCACCTTTTCACCTTTTCTCGGCTTCTTCTATCGAAGAAATCGGGATGTGTGTTTTCTGTGATACTCTCCGTTCCTGCAGGATGTTGCCTGCGGGACCCTCGCTTTCTACGCCCTAAGCGTACACGCGAGGCGCCTTGCCTTGTGGTGTTCGGACTTTCCTCCCTATCCCGTATAACCAGGATAGGGCGACTGCCTGACGCACCAGCTTCTGCTTCTGGATCCAACGTCCAGCCTTCTCAACAACACTTTGCCAAAAGTACGGCGAGCTTTCCAAACTGGAAGCTCACACGTGTAAACGTTTTTTCGTATCAATGCCGCGATTCGCCAATTGGTCTGCTTCGCGGTTCTCTTCTCGTGGTACATGTTTAATTGCAAATTGGAATGGTGATGCCGTAAGAATTTTTTGGATGTGTAGGAAGTGTTTCTTCAATCCTTCATCCTTCACTTTGTATTGGCCATTTATTTGACGCACCATCAACTCACTGTCGGAATGAACAACAAGGTGGTCGCAATCAATTTCTTTCACGAGCTTTAGACAAGTAGTAAGAGCCGTGTATTCGGCGATGTTATTTGTTGCTTGTCCAATGTAGCCAAAATGTGATCCAATCACATTGCCACGTTCGTCCTTCAGCACGATGCCAACTCCGCTTTCACCAGGATTACCGCGTGATGCACCATCCGTGTAGGCGAGTATGGTCATACAGATTTCTTTGCACTTTCGACTATCTCATCCGAAACGAGTATGCGGCCGCATCGTTCACATGTGATGAGAGTTGAATTTTTCCGCAGTTCCAGTACTCTCTGCGGTGTCACGCGGTTAAAGCATCCGCCACAGGAATTTCGCTGTACCTGAACAATGGCACGTCCCTCTTTTGCCTTACGGATTCGGTCGTACATCTGGTAATCTGCTTTTGAGATGCGACTGACAATCTTCTCGCGCTGGTGCTGGAGTTTCAACTCTTCGTCTTCGTGTTCTTTGTTGACGGCAGCGAGTTCTTTCTTGCGATCTGCAAATTCTTCCTGCAATGTTTCAATCTCAGGTCGAAGTTTCTCTGCATCCTCCTTAGCAAATTCAGCTTTACCTTCCAGCTCGTCCATCTCTCTTTGGAGTTTTGTGATCTTCTCCTGAGCGTGATCGACCTCTCGTGCCAACGTATCGTATTGTTTGTTGGTTTTCACTTGAAACTGCTGGGTTTTATATTTCTCGATCTTTTCTTTGAGAGACAGTATGTCCATATCTGCTTTGTCTCGACTGACGATCGATTTTTTTAAGATGTCATCAAGTTCCTTCTTTTGTACGAGTTTGCCTTTTATGGTCTCCGATAATTCAGCTACGATTTTCGGTAAATCACCTTTCATTTCCTGGAGCTCATCAAGATTGGAATCAACCAACTGTAATGAGTACAACAATCGTAATCGATTTTCCAACGGTTACTCCTCTCAATAATCTAACAGCTTACATCGTTTGAATCGGGTTCGTTATATGTTTGGTGATACAAACGGTTAAAGGCTCGTTCGCCTTTCGGGCGACAGAGCGAATTCGATCCGCAATAGGTTTTAAAACAATTTGTTCAGTTTCCCAGTGGCCTGCATCTACAAGGGCAATGTTGCCTGTCGCTGTGTGAAACGCATGATATCGCACGTCTGCAGTGATAAATACATCTGCTTTTGCTGCAATGGCATCGGACAGAAGGTCTGAGCCGGCCCCGCTGCAGACCGCTATGTTCTGAACTTCGTTTGTTGTTCTGCCTGTGAAACGCAGCATTCCGCTGCCCAGTGTTCGCTTGACGAACTTTAAAAATGTTCCTAGCGGCTGTGGTTTTAACAATGTGCCGAATGCACCCATTCCGAAGTTGGGATTCGGATTTTCAACATTATAGATGTCGTATGCAATTTCTTCATATGGATGCACTGTTTTCATGGCAGCGATCACTCCGTTCACACGCGCGCGCGGTGTAATCATCTCGAGCCGTGTCTCTTTGACAAATTCCAGACTTTGGCGTTTTCCTCTAAAAGGATTGGATGATGGAGAGCCGCGGAAACTTCCTGTGCCTTTTGTACCGAAGGAGCATGATGAATATTTACCTATAATACCGGCTCCTGCCTGTGTCATCGCATGCATCACGTGCTCAACATGACCTTCCGGAATAAAGACAGCAATTTTTGCCAGTGAATTTTTTAATGGTAAAAGAAATCGAATGTTTTCCAATCCGAGTGTTTCGGCAAGTGCGAAGCTTACTCCACCTTGTGTAAAATCTAAATTGGTGTGCGCAGAAAAAAGGGAAATCTTGTGTTCTGCAAGCTGCAAGATTAACTCACCAACAATATCGTTTGTTGTGATTGACGATGGCGGTCGGAAGAGAAGCGGGTGATGTGAGATAATCAGTTCAGTTTTTCTTGCGATTGCCTCGGTAACGGTTTGCTTCGTTACGTCAAGTGTAATTAAAATTTTTGTGACATTTTGCAGTTGATCTCCAACTTGTAAGCCTACGTTATCTCTCTCCCATGCCACCCACCCCGGCGCCCATTCTTCAAACGCTTGTACAATATCGGTGACATGTAAGCTCATACACAAAAAAAAGTGTCCCGCTTATTGGGCGGGACACTTTCTAAAACTCTCTATGTTTTTTATTTGCAGGAAGAGCGATTATTAATTTCTTGTTTGCAAGCATCTCGATCTGAATTACAACCACTGGCAAGGATTCATTCTATTCCATTGAACTACTCAAAGTATAGCGAAAAATAGGCAGAGATGCAAGATTTACAGAGTCTCTTTGGAGTTGGAGGTCTTATCCTCATGGAACTCAATTCTCTCGAAGTTCAAATCGCGCAACTGTTTGATTTCTGAATCAATGGTATTAAAACGGTTCTCAAAAGACTTCAACATTTCTGGCGCAACTGTCTCCATGGTTTGACGCTGAAGGAGGTCGAAGCTGATTTTAATTGCCGCCAATGGGTTGTTGAACTCATGGCAGACCGTCACAACCAACTCGCGAATGACTTGGGCACGGCTCTCAGCCATTGCAATTCTTTTTTCGATTGAGAATTTATGTCTCCGCAGGAGTACGCGGTCAAGAATGCTAAGGATGGTTCGCGGTAAATAGGCTTGATCCAAGTCTTCTTTCAGCAGGTAATCTTCAACTCCGAGTTTCATCGCTTCCACGGCGAGTTTGAAGTCACGAGCGTTAGTCAAAAAGATAATAGGAATGGAACGCCCCATTTGGTCCAGTTGCAAGCAGAATTCCAAGCCGTTAGAAGTTGGGAAGTAATAATCTGTGAGAATGAGATCTATCTCTTGATTTTGTTCGATTTCAACAAGTGCGCTTTCGACGGACTCCTTCCAGGTGATGATGAATGTGCGCTGTCGGTAGAGTTGAAGAATAGCCCGAACAACCCTGGAAAACGCAACGTCATCATCCACCATAAGGATGCGCACGGGATTTGACGCATTATTCGAATCAACAGTACTCATACAGACTCATTGTACCATAAGTTCTCATAATATTCAATCACAGATTTGTCAATGCAGGGGTGAAATTTTTTTAAATATGAAATATCAAAGCTTTCTCATTGTAGAAGTTGCTTTTCAAGAGTATTCTTCATATAATCAGCAGAGCGAATATCGATTAAGAACCAATGATGATATCGGTTTCCTAATCGAAAACAGACATTCCGCAAGGAGCTTGGCTATGCCTGCAAAAAACAGAATTTTGGTTGTTGATGATGAAGAAGCGCTTCGTGTTGTCCTGAGTGCAGAATTAGAAGGCGAAGGGTATCAAGTGACCAGTGCCGCTGACGGACAAGATGCTATCAATATTTTAACAACTAAAGGTTTTGATCTTATCCTCTTGGACATTAAAATGCCCAATGTTGATGGATTTGAAGTTTTAAAATTTGTCAAGGACCGTTGGCCCAAAACCAAGGTCGTTATGTTAACAGGTTTTGCTGACCTCAAGAATGCGATCGAGTCGAAAAAACTTGGCGCAGAGGATTTCGTAAGTAAACCCTACGATCTCGTCGATCTGCTTACCACAGTCGAAAGAGTCCTTACTAGTGCATAAAGCTGGCAAGGGAGCCTTGCCGCTATGTCAAAAAAACATCGGATTCTAGTCGTTGATGACGAAGAATCGATAACCTATCTTGTCAAAACTGAGTTGGAAGATCTGCCGGAGTTCGAAGTTGATACCGTGCTGAGCGGCTCAGACGCCATCAATCTTATACAAGCAAAAGTGTACGATGTTGTCTTGCTCGACGTCAAGATGCCACGCATCAGCGGAGTTGAAGTACTGAAGCATATCAAAGAACACGCTCCGGCTACACAAGTCATTATGCTGACGAATATCGTGGATGTTAAAACTGCCATTGAGACAACAAAACTTGGAGCGTACGATTTTGTCAGCAAACCATACGAAACGGCTGAACTTGTTGCGACAGTCCGACGTGCACTCGAACACAAACAACTTCTTATCGAAAAGGAAGTGAATCAGCTCGCCCGTCCGGTTGAATTGATTGGTGAATGCCAAATATTCAAAGATATAGTCAACAAAGCAATCAAGTTAGCGTCGAGTGAACATAGTATGCGGAAGAATCAGGCGTTTATCGCTGTCAACTGTGCTGCGATGCCGGACCAGCTCTTGGAAAGTGAACTGTTCGGACATGAAAAAGGATCTTTCACAAGTGCCATTAAGACAAAACAGGGACTTGTCGAAGTTGCTGATGGTGGCACGTTGTTCCTGGATGAAGTCGGTGATATCAGTATAACCACTCAGCCAAAACTTCTTCGCTTTCTTGAGACAGGTGAGTTTCGCCGAGTCGGAGGAACCAACACTCGAACGGTGGATGTTCGTGTCGTATCGGCAACAAATAAAAATTTACAGGAAGAAGTAAAGGAGAATCGGTTCCGCGAGGATTTACTCTATCGATTGAATGTCGTGAGTCTCCGTTTGCCTAATCTCAAAGAACGTAAAGAAGATATTCCGCTTCTTGTAGAAAGTTTTCTTGCCCGAAAAACAAAAACGAAACACCTCAGTCTGGAAGCGTTGCAAGTGTTGATGACCTATGATTGGCCCGGTAATGTCCGTGAACTTGAGCATGTCATTGAAGGCGCAATTGCTCTCAGCCATGCCGATGTGGTGGAACCAAAAGATTTATGGATGAATGTTGCATTGAGTGCCGCACCTCCTCAGTCCACAGCTCTCTCTGAACTGCCACGGGCACAGATTCTCATTACCATTGAGGATCTTGAAAAACTTCATATCGAACGTATATTGAAACATTTCCATTGGAATCGTGTCAAAACTGCAAAGGCGTTGGGCATTACACCAAAGACGCTCTATCTTAAGATCAAGCGATATAACATTCAAGTGCCGCGGTGGGATCTTCCCGAATAGATTCTCTTAGTAAAAAAATCTGTGCAACCTTCTATTTCATAATTCGTAACAACAATTGGGAATAAACTCAAGATTCCCAAAACTCCTTCTTGTGGAGCCGGTTATTGATCACTCATGGTGGGGTTGATCGAGAAGCCGGCTTTTCTATATTTATACCATCCATCGTTTTCTTGCTTTTGCGTCGATTATTGCCTAATTTTTTCAGCAAAATTAATCGCGCTGATGTTTACTCAGTATAAGCGGGACATCACTTATCCTTCCAAGGAAGTTTCTGTGATGAAATTCAGAACAGGAGTTTTATCATTCGATTTTAATAAACATAGAGCCTCATTACTATGCCTAACAAAAAAATCATTGGTGAAGCGATAACCTACGACGATGTGCTGCTAGTGCCTGCAAAATCGTCGGTCCTCCCGCGCGAAACGAATCTTTGCACGAAGCTGACCCGGAATATCGAACTTAATATTCCTCTTCTCAGTGCGGCGATGGATACGGTGACGGAAGCCGAGATGGCAATTGCCATGGCGCGCGAAGGCGGTATCGGTATTCTCCATAAGAATATGACCATCGAGCGTCAGGCGGAGGAAGTGGATCGTGTAAAGCGTTCTGAAAGCGGCATGATCCAGAAACCCATTACGCTCTCACCTCATCAAACCGTCCGCGAGGCATTGGAAGTGATGCGAAAGTACAGCATCTCAGGTATACCTATCGTTCATCAGGAAAATCTCGTAGGCATTCTCACTAACCGCGATTTACGTTTTCAACCGAATCTCGATCTCATTATCTCAAAAGTGATGACTACCGGTGATTTGATTACTGTGCCGGTAGGTACGACGCTGGAAGAAGCAGAAGTGATTCTCCAAAAACATCGCATAGAAAAATTACCGGTTGTTGATAAAAACGGGAAGTTGCGCGGACTCATAACATTCAAAGATATTCAGAAGAAAAAAAGCAATCCGAATGCATGTAAAGATAAACTTGGCCGTTTGCGCGTTGGCGCAGCAGCAGGAATAACAGCTGATACATTTGAACGAATTGCAGCACTCGTCGCTGCCGGTGTGGATGTTGTGGTTGTGGACACTGCTCACGGACACTCGAGTGGTGTTATCGAGATGGTTAAACGTGTGCGAGCAAAATTTGATATAGAGTTGATTGCCGGTAATGTCGGTACAGCGGAAGGGACAAAAGATCTCATCAGTGCAGGTGTAGATGCAGTAAAGATCGGTATTGGACCGGGATCCATCTGCACAACGCGCGTTGTGGCAGGTGTTGGTGTTCCGCAAGTGACAGCAATTATGGAATGTGCAAAAGTAGCGACAAAGGCAAAGATTCCGATCATCGCGGATGGCGGGATCAGACAGACCGGTGATATTGCTAAAGCTATTGCTGCCGGTGCAGATACGGTGATGATCGGCGGATTGTTCGCAGGTATAGAAGAAAGTCCCGGTGAAAAAGTGCTCTATGAAGGACGTAGTTATAAAGTGTACCGCGGTATGGGATCGCTTGAGGCAATGAAAAAGGGAAGCAAAGACCGCTACTTCCAGGATGCAGAAGACGATATCCAAAAATTGGTACCAGAAGGAATTGAAGGACGTGTGCCTTTCAAAGGAAATCTTGCTGATACCGTTTATCAGATGATTGGAGGATTGCGTGCTGCCATGGGATATTGCGGATGTCGCACTATTTCTGAAATGAAAAAGAAGGCACAGTTCATACGGATGACAGAAGCCGGACTGCGCGAGAGCCATCCGCATAATGTTTCCATTACAAAAGAGGCACCGAATTACCATCTCTAATCTCTCGATGATTCACCGACGGCTTACCGCAGTTCGCATAGCAATGACAGAGCTTCGGCTTCAAGCATTTCTTGTAACCGAAATGGCTCACGTTCGTTATCTGACAGGTTTCTCCGGCTCCAGTGGGCTATGTGTGATTACTCCGGAAAAACAATTTTTTATCACGGATAGACGATATAAATCTCAAGCGCCGCAAGAAGTTGACGGCTTCACCATCATCATCGCGAAGCAGCGTCTCTTTCCACTCATCACAGAAAAATCGCTGATCCCTTTGAAGATGCGTGTCGGATTCGAGAGTGAGCACATTACGATGGCAGATATGAAGAATCTAAAAAAACTTCTGCCCGGTCGGCATTTTGTACCTGAAACAAACATACTCGAATCTGTAACTGCGATAAAAGATGATGGGGAGATAGCACTCATCCGATATGCGGCGCAAATTACCGATAAGGTGTTCAAGAAAATTTTGCCGCTGATCCGGCCTGGCATACGCGAATGTGATATTGCTGCAGAAATCAGCTACTGGCATCGAAAGTACGGCGCAGAGTGTGATGCCTTCGATCCCATCGTGGCAAGCGGCGAACGCGGTGCACTACCCCATGCAAGGGCCTCTGATAAAATCATCCGACGCGGTGAAATGGTAGTACTGGATTTCGGCTGCCGGTATAGCGGCTATCATAGCGATCTTACGCGAACTATCGCTGTTGGGAAACCGTCGGTGGAAATGAAAAAGATATACAAAATTGTGCTTGATGCACAGACGAAAGCGATCGATACTGCGCGTCATGGTGTTGCGGCCCGTTCGGTTGATGCAGTTGCGCGGAAACATATTCGGCAAGCTGGTTATGGACGATATTTTATTCACTCACTTGGTCACGGACTTGGCATTCATGTCCACGAGTCCAAGCGACTTTCTGCACTCAGCACAGCAATACTCCAAACAGGCGATGTGGTGACAATAGAACCGGGAATTTATATTCCGGGCAGTGGCGGTGTGCGGATTGAGGACGATATTGTTGTTCGCGAAAATGGCTGCGATGTGCTGACAACATCTCCCAAAGAATTAATTATAGTGTGAACCATGATGAACGACGGATTTAGAAAAGTCCTGCTTATTGCCTATTATTTTCCTCCGATGGGATTAAGTGGTGTGCAGCGAACGGTGAAGTTTGCGAAGTTTCTGCCTCAATACGGTTGGAAGCCAACAGTGCTCACAGTTGAACCGACAGGATATTACGCATTTGATGATACGTTGCTGAAGGAAGCAGAAGAAGCCGGTGTGAAGATTATCCGTACACATTCATACGATGCCAATCACTTGTTCAAGAAGCGAGGAATCGTTAAAATGCCATCCGAACGAATGCGGAAGATATTGCAATTCCTCGGTGATTTGTTCTTCATTCCTGATACTAAAATAGGTTGGAAAATTACTGCTGTAAAAGCAGCTTCTGGTCTGCTCGAGCAGGAGCAGTTCGATTTGATTTTTGCAACTGCACCGCCACAAACAGATTTTTTGATAGGTGTTGCATTGAAACGGAAGTTTGAAATTCCGCTTGTTGTGGATTATCGGGATGCATGGCTGGAGTATCCGTTTAAATATTTCCCTACGCCATTACACCGTTTTTGGCACAAGCATTTGGAAAAGCGAGTGTTGAAAGTAGCCGACCGTGTGATCGTAACGCATCGGCGGGTAAAGGAGAGCATTCTTCGGCGGTATCCATTTGTTAGGTACAACGAAGTGATCATCATATCGCAAGGATTTGATCCAGAAGATTTTCCATCGACGGTCAGTGAGAGGCGGATTCGGCCGGTGCGAATGAAGATTGCACACGCCGGTACATTTTACGCCGAGAGGAGTCCTGGAGTTTTTTTACAGGCGCTTGCAAACGTTTTGCGGGCGAATCCAAGAATTCGGGGACGTATTGAGATAAATCTGATTGGCAATGCACGTGAAGAAGATAAACGACTTGTGAAGCGTTTGGATTTGCAGGATGCGGTAAATTTTCTTGGCTATCTTCCACATCGCGATTGTGTTAAGCACCTTTCCGAGTCTGACCTCCTCTGGTTTGTTATCGATAATGACTATCAAACGCCTGGAAAACTGTATGAATATTTTGGTACACGTAAACCCATGATTGCGTCTTTGGTTGAGGGATACACCCAGCAGCTTATTCATGTATGCGGTGCAGCAATGTGTGTTCCACTGAAAGATGTTGCAGCGCATGAGCAAGCCATTCTTGAACAGTTCAATCGATTCGAACATAAAAAATTAGAACGAATACCGATTGCCTTTTCTTCAAAATTCACTCGACTTGCGCTGACCGGCGAATTGGCAAAACTGTTCGAATCTTTGATGGATTATGATCGTGCCGGTATTATCACCGTGAAGGAACAATCTGTATGAATATTCTTGTTATCGGTTCAGGAGGAAGAGAACATGCGCTCGTATGGAAGCTTCGTCAGAGTCCTCAAGTAAAAACCATTTTTTGCGCCCCCGGTAATGCCGGCATCGAACAACTTGCCACACTTGTCCAATTAAAACCGACAGATGTCAAGGGGTTGTTAAAATTTGCAAAAGAAAAAAAGATAGACCTGACAGTTGTCGGTTCTGAGCAGCCTCTTGTTGAAGGACTCGTAGATACTTTTGAAGAATACGGATTTAAAGTTTTCGGTCCAAGCAAATCTGCCGCGCAATTGGAAGGAAGTAAAGTTTTCTCCAAGGATTTTATGATGCGGCATCACATTCCAACCGCCCAGTCCCGAAACTTTGCAGCGACTGCATATGATGAAGCGAAAAACTATATCAACACACTTGATCCGCCGATGGTAGTGAAGGCCGACGGCCTTGCAGCTGGCAAAGGAGTCATTATCTGTAAAAATCGGCAGGAAGCACTCGTTGCACTCGATGATATCGTTCTGCACCGGGCTTTTGGTGACGCTGGTGACCGAATTGTCATAGAGGAATTTCTCGTTGGTGAAGAAGCATCCATTTTTGTTCTCACAGATGGCGAGCGTTTTGTTACACTTTCATCTGCGCAAGATCACAAACGCATTCTCGATGGCGATCTTGGAAAGAATACCGGTGGCATGGGAGCGTATGCTCCGGCACCGATAGTGACCGAAGAAATTCTCCGGCGCGTCATATGCGAAGTTGTTCATCCAACACTTGACGGCATGAAGCACGAAGGATATCCCTATCGCGGTTGTCTCTATCTTGGATTAATGATGACAGCCGATGGACCTAAAGTGCTCGAATATAATTGCCGTTTCGGCGATCCAGAAACGCAAGTTGTTGTTCCCCTCATTGATGGAGATTTAGCGGAGATATTTCTCTCTATCGCGGAACGCCGGCTCGACCCATCGAAAGTGAAAATGCATCAAGCAACCGCTGTGTGTGTTGTGATGGCTTCGCAAGGATATCCGGATGAATATCAGTCCGGCAAGCAAATTTTTGGACTCGAAAACATCAAGATGGAAGATGGCGTTGTGGTGTTTCACGCCGGTACTCGGAAAGACGGCAGTAAAATCGTTACTTCCGGCGGACGCGTTCTTGGTGTGACAGCGATTGGTTTTAATGACGAACTGGACCAAACGATTCGAAACGCCTATCGTGCCGTGGAAAAAATTACGTTTGATGGCACTTATTATCGCAGCGATATCGGCAAGAAAGCACTTAAGTATTTACATACAACGAAACAAAGTTATAGGTAATAAGGAGTCACTTTGAATATTCTTATCACAGGTGGAGCAGGATTTATTGCATCGCACATCGCGGATGCGCACATCGCCGAAGGACACCATGTTGTTATTGTAGATAATTTGTCTGGAGGGGTTCTGGAAAATATCAACCCGAAGGCTGTTTTCTATCAACTTGATATTCGAAGCGAAAAGTTAGAAGACGTGTTTCAGAAAGAAAAGATTGATATCGTGAATCACCACGCCGCACAAATGGATGTACGACGGTCGGTTGCTGATCCGAAGTTCGATGCCTCTGTCAATGTCCTTGGCGGGCTTAACCTTTTCGAATCTGCACGCAAGCACAGAGTTAAGAAAATTATTTTTTCTTCTACCGGCGGCGCCATTTATGGTGAGCAAGATTATTTTCCGGCCGACGAAGAGCATCCCATGCGACCACTTTCTCCGTATGGCATTACAAAACTTTGTACCGAGAAATACTTGTTCTTCTACAAGGCAGTTTATGGTATCGATCACGTTATTCTTCGCTATGCCAATGTGTATGGTCCGCGCCAGAACCCTCACGGCGAAGCTGGTGTTGTTGCCATTTTCTGCAATAAGATGTTGAAAGGCGAAAAGCCCTTGATCAATGGCGATGGAAAACAAACGCGCGATTACACTTATGTTGATGATGTAGTGAAAGCTAATCTGTTAGCACTAAAGCACAACGGGTCTGCTATCTATAATGTTGGCACGAGCATAGAAAGCGATGTGAAAAAACTGTTTTACGAGCTACGAAATCATCTCAATCCATCCTGCCCTGAACAACATGCTCCGGCGAAAGCTGGAGAGCAACAGCGTAGTGTAATCAGCTTTAAAAAAATTGAACAAGAACTCGGCTGGCATCCCACTGTCCAGTTAGATGAAGGTTTGCGGCTGACGGCAGAATATTTCAAGAAGAAGATTTCCCAACCGAAGTGATTTCAACCGATGATATGGTTGATCGGATCACACACTGTGATCCACGTACCGTTGCACAAGCAATCTCGCTTGTTGAGAATGACGCAAAAGAGTCTACTGCTATTCTCCGTGCCTTGTTTCCCCGAACTGGCAACGCGTATCGAATAGGTATTACCGGTCCGCCTGGCGCAGGTAAAAGCACGCTGACAAACAAACTCGCAAAACACTATCGAATACAAAGCTGCAAAGTAGGCATCATCGCCGTTGATCCGACAAGTCCGTTTACAGGCGGAGCACTCTTAGGTGATCGTGTGCGTATGTCTGATGTTGAATTGGATGAGGGTGTGTTCATCCGCAGTATGGCATCTCGCGGAAGCCTCGGCGGATTAAGCAAGAAAGCAAAAGAAGCAGCAGATATTCTCGATGCCGCGGGATATAATATCATCCTGATGGAAACTGTCGGTGTGGGTCAATCGGAGCTTGATATTGCGCGCGCTGTTGACACGACCGTTGTAGTTTTAGTTCCTGAATCCGGCGATGGTATTCAGGCGATGAAAGCAGGATTGATGGAGATTGCCGATCTATTTGTGATGAACAAAGCGGATCGTCCAGGCGCTGATCAGGCGATGACTTCCATTGAGTTTATTCTTGGACTCCGTCCGCACAGCGAACAAGATTGGCTAGTACGCATTGTAAAAACACAAGCCCATGAAGGTAAAGGTATTGCTGAAGTTGTTGCGATGATTGATCAACATCGCAGTTTTCTCCAAACTTCCAATGCGCTTGTTGAACGGCGTAAAATACGGTTAATGCAGCGTATTCATGAGATTATCAATGAGCAGTGGCATTTTGATTTCTGGACTTCCGAGCGTGCTGCTTATTTAACAGAGCAAATTGAACAAGTATTTTCCCGATCTCTTACACCGTATGATGTAGCCCAAGAACTCATTCTTCATTTCAAACAACCATAAGGTAGTTACAAACCCATGAAACCTCTCCCCCGTCAAACACTTCATTCCATCATAGGACTTTTATTTGTCATTTCTGGTGGACTCGGTCTCATTTATCAGATTGTGTGGTTTAAATATCTTTCGCTTTTCCTCGGCAATACAACGTATGCACAAACGATTGTTCTTGCCACGTTTATGGGAGGACTCGCTATTGGTTCGGCATGGTGGGGAAGGAAAGTGGATTGCACACCACGGCCACTCCGGCTCTACGCGTATCTGGAGTTGGGTATAGGTGTTTATTGTTTGTTCTATCCAAAGTTTCTCGAACTTCTAAAAAGTGTTTTTATTTCGATTGTCGTTTCATCGCAACTTCCAAGCGACGGAATCGCTGTTCTTCTTCTCAAGTTTCTCACGAGCCTGTGTTCATTGTTGGTTCCAACCATTCTGATGGGCGGAACACTGCCGGTACTCGTTCGCTTTATCTCTCACAAGTTAGAAGAATCGGGCAGAAACATTGCGGTGCTCTATTTTCTCAACAGCTTCGGTGCCGTTATTGGTTCGTTGTTGAGTGGATTCTTTTTTATTCGGATTCTTGGATTGAGTACGACGGTGTATTTGGCGGCAGTTTTCAATCTTCTTATTGGTGTTTTTGCGCTTCTGCTATCGATGTGGAAGATGCCTTCTCATAATAAAGAAGTTGTTGAAGAGTTACAAGAATCGGAACAACTCTTTCCTCGTCGCGAAGTCATTCTTGCTATCATAGTTGCTGGAATTTCCGGCCTCGCTGCTATGATATATGAGGTGACGTGGGTGCGAATGTTGATTCCAGTGCTTGGTTCTTCTACGTATTCGTTCTCGCTTATGCTGGTGGCGTTTATTTCCGGAATTACTATTGGCAGTCTTATTGTCTCGGCGCTCGTTCAGCGAGTGAAAAATCTCTCATCACTGTTGGCTTGGTGTCAAGTCGGGATCGTACTCTCGATGCTCGCAATGCTTCCATTATATAGTCGCATTCCCTATGAATTCTGGAAAGCGGCATCCATTCTTACCCGCAGCTATACGACATATCCAATTTATTTAACCATTCAGTTTTCCTTCGGTTTCTTGTTAATGATTGTGCCGACGATTTTTCTTGGTATGTCGCTCCCCGTAGCGACACGCATTGCTGCTCGAGGCATTAATGTTCTCGGTAAATCGGTTGGAAATGTTTTTGCAATAAACACGCTTGGTACAGTTATTGGCTCGTTAATGGCAGGTTTGGTGCTCATTCCGCTCGTTGGAGTCAAACATACGATCGAAATAGGTATTGGATGTAATTTGATAGCAGGCATGCTTATTTTTCTCTTTGTGCATTCTATTTCTCGCCGTCAAATGTTCATTGCAGTACCAATCATGCTTCTTGCTTTGACTGCCTATTCTCTTTTCGTCCCTAATTGGAATAAAAATGTCATGCTCGCTGGCGTTTTTCGTCGCACGAATGCAAATGTTGCTCCTCCAGCCAGCTATGAGGATTTTGTTAAACAGTCGGCATCTTCTATGAAGGTACTCTACTATCGGGAAGGGACGACAGCGACCATTGGTGTTATAGAAGTTTCGTACGGAAATGAAACTCAGAGAGTTCTCATTGTCAATGGCAAGGCGGACGCTTCATCCAAGGGCGATCTACCGACACAGGTGCTGCTTGGACAACTCCCATGCTTGCTTCATCAAAATCCACAGAATGCTTTAGTGATTGGTTTGGGCAGTGGAGTTACTGTCGGCAGCATTTTAACGCATCAGGTGAAACGTGTTGATTGTGTTGAGATATCACCAGAGGTTGTAGAAGCATCGTCTCATTTTGATGAAGTGAACCATCGTCCGTTGAGTGATCCCCGCACAACCTTGTTTATCGAAGATGCACTGGCATTCCTCAAGATTACTCCGCACATGTACGATCTCATCGTGAGTGAGCCGTCGAATCCTTGGATTGCCGGCATCGGCAATTTGTACACAATGGATTTTTTTAAAGAATGTAAACGCAAGATGAATACAGGCGGTTTGATGGTTCAATGGTTTCATCTTTACGAAATGAATGATGATCTCTTCAAAATGGTTGTGCGAACATTTCAATCGAACTTCACCTATGTAACGATATGGCAGTCTTTGTGGACAGATATCATTATGGTCGGATCGGATCAACCATTATCCATTGATTACGACAGAATTCAAGCCGCAATTAGCGCGAAGGATGTTCAAGAAGATGTTCAGCGAATCCATATACCTGATGCTGCAACATTGCTCTCGCTTGAAATGCTTTCGTCCAAATCGGTATTACGATATGTTGGTGTAGGTGATTTAAACACAGAGGATCATCCTCGTTTGGAATATGGTGCTCCAGGAGCATTTTTCGTGAACACAGGTGTATTACAACTCGCTGGATTCGATGAACGCATGCAATGCGACAGTGTGCCTCTCCAACTCAAAAGACTGATGGAGAACAATCAATTGACGAATGAGGAATTACGAAATATTGGATTTTATCACACCAATCGAAATAATGGATCTCTGCTTTTTGGGTTTTCCGTTCTGCATGAGATTCAGAAAAAGTTTCCAAAAGATGCTGTGCTTCTTGAACGATTGGCAAATATTGCTTCAACTCTTAATCGTAATGAAGAAGCCGTTGCATATAGCAATATGCTTGTAGAACTTCAACCTAACAATCCTAAGGCATTAGAAAATTATGCGTGGCGTAAATACACATTTGAGCGACCACTTGCGAATATTCTGACACAAATTGATATCAAGGTAAGTGAAGATATGTTACGTAAGAGTATTAGTCTAACGGTTGATACTGTGGATATAAATAATCTGCGCTTAGCCGATCTCTACTATGGGATGCAACAATATGTCAAGGCTGCGGAGTACTATAATCGGACTATGAAAATACGAGAGAAGTATCAATGTGATCCCAATATTCAAAATGATGCGGTATTGTATAGGCTTGCAATATGCTATAGTCGGACAGGTAAGAGAGACCGTGCATTGGGCAGTGCCTTTCAAGCAGTCAAAGTCAATCCACGCAATGATGACGCCAAAGATTTGTTTAATGATTTATGGATAAGAGGTTTGGATTCTCCGAAATCAAAGTGATTGGTTTGTTTGTACAATTTCATATAAAGGAGATTGTTCTACCATTTCGTACAGAAATTAAATTTAATATGTGTCATTGAAGAGTGAAATATTCAAATTGAAAAATGGTTGTATAAGTATATGCATTTTTTCATTACTGCTGTTTTTCGATGTGCGCGCGCAACATATCGATTCTAATTATGCAAACGTAACTTCGTGGGATTTCGATGAAGGGAAAAGTGAAGGTTTTTCCATTAGTGCATTTTTCTCGGATATCTTCACACCGCAGATAATAATTGACACCAAGCATATTCGGCAATATATACTCGATGAGCGGTTTCAGGTTTTGCGGAATCGATACGGCGATTTGCGTACTATCGATGCCATATATCTGAAGTCGCTTAAAATAGCAGACTACAACATTGCACGTGCGCTTTTTCTTTCCCTGATGGCGGTATTGGAACATCGGAAGGTTGATATTAAAATGCCAATTGTCAATTCGCTGAAAGTACCTCTCACGTTCGAAAAAGACAGTATCTTCTCTGCACGTATTAAACACCTTCCAACTCTCGTCTATTCTGATTCGCCTACCACTCCGGAAGGGGATCGAGATAAACTTCAGCATTTTTTCGGATCCGCTTATATTTCCTATGTATCCGAAGCGCCGGTATTTACGCAAACAGCAGGCAACCTGATTGAATGGGGAGAACCAGTATTCATTGTTGGCGGCACCGATGATCCACGCGATAAGCGTGCCAATAAGCAGGGAGAGAGCTTCGGTCGAGATCTGTTGGTCGTGACGACTCTGCTACCTTCCGACTACTTGACTTTTCAACATGAAGACCGTAAATAGATACAACATATAGTGTTGAAATATAGTGTTGAACGCTGATACCTGATAACAGAAGGCTCCTATGAAAACTATTCTTATTATTGATGACGATAAATCTGTGCGCGATTCGCTCAAAATGATTCTCGAGTACGAACATTATGAAGTTGAATTTGCCGAGAATGGTGAACAAGGAATGCAAAAACTTGGCCGCTTCCCGGTGGATGTTGTTTTGTTGGATGTGAAAATGTCCGGCATGGATGGTATCGAAGTGCTGACGAAGATTCGACAGAAGAATGAAAAAATGCCGGTTGTAATGATCTCCGGTCATGGCACTATTGAAACAGCAGTGGAGGCAACCAAGCTTGGTGCGTTTGATTTTCTCTCCAAGCCGCTTGACCGAGACAAACTTCTTGTGACCATCCGCAATGCATTGCAGCATGCAAAACTTGCTGAAGAGTACGAAAAACTGCAGGAGCATGTGGAAGGAAAACGGTGCATCCTCGGTGAAAGCGAGAAGATCAAAGAAATCCTTGCAGTCATTCATCGGGTTGCACCTACCGATGCTCGTGTGCTCATAACAGGCGAGAATGGAACGGGAAAGGAGCTAATTGCTCGTGCCATTCACCGCGGAAGCAAACGGGCAACGAAACCGTTTGTAGAAGTGAACTGTGCGGCGATTCCTTCGGAGTTGATCGAATCAGAGTTATTTGGACACGAGAAAGGCTCTTTCACTGGTGCAACGGTACAGCGCATTGGAAAATTTGAACAAGCGGATGGTGGAACAATATTTCTGGATGAAATTGGTGACATGAGTTTGCAGGCACAGGCAAAAGTGCTGCGGGCTTTGGAAGAAGGGAAAGTGGAGCGTGTCGGCAGCAACAAACTTATTGCTGTCGATGTTCGCGTTCTGGCTGCGACCAACAAGAAATTAGACGAAGAAATCGCTAAAGAACATTTTCGGAAGGATCTTTTCCATCGGCTGAATGTTATTCCGATTCATGCTCCCGCATTACGCGAACACCGTGATGACATTTCAATTCTTGCGCATTCATTTATCGATGATGTCTGCGCAAGAAATGGCATTGCCAGGAAATCGATTTCCAACGAAGTGCTTAATGTTCTTATGCAAAAAGATTGGCCCGGCAATGTACGTGAACTTCGTAACGCTGTCGAACGTCTTGTCATCCTTTCGCCTGGAACAGCGATTGATATTTCCGTACTCGATGCATTTGGAGGAACGACCGGTAAAGAAGTGACAGGTTCGCTTGAGATCAGCGGAACGTTTCAGGATTTCAAAGAACGTGCAGAGGCAACATTTATAAAAAAACAGTTGGAAATACACAAGTGGAACATCACCAAAGCCGCAGAGGCAATGGAAATCCAGCGCAGCCATCTCTACACCAAGATGAAGCGTTACGGATTGATGAAGGAAGGCGAAGAAGAAGGGGAGTGAATGAAAAGTGGGTTTGTAGAGTAGCAGGACGAAAAAAGAATCTCTTGGAATTGTCCGACTGCGAGTCGGACGCTACACTTTCTTTCTTCCCTTTGCCGCTTCGAACATTACTAATGCACCCGCCACAGACGCATTAAGCGATTCAATCTTTCCGTGCATCGGTATGCTCACTAAGAAGTCGCATTTCTCTTTAACCAATCGGCGTATGCCTTTTCCTTCATTCCCGATGACGATGGCAAGCGAACCACGGTAGTCGTGTTCATAAAAGAACTTGTCACTTTTCATTTCTGTTCCTACAATCCAAACTCCGGCTTTTTTCAACTCATCAAGCGTCTGCGCGATGTTGGTGACACGTACAATGGGAATATGTGCCGTAGCGCCAGCCGATGTTTTTACAACTGTAGAATTTACTGATGCGGCATTGTGCAACGGAATAATAACCCCGTGGACACCGGCACATTCTGCAGAACGAATCAGTGCGCCGAGATTGTGCGGGTCTTCAATTTCATCGAGGACAAGGATAAATGGCGGTTCATTTTTTTTTTGAGCGACGGCAAGAATTTCTTCTATCTCGACATATCGATAGGAATCGATTATTGCAATGATGCCTTGTGCCTGAGTGTCGCCGGCGAGTTCAGCAAAATGTTCTTTGTCGGTCTCCTTTACAGGAATAGCAAGTTTCCGTGCAAGTTGTTTTGCCTGCTTCATGTGGCTGCCGGAAGTGCCATGTAAAATCAAAATTCGTTCTATCGGTTGGCGCGATTTGAGTGCTTCCAGAACCGGTTGCCTGCCAACTATAATGTTGTCCATCCTACTTTTCTTTTGATGTTTGGGCCGACGTTGTGAACCTCCGCCAGCCGAAAAGTCCCAGCACGATGAGTACCAATGAAATAAGTTGTGCTTCGCTTAAACCGAAAATAATTCTTGGATTGGGACGAAGAAACTCTATGATAAACCGTTCGATGCCTGCCAACATCAAGTAAATCATAAAGAGCTTTCCGGTCGGTGTTGTTTTCTTCCTGATGCTCCAGAGAAACCAACATATCAATGCGCAGAGGATGAATTCATACACTGGTGTTGGGTGACAGGGAATATTATTTGGAACGATTCCTCCAGGGAATTGGCTGGTAATTTCAGGAAAATCTTGAAATGCAACTGAAGGAGGGTAAGTTCCGTTGGAATAATTTGTTCCCCACGGAAGAGTCGTCGGGAAACCGTAATCGCCGTCGCCCGCTAGGTGACATCCAATGCGAGCGATTCCATAACCGAGAATGAGACCGGGTGCAATGGCATCGGTGATAGTAAAAAATTTTATTCCCTTCTTATTTCCATACATATAAATGGATAAAGTTGCAAGAATAAATCCACCGTAGTATGTCAATCCGCCGGGATTGAACGTCATGCCGATAGGGTCAAGGATAAACGCAGACCAATTTTCGATTAAATATAATATCTTCGAGCCTGCAACTCCAGCAACTAAGGCAATGAGTGTGATATTGTTAGCGATGTTTGGATCAAGTTTGCGACGTTTGAATTCCCTGACAAACAGATAGCTGCCGCCGATGAATCCGAGTGCAAGCATCAATCCATAACCATAAACAGTGAAAGGACCGATTTGGAAAAGTCGTGGGCACATAAAGAATCAATTAAAAATGAAAAATCATAAAATTATCAAATCACACAATCTTCAAATTAAGCAAGATTCACAGGATCATTTGAAATTATGATAAACGCGGTTTTTGGTTTTTGCTTGATATCGACAGATTCTGGTGTAATGTGTACCGAGAATTCATTCACAGTCTTATCCTGTTTTGTCACAACGAGATGATACGTTCCCTCAAGTTGCATATAGTCACGCCGTCCTTGTGCGGGACCTGATTGCGGCATCAACAATTCAGGAACATGAAGTCCTTTGACGCGGAGATGAATCTCTTTGCCGACAATTTCATCTTCTAATAGAATCTCATAGCGGAAGCTGACAAATATTTTTGTCGTCTGAACGAGAAATACCACAACATTTCGCTTGGTCTTCTCATCGTAATGATGGAAGATGTTCAGTGTATAATCTGGATCTCGCTTTTTCTTGCTTGCCATAGTCAGGAGGGAATTTTGATGTCATCGAGTGAAATGGAAGTTTCTTCACCGGTGCGCATATTTTTCAATTTGGCAGCTTTAGTCTTCAACTCTTGTTCACCTACTACAATTACATAGTGCGCCTGCTGACGATTCGCTTCTCTCATTTGGGATTTAACACTTCGTCCAAGATAGTCCACCTCGGTGCAGATACCCTGCCGGCGCAACTCATTCGCTTTCAGAAATGCCCATATACGAGCCGGCTCATCTAATCCAATGAAGTAGAGAATCGGAGCAGCTCGCGTTTGTTCACTTTTCCCGAGTTTGGAGAGCACCATCAAGAGTCGTTCGATTCCTGCAGCGAATCCAACTCCCGGTGTTGATTTACCACCAAGCTCTTCAATAAGCAAATCATATCTGCCACCGCCTGCAAGAGCGTCTTGCGAACCAAGCGCAGTGCTCGTGATTTCAAAAGCAGTCTTTGTATAATAATCTAGTCCGCGGACGAGCCGTCCATCCACTTCATATGCAATAGAAAGTGCTTCGAGGAGCGACCGAACCGATGCAAAGTGTAAAGTGCATTTTTCACAGAGATGTTTGCTCATCAGCGGCATGTTGTTCGTCAGCTCGCGGTCTTTTTCATTTTTGGAGTCGAGGACACGAAGCGGGTTTTGTTCGATCCGTGCCTGACTGTCCAGGGAAAGCTGGGAGAATACTTTGCGCAGCTCTGTTTGCAGACGCTGTTTGTATGCCGGGCGACACTTCTCACATCCTACAGAATTGACCTTGAGCGCAAAGCGATCAATGCCAAGCTGTTTGTAGATTTCCAGCGGCAAGACCATCATTTCGACATCCAGCAGCGGCGACGATGCACCGAGCGCTTCCGCACCGAATTGATGAAATTGCCGCAATCGTCCGGCTTGCGGGCGTTCCTGCCGGAACATCGGCCCGATGTAATACACTTTGGTCAGCGGCGATTGTTCGCCAAGATTATTCTGAATATATGCGCGCAATGTTGCTGCGGTTCCTTCTGGGCGGAGTGTAACGCTTTCTTCGCTCCGATCAAGGAATGTGTACATTTCCTTACTGACGATATCTGTAAGTTCGCCGATGCTGCGAGCGAACAAACCTGTTTGTTCGAATGCGGGAGTGCGGATTTCCCAGTAGTTGAAGTCGTGCATCACGCGGCAGACAACCGATTCCACGTGCTGCCAGCCGGCGATTTCATCCGGTAGAATATCTTTTGTGCCTTTTATCGTACGGAATTTCAAAATGTGCAGCCCTTCCTGCAATGTCAATGATTTTTAATGAGCAGGGTATTGATATGAAGTGTGTACACGTCGGCGAAGCTATCCCTCTGTAATGGCAGCTTCTTCCTGTCGAAAGATCTCGAGGATGTCTTTAGGTGTTTCCGCTTCGAGGAGTTGCTTCCGAAAATCTTCTTTGTTCATCAGACGAGAAATACGACTCAGGAGCTTGATGTGTGGGCCGACCATATTATCACGCCCCACGAGGAGAAATATCAGTCGTACCGGTTGATCATCCAATGATTGATAATCAATAGCCTGTGCAGTGACCGCAAATGCCGCAACGATGTCGTTTACTGCGTCCGTTTTGCCATGCGGGATCGCAAACCCCGATCCGACTCCGGTGGACATGATTTTTTCTCGTTCAAAAATCGCTGTCCGCATGCGCTCTTTGTCGGCAACTTGTTTCTGGGTGCCGGCAAGTTCGATCATTGCATTAATCACTTCTTCCTTTGTTGCGCCAGGAAGATTCGTCCGCACAACCGATTCATTTAATATGTCAGTAATTTTCATTCAAGTCTCCAAGTTGCCAGAGTCGCATAAGGAATGCAGAGGTTCACCTCCGACTTGAAGTGAACTATCAAAGATTGCAGAATTTCTATCAAAATACAAATGAAATTACAATTCTTCCCGCTGTCCACCTTCAATCCACTGCTGAATAAGGGTCTCATATTCGTTCGCAAGACGCTCAGCCACAACCACATCGCTGGATTCTGCGTTAATATGAAACATCGGCCGTGCGCGATCGGGACTCAACAAGATTGATGTATGCGCGCCGAGATCGGATGGATAGAGCTTGATCCCTTCGATCAGATCACGAGGGATTCGTTCCGACTGCTCTGTAAGCTTACGCATTATGCGTCCCTTCGTATGCCACGGGCACGAGATATTTTTTTTGACGAAATAGAGTCGCGCCGTTTCTTTGTCGAGTTGACCGATTCGTTTTTTCGTTTTTGCGATGCATTCAAGCAATTTGGAAATAGAATACATTCCATCGGAAGCAAAGAGGAATTCGTTGAAGATAAATCCGCCCTTCGTTCCTCCGACGAACTTGATTTGCTTGTCGGTTGCGGCATCCATCAGTGCAAGGTGGCTGTCGCGTGTCTTAACAACTTCCAAATTAAAATCTTTTGCAATGAGATCAATCTCCCCGCTTGCAGAAATGGGAACGGCAAACTTGGTAATATCGTTTTTGGCGAGCACTAAGAATTTTACCATCAGCGTTAACAAACGGTCACTATCGATAATATTTCCTTGCTCATTGACGATAAAGATCTTTTCTGCCCCAGCATCGAGCATACAACCGACATCATATTTCAGTGAAGTGACAACATATGCCAGTTGACGCAATGATTCGTCAAACTCTTCTTTTGTTCGAGTAATTTTTCGGCTGTCGAGATATGCGTTGAGAGCAACCACTTGAACGTTCATATTCCCAAGAATGTTCGGGAAGATGGTGGAAGCGATTCCGTTCGAATAGTCAATCACCAACTTCAGACCTGCAGATTGAATAGCATCGATATTGAGTGTTTCCAAGAATCGCTGAACGTAGCTTTCCGTTGTGCGTTCAGGGAATGAGATGGAGCCGACCTGATTGTGATGGGCGCGGTTGAAGTCTTCACCGAAAAACAGCCGTTCCATGGATTTTGTCTTGCTTGATGGCAAGTCTTTACCTTGTGAATCGAAGAAAATGATATCGGAACTATTTCTGTCGAACGGGGATTTGCGGACATGGATGCCGCCGCGTTCTTTTCCGGTTTGTAATTCATGCCGAACAATGGGAATCGATGTTGTGCGTAGATCGGTGCAATGAACTCCGGCGGACATAAGACCGGACATAATTGCGCGGTTCATCATTCGGGAGACGTTGTCCGAATCACGGCTCGTGACAACGGCCGAACCCGCTCCAACAAGCGCACCAAACGCAGCTCCCAATTTGGCGCCAAATTCCGGACTGATTTCTATATTGGAAAGACCGGTGATGCGGGCGTCGGTGAAAAGTTCTCGCAGCCATCTATCTTCCCATACCAGACTACGTGTAACGATAGAACCGTCCTCAATGCTTTTATCCGGCCATATTTTAATATTGGAGAGTAGCTTGCTCCGTTTTCCTATAATACACGAATCGCCGATGAAAACATTTTCGAGGATGACAACATCGTCATTGATGGTGCACCCGGCTCCAATGACGTCGAGCGATAATTCGGAACGAGCGCCAATTTTCGATTTCTTCCAGATGACTGAATTGCGAATGATGCCGCCGGGAAAAATTTCGCAATCGTCGCCGATAACAGAATTACTGATGACTGCTCCATTGTGTATCCGGCAGTTCTTTCCTATGATACTTGTTCCTGTAAGATGACGCGGGTCAGTTTCAACGGTTGTACCTTCGCCAAGGATGAGATTTTCCTTCTTCGTTCCCTCAATGTGCAATTTTACATCACCACGGAGGGCATCCATGTGTGCGTCCTGGTAATCGTTTAAACTGCCAATATCCTTCCAGTACCCTTTTGCGATATAGCCATAGAGGCCAAGGTCGCGTTTCAAGAGAATGGGGAAGAGATTCTTACCAAAGTCAAATTCTTGTTTTTCAGGTATAAGATTGGAGCGGATTGGAAACTCGTGTAAGCAGCAATGTGGCTTTTGCTTTCTTCTCTTCGTGGAAGCGAAGAGCGGCTGTCAAATCGAAATCGGTAAGAACATCTCCACTGATAACTAAAAAACGCTCGTCTAAAAAATCTTTCGCATTACGGACACTTCCCGCTGTTCCGTAATCCGCTTCTGCTTTGCGATATTGCATGTTGATGCCGAAGGCGCTTCCATCTCCGAAATAGCCTGTGATGGCATCCGGCTGATAGAAGAGCGTGGAGACGATATCTTTCATGTTGTGCGTTTTGAGCAGTTCAACAATGTGTTCCATAATAGGCTTATTGACCATTGGAACCATCGGTTTTGGAATGTTGCTGGTGAGAGGTCGCAAACGTGTGCCAAACCCGCCAGCCATGATAACAGCTTTCATGGGCGCTTCCAACTAAAAGATATGAAGCAGAGACGACTCATTGGCAAAAAGTTATGCAAAAAAAAATACTGCCGCAAGCAATTGGCGAATACAATCATAATAAAATATCCGGTCGGCGGTGTCAGCTTTAGAAACAATTAATATCTATAATGATTGGTTGACTTTTCATCACAAAACAGGTAAATTTAATGAAATTTGAGGGCAACCATAAGACTCTCGATACTCAATGACTGACGCCCGAAGGTTCAACACATTCTTTTCCTGGATGCATTCGTTAACGCTTGCAGAGGAGTTGATTGTAGTGGTGGGCGTCGTTTCATTTTTAGGGGGACTTGTCCTCTCGGCTACATTCGTGAAGACAGTGCTCTTATTGTTTTCTGCAGCATTGATCGCTTATGTGATTGTACGAGTGGGGAAACGCAGAGGATTTTTTATCCAAGCAGCAGATGAGGATCGTCATTCTCTCACATCAGAGGAGTCCAATATTCGGATGAAGAAACTCGTTTTTGATGATTTTCAAGTTACCGGTAAGCAATACCAAGTTGATTTTGTTGACGAGCCGGAACATTCACAACCGATGCACCATGAGCGAGACAATATTGCGTTGGAAAAAAAGGATTCAAAAAAAACAACTACAACAGTGTTTGAGTTAAATGAGTTTATCGAGACTCCCGGCATCGGTGAAAATGCCGAGGAAGGTCCGAGAGCCGAATTCAATGCGCTGATTCAACGGGTGTTGAGTGTCGTGAAGGATGTTCAATTTGCCCATACAGTTGCTCTTTTTTGGATAAATAGAGAGAAACAACAATTGGTGCTCGAAGGGTATACGACCGACAGCGAAAAATTCATGACAAACAGACGGTTGCCAATCGGTTCTGATGTCGTGAGTCAAATTGCAGTGAATGGGAAACCACAGATCGTCAATTTTGTGGATGCTCTTGGTCAAGATGATATGGTGCCATATTACGAGACAACAGATGTAGTAAAAACATTTGTGGGCGTGCCGATATTTTTTAGTGGAATTCAATCGCAGGATCCGGTGGCAGTTCTTGCCTTGGATTGTTTAGAAGCGGATGCCTATGGAAACGAAACGATCACTTCACTGGCACAGATTGCAAAGCTGATTTCGACGCTCATTCGAAGCTATACATCCAAATATGATCTCCTGTTGGATTCTGAAGTACTTCGGTCGATTAGTCGGGTGCGCGAACAGCTGAGTATTGACTTTGGCGCTCATTCCATCACACGATCGCTTGCCGAGGAGACATCGAAACTGGTTCCGTGGGATTATATTGCAATTGTTTTATTTGACGACAGTAGAAAATCTTGGGTTGTGCACAATCTCCTGAACCGAATGAACGATCCGTATGTTCCACTCATGAGTGAACTGGATCCTCAACAGAGTTTGGTCATAGGAGTCATACAGACTAGTGTTCCCAAGATCATTGATGATCTGTCCACCACTACAGTGCCGCGGTTTTATCAAGCCGAACGATGTGAATCGAAGGGTGCGTTGGTTATCATACCGCTGAATTCATTGAATCGGTGCTATGGCGCCTTGGTTATAGAAAGTAAGGATTCGAAAACATATTCCGATGCTGATGTGAAGCTAGTGCAGAAGCTTGCCGAGACTTCATCGTGGGCATTGGAAATTCTGAGCCTCACGGAAGTCATGAACAATTACGTTTCGCTTGATGAAACAACAGGTGTCTCGACGCGTAAGAGTTTTATGGGCCGTTTGCATGAAGAAGTGCAGCGTGCAAGTGATTTTTCGAATGATTTGTCCTTAGTAATGGTTTCCATCGACCGGATGGATGATCATATCGCACGCTATGGCAGGGAAGCCTTTGATTTCATACTGCAGAATGTCGGCCGCATGGTGAAGGTTTCCATTCGCCCCTACGATGTCGTCGGTAGGTTTGATTTTAATTGTTTTGTCATCCTTCTTGTGAATACGACGTCCAATGAAGCATCGTTATGGGCAGAAAAGATCCGTAAGAATGTTGCCAGCAATATCCTTAATATCGACAATAAAAGTTTTTCTGTAACGATCAGCGTGGGTGTCGCCGGTGCAATCGATGAAGCATCTGACGTTGATTTGCTGGAGAATACAGATCGCGTTCTTCAGAAGGCGATTGAAGCGGGCGGTAATATCGTACGAGTATATTAGATAACAACACTGTAACTATTTTCTTTTGGAGATCTAAATGGCAAAACTAACTGATTTTGCGGAAAAAGCAAAAAAAGCCGGACAAGAAAAAGGAGTCAAGTGTCCGAAGTGCGGGACCATAAGAACCCCGACACTCTATGTACAATCGGTACGTTCAGCGCATGGTTCTTACCGGTTTAATCGGCAGCACATCCAATTATGTAAGTGCAATGAAAAGGAAATTTTGGGATAACTATCCCATTCGCAGTCCCTACAGTGGGCATCTCGGATTGCATTGAAACAGAAGAAATTGATACTCATTGTTCTTGACAGCGTTGGTGTCGGTGAATTACCGGATGCAGATATATACGGAGACCAAGGGACAAATACTATTTCAAACATTGCCCGAACCGTTGGCGGTCTGCGATTACCCAACCTCGCTTCTCTGGGACTTGGTAATATCACAGACATCAAAGGTGTTGCAAGAGTTGAGAAAGCATCCGGTTGTTTCGGAAAGATGGCAGAAGTATCGGAAGGCAAGGATAGCACCATAGGTCATTGGGAGATTGCAGGTATCATCACGCGGCAAAAATTTCCATTGTATCCGAAAGGCTTTCCGAAAAGTGTACTCGAAACATTTCTTCGTGTCACAGGATGCAGCGGGTATTTGGGGAACATGCCTGCGTCTGGAACAGAAATCATCAATGAATTAGGTGATGAGCATGTGCGCACCGGTTTCCCCATTGTGTATACATCAGGTGATTCGGTGTTCCAGATTGCCGCGCACCAGGACGTGATTTCCCTTGAGCGTCTCTATGAGATATGCGAAATAACACGAGAACAAGTACTGGTAGATGAGCATCGCGTAGGTCGTGTGATTGCGCGTCCCTTTATCGGCAGAAGCGAAAATTATATACGGACACCGAATCGACGCGATTATGCAGTGAAACCTCCAGCAAAAACGATCTTGGATCTTTTATTCGAGAACAATATTCAAACGGTTGGTATCGGCAAGATTGATGATTTGTTCTGCGGTCTCGGATTGCAGGAAAAGATTCACACCACATCGAATGCAGAAGGGATAGAAGAAATTATCAGAGCAGGCAGGATGATGCAAACGGGATTCCTGATGGCGAACCTTGTGGATTTCGATATGCTGTATGGTCATCGGCAAGACGCGAAAGGATACGCGAGTGCGCTTGAGGAGTTTGATGCAAAACTTCCGGATATCCAGAAGTGCATCAGCGATGGTGGTTTGCTTGTCCTCACCGCTGATCACGGAAACGATCCAACAGATCAAAGTACGGATCACACGCGTGAATATGTTCCTCTGCTTTGTGCCAGTACTTCTGGGAAAAAAAATGTGAATCTCGGAGTGCGCTGTTCATTCGCGGATGTCGGTAGAACTGCAGCAGAATTCTTTGGTGTTGGCGGTGCTCAATCATTGGCGGGTCAAAGCTTCTTCGAGGAAGTTTTCTAAATACTGCGACGGGAAACAATATACCGTTTGCAGAGTCTAATAAACAGGTCAGAAATGAGGTAAATTCGAATAGTATCGGGAATGTGGATTGGATCGGTTTCCAGCAATTGTGAACTTTCCACCCTCCTTGTCGTGTTATAAATAGTGGAATATGTTGCTGGAACTCCCGTAGCAATCCTACGGGCAACGAGAGTTGAATTTTGGCAAAGAGTCAATGGTGAAAATAAGCAAACAATATACAAATCGTGAAAGCCAATCGCTCGATAAGTATCTCCAAGAAATTGGCAAAGTCGAATTATTAGTGCCGCAGGAAGAAATTGATCTCGCACGACGCATTAAAAAAGGTGATCAAAAGGCATTGGAGAAATTGACGAAAGCAAATTTACGCTTCGTGGTGAGCGTGGCAAAGCAATACCAGAACCAAGGATTGTCGCTCGGTGATTTAATCAATGAGGGGAACCTGGGATTGATCAAAGCAGCAAAACGTTTTGATGAGACACGCGGATTTAAATTCATTTCGTATGCGGTGTGGTGGATTCGTCAGTCGATCTTGCAGGCACTGGCCGAACAATCCCGTATCGTACGTTTGCCGTTAAACCGTGTCGGTGCACTCAACAAGATCGGCAAGGCATTCAGTACGCTGGAACAAGAGTTTGAACGCGAACCGAGCACGAGTGAACTGGCAGAAGAGTTGGATATGTCACTCTTTGAAGTTTCCGATACGCTGAAGATTTCCGGCAGGCACTTGTCGATGGATGCGCCGTTTGCACAAGGCGAGGATAACCGCTTGCTCGATGTTATTCAAGACAATCGTCAACCGACACCCGACTCCGGTCTTTTAGAAGAATCATTGAAGAATGAAGTAAAGCGTGCGTTGGCAACGTTGAGCGAACGCGAAGCGCAAGTTATCAAGTTATACTTTGGTCTCGATTCGGAACATTCGCTGACATTGGAAGAGATCGGCGAGAAATTTAACTTAACGCGTGAACGCGTTCGGCAGATCAAAGAGAAGGCGATTCGCCGTCTGCGCCATGCATCGCGAAGCAAAGCGTTGCGTGCATATCTTGGATAAACGAAACGTGCCGGGAGAACCGGAAAATCGTGGTTGTTGTCGAAGCAAGCCCCGCGGCGTGCGGGGCTTTGTCATAATGAAAGCACTTTCTTCAACGTGGGCAGACAACGCATTCTATTGGTGATCAGTACTGTTCTCGCAGTCTTCGTGCTCGAAGGTTGCGGCGGATCATCACCGCGATTCGGAAGCCAGGAGAAAAAATCTTCTTCTGTCACACCACCACACCATGAACCGCGTTTTTCATCGAAAGAGGCGGAAGAAGAAGTAAAAGAAACCGACAAAAAACCGGAGAAGAAAGAAATAGAACGCATCGCCAAGGGCGGTCGAGATTTTCGAAAAGAAAAAAACGCGGCTATAAAACCACTTGATCAAAGTAAAATGATGCGGGAAATTTCTAAGTATATGGGTGTATCGTATGTGCATGGCGGATCGAGCGTAGATGGAATGGATTGTTCGGGATATACTATGACGGTTTATAAGAATTCCATGGGTATTCTGCTTCCGCGCTCAAGTTATGAGCAATCAAAAAGAGGTACGGCGGTAGAGTTGAGTGAATTGAAATTCGGAGATTTGATTTTTTTTAATACAACAGGCGAGAGTGCTTCTCACGTCGGACTCTATTTGGGCGATGATCTGTTCGCACACGCGAGCGTTTCACTCGGTGTGACGATCTCTTCGCTCCAGAGTACCTATTTTGTCAAGCGGTATGAATGTGCCCGGCGGATTGTGGAATGATATCCTGAGAATAAGAGAATACACAATAGAACGCAAAACCCTATGTCCATTCTTCCGATTTATCTTTTCGGAACCGAAGTTCTCAAGAAAAAAGCCAAACCGGTTGAGTCGCTGGATGATTCAACCGTCAAGCTCATCTATGACATGTTCGAGACGATGCATAAAGCCAATGGGATAGGTCTTGCAGCGAATCAGGTTGGCGATCTTCGACGCGTGATTACGATAGATATTTCGGATGTCACCGAACCAAATGCAGAAGGTGAGATGGAGGATTCTGCACATCCGACTTCGCCCGATCTTCCACGCACGCTTGCGCTTATCAACCCTGAGATAGTGAATGAAGAAGGTGCCTGGTCGATGGATGAGGGATGTTTAAGTCTTCCTGGCGTGCGTGGTGCAGTGGAACGAGCAGAAAAAGTACGTATCCGCTTTCGTGATGGTGAATTCAAGAAACAAGAACTATTCATGGATGGATTTCTTGCACGCGTTGTGCTTCATGAATTTGACCATCTCAACGGTGTTCTCTTTGTGGATCGTGTCAACAAGGCAAAACGAAGTATGCTGCTGCCCAAGTTGAGAAAGATTCGAAAGGGAGAACTTGATCCCGACTATCCGGCGGTTACTGCCGCCAAGGTGTAAAGCATGCGAATCCTTTTCATGGGCACACCGGAATTTGCCGTTCCAAGTCTTCGTATCCTTCTCGATCATTCCTATGAAATTTCAGCTGCCGTGACAGCACCAGACAAACCAAGAGGGCGCGGACAACAAGTTTCCTTCACCTCTATAAAAGAGTTTGCTCTTCACCATCAGATTCCGGTTCTTCAACCGGAGAGACTTAACGACGCAGCGTTCGTTGCCGAAATTCAACAGCTTCATCCCGATCTCATTGTTGTAGTAGCATTCCGGATTTTGCCGCGAGAAGTGTACACGATTCCGAAACTTGGTTCTTTTAATCTTCATGCATCGCTCCTGCCGAAATATCGCGGTGCCGCGCCGATCAATTGGGCTATTATTCATGGTGAAAAAGAATCTGGCGTTACGACATTCTTTTTAAAGGACGATGTGGATACCGGCTCTATTCTTCTTCAGACACGAGTGCCAATTGGTTTGAATGACACTGCAGGTGATTTGCATGATACACTCTCTGTAGTAGGTGCAGAGATTGTTCTTCAGACTGTTCGCCTCATTGAACTTGGTAACGTGCAGCCGCATCGGCAAGACGATTCACTTGCCTGTCCCGCACCGAAGATTTTCAAAGAAGACTGCCGTATCGATTGGACGAAACCGTCGCAACAGGTCCACAATTTTGTTCGAGGACTTTCGCCGCACCCTTCCGCATGGACGACACATATGGGCAAGCTGATTAAAGTGTTCCACACCAGAATGGTTGAGAGACAATCAACACAAGCGGGAATTGTCTTGAATCGAACACAGAACATACTGGAGATCGGAACCGGAAGCGGTGTCGTTTCTCTTCTTGAAATTCAGCAAGAAGGAAAACGCCGGCTCGGCATCGAAGAATTTCTCAGGGGCTATCCGATTGAGTCAGGCGAAATGTTTATGTAAGAGTTTCTTGTCGCCGACGATGTTCTTACATTGTCGTACTTGTAACTCAAAATAATTCTCGTATATTTACACAAGCAGATGCAAAAAATATCTGCACAAACCAAGAGTTTGGCAAGCAAGCAATTCTCCATATGAAAGATACCGTGAACAATAGAATGCAAAACGGAGAAGATCAGATTCCAGCCGATGCCGGAATAGAACGAAGCGCTTTCGATGCCAAGCTTGCTCGGATGATCGACCATACGCTTCTGAAACCGGAAGCAACTATGCAGGAAATTGAGAATCTCTGTGCTGAAGCAAAACACTATGGTTTTGCAAGCGTGTGTATCAATCCGGCGTATGTGAAATTGTGTGCGGACTTGCTGCGCAATTCGGATGTAAAAGTTTGCACTGTCATCGGTTTCCCGTTGGGCGCGACATCGAGTGCAGCGAAAGCATTTGAGACGGAACAGGCAATCAAACATGGTGCAAGTGAAGTTGATATGGTTATCAATATTGGAATGTTGAAGTCCGGCGAGTTCGATTATGTCGAACACGACATCCTTGCAGTTGTCGATATAGCGCATCGCTTGAAAGTACTGGTAAAAGTAATCATTGAAACCGGATTGCTGAACGACGATGAAAAGATAAAAGCATGTGCGCTAGCGAAGCATGCAGGGGCAGACTTCGTGAAGACATCGACAGGATTCGTAAAAGGCGGGGCGACCGTCGAGGACATTGCACTCATGCGGAAAGTTGTTGGTCCGGAATTGGGAGTGAAAGCTTCCGGTGGTGTGCGTTCAAAGAAACAAGCACTTGCTCTTCTGGCAAGCGGTGCGACGCGAATCGGTGCAAGCGCGAGTGTCAAGATCGTCACAGAGGAAGAAATAGTATCACTATCCATTTCATAAAGAGGTCATCGGTGAGTCGACAATTTTTCATAGTCAGCGTGTTGTTACTCGGTACGGTTCTCTCATTCATAGGCTGTGTTTCCTCTGAAGAAACGGGCGCAGGGAATAGAGCAAAATCTCCGGTACAGATCTTTGGTTCGATTGATACGACACGCCACGTGGGTGGTCAGGACATGAAGCAAGATTCCATGCTGAATTCAAAAAATAACTCAAAACTATTTTCAGCAAAATCGTTGCGTGTTGCACCAAAATTCAAATCAAAACAGGATACGGTGCGAGCATCTATGATAAAAAAAATGAAATCTTCTGCACATCCACACATCAAGATCGAGCGTCCGGAACATCCGATTTATACCGTGCAGATAGGCGCGTTCGCTCAAGCATCCAATGCATTGAGAACACAAAAGAAAGCAAAAGGACGATTTACCAATCAACCCGTCTTTAATAAATATGTCAAGAGTGCCAAACTGTACCGCGTGAGTGTCGGGAGGTATGAAGACCGCAAGAATGCGTTCGCACTTGCTGATACTATGAAAGAACAATATTCAGAAGAGTACAACCAATGCTGGATCAACTTCATACCATGATGAAAATACAAATTCTTTTTTCCGCACTGTGTGTGCTAGTGCTAGTAATCGCAGGCTGTACATCATCGCCGCCATTTATTCGGGATGAAGAACCGAAGCAGGAAACACCGAAAGAAAATAAGCGCTCGTTGGCGGACTACGAAGCAACGCTCAACCCGGTAGATTATGATCAGGAAGTTGAGGTCGTTGAGAAGGCACACGTTGAGGAAAAGAAACAGCAGGCGCCGTTAGAAATTCCGAAAGACAGTTTTGTCATTGAGGAAGAGGTAGTGCAGGGATTTCGCATTCAGGTTTTTTCTTCCTCCGGTGTTGATGAAGCAACACTGATGAAGGAAGTTGTGACGGAGAAATTTATCGGTGATTCAGTGTATGTGGTGTATGATGCGCCGGTGTATAAAATACGGGTGGGAGATTTTGTGAACCGCTACGAAGCAAACCAGCGACTACCGGAGTTCACGGAAAAAGGATACCGCGATGCATGGATTGTCCCGGATAGGATTGTTCAGCGGAAATTTGTGCGCGTTCCTCTTCCAAAGTGACTTTTCACTGGACTTCGCCTGTCTTTGCAGTAACAGACAATCGATTTTTTTATCTTCCTTCGAGTTTCATCGCAAAGGATATAATTTCCCGAAGCATTCGTGGGGGGAGACATCATTTTCTCCTAAAGAATTTTTAGCTGGGCATATGCATCTCGATGAGAGGGAGAACTTTTTCGAGATCGGAAGTGTTAACTATTCAGGTCGTTAGAAGTTATTTATTCTTTCATTTTTAAGATTTATTATTATGAATCCAGAGAAACTATCGCCACTCCTTTTCTCTCCTCAATGAAGAGGGAAGATGGGGGGAGGGGGCCTTGTTCTTTTTTAGTTTTGTAAAATAAAAAACAGAAAAATCAGATTTGTTTATTTTAAGTGATGGATTCTTACAGTCAGATGTACTGAATAGGTATGAGAGATGTCAAAAATAGAATGAGTTCAAGTTTGGTTCTTCAGGAATAAATGTTTTTTGTGTCAAGTGATTTTTTCATATGTTCAGCCCGTCAAAAAACACTTAATTTTTAACTTGACAAAGAGACTGTAACAGAATATATTTACAACCAGTTGCGATGCCAAAAAGAAAGAAGAAGGGTTTGAGGTTTCTGTAAGTTTGGAGTCGTAAAAGAGGAGAATAAATGTGGCGCGCAACGGCCACCCATTTTTTAGCATCAATATTATTTCTGAAAATTGAAATCAAATTATCCCAGCCGTCGTAAGACGTATCTATTATTCGTTGGTTGTAAGCTTTTGTATTGCACCACACTTTTTTTGAGCAAGGAGTAGCATATGCAAGATGTGCAGTCCCCCACCGCCCAAGTTCATTCCCGTACACACGAACATGAAACCGTGAAACGGGGATTACGTTTCGAAAGGTTCTTTACGAAACAAGGCGTGCATCCCTTCGATGAAGTTGAATGGGAACGGCGCACTGCTACGATCTCGAACGATCGAGGGGAAAAAATCTTTGAACAAAAAGATGTCGAAATTCCCAAATCATGGTCGATGACAGCAACCAATGTTGTTGTCTCGAAATACTTCTATGGTCAATTAGGGACTGCAGAACGCGAAACGAGCATACGGCAGCTTGTCGATCGTGTTGCCAAATCGTACTATACATGGGGATTGAAAGACGGTTATTTCGCATCGGAAGAAGATGCAGAAATATTTTATCACGAGTTGCTGTATCTTCTCGTCA
>JBEKNC010000024.1:0-34847 GCA_049523215.1 Bacteroidota bacterium | reverse complement strand
GTAATGCCATTCCAAGATTACTTGGATTTTCTATGTCGCTATAGAGTGCGGAAGGATCACCAGCGTCGATACAGGGAGATGTTGTGGAAAGAAGAAATGCACCTTCTTGCAGTTGTGGAAATGCTGAAATATTCGTCCCGCTTGAATAATCTTCTACATCGTTATAAGAGCAATATTGAGTTTGATTAATTTGAGAGCCCGATGGTTGTCTATTTGCCCATACAATATTGTTGCATACGAAAGGAGCACCGGGGATACCGTTCGGAGTGCCATTGATGTCGATGCCTCCGGTAAATCCCGATGTTAAAGAAATATTTCCGATGATAGTATTGTTCTCCACGAATGCAGAGTTTGTCGGGTTCGGCTCCTGGATCATAACGGCGCCTGATCCCCATCCGGTACCGTTTGTATTGCCCCCCACATTGTGATAGATGATATTATTTAAAATTTTTCCATCTGACCAATTAAGCACAACACCGCCGGCATATGCTGCGGAATCACCCGTTATGATGTTATTGATAATTGTTGGATTTCCGTACATCGATGCTATGCCGCCACCGCCGCCCCGAGAAACTCCGCCTTGAGGCCGCACATAATTATTGACGATGATATTATTGCGTATGATTGCAGAACTGTAATGAAGAACAATACCTGCTCCTTCCTGAAATCCAGATAAGCCCGTTCCATATGGGAACATATACCTCGTTCCCGTTCCTCCGGTAATGGTAAATCCATCAAGTATTGCTGTTGAATCCTCTTTATCAAGAAATTGCACAGTGCTTGCGGTATCTTTATTAACGCATGTGCTTCCATTAATAACTGTGTTTTGAACTGTATGCCAGTCTTTGGTGTACATGTAATTGCTGGCAACAAGGATTCCTTTTCCTTTGTATCTGATATTCTCATAATATGTCCCTTCTGAAACAAGAACTGTATCCGAGTTTTGTGCTGCGTCAATAGCGCTTTGGATAGTAGAATGCTCTTGAGGAACGGTGAGTATTTTACTCAACAAAAGATGTGTTGACACCAAGATTAAAGCGAATAAAAGTGTAATATTTTTCATGGTATGTTCCTTTAATAAGATGATATGAGTGATAGAGTGTTCTTTGAATGTGTCGATATAATTGCTTTTCTCATGGGTTGGTTAGACAATGGGGATACTGTTCCATTATTCAGAATGAGAGTCCGATCGAAATGGATGTCCGGGAAGCTGCCATGCGTTGCAACGAATAGTGCCGCATTCGTTTTCTGTATATATGAGCGAAGGAGATATACTATTTGTTCGGCAGTTTCTGCATCTAAATCGCCGGTCGGTTCATCAGCGAGGATTAATTTTGGTTCTCTGATCAAGGTGCGGGCAATTGCAACCCTTTGCTGCTCACCCATACTGAGTTCTCCGGGAAGATGGTTCAAACGATCAGCCAGACCTATTTCTTCTAAAAGAGCTTGCGCGCGTTTACGCTTTGTTTTTGGAGATGTAAGAATATCTTCTAAAGCGGCCTCGACATTTTCGATAGCTGTCCATGATGGAATAAGGTTCAAATTTTGGAAAATAATTCCTATGTGAGTACGCCGAATAGTCTCTAATTGTTTTGGCGTACACGACCTTAACCACACTCCGTCAAAATAAATATTGCCGCTTGTTGGATCATCCAGTCCGCAGAGCATAGAGAGCAGCACTGATTTTCCTTGACCGCTTTTGCCGAAGAGTAAAATGGTCTCACCTGAACAAATATGAAATTCTATATTGTTGAGCACCTCGATTTTTTTTTGACTCGTCTGAAATGTTTTAGAGACATCCTGGCATCGAAGAAGAGGGGGGGTCATTGTTCCACCTTTTAGAATATGAGTTTTTAATCCGACTCTATATTGTTTTTAGATTTTTCATTGGCTGAAGACGTGCACTACAGAATACAAAGCTTAATGCTGACAACGTCGCTATAGTAAGCACTATGCCGAATCCAATAAGCGCATTACCGTTAGAATCAATTGTGCAAAGGATATGACAAGATGATTTTGAGGCAGGGATAGCTATTTGGCATAGAATAGCGAGATACCCGCCCAAAATTCCTCCAAGGAGAGCTTGAAGTATAAGTTCATACCCGACAACAAGAACAGTACGCTTTCTTGTCCAACCTATAGACTGCAGAATACCAATCTCTCGTTTGCGTTCAATGATAGATGCATAATGATTTCTGATTACATGAACAATGATAAATACTGTCATGAAAATAATTCCCAGCCAGAGTAATTGACGATTGAAATTGATTGCCTCTGCTGCCGGATTGTGACAAGAATAAGATGATACGATCTTATCTTTTCCAAGAATACTTTTCACATTTTGTACTGCTTGTTCATGTACTTGGGCATTCGCCGATTCCACCAGAATAATATTCATTTCATCTTTGAGCGGATTCCAAGTTTGCCGACTAATAATTCGTTCTGCTTGTGTGAAAGACATATAAATATCAGACTTCACCGGACGAATGCCTGCATTGACAATCCCGACGACGAGAAGTGATGTCCCCGCAACGTTTAATGACTTTCCGACAGCAATTTTATGCGAATATGCAAACGACTCTTCCACTATAATAGTATTTGTGTCGTGCGATGTGATAAACCGTCCAGAAACCAAATCTGTTGACGAACAAGTAGTGTTGGCAACGGAGACAGTATTTTCCGGATCAAATCCGCTTACAATAATTCCGGCATTGTTTGTACTGTCTTTGAACCGAAACATCAATAAAGGGGATGCATCTCTTACTGTGGGTAGTTTCTTTATTGTATCGATTAAATTTATCGGCATAACAGAAGAGCGTGAACCGTTCGCCCAAAATCCTTCATGCGTCTCATCTTTTAAGAGAGGCAGATTACAGCAGACAGGACTGAAAGCAATGAAATGAGTTCCGGTATTATACAGTGTTTTATACTGGCTGCGCTCTGAATATTGGAGAAGAGAAATGAGGACACTGAAAATCATCGCTGCCAGTGCATAGCTGCAAATGGCTGCAATTGAACGGCCTTTTCTGCGGATTATTTCACGCCACGCATACTTCCACATATTCGATTCCTCATTCAGATGGAGAAAAATATTTTTGAATATTTATTTGCTTTATTTCATCAAAACCACTTTTTTTGCTGCTCGTCTCTCGCCGGATGCTAGAGAAACTAAATAGATGCCGGATGAGAATCGATTGGCATTCCACTGTATATGATGATCTCCTATCGATTGATACGAATTGACAAGTCGATCGACGATGCGGCCGTTAAGATCAATAACGTTTAAGAGTATCCATCCAGACTTCTCTAATGTGTAAGAAATGTTCGTGGTTGGATTGAAAGGATTTGGATACGCCTCCAATCGAAAATCTGAAGGGAGTAATGTTCCTTCTGATTTAACATCTGTGGTTGTATATGTAATGGTCAACTTTGGGCGATCGGCACTTGTAGCGAACCGAGAGCTATTGAATTCTACTGCACCATTATTAGCGGTTGTGTTCACACAATGGCCATAGAGACCGAAATTTGAATCGGGATGTGCATACCAAAATTGGACGAGGTGTGTAGCATCGATTGAAAGCCATTGTCCCGCAGTCGGCCAGTTGATAACGATGGAATCCTGCGAAGTGTATGAAGGCAGATTATTATGAGTGATCGTTGTTTCACCCCAATCCCCAAGAAAACGATAGAACACCATTTGCCCTGTCAGTGTGCCATACGTTGATGTGCACTTGAATTCTATTGTTGCATGGGTGATGGTGCTTCTCTGGGGAAGATTGCTGATGTCCCAACAAGATGCTGTCCGGGCATAACATTGATGAGCTGAGACGTAATAGGGACCTTGGTACAGTTTCGTGATAGGACCGCCCGGATTATTCGCATCCGGCTGGCAGCCGCAAATATATGCATCTTTATCCACTTCAAGAACAATGCTCTGTGCAAATGATGATGCCGCCATTACCAACAAAAAGATGGTTGTCAGAAGAATGTGTCTTTGTTCCATGTTTATCTCCTTTAGGTTTGATGTGAATTTTCGACAGAAATTTTTAAATATTTTCACTGGCAAGTAAATCAAATCCGGTGTGGAATTCGTCTCGAAATGTATTTCGAGACATCTTTACATCAGAAAATGACATCTATGGATTGATACGTACGACTGTGATGGACTGTGAAAGAAGTGGAAAAACTTCACAATATGGTGGAAAATGCGGGATGCTTGTCTGGCTGGACTTGTCACCCTTTTGCACTAGATAAAATGAATTGAGGATTGAGTACTAAGAAGAGGATAATGGATGGTATGTATTGATAAAGGTTAAAATATTAGGCGCGCTATTGAAACTGATCAGGATGCATTCTTCTTGAATTCTTTTGGAGTGATGCCTGTGTGTTTCTTAAATGCGTTATTGAAAGCAGATTTGGAGTTGAAACCGGCGTCGAGTGCAATTCCCAAAATATTCAGGTGTTGGTTTGGTTGAGTCAACAGGCGCTTACTTTCTTCAATTCTATATTTGTTAATAAAATCACGAAAGTTTTGTTGAAAGGATTCATTGATGATCTGCGAAACATAACAAGGAGCTAGTTCCAATTTTTCGGCAATGTCGCTCAAAGTCATAGAGGGATTAAGAAAAATCTTTTCACCGCCCATAAGTGCGGTCAATTTTTCCCGGTACTGTTCTTTATCCGATTGTTTGAGGATGGAAGACTGATATTTCTGAACTCGGTAAAATGTTTCGGGCTTTCGTAATGCAATGAAAAGAATTCCATTGAAGAATACAAAAGCCGTCACCGAATATAAGCTTAAGCCGTAGGGACACCATGCCGGGTGACCAAGAATATCCCATCCAAAAAATACTTGAAGTTGTGCTACCCAAAGAAGAATATAGCCGACGGTAAAATATCGCACCCATGACAATCGTGAATTGTCGATGTACGAGAGAAACAATTTAAAGGTCAGCCCATACGATTGAATATCTTTCCACAAAGCGATTAAGTATATAATATTTTGAGACAGTATCGCAGCTGTGATGAAAAGTCGGCCGGGGTACGTCCAAATAATGAATTTACTGGCAGTTTGTATAATACCGACTGAATATATAACAGCAATGATGAACGGAATCAGGTGCAGCCAATCGTGCTTGTTGAATGAAAAATTCATATTCAGCAGTGAACGAATATACAAAAAGAGTAGGGGGCCAACCAAAAATGCCGTTTGACCTAACAGAAGAACAAGTTTGTTATTCGTTTGGCTGCCTTTTAATAAGCCCAGGCTAACGATCAAGGAGCAACTGACAAGAATCGAAAAAACAATCAAAAGAGAGGAGAGAAGGATATTGCTTGTTCGAGGACTTTTCTTGTTCAGGAGAAAAAACAACGCCATCAAGATGGACTGGAATATTGCTATAATACTTACAATATGAAGAGTATTAAATTTCATGAAACCATTCACTATTACAGAACACGATGAATTTGCTTCTTGTCTCTTTTGGGAATAATTAACTTTAATTAAAATGTAGCCAGATGTATGGGAAAAAGCAAATGTTCCTTGATGGATCGTGTTACGAATATCCGTATCAATCGTAATTGTTTTTCAGCCTTTTTTTTGCTATTATTTTATGCACGACGCAATGGGGGCTCATAGCTCAGCTTGGTTAGAGTGCTACCTTGACATGGTAGAGGTCATAGGTTCGAGTCCTATTGAGCCCACGATTACAAAGAAAAAGTACAAGGATGAAAAGTAACATAACGCTTTATCCTTCATATGTGAGACTTTTACTTTCAATCGGACGTTGGTCCGATTTTTTTTAGTATTATGAGCAAAATAAAGATCACATTCCCGGATGGGAATCAGAAAGAGTTTGATCGGGATATCACGGGTAAGCAAATTGCCGAAGGTATCAGTAAAGGTCTGGCGAAAGAAGCACTTGCCGTTGAAGTGAACGGAGAAGTGTGGGATCTCAGCAGACCGATACGTCAGGATGCATCTTTCAAGATTCTCAAATGGTCTGACGATGGCGGTAAAGATGCCTATTGGCATAGCTCTGCTCATTTAATGGCGGAAGCTGTTGAGACTCTGTACCCGGGCGCAAAATTCGGCATTGGTCCTTCTATTGAAACCGGTTTTTATTATGACCTTGATTTGGGTGATCATAATCTTACCAAAGATGATCTCCAAAAGATTGAAGAGAAGATGAACGAGCTTGCCAATCGGGATGTTCCGTACGTTCGCGAAGAAAAAAAATGGGAAGATGCAGTTGAGTATTTTAAAGCGAAAGGCGATCAGTACAAACTTGAATTGTTAGATGAGTTTAAGGGGCAAACCATCAGCTTCTATCATCATGGCAATTTCACCGATCTCTGCCGTGGACCGCATCTGCCTTCAACTGGAAAAATAAAGGCAATAAAATTGCTTAGCGTCGCTGGTGCGTACTGGCGCGGGAATGAAAAAAACAAAATGATGCAGCGCATTTACGGCATCACATTCCCGACGAAAAAGGAACTTGACGAGTATCTCTTCCGATTGGAAGAAGCGAAACGCCGCGACCATCGCAAGTTGGGTGCTGAGTTAGAACTTTTTCTTTTAACGCCGAAAGTTGGTAGTGGTTTGCCGCTCTGGCTTCCGAAAGGAACCATCATTCGCGAATCGCTCATCGAGTTTTTACGGGATGAACAGCGAAAACGCGGATATCAAAGCGTTGTGACTCCGCACATCGCGAATCTGGAATTGTATAAGACATCGGGCCATTATCCATATTATAAAGACTCGCAGTTTCCGCCAATACAACTGGAAAATGGTGAAACGTTCTTGTTGAAACCGATGAACTGTCCGCATCACCATCAAATTTATTCGGTGAAGCCGCGTTCGTATCGTGACTTGCCGGTTCGATTAGCAGAGTTTGGGACTGTCTATCGTTATGAGCAATCTGGTGAAATGAACGGACTGACGCGCGTTCGCGGTTTTACTCAGGATGACGCGCATATTTATTGTGCACATGATCAGTTAAAGGCAGAAATAAAGGCTACTATCGAGCTGACACAATTGGTATTCAGAACCTTTGGAATGGATGTGAAGATCCGCTTGTCATACCGTGATGACAAGAATACTGAAAAGTATGGCGGTGAAGCAGCATTCTGGGAGCAGGCTCAGCGAGAAATTCGAGAAGTGGCGGATGAGATAAAACTTGATTACTTTATAGCATTAGGTGAAGCATCCTTCTATGGACCGAAGATCGATTTTATGGTGAAGGATGCGTTAAATCGTACTTGGCAGCTTGGCACGGTTCAGGTTGATTATGTCATGCCGGAACGGTTCCAGTTGGAGTACATCGGTCAGGATGGACAAAAACATCGTCCGGTGATTATTCACCGCGCGCCGTTTGGATCCTTAGAACGATTCATCGGTATTCTCATTGAGCATTTTGCCGGTGAGTTTCCGTTGTGGCTTGCACCGACACAGGTTGCGGTTTTGCCTATCAGCGATGTCTGTATGGAGTATGCACGGGAAGTGTATGAGGCGTTGAAAGATTCCGGCGTGCGAGTTGAATTAGACGACCGTAATGAGAAGGTGGGATATAAAATTCGCGATTGGGAAACGAAGAAAGTACCATTTATGCTTGTAGTTGGCGAGAAGGAAAAAGTCGGCGGTTTGGTTTCCGTCCGTCAGCACAAGAAGGGTGATCAAGGAACAGTGAAACGGGAAGAATTCCAGACTCGTATTCTTGATATCATCAAAACAAGAGCACTCACAGTTTAGGAGAAGAAACTATTAAACAAGATCGAGCACGCGTTAATTCTGAAATCAAAGCACCTCAGGTGCGTTTAATAACGGATGATGGAGAGCAGCTAGGTATTATGTCGATAAGTGATGCGCTTCGAGAGGCGCAAGGAAGAACGTCGGACTTGATCGAGATTGTGCCGAATGCAACTCCGCCGGTTTGCAAGATTATGGATTTTGGAAAATACCGGTACGAGCAAGCGAAGCGAGAGAAGATTCAGAAAAAACATCAGCATGTAACGCTTGTCAAGGAAGTTCGATTTCACCCAAACACCGATACACATGACTTCGATTTTAAGACCCGGCATGCTCGTGAGTTTATTCTCGAAGGAAACAAAGTGAAAGCAACCGTGGTCTTTAAAGGACGCGAGATTACCTATCAGGATCAAGGGAAAGAGTTGCTCGAGCGTTTTACCGAAGTGATGTCCGATATTGCCAAGATGGAACAAGAACCAAAGATGGAAGGACGGCAGATGGTTTCGTACTTTGTGCCGGAAAAAGGAAAGAAGAAAAGTTCAGAAGTAACCAAACAAACAACAGAGGAATAAGAGCATATGCCGAAAATGAAAACCCGGCGCAGCGCTGCTAAGACGTTTAAGATTACTGCGACCGGAAAAGTTAAACGTCGGAAAGCATTTCGCAGTCACATCCTGACCAGCAAATCCACAAAGCGCAAGCGTCATTTACGCAAACCCGGTTTTGTCGCTGAAACCGAAGCGTACAAAGTGCGCAGATTTTTATCAGCATAAGTTTGAAAGAAAGGTACAGAAGCAATGCCACGTTCACAAAATAAAGTCGCGTCGCATAGACGGCGCAAGAAACTCTTAGCTTCAGCGAAAGGATATTGGGGCGGTCGAAGCAAAGTTCTGACCATTGCCAAGCATCACGTTGATAAAGCCGGAACACATGCCTATCGACATCGCCGTACGAAGAAGCGGGAATTCCGCGCTCTCTGGATCGCCCGCATTAATGCTGCAGCACGTATTCATGGGACGACATATTCGAGATTGATTTCATCCCTGGAAAAGAAACAAGTAGGGATCAACCGGAAGGTGTTGGCAGATCTTGCTGCGAATCATCAGGCAGCATTTGCCGAAGTCGTAAAATTTGCGACGGCGTAATTTTAATCTTCTTATCTCTTTTGTCCCGAACGGATTGCTCAGAGCGTTTCGTGCGGGATTAAAAAATTGGTAAGAAGATTTTTTATTTGTTATCTCATTTTCCACATTGAGAAAGTGGGACGACGCTAAGGTGTCCTGCTCGTTTTTCGATAGAGATCACTTGTATGCTCGAAAAAGTTGAACATACGAAACAAGCCTTCACGGAAGAACTTCAGAAGGCAGCAACCCTTCAAGATCTTGAACAGACTCGTATCAAGTATCTTGCACGAAGTGGAGAGATTGCGGCATTGTTCGAGAGGATGAAATCTGCAGTCCCTGCTGAGAAACCTGCGTTGGGAAAGACTCTCAATGAACTTCGACAATACGCCCAAACACAATTCGACGAGAAGAAATTACTTCTTGAACAATCTGCCAAACCGAAAGAAGTCCCGTTTGATCTCACATTGCCTGGGCGTTCAAAACCCATGGGCACAAAACATCCCGTCACACAAGTGATGGAAGAAATCAAACGTATCTTTATAAGCATGGGATTCTCGGTAGAGAACGGACCGGAAATCGAAAGCGATTACTATAATTTTGGAGCACTCAATTTCACTCATGATCATCCGGCGCGTGATATGCAGGATACGATTTTTATTGCAGATAAAATATTACTGCGTACTCACACATCGCCGGTGCAAATTCGTGTGATGGAAAAACAAAAGCCGCCTGTGCGTGCCATTATGCCCGGCTGGTCATACCGCAACGAAGCTGTCAGTGCACGAAGTCTTGTTGCCTTCCATCAGATTGAAGGATTATACGTGGATGAAGGTGTGACATTCAGCGAGTTGAAGGGAACGCTTGTTGCATTCGCGAAACAATTTTATGGAAGTTCGATTAAGTATCGATTCCGTCCGAGCTTTTTCCCGTTCACCGAGCCGAGCGCTGAAATGGATATTACCTGCTACTTATGCAATGGAAAAGGATGCCGTATTTGTAAATACTCCGGTTGGCTGGAAGTTCTCGGCTCGGGGATGGTGCATCCTCACGTTTTTCAGGCGGTCGGATATGACGCAGAGAAGTACACCGGTTATGCATTCGGCATGGGTATCGAACGTACTGCATTGCTACGTTATGGCATCGATGATATTCGCATTCTCTATGAAAACGATGTGCGATTTTTGAAACAGTTCTGATGATGAATTGTGCTTTAATAAATAGAGACCCCCTCTTTTCTTCTCCCCCTAAGAGGGGGAGAGTTATTTCCTCAGAGGAACCATTCCCTCTCCTCTTAGGAGAGGGTTAGGGTGAGGTCTGATTGACTTTTTAGACGGTAATAAATCATTATGAAAGTTTCCCAAAATTGGTTGAAGCAATATATTAGTTTCAAGTTCACCCCTGAGCAATTTACTGAAAAGCTCTCTATGCTCGGTCTCGAAGTTGAAAGCTATGAAGACCTTTCCAAGAAGTACGACAAGTTTGTGGTTGGTGAAGTGCTGGAACGGGCGAAACATCCCAACGCAGATCGTCTTTCGGTGTGCAAAGTAAATATCGGCGGTACAGTGCAGGAAGTTGTTTGCGGTGCCCCAAATGTTGCAGCAGGGCAGAAAGTTGCAATCGCGCTTGTCGGTGCCGTCATTCCGCACAATCAACATAGTACCGATGTAAAACCATTTATACTCGAACGTACAAAGATTCGCGGTGTAGAATCCAATGGCATGATTTGTTCTGAACAGGAACTTGGTATTGGAAAAGATGCGAGCGGCATTCTTGTCCTCGATACGGCGGCAAAAATCGGAACACCGCTTGCCAAATATCTTGGACAAACCGATACTATCTACGAAATTGGAATTACACCAAATCGATCAGATTGTTTGAGTCACATCGGTGTGGCGCGTGAGATCGGTGTATTGGTCAATAAAAAAATTAAGCATCCCAAAGTTGTACTCAAAGAAAGTAAAATTCCAGCATCAAAATTTGCAAAAATAGAAATCCTTGATAAAGAAAAATGCCCGCGATACTCAGCGCGTGTTCTTCGGAATATCAAAATTGGCCCGTCACCGAAATGGCTGCAGGACATCCTGAGTTCGGTTGGTGTTCGTCCGATCAATAATGTTGTTGACGTAACGAATTATGTTTTGATGGAAACCGGTCATCCACTGCACGCGTTCGATTACGATACACTTTCCGGTCACAAGATTGTTGTTAAAACTGCGCAAGAAGGTGAGAAGTTTGTAACACTCGACGGAAAAGAACGTACGCTCACTTCCGAAACGCTCATGATTTGCGATGCCGAACGGCCGATCGCAGTAGCCGGAGTGATGGGTGGTGCGAATACAGAGATCAGCGACACAACGACAAATATTCTCATCGAGAGTGCATATTTCAATCCGCAAAATATTCGGCGCACATCAAAGTACTTAGGCCTTTCAACAGAAGCATCGTATAGATTCGAGCGCGGCGCTGATATTAATATCACAGTCACGGCAGCTCATCGTGCCGCACAGATGATTCAAGAACTGACCGACGGTGAATTGCTGAACGGTGTGCTCGATGCTTATCCTAAAAAACGAAAACCGATTATCGTGAAAGCGCGTGTTTCAAGAATCAATTCCATTATTGGGACCTCGCTTTCTAAAGTGCAGATCATTTCTCTTCTAAAGAAAATCGATCTTGCTGTACAATCATCTTCCAGAGATGAGCTTCTTGTGACGGTTCCCAGTTTTCGTAATGATATACTTGAAGAGATTGATGTCATAGAAGAAGTAGCGCGTGTGTATGGTTACAATAATATTGAAACAAAAACTCATGCTGCTATCGATTTTTCCTCGAATGTACGAAGCGATTTATTGCAGGATGAAGTTCGGGAATTTCTTATCGGTTCTGGATTCAATGAAATTATAACAATCGGTCTGCAAGATGAAGCAACGATGTCGCTTGCCGGAAAACCCTTGGTCAAGGCACTCAATCCTGTAAGCGCAGAAATGGCAGCTTTGCGGACAAGTCTGGTAACGAGTGCTCTTGGCATCGTGAAACACAATCGAAATCACGGTATAAAAGATCTGCGTTTGTTCGAGCTGGGCAATATTCACTTGCGAATCGATGGAAAATCATCAAATTCGCTCGAAGCATATCAAGAAGAAGAACGGCTTTTGTTGGTGATCAGCGGTCATCAAGCGCCCGTAAGCTATGGAAATGCCTCCCGCGTTGTTGATGTGTTAGATATGAAAGGGGAAGTTTCGGCATTGCTTTCAAAGTTCTGTCTTGACAACTACCGTTTTATTTATTATGATACGCACGAGGTATTAAGTGAACCGTGTATAGGTATTGAGATTAATGGCACTTATGCCGGGTTCTTTGGAAAAATACGGAAGCAGATTGCAGATAAGCTTGATATTGATGAAGCTGTGTTCGTTTGCGAAATGAATATTCGAGCAATCCGCGACGGCTGGGTGAGAGATCGAAAGTTTTCTCCTTTGCCGAAGTTCCCGGGTGTAACACGCGACTTGGCTTTCACAGTTGATGCAACGCTTCCCCAGAATAAAGTGGAAGATGTTATCCGTCAAGTTGGACGACCGTTATGCACGAACGTTGTTCTTTTTGATACGTACAGTGGACAGCAAACGGGAAAAGATAAAAAAAGTGTAGCGTATGCCCTTGAATTCCAATCACCGGACCATACATTGACGGAAGAGGAAATTGATCATGCGCTTGCGAAAATTATCGAAGCCGTTCAGCGACAATGGAACGGTGTGTTACGCAGCTAGTGTCGCATACATGAAATCACGCGATACACTGTTTGTTTTCAACAACAAAGTAGTTTTTTTATTGAAGATAAGTTTATTGGAAAAGGCAGTGGTACAGATGTGCGGCCCAAAATCAACTGAACGTATCAGGAGCTGAAGGTTTTGCCTGAGCAGCTTATAGATACTGAGATGACGGACAAGAAGGGCTTGAAGCGCCTTGAGGATGCTCTCCAGACACTTTGGGATAAAGCTCGACATGTGTCCGATGTGCTTCTCCGATTAAAAGCAGAAAATAAGGAACTTCAGAGCCGAATTTTGGGTTTAGAATTAAAAGAGCGCCGTTCGATGGAAGAACTTCAACACCGGGAACGTGACTTGAATGAAATTCGAACGCAGCTTGCACAGGCACAATCTAAAGGTAGTAGTTTATTTTCAAAGGAGGAGTCAGAGGTACTTAAATCACGGCTGAAGGAATTGATTATGAAGATCAATTCACGTGTATGATACACATGAACAATGACGGAATGTTGTGGAGAATTCGATAAAAGCAATTCAATTGGTCCAAGCGATGAACGGTAAGAGTATAAGAGTTAAAATATTTGGAAATGAGTACCCGCTTCGGGGAGAGAATGAAGATCTCACAAAGCGCGTAGCATCCTACGTAGATGGAATGTTAACGAAGATTCACGATAAGATTCCGGAACAACCGCCCTTGACAGTTGCTGTTCTTTCGGCATTGAATATTACCGAGGATCTTCTGCAGGAACGTGAGAAGCATGTACAGGAAGTAACTCATCTGGAAGCGGAAGTAGAAAAACTTTCCAACTATCTTGATAATTGTCTCATTGCTGAACCAACGGACCAACGGATTCAGTAACAACGTCGCCTGTTCTTTTTACATACGGATGCGGAGGTTTTTAAAACCGCACCATCAGCCGTAATCAATACCATATTAAAGAACTTAACAAGTCTGTTAATATGGGAGCTTGACTCATAAGTGTGGAGCACATGCCACTTTTTTCGTCCCGACTTGTCGAGATGGAAAGAGCCTGCGATGACTTTCTGCCGAAAGCAGGAACGAGCGGACCGTGGAAGCGTGAAATGCTTAGGCGAGCACCCACTGTGTATGAAAAAAGTTCTTTCAATACACTTGATTGTGGCAGATGCGTGCGGTTTTTTATTTTTATTAAAAGTTGTTTGAACTGAGGAAAGACATGGAACCCTATATTCTTATTTTTATCGGAGCGTTGATCGGCGGCATTACGTTTTTCATAGGTTGGTCTCTGAATGCACGAAGCGGTCAGAACAAAATTATGGACGCTCAAGAACGTGCAAAAAAAATTGTTGAAGGAGCAGAAAAAGAATCGATAACCACGAAGCGTGAAAAGCTTCTCGAAGTGAAGGACGAATGGTACAAGAAGAAAAAAGAGTTTGAAGCCGAGACTCAGGTCAAGCGGCTGAAACAGCAGGCGTACGAAAAGCAATTGAACAATCGCGAGGAAAATCTGGAGAAGAAGCTTGATCTGCTGACAAAAAAAGAGTCAACACTTCAAACAACCGGAAGAGAAATCGCTGATCGCCAAAAACGCCTCATCGAGCGCGAGAAAGAGGCAGAACGGTTGGTTGAAGAAGAAAATATTCGACTTGAAAAAATTGCCGGTATTACGAGCGAAGAGGCAAAGAAATATCTGTACCAAAACCTGATTGAGACAGTGAAATCTGAGGCGACACAGAAGCTGAAAGATATCCGCGATTCTGCGAAACTTGAGGGAAAGAAAGAAGCTCAGAAAGCTATTATTCAGGCGATCCAACGTTCAGCAGTGGATTTTACTCTGGAGACAACGGTCAGTGTACTGAATGTCGGCAGTGATGAAATGAAGGGACGCATCATCGGACGCGAGGGGCGAAATATCCGTGCGTTTGAGGCTGCTACCGGCATCGACGTGATTGTTGACGATACACCCGAAGCTGTGATTCTCTCGGGCTTCGATCCGTTCCGGCGCGAAGTTGCTCGAACAGCATTGGAACGATTGATCGCCGATGGTCGCATCCATCCGGCACGCATTGAAGAAGTTGTTGAGAAGGTAAAGAAGGAATTGGAAGAAGAGGTTATTCATACGGGTGAAAATACGCTGCTCGAAATCGGTTTGCACGGTGCACATCCGGAAATTGTGAAGCATATCGGGCGGATGAAATATCGTTCCAGCTATGGTCAGAATCTTCTGGAGCATAGCATTGAAGTTGCTTATCTCTCTGGAATCATGGCAGCAGAGCTTCGGTTGGATCCGATATTAGCGAAACGGGCAGGTCTCTTGCATGATATCGGTAAAACGATTGATAAGAGCGTCGAAGGTCCGCATGCTCTTCTCGGATATGAATTTTGTAAAAAATATAATGAACATGCAGTTGTCTGCAATGCGGTTGGTTCGCACCACGAAGATATTCCGATGGAACATCCCATCTCAGCACTGGTGCAAGCGGCAGATTCCATCAGTGGTGCTCGGCCCGGTGCGCGACGTGAATCGGTGGAAGAGTACATCAAACGGCTGGAAAAATTAGAGAACATTGCAAAATCATTCAACGGCGTACTGAGCACATACGCCATTCAGGCGGGACGTGAAGTGCGTGTGATTGTCAGCTATGAAAAACTCGACGATGCTGCTGCAGACCAACTTGCGCACGACATTGCCAATAAAATTGAACAGGAAATGGAATATCCGGGACAGATCAAAGTTGTTGTGATACGGGAATTTCGATCAACGGTGGTGGCAAAATAACATGAAGAAAAGTTCAAACATCTATAATTCATTTTAATATCTGATGTTACGCAGAGAAGATAAATTGCCACGACCTTTAGGTCGTGGAACTGAATAAATAAAATGGAACGGGCTTTAGCCCAATAAAATTGTCGAAAATGGGGTTAAAACCCGATAATACTTTTAATTTTCTAATCCACGTGCTAAAGCTCGTGGCAATAAAGGTATTTTTAGTACACATTTTTTGCAAACTGCGTAACGTGAGTTAATATTATGCCCTCGCAACAAAAGCGTATTCTAAAAATTGGTGTGACCGGCGGTATTGGCAGCGGCAAGACTGCTGTCTGTGATATTTTTATGCGTCTTGGTGTGCCGGTGCTTCATTCGGACGAGATTGCCAAAGAGTTGAGTCATTCGAATCAGGTTATTCGAAAAAAGCTTATGAGTCTTCTCGGCACTGAGGCATATTTGTCTGATGGTACACTGAATAGACAGTTCGTTGCATCAAAAATATTTTCCAATAAAGAACTCCAGCGCAAAGTCGAAGCTGTCATCCATCCTCAAGTTGAAAAAGAGAGAGAGCGCCGAATCAAAGAATTGATACAACAGGGATATCGATTTCTCATCATCGAAGCTGCGCTCATGTATGAAGCCGGGTTGGATAAGAAGCTCGATGTAGTTATTGTGGTCAATGCTGAAGAGACAACACGAGTCGCACGCGTGCGTAAGCGGGATGCAGTACCCGAGGAGAACATCTATGCACGTATCAATGCACAGGGTGATGTGAAAAAGAAGCTCGAAAAAGCGGATTATGTGATTCACAACAATGGCACGCTTGAAGAACTTGAGTCCAAAGTACGTTTTCTGTATACTGTATTGAATCAAATAGTCCATGAGGTTTAACATGTCTGAATCGACGATAGAAAAAGAAGCGAAGTTTTTTTTCCACACATTTCATCGACTTCCGCTCGAAATCGACCGCGGCGAAGGAGTGTACCTCTATTCAAAAGACGGCAAACGCTATGTTGATTTTTTTGGCGGTTTAGCCGTCAATGCGCTCGGATATAATCATCCGCGCATCAATGCGGCTATTGAAAAACAAATTCATCGCTATATCCATCTGTCCAATTACTTTGTGCAGGACGCACAGGTAGATCTGGCGGAAAGAATTATTGCAGCAAGCGGATTCAAGCGTATCTTTTTTTCCAATAGCGGCACAGAAGCTGTGGAAGGAGCTATTAAGCTTGCACGCAAGTGGGGACAAAAATCCGGAAAAACACGATTACTGAATTTAAGTAATTCGTTTCATGGTAGAACAATGGGCGCGTTATCATTGACGGATCGCCCTAAATACCGCGAGGGCTATGATCCGTTTCTTCAGAACACAGAGACAGTTCAATTTAATGATATCAACGACCTTCGGGTAAAGACCAATGAGCAGACGCTTGGCGTCATTCTTGAATTTATTCAAGGAGAAGGCGGAATTAATGTCATCACAAAGGAATTTGCCGACGAGTTGAATGCTCTTCAGCAGAAGTTTGGATTTCTTGTTCTTGCAGATGAAATTCAGGCGGGGGTCGGACGTACCGGAAGGTTCTTTGGTTTCGAACATATGGATGTCCATCCCGATATCGTTGTCATCGCAAAGGCGATTGGCGGTGGGTTGCCTCTTGGTGCGATTTTAGGAAATGAAAGAGTTGCCGATGTGTTCAGTTATGGCGAGCACGGAACAACCTTTGGAGGCAATCCGGTTGCGTGTGCTGCCGGATGTGCCGTGATGGAAGAAGTTATTCAAAAAGGTTTGATGAAACAAGCTGGCACGATTGGTGCGTATATCAAATCGAAGGCGCTGGAAATGCAAAAAGAATTTCCAACTATCATCAAAGAAGTGCGAGGATTGGGCTGTATGCTCGGTATCGATATCGATCGAGATGGACAACCGATTGTCGATGAACTGCGGAATCGCGGTCTGCTGATTAATTGCACGAACACGACGGTGCTGCGTTTGCTTCCGCCATATATCATCACACAAAAATTGTGCGACCAGTTGATGGGCGAATTGCGCTCAATCTTAAAGTCGATAAAAGAATAATGGTTCATACAAACATAAATCCAGCGATTGATCAACATGCATGGGAAAGACACTATGGGACTCACTGAATCAATGAAGCTCATTCTCACAAGCGCTATTAAAGATTGGACAAAGTTTGCGGTTGAACGGGAAAGACTCACTTTGGCTGCCAATGAGCTTACCGTCATTACACGCAAAGTTGTCCATGATTGTATCCTTTTTTTGAAAACAAATAATATTGATGTTCAATGTGAGTCTCCGGATGAAATGAAAATTCTCGGAGTCAGTGTTCACATCGATCCGGTCATCGATGCAGTCTTCCCAATTGTGAAGGCGAGTGTTGTGTTGAAATGCGCGGGTTCCACAAGAGCTATTCTGGTTAATTCAAATATGACAGTATCGGCGGGTGGAAATGTTGTGACATTCGACGAATTGAAAAAAGGTATTCCTGCTGCATTCGCCACGAACGCTGCAGATTTTGTCCGAGACAGTTTCTTATATGTCGCCCATACCGGTGGGAAAGAAGAATGAATCTCGAAGAGAAATCTTTTACTTTCATGAGTAACTGATGTTACGCAAAGTAAGTTGATTTATAGCCACGACGTTTACGTCGTGGTAATGCGAACAAATTTTATTGGCTTTAGCCATATTTTGAATCGTTTTGGACTAAAGCCCAAATTTTCTGGAGATATTAAAACCACGACCTGCTCGCCTCGCTCCGCTCGTCGGAGCGGGAAGGTCGTGGCACTATTGAAGCATTTTGCGTAACATCAGTGAGTAACACAGAAGAAACAAATGGAACTTCAACCTAAACATATTCACGCACCGCAGCTCTACGGAAATTTCTGGTTGAATTCAGAACCAGTCTCGCTCCGCGATCATATGGACGAGGTTATACTCGTTGATTTCTGGGACTACACCTGCATCAACTGTATCCGAACTTTTCCATACATCCAAGAGTGGCAGCATAAGTACAAAGAATTCGGATTAAGAATTGTGGGAGTACACACTCCCGAGTTTGAATTTGCCCGGTCTTTCGAATGTGTGCAAAAAGCAATCGACCATTTTCATATTACGTACCCGGTGATGCTTGATAATGATGCTCTCATGTGGAATGCATTTGCGGTGCGTTCTTGGCCAACGCGCTGTCTCATCGATCGCGATGGATATATTCGCTTCATGCAGCACGGTGAAGGCGGTTATATGGAATTCGAACGCGCGATCCAACAATTGTTGATCGAAGCTGGCTGCCATGGCGAGCTGCCTGCTTTGATGCCTCCTCTGTGCGATGAAGATCAGGTAGGTGCAGTCTGTTATCGCCCGACAAGTGAACTCTTCTTTGGATATCTTGGCGGTGCGCTTGGCAATCCGGAGGGCTATAATCCAGAATCGACTATTGAGTACACCGACCCAGGCATGTATCTTCCGGAACGTTTTTACGCCACCGGAAAATGGATGAATGAACGCCAGTGTCTGCGATTTGATGGGAACACAGGAGAAGATGGCGCTATTCTTTTGCCGTATCAAGCGCGCGAAGTAAATGCAGTCTTGAGCTCTCAGGATGGTTCACTATGCGAAGCGACTATTCAACAAAACAGCCGGCCGCTGAGCAAAGATGCACAAGGTGAAGATATGATACACTTGCCAGGAGGAGTGACATCATTGTTTGTTGATAGACCGCGCATGTACCGGCTTGTCCATAATAAAGAATTCGGCAGCCACCTCCTGAAACTGACGACATCGAATCCAAATCTTGAAATTTACACGTTCTCTTTTACTACCTGTGTTATCCCGGAATTGATTTCTACGAATTGATGAGAGTAACATTCACAAAGTTCTAAGAGAGTAACTTTCGGAAGGTCTCAGAGTTTGAGCCGGTAAATAAGGAACACGCGATGCGTGTGACATTCACAGGCTTCCAGCTCTTCCGAAAGCAGTTGCGAAGGCCGAAAATTTTACGTGACGCCCATCATTGCTTCTCATATGACGAATGGCGAAGTTAGAACAAAAATAAACGGTCGGAGAAATGAAAATAATAAAAAGCTCATGGTCTACTGATTTGAAATGCAGCGTTGCATTATTTTGTGATGTCAGGAATTTCTTCCTGACACTCAACAGTATCGGTCAGGACGTAAGTCCTGACCGCACTAAACGTAATACATATATCCATACGTGAAAAACATGAAAAATAACTTGGTTTTTGTAAAACAGATGAATATATTTACAGCGAATAATACTAGTAGAGAAAAAGAAGTTTTTATTTGTGCTTTATATATATAATAGATATAATAGAGTAGCAAGTCTAAAACAACAAGGATCTTACATGATCGAAGCTCAAGGTCGGGATACCGGTTTTATTCGTCCAAAATCAATCATGTTAACTATTTGTAATATATGGAAATTCCCTTGGGCACCTGTTGCTTCTTAAGCAAAGAAAAGCGAGATTTGAGCTATATAAAACCGGTAGTATATAATAGAATAGAAAAACAGCTCATAAAATACACGTACCTCGGTAAATAACCGAAAATGAGGTTTTTGAAAAAAATCAAAAAAACTATTGACATTTCAACAGATAATTCCTATTCTCTGATAGTCATAGGTGAGAGGGGTTGCGGCAATTGTTGGATTATTCAAGAGTTATAGAAAATTCGCCTAAATGAAAATGTTGCTTCATGCCAAAACTATAAGAAAGTAAATGTCAAATTTGAATACAAATAAACGAAAGGGAAAATTGTATGTTAAGAGATTTACCGCCTTAATTTTCACTCATCCTTTAACGGGAAATGCTTTTGAAAAAAGTTTTATTCTTTTTTCAAATGTTATTGCAAATTAATTCATTTCTAACTCATCTCTAACTCATCTATTGGAGTATAACATGAAAATAAGAAATCTTTTTATTTCGCTGGTTCTTTTAGCAGGACTTATAGTCCTCACAAGTCCGGCAACATTTGCAGCAGGTCCGTGGTATGTCGATGCCGCTATCGGTAATGACGCCTACGATGGTACGCAAGCCGCACTTGGTGCGGGTCTTGTTGGACCAAAACTGACTATCTCAGCTATGCTGGCTAGTTCATTTGTAGTGAATGGCGACGTTATTAACATTGCGGGAAATACTTATAATGAAACGGTAGTTCTAACCAAAAGAGTTCAATTAGTTGGAACAGGTAGTGCTGTTACAATTCAGAACTTGACTCTTAACACTGCTTCTACCAGTAGTACAGCTATTGGATCAACTACTGGTGGCATCAACCAAATTATTAACGTTTCAGGTACACTCTATCTGCAATCCGGTAAATATACACCGGCTTTAGCTAAGTTAAACTTACTTGCAAATGCCATTGAACAAATTGCCGTTGGAGACGGAGGTACGACCTCTGGCTTTTTAACCAATCCTCCAACCGCGTCTGGTGTTTACGATATGGTATTTGTCAATAGCGCTGCGTTAGCTTTTACAAATAATGATTACCCGAATGCATCTGGAAATCCACGTGATGTTACTTTTCAGGGCAGTGCAAACGTAACATTACCCGCCGCATTAACGGCTAATAGAGACCTAACCATTACTTCGGGTACTGTTGTAATTACAACTTTTACTCTATCTGTTGGGCGCAATTTTGTTAACAATAGCGCTTATACAACATCTACAGGCTCAGTTACTTTAACAGGTACTTTCGCCGGTTCTGCCGGTAATGTTTCTGGTACAGGTACTTTCGAAAATTTAACAACTTCAGCTGCTGCTATTACTATTACTCTTACAAGCAATATTACATTTATTAATATTGGTCCTACAACAAACTCAGTTTTGACTATAGGTTCAGGTTCTACATTAGCATTATCTACATTTACATTAACAACACCTGGCGATATAGTAAATAATTCCACTGCCGGTAGCATTACTAACGGTACAGGTGGTACTATAATAATGAATGGTTCTGTTACGCAAAATTTCACAATTGTAGATGGACAGAATAATACACTTAGTAATTTTACTATTAATAAACTAACTGGCAGTATCCTTAATCTTAAAACTGCTTCAAACTCACTTGGTACAATGGGTACTTTTACGTTCACAAACAATTTCAATTTTGTTGGTGGACAATTAGAAACCAATTATAATAATATCGTTATTGGCGCCGCCCATGGTACAACGGCTAATATCGGCGGTCCTATTAATAGAAATAATACTGGCGGTTCTACCGGAACATTTACATTATCCAATACAGCGCATGGTGTAATATTTGGCGGTACTGGTCAAATCAACATTCCAGTTGTTAACGCTTCAACCCTTATGACAAATGAATTTTCACTTTTAACTGCTATCGGAAGTAATTTAACAGTTACCGCCGGTACATTAAAAACTTCAAGCTTAAACTTAGTAAATGGAAACGTTTTAGTATATGGTGGTGGTGCACTTATCATGAACGGTTCTACAGTTTCTATTACTGGAAATATGAGTGTAGGTTTTGCTGATAATACTGTTGGTACAATTACCGGAACATCTAATGTTACAGTTTCCGGTGCCGTTACTTTTACCGGTACATCTTTAACAAGCGCAATTGATTTAACTACCGGAGCAACTCCCGGTAATTTAACAGTTACAGGCGCTTTAACAGGCGGTACTGGCGGTGGTACCGGTGTGCTAAAAGCTAATACTCTTAGCGTTGGTACATTAACTCAAAACGCAACAGTAATTACAACAACGCTCGATTTAATTGTTGGCGTTGGCGGTACAAATTCTGCTGCTGCATTAAATGTTGGACGTAATTTCCAATCAACAGGTGCGGTTGTGTTTGGCGCAGGTGCAATAGCAATTCCCGGTACTTTTACTGCATTAAATACAGTTACAACAGGTGCTGGTATTGTTACAGTAACCGGTGCTACTTCAATCACTGGACTTCTTTCACTGGGCACGGGTGCTGTCCACTTTATAGGTGCGACTACTCTTACCGGTGGTTCTACAACAAGTGGCGCAGCTAGTTTAAGAATTGATGGAGCTGCCACTGTTGGTGCAGCTATGATTGATAATGGTAATGCAAGTACTTTTATTTTCAATAATAATACCACAATCACAGGCAACGTTACATTAACGGCTGCTTCAACGATCACATTTGGTTCTCCGGCAGCTTCTGGAATTCTAAACTCGACTCTGAATGGAATTCTCAGTATGACTTCCCCAATAGCTGGAGCTTTAACAATCCAAACAACAGATGCAACCAACTATCATAACCTTACAATTTCCAAAAACTTTACAACAGTTACTGGAAATAATGTCGGTGCAGTTGTCTTGGGTGCAAGTTCGACATTGAAATTTAATGGTTCTGCAGCTCAAACAATTACTCTCGTTAATGCTTTAACAATTACTGGTACTGGTACAGTTGAGTTTGCAAATACAATAAATACAAATCAGGGCGTAAGAGATGCCTCTATAACTGTTGCAACATCTATATTAACTGTTCCGAACATAGTATTGACTGTCGGTGGTGTTTTAAATACTAACATTACCTTAGGAGCTGCAGGCAAAATTACTGTTGTCGGTGGTTATTTCTCCACTGGTTCACCGACTTTAACAGGCGGCTCTTATAGTTTAGTATTTAATAATAACAGTGATTGGCCGCTTGCTGTTTCTTCAGCTACAACACCAACAGCATATGAATGGCAAGCTGGTATTATTAATCTTACATTAACAACCGGTTACACCGGAGCAGTAACTTATCCTTCTGCTAAAACTCTTAGCGGTATATTGACGGTTGCTGCGGGCAGAACATTACAAACAGCAACAGGTCCATTTGATCTAACTGTTACAAACGGAACTGCTTCTGCAAACGTTGTTAAAGTAGATGGGATCTTCTCTGGTGCTGGTACAATTATTGTTACTGCTGCAGCGGCTACTCAAACAATGAGTGGTACCGGAACAATTTCTAACCTTACAATCAATTACACATCAGACGTTCTGTTCACAATGAATGGTCCATCTGTATTGAGTGGAAATTTTGCAACAGCCGGTGGTGGTGCTAATGGTACTTTAACATGGGGCGGCACAACGGTGTTTACAAATGTTGCAGGAACAACCACATTCAACAATAAAACAATCAATTTGCCAACTGCTGGTCTATCTCTTACCGGTTCATTTACACATACCGCCGGTACAATTATATTCCCAACAGGTAATGGTAATTTAACTTTGTTAGCTGCTGCAAATACTATTCAAGGCGGTTTAACATATACCTTTGGCACAAACGTTTTTGGCAGCTTGGTATTTGCAGGAACAGCAGCTCAAACATTGACTCTCCTCGCTCCACAGACGGTTCTCAATGTTACTATTAATAATGCCGCTGGCGTTACAATCTTAGCAAATACATTCACTGCAACAAATCTTTATTTAACAAGCGGTGTATTGACACATAACGGTTTGTTATCTACAACTTCTATTACAAGAAGAATTACTGCTACAACCAATGGTCAAATAGCAACACAACCTGCAAGCGGTCCTACAAGCCTTACATACGTAGGAACTACAAGCGGTTCAACCGGACCGGAATTACTTGGTGTATTAACTAATTTGACAATGAATTCCGATATCGGTTCTAACCCAACAATTACATTGGCAAGCGGCACCACAATTCTTACCGGTGGTACCTTGGTCCTTTCAAGAGGTACACTTGCTGTCGGTACAAATTTAACATTTGCTGTCGGTACACAAACCATTACCCGCGCAGATGGTACTTTAACGGGTACACCTACATTCGGCGGAACTGTTAGTTTAGTGTACCAGAATTCTACTTCCATTACAACCGGAGCAGAATGGTCAAGTCCAACAGCAATTGGTGCAGTAACAATAGACTGCTTAGGCGCAACAGTTACACTTAGTCAAAATTCTATTATACCAACAACAACCGGTGGTTTATTATGGGTTAAATTTGGAACATTGGATTTAGCCGGTTATACTTTGTCGGTTGGTGCAGGTTCCACAAATAGTGGTACAATTACTGCAAGCGGTGCCGGATATTTAATTTACACTGCAACCGCTGCAATGGGTGGCACTGCAACCTCTTACCCGAAGATAGTTGTCAATGGTACAGGTATTACTGTTACAACACCAGCTATAGCAACTGATACGATTAAAGGTGATGTAGTTGTTATAAAAGGTAATTTCACTGTCGGTAATACTACTTCATTAGTAATCACAGGCAATGTTGATATTCAAACAACAGCTAATGCTGCAACTGATGGTTTTAATGATGGTACAAAGCTTGTTCAACTTGCTGGTAATTTCTCAATAGTTGGCCTTGATGTTACACCTTTTAGTGCTAACCCTGCAATTGCACAAAATACAACGGGTACGTTAGAATTTAATGGTACAGCAGCACAAACTATTACCACAAGAAATCGTAATACAACAGGTTATTTAAATAATGTTAAAATAAATAATGCTGCCGGTGTTACTTTGCTAACAAATGTTGTATTAGGTGATGGTACAACCTTAACTTTAGCAAAAGGCATTCTTACTACCGGTGCTTTTAATATTCAAGTTGGTGTAGCAGCAGCCGGTACTGTAACCCGAACTGCAACAGGCGCTGTTGTATCACATATTAATGGTACCTTAAACCGTTGGGCAGATTCTGACCCAGCAACAGCTACTGTTGTATCCAATTTATTCCCGATGGGTACTTCTGATGGCAAATATCGTCCAGCGACGATTGCATTTACAGGTACAGCAGCGGCCAGTCAAGCACAATTAATTACAGTAAATCATACTAATACATATCCAACAGGTAGCGTTGGCATACCATTGACAAATGGCGGTGTTACAATTAATAAGTTAGCACCACTTTATTGGACGATTGGTGTGTACAATGCAGGTGGTACTGCATTTTCAACTCCTGCAACTAATCCACAGATTACATTGGGTGCCGGTGGTGTTCAATTTGGAGATATCCAATTAACACGTGCGGTCTACAGACTAACAAACCCGCTTAATACATGGCTCGTGCCTGGCACACCTGGCGTTTCTTATTATGATGTCATTGGTGTACCGACAGTAGTTCATAGCGGCGTTCAAGGTTGGACAACAGAAGCACAAGAACTGTTTGCAATCGGTTATACTTCCAACTTTGCTGTTGCAAATGCTCTTAGAGATACAATGGTTGTTGCTGGTACAACAACAGCTTATGTAAAAGATTTAGCAGCTTCACCTGCAGTATTCACTGGCAGCCTAGGTACATTGACTTACAGTGTTGTTAGCAAAACACCTGCTGTTGCAACAGCATCAATTGCGGGTAGCGTTTTGACAGTTACAGCAGTTACAGACGGTATAGACACAGTTACTGTTACTGCAACAGACGTGAACAATGAACAAAAAACATCTGCATTTGTTGTTACAGCTAAAGTTAGACCAACATTTACAACTCCTGCTGGACACCAAGTAACGTTAGCAGAAGGAGCAACCACAGGCAATGCATTTGTATTCATAGCAACCGGTACAGCAGGTATTACATATGCTATGGTTCCAAATACACCGGCTCTTGCATGGGCTACATTTGTTCCTGCAACAGCTACATTAACCTTACTTCCTACAACGGGTGTAGCAGCTGGTTCTCCCTATGCGATCACTATCAGAGCTACCGGAGCCAATGGATTGTATGCAGATAAAGTTATAACAGTTACTATTACACATCCTACCAGTGTTGAAAGCATTGAAGGAGTTCCGACTACTTTTGCTCTCAAGCAGAATTATCCTAACCCATTCAATCCAAGCACAGCTATTCAATTTGGAATTCCAACCTCATCGAATGTTAAGATTACTGTATTTAACATTCTTGGTGAAGAAGTTGCAGTTCTTGTGAATAGTAGGATGTCCGCTGGTAACTATAAAGTAACCTTTAATGCTTCTAATCTGCCAAGTGGTTTGTACTTGTATAGAATTCAAGCAGAGAACTTTACTCAAGTTAGGAAGATGTTGTTGACGAAGTAATTGCAATGAAGTAAATCATAAGGGCAGATTCGCCGTCTGCCCTTATTGTATTGTTCATTGTAGTTGTTGTTTAATTTTTCTACGGGATGTGTTATTCTGAAAGGGCAGATTTGAAGTCTGCCCTTTTTTTTATTTCTTTTTCGGGTTTGAACCCCCCTTGCTCCCCCCTTCGTTGAAGGGGAGCGTATTACAGCAATACGCGTAAGCGTATCACCAAAGTGACGCAGACTTTTCCTTTCCAAGGGGGGTTCGGAAAAGTGCTGGATTTGAAAAGTCATGACACTCGTTTTCAACCAAGCAACATCAGTAACCTTCGCAAGGTCTCTGAGCAATGGCTGGAGAACCTTGCGAAGGTAGTCCTGACCGAAGAAGGGGGTCAAAAAAGCCAAGCACAAAGATGACCCCCTGTAAGTCCCCCTATGAGGGGGACAGTTGGGGAAGTAAAGAAACAAAAAAGAAAACTTTTTCATCTCAAGAGAGAGGTAAAGAGGAGATCAAAAAATGGAGAAAGATGATCTAAGAATCCCGCTTGAAGAAGAAGGGTATAATATGTTATATGAAAATTTCGGCTGTTGCCGACTGAGTTCTATGGTAGTCTGACTCAAAAGAAATATTAGTTTCGAACCTAACATTGCTCTCCGTCTCTTTCTTTCGTAAATTAATACAGTTTCGAGTTACCAGTTGTTGAGTTACGAGTTCAGTGTAACAAGTTCTTGATTTGGAGGGGAACTTATGCAAGATTATCGAAAGTTATTAGTCTGGCAAAAAGCACATAAGCTGGTAATTGACGTATATGTGATTACGAAGGGTTTTCCAAAGGATGAGCTTTATGGAGTAACTTCACAACTTCGTCGTGCTGCTGTGTCTATTGCTGCAAACATTGTCGAAGGAGCCGGAAGAAAGACAAAACCAGATTTTGCTTGCTTCCTGACGATGTCGCTCGGCTCGACAAATGAAGTTGGATATTTTCTGGTTCTCTCAAAGGATTTGATCTACTTGAAAAGTGAAAAATACGAGTTGTTGAACAATCAACTCATCGAAGTTCGCAAAATGCTTCTTTCTCTCGAACGTAAAATCAGTAGTGATTCCGACTCGTAACTTGATACTGGAAACTCGCGACTTTGAATTCTTTCCTCAACATATTAAAACAAAAAATCATCGTCTTTGACGGTGCGACGGGAACATATCTGCAAGGGCAAAATCTTACCGCAGATGACTTCGGCGGCGAGCATTACGATGGTTGTAACGAGTATCTCGTTGTCTCTAAACCATCAGCGGTTGAGAAGATGCATCGTGATTACTTAGAAACCGGGTGCGATGTTATCGAGACGGATTCTTTCGGCGGTGCGAGTATTGTGCTGGCAGAGTATGGTTTACAGGACCGTGTGTATGAGTTGAACTTCAAAGCTGCACAAATTGCCAAACGAATTGCTCAGGATTATTCTAACAATGGACATCAACGGTTTGTTGCCGGTTCGCTGGGACCGACGACGAAGCTGCCTTCGCTTGGACATATCAGCTTCAAAGAAATGGCAGCATCGTTTCACGAGCAGGCAAAAGGTTTGGTTGAAGGCGGTGCCGATCTGTTGTGCGTCGAGACATGTCAGGATGTCCTCCAGGCAAAGTCAGCGCTGTATGGTATCTTCGAATATTTCGAGAAAGCACATCGCCGCGTTCCGGTCATTGTTTCTGTGACAATCGAATCGATGGGGACAATGCTGCTTGGCACGGAAATTTCTGCCGCACTTACAAGTCTTGAACCTTATGACATCGATGTCATCGGGATCAATTGTGCAACCGGACCAAAAGAAATGTCCGAGCACGTGCGAACGCTGGTCGAGAGTAGTCCAAAGCCGGTCTTTGTAATGCCAAACGCAGGGATGCCCGAAAATGTTGGCGGGCATGCACAGTATCATCTTTCACCGGAGGAGATGGCGCAATATCTTTCGCACTTTGTGAAAGACCTTGGTGTCAGTGTTGTCGGAGGCTGTTGCGGCACCACACCAGAGCATATTCGTCAAGTGGTGCAGGCGGTAGGGAATCTTGCCCCGAAGAAGCGCACGTATGAATTTATTCCGGGCGCATCGAGTTTGTACCAGTCTGCTCCGTTCCGTGTTGATAATCCACCAACGCTCATTGGTGAACGCACCAATGCCAACGGCAGTAAGCTCTTCCGCGACCTCTTAGCAAAGGAAGAGTGGGAGGCTATCGTAGCGATGGGACGTGAGCAGGTGAAAGAAGGCGCGCACATGCTTGATGTCTGCGCAGCATATGTTGGGCGAAACGAAGCAGCAGATATGCGTGAGATCCTTACGCGCTTCAATAAGCAGATCACCATTCCGTTGGTTATCGATTCCACGGAAGCAAACGTCATCGAAGAAGCGCTGCAGTATATTGCGGGCAAGGCAGTCATCAACTCCATCAATATGGAAGATGGCGAAGAGCGCATCAACAAGATTGTGCCGTTGTGCAAAAAGTACGGCGCCGCTGTTATCGCGCTTACGATCGATGAACAGGGTATGGCGAAAACAGCAGAATCTAAACTTGCTATCGCCAAACGCATCTATGATCTTGTTGTCAATAAATACAAGATGAAGCCGCACGATCTCGTTTTTGACCCGTTGACGTTCACACTGGGTTCCGGCGATGAAGAATTCCGCCGTTCGGCGATAGAGACCATCAAGTCACTCCGACTTATCAAAAAGGAATTTCCGGATGTTCATACTTCCTTAGGGGTCAGTAATGTTTCATTTGGTTTGTCTCCGGTATCACGTCAAGTGTTGAACAGCGTATTCTTGCACTATGCTATTGAAGCCGGACTTGATATGGCGATTGTGCACACCTCAAAGATACTTCCGCTTTATAAAATTGACGAGAGGGGCCGCGAACTAGCGCGGCAGCTCGTGTTTGATGAGCGGCGTTTTGAAGGCGAAGGTGAAAACAAGAGACTCGTCTTTGATCCGTTGACGGAATTTATGGCGCATTTTGCCGGTAAGAAAAAGGAAGAAAAAGAGTCGAAAGTTATTAGCGGTACTATTGAAGAACGGTTGAAGAACCGAATCATTGACGGAAACAAAGCCGGAATGAACTCCGACCTTGATGAAGCGCTCAAGCAATTTTCTCCTCTGGAAATCATTAACACCATTTTGCTGGATGGGATGAAGGTTGTTGGTGATCTCTTTGGTTCCGGACAGATGCAGCTGCCCTTTGTGCTTCTCTCTGCGGAAGTGATGAAATCGGCAGTGGCACACCTTGAGCCGCTTATGGAAAAGAAGGAGCAAGGTCAGAAGGGCACGATGGTGATTGCCACAGTGAAGGGAGACGTGCATGATATCGGTAAAAATCTAGTGGACATTATCTTAACAAATAATGGTTACAAGGTGGTTAATCTTGGAAATAAATGTCCGGTGGAGACAATGATCCATGCGGCAGAGCAGCACAATGCTGACGCCATAGGAATGAGCGGATTACTGGTGAAGTCGACACTCATCATGAAAGAGAATCTGGAAGTCCTGAATGAGCAAAACGTCACTATTCCTGTAATCCTTGGCGGTGCGGCGCTGACACGACGATATGTCGAACAGGATTTGAAATCAGTGTACAAAGGACAAGTCTCCTATGCGAATGATGCTTTCGACGGTTTACACCTGATGGAGGAGATAAAGAGTAACAAGTTTCGAGTTACGAGTAAAAAAGATGATGAGGAGGTACTCATTGGTACAGAAGCGAAGATTGCGCTCATGCTTGCTGAAGACGAGAAGACGCCAAAGCGATCAATGGTCCGGACTGACGTTGAAATTCCAAAGCCGCCGTTCTGGGGTTCGAAGGTTGCAGAAGATATTTCGTTCGATGAAATATTTCAGTACGTCAACGAAACAGCGCTGATTCGTGGACAGTGGCGCGTTGTTCGTGGTAAGTCATCAGAGAAAGAATATAGGAAATTGCTCTCAGAGAAAATATATCCTCAATATGAGGCGCTTAAATCAAAAATAAAGAATGATAAATTGCTTCATCCGAAGATGGTGTATGGATACTTCCCGTGTCAGTCGGATGGAAATGATTTAATTATTTATGACCCAAAAGAAGTTACGAGTAAAGAGTTGCGAGTTGATAAAACTCAAAAACTCGAAACTCAACACTCAGAACTTCTTCCTCTTGCAGAATGGCTGCGTTTCACTTTCCCGCGCCAGAAGGATGATCGTTTCTTGTGCATCAGTGATTATTTTGCACCGGCGAGTTCCGGGAAGGTCGATGTCGTTGCTTTCCATATGGTAACAATGGGAAAAGCCGCTTCCGAATACTCAAAGAAGCTCTTTGATTCACATGAATATAAGGATTACCTGTATTTCCACGGATTGAGTGTTGAATCAGCGGAAGCGCTTGCAGAACTGTGTCACAAAAAGATTCGTGAAGAGCTGGGAATTGCCGGTAAAGATGCACCGGAGATCAGACGGCTGTTCAGTCAAGGATATCAAGGTTCGCGGTTCAGCTTCGGTTATCCGGCTTGTCCAAATCTGGAAGACCACGTTAAACTCTTTGAGTTATTGAAGCCGGAACGCATTGGCGTCACTATGACGGACGAGTTCATGTTAAATCCCGAGCAATCGACAGATGCGATTATTGTTCATCATCCGGAAGCTAGATATTTTATTATAAAATAAGTAATAACTCTCGAGTTGCCAGTATTTGAGTAAATACATCTATCTTAAATACTGAATACTGAAAGACTCGAAACAGGTAGCCAAGAACAATCAACATCACAGAGAACACAAGGGAAAAAAACATGCCAAATCTTATTCTCATTAGACATGGTGAATCACAATGGAATCTTGAAAATCGTTTTACCGGTTGGGTAGATATTCCTCTTTCGCCAAAAGGCGAACAGGAAGCGAAGCAAGCCGGAGAAAAACTCAAAGGATATAAATTCGACAAAGGATATACCTCGGTTCTCAATCGCGCAATCAAGACGCTGGATATTATCCTCAACATTATCGGCCAATCCAAGCTTCCTTTGGAGCGCGACAAAGCATTGAACGAACGCCACTATGGAGCACTGCAAGGCTTGAACAAAGCAGATATCGGCAAAAAGTATGGCGAAGAACAGTTGAAAATCTGGCGTCGCAGTTATGATGTTCCGCCACCAAAGGATGTGACGGAATTGAATCCCGATGGTATCAGCGAGAGCTTGAAAGACACTGCAGCGAGAACACTTCCATACTTTGAAGCGAAGATTCTACCAGATGTACTTGCCGGCAAGAATGTAATCGTCGTTGCGCACGGTAATAGCCTGCGCTCGATCGTCATGAAGCTTGACAATCTTACGAAGGAACAAGTGCTGGAACTTAATATTCCGACCGGTGTTCCTTTATTGTACGTGTATGACAGCAATGGAAACATCACAGAGCACCGATATTTGTAGAAAATCGCCGTTTTTTTTAACGGACTTTCTGCTTGCATTTCGGTTGTCTCTTTCGCATATTCGATTCGTCAAAATAGAGAGCTGCAATTGCCGTATTCCACTTTGAGAACGAGACAACTCATTACCTAGGTTTATTTATTAAGGAGATATGTTATGTCAACAAAGATCACTGAAGAATGTATTAATTGCGGCGCTTGTGAGCCAGAATGCCCCAATACAGCAATTTATTCCGGCGGTACGCCCTATGAATTGGGTGGAAAAACCTTTGATGCACTTTCGAAAGATTTTTACTACATCGTTCCGGAAAAGTGCACCGAATGTGTCGGTCATTTTGATCAAGAGCAATGTGCAGCGGTTTGTCCGGTCGATTGTTGTATTCCGGACCCGAATCATACCGAAACGGAAGATCAGTTACTTGTAAAAGCAAAGAAGATTCATCCTGAGAAGACTTTTGCCGAGTTAAGCGCGGCAACATCGCGCTTCCGGAAGTAAAGCAGAATATTGGTCAAAGGAGTCGGTTCTTCTTAAGGGAGGAACCGACTTTTTTGTTTCTGGTGTTCTATAAACCAGTTACATGAAAGAAGACAAGTTGAAAATCGGACAATACGATATTCATGCCATTGAAACCGCTCCTTTCTGGTTAGGTGACGGTGCGATGTTCGGACTGGAAAAGCCGTAGCTGGAAGCGGGCGAATAAGAACATTTGAACTTCGTGTTGTTGGAAATGAAGTGTTGATAAATAATTCGGAAGCCGAACAGAAGTTTTCAGACTTCTGATGGATGTCTATGGAGTCCTCATTCACCAACCTTATTAAATCACAAGCAATTGAACTTGGATTTTCCAAAGTCGGAATTGCACGAGCTGAGTCATTGACCGAAGAAGGAGTACGACTGCGAGAATGGCTTGCAAAAGGTTATCATGGTACTATGCAATGGATGGAACGTGAGATGGAGAAACGTGCCGATCCTTGTCTTGTTTTTCCTCAAGCAAAATCGGTTGTTTGTGTCGCGATGAACTATTATTCCCCGGAACAGCATTCTGATAATCCGGAGATAGGCAAGATTTCTCGTTACGCGTGGGGAGACGATTATCACATGATAATGACAGAGCGCTTGGAAGAATTGCTCAGTTTTATTAAATCAGAAATTCCTGAGGTCACAGGCAAGCTCTATGTCGATACCGGACCGATGATGGATAAAATCTGGGCTGTAAGGTCAGGAATTGGATGGATGGGCAAGCATGCCAACGTTATTACACGTGAATATAGTTCTTGGGTTTTCCTCGGGGAAATTTTGCTCGATGTGGAACTGGACTATAACGAACCGATAACGGATCTCTGCGGAACGTGCACAGCTTGTATAGATGCATGTCCGACAAAAGCTATCATTCAACCGTCTGTAGTGGATTCAAACAAATGCATATCGTACCTGACTATTGAGCACCGTGACGCGTTACCGAAGAATCTTCTTTCCAAGTTTCATCAGTGGGTGTATGGCTGCGATATTTGTCAGGATGTATGTCCATGGAATCGATTTCAAAAAGAAACCAAGGAATTAGCGTTTTATCCACGGCAAGAGAATATTGCTCCGAAATTGACCGAGCTTGCAGAAATGAGTCAAGAAGAATTCAGCCAACGGTTTCGCCGAAGTTCCATCAAGCGTACAAAGCGGATTGGATTAGTTCGGAATGCCAAAGGTGTACTTGAATCTGGGGAAAGTTCAAGGTAAATTTTACTATAATTGAATCTTGTAGAAATTCGGTGCATCTTATATAATAAATTATCAATGACCAATTCGCTAAATTACCAAATCTCTAAATCACCAAATCGAAAATCAAACATGTCTCAACATCGTAAAGTTATCATCATCGGATCCGGACCTGCCGGACTCACTGCCGCTCTGTATGCAGGACGCGCTAATCTTGCTCCGCTCGTTTTTGAAGGACAACAACCCGGCGGACAATTGACAATTACAACAGACGTCGAAAACTATCCCGGATTTCCTGAAGGTGTGCAAGGTCCCGAACTGATGGATATTTTGCGCAAACAGGCGCAACGGTTTAATGCTGAGACTGCATTCAAGTCCGTGGAGTCAGTTGATTTTTCAAAACGTCCATTCAAGGTAGTGGCTGATGGCGAAGAATATTTTGCCGATGCACTCATCATTGCAACCGGAGCTTCTGCAAAGTGGATGAATATTCCATCGGAGGAGGAATATAAGGGATACGGAGTCTCTGCATGTGCAACGTGTGATGGATTCTTTTTCCGGAATCAACATGTCGCTGTGGTAGGCGGGGGAGATACAGCGCTCGAAGAAGCTTCCTATCTCACCAATCATGCTTCCAAGGTCACGATCATTCATCGCCGGAATGAACTTCGCGCCTCCAAAGCGATGCAGGAACGTGTGAAGAAAAATCCGAAGATAGATTTCATTTGGGATTCTGTAGTAGAAGAGGTGATTGGAATAAAAAATGCAACACCGAAGAAAATGACCGGATTGAAACTTAAAAATGTAAAAACTGGTGCTCTTACTGAATTCAAATGCGATGGATTATTTCTTGGAATCGGGCACGAGCCAAATACAGCACTCTTTAAGGGCGTTCTGGATATGGATAACGTTGGATATCTGAAGACCAAACCGTACGGTACAGCTACGAACATCCCTGGCGTGTTTGCTGCAGGAGATGTCGCCGACTCGAAATATCGGCAAGCTATCAACGCGGCCGGTACCGGTTGCATGGCAGCAATCGATGCAGAACGATTTCTTGCTGAACATGAATAAAAATTAGAAAATAGATGGAGTCCACTTAACTCAAGTGCCTTGATAGATGGAGTCCATCTGCTTGGTGGTGATGGAGAGATGGACTCCATCTACTCAAAACGTATTATCATATTTACAATCGCTCGAACAATGCAGAGATTGTGTTTAAGTCTGAAGAAAACTATGATTTCTTTCTTTGCAAGTATCAGAAATATATCTCTGGTAAAGTTGAAACATTGGCTTATTGCCTGAT
>JBEKNC010000023.1:0-41218 GCA_049523215.1 Bacteroidota bacterium | reverse complement strand
CGAAGGCACTTCGGCAGGCAGGTGATAACTTTCAATATTTTGAAAACGAAACAAGTTCATTATACCAACTTTCAAATTAAAACAAAATCTCTACGCGCCATGAATTTTGCAGTGAGCTCTTTCATAAATATAGCATCTTTATGTATGAAGTTGTATTGCACTTCGTGCAATAATCTTGAAGAATGTCTGCGTAATTATTGGTGCACCCTTTTGTATGCATCATTTACACGCGGCCTCCGGCTGCGTGATGCATTCTTCTGGACAAGCCGAGCTTGCTTGCCCCGCTGTATTTTGGCGGGGAGCGCCTGGTTAGCTGGCACATGAAAATATAATTCTGTTTACTTAGTAGTCGTGCTTGGCAGAATGAAATGCGAGATACTCGGAAATCCCACCAACCACCATATTGCAATTGAAACACAGAAAAGGAGAATTCCAACAGATAAAAATGTTCGTTCTGACTTTCTTATTACAATAAACACGATAATCCCAATGACTATACCTAAGGGTCCATAATATATCAAGTAAATTGGATGAAGCTTTAAACCCCTTAAGACCGAAGTTGATTGTTCGGCAACAAAGGAACCGAAGGCACTTCGGCAGGCAGGTGATAACTTTCAATATTTTGAAAACGAAACAAGTTCATTATACCAACTTTCAAATTAAAACAAAATCTCTACGCGCCATGAATTTTGCAGTGAGCTCTTTAATAAATATAGCATCTTTATGTATGAAGTTGTATTGCACTTCGTGCAATAATCTTGAAGAATGTCTGCGTAATTATTGGTGCACACTTTTGTATGCATCATTTACACGCGGCCTCCGGCTGTGATGCATTCTTCTGGACAAGCCGAGCTTGCTTGCCCCGCTGTATTTTGGCGGGGAGCGCCTGGTTAGGCAGCCTGTATTTACATTTTTTCTCGAATAATAAATTTGTTGTCGACAAACCAATTGTCTGAACCTTTGTAAAAAGAATAGCCACCATCAATTTCAACTGGGTTGCCAAAATAGCCGGAATAATCAGTAGCGACTTCATCATCCATCAAGTATAGAGAATCTACTATCTGATTATTTATGCGATAACGCATTGCATAGACAGAATAAATATCGTTTTTACGTTTAAGCCCCCAATAAAGAATGCAAGAATCTAGAAATGAAGGCGAAGATACTAAGTCATTAAATAATGGAAGAAAAGAAGTAACTTGGACTTTATTTCCTTTAGACCATAAATAATATGTGGTTGCACCTCCACAAACACTCCCTTTATGTAATAAAATATCATGTTCAGGAAATGTATGAAACTCTTTATAAAACACTGCTGAATCATTTATTGCAAATATTGCAGAGGAGAGGTCAATAGAATCAATTTTATTTTGACGGAAAAGAAGAACTGCTGCCACACCACCTTCTACCTCATTCTCATATCGCATTTCGTTTGTTGTAGAGAATAGTCCAGATTTAAATCTCAGACTGTCTAAATTGACATTTATGGATTTTTCTGCATCACCGGATTTATTCGTACTATCATCGACGTTTCTTTTTCGGCAAGAACAAGAAAGAAGTAAGAATAGAATAATTAAGAAAATATGGTAAAATCTTATTGACATTCAATATTTATGTTTATACAGGCTGCCTAACGGACGGGCGCTAAGTCCGTTCCATTGTTACACAATGGAACGCGATCGCGATCCCGCTTATGCGGGATCGGACTGCGGCACTGCGAACTTGCAACATGCACTACCCGAACCGGATTCATTCTGAAAACCAAATTAATAAATACTTACGTTATGAGATACAAAGAATGTAATAATAAAAACATGATTCCGCCACCAGCCATGTGCCATGTACCTCAGCTGTTTCCGTCAGCCTGAGCGCCTGGTTAGGCTGCCACCTCTTATCCGTAGATAGGTTAGAGAATGGAAGCCTGAAGAAATACTAACAGAGTTTTTGGAACCGCCAAACTTTAAGGTTGGTGCAAAATATAGTTATTCAAACTTTGTAATGATTATCAATTTATAGATACCATTATCTGATGTAAAGATGTCTCGAAATACATATCGAGACGAATTTTATATAGAATGGATTATATTTAATTAATATGCCAAGATAAATAACATATACTCGACCGCATTGCATGCAAAATAAACTATCTTTGAAAGGAGTAGTTTATGAAAAGAATTCTACCGCTTATGTTTCTATCAGTACTTATATTCCTACCTCAGCTGCAACAAGCAAAAGCTTCAGACTTTGCTACCATCACACTCAACCTATTTTTAGCAGATGACAGCACTCACATCGATAGCACCGCAGCAGTGCTTTACAATAGCTTGGGCAATAAAATTGACTCAGTGCAAGTCTCTGGCAATCAGGTTGTTTTCTCTGGCCTATCAACAACATCAGTACACCAGACGGACGGAAATATTCCAGAGGGTTATCAGTTACTCCAGAATTATCCTAATCCATTTAATCCAACAACGAGGATCGGTTTTCAAATACCTAAAGCAGGCCCTGTGTCACTGGAAGTATACAATATACTTGGTCAGGAAGAAACCTCGCTTAAGATGAGGCTTGGCGCTGGTATTCACGAAGTTGAATATACGCCGGGTGGAGCAGTTGGCATACGGTTTTATCGAATCAAAACAGATAATTTTAGTCAGACGAAGAAAATGGTGGATCTGGGTGGTTCAGGAGGTCAGGCATCGCTGAGGCTTATCAATTCAAATGGTGAAAGACCCGTAAATAGCATTCCCGCACCAAACGACGTAATTCAAGCTATTGCGAAGACATTAGGTTCAAATTACTCTGTTCGGATACTGAATCTTTCCTCAACAACCCCGCCGATAGTTGACATGGTGATACAGATAATGAATCTGGTAAAAGACACAACCATTAATGTATACATCAGTAGAAAATATCTGAGTTTCGATGAGATGAAAAATAAGCTCACATCTGCACAAAATGGAGATACTGTTTTTATCCCTGCAGGGATATGTAACATTCCAAGTGAAATCAGGATTGATAATAATATAACTATAAAAGGTGCAGGAGTCGATAAAACCATTTTTTACGGCGCTGGCGGCACAGGTGCTGGGATATTGGAAATTGTTGGGCATAACGATAATGCTTCGCTTAGCATTACAGGTATAACCTTTCAGTTCCCTGATGATAATCGAGGTTCTTATTGTCTTAGAATATATGGAACTATGTCCAATTTTAGAATTTGGAATTGTCGGTTTAAAAATACCTATGGTCGTGGTATATGGGTTCTTACAAATGAATATGGAGTTATAGACCATTGCCAATTCGAGGATCATTATATTTCGATTTTAGTTGAAAGAGATGACGGTGGTTTATCATGGACTTCACCACAACCCATTGGAACCGGAGATGCAGTATTTGTTGAAGATTGTAATTTTACCACCTCAACCGGATCCCATATGACTGCTATGGATGGGAATGCTGGAGGTCGATTTGTATTCAGATATAATACTATTAATTTTACAATGTCAGAAAATTCTATTCCAGGTATTACGGTTCATGGCTCCCAAAATCCTATTACGGACTTAGGCACATTCAGTGCGGAAATTTATAATAATGTAATAAATCAAACATCTGCTTGTTACGGAATATACATATTTGGAGGAAGAGGGGTTGTATTTAATAATACTATGACAGGGAGTATTATTATGCCAATTTGTTTCAGTGATTATAATTCTTTCAATGCTAATGATTACAGCGATAAGACTTCAGATGCAATTAAATGTAAAACTTACCCCGCGTTTCATCAAATAAATAATTATTATGCTTGGAACAATACCTGTGCCGGAAATCTTGTTACAGACGGCAATCCTCTTCCTTATGTTCAAGACAGAGGATTGGATAGAGATCATATCCAAAAAGACCGGGATTATTTTGATGCAGAAATGCCCGGATATGTCCCCTACACCTACCCGCACCCGCTGGTAAAATAGGAAGTAAGATTATGAAAAGAATTCTACCAAATATTAATAATCTTCAAAAAGGAGATCTATAAATGAACAAGTGTGTATCTATTATATCAATGTTTCTATTGGCAACAATCTGTTCGACCTTGATTGCACAAAACAATTCTCATCCTTACTCATCGAAGAAACCGATACCGGTTCCAATAGTTTTTGCCGAAGGCATTATTTCAGTACCCGGAGTATTCGGTTCAACGTTTACGCCAGACGGCAAGACAATCTATTTTGCAAAGACTGATACAGTTGCGCGTAAATCTGCAATAATGAAATCGACATTTATGAACGACAGATGGTCAACGCCTGTAGTTGCAGAGTTTTCAGGAGAATATAGGGAAGGTGATCCTTTCATTTCACCCGACGGCTCAAAAATATTTATTTGGTCTAACCGTCCGACGGATGGAAGTTCGAAACGGGCAAAAATGCCAAATATCTGGATGTTTGAAAAAACAACTAACGGGTTTGGGAATCCAACCTTTTTAGGAAATAAATTAAAAGTACGCATTGCGGGTGCACCAACCATATCTTCAAAAGGAACGCTTTACTTCTTCGTAGACGATAGAAAAGATACTACCAAAAGTAGCGATATTTATAAAGCGGACTTATTCAATACCGATTCAATCATTGTTACCCGTCTGAGCGATACAATTAATTCCGGTGAACGTGAATTTGATTCATACATCGCACCGGACGAAAGTTATATTATTTTTTCGAGAAGCGAACAACTTGGAAAGTCAGATCTATATATCAGCTATAATAAGAATGGTGTTTGGTCAACGCCGGTCAATTTGGGCGCACAAATCAACTCGCCCGGATATGAATTTTGTCCTATTATTTCTCCGGACGGGAATTATTTATTCTTCACAAGTGATAGGAGCGGAAAAAGTTTGATATACCAGGTGGATAAGGGAGTACTGCCTAAACCCCCTAATGCTGAATAGTTATTTTGAAGTTTTCGAAGTAAAGCATCAAATATTCATTCCTGGTAATGTTGTTTTTAGGAACCACCCTTAGCGGTGAAACAAAAATTATGAAACACAGAAACAAGCGGGATCCGGTCACATTTGTTTTGCATATAGGACAAGAGGGTGGATCCATTACTTGTTCCTTAGTCGATTAAGTGGCTGCCGCGCTAAGTCCGTTCCATTGTTACACAATGGAACGCGATCGCGATCCCGCTTATGCGGGATCGGACTGCGGCACCCTGCCTGCGTGCCGAAGGCACTTCGGCAGGCAGGTGATAATTTTCAAGTTGCTGAAAACGAAACAAGTTCATCTACTTCACTTTCGATTTACCGCTAGACCATTGCGCGCCATCTTTCGTGTCCCGATGCTTTTCATCGGGATGGGCGGGAGCGAGTGGGTAAGCGAACCGCAAATTTCTTTTGCCGATCAAAAGAAAGATACGGATCATTGCTAAAACTATTTCGAGTAAAAATATTTAGTCCTTGATACAACGTATAGAACAACCATTTTGCTTCGAGGTACTAGCGCGGAGCACTTTTGTACTGTCTGAGTATAAAACACGCTGATATGCAACGTTGATGTACGCCTGTTTTGTCGATGTCCAAAATTCAGCGCTGTATCCTCCACCCAAATAATCTCCTTCTGAATAACGGTACCCTCCGGGTAAGGCGGTAAAGCCACTTTGGTTATTGGCATCACTGTTTGGAGCTCTCCAATGTATAGTTCCACTTTCTTTCAATTTACTGGCTACACCGTTACCCCTCCATCCAGATCTATCGGCTTCTGACTGGCTCATACCCAGATTCATCTCCAAGATTTTCCACTCTGCATCACTCGCCACATGCCATCCTTCCGGTGCCAGACCGCGCGAATCACTAACTGCATACCAGTTGTATAAACAGCCATAGGGAATATTGTTCCTGTTGTCGTAGGTGCAATATGCTCCAACTAAATAACTTGACCAGGATGCTGCGTTCGTAACGTATTCTATCGCATCACCATTACGATAATGTATTACCTTTAAATTTTCTGCCATCCAAATTTGATCCCCTATTCTTATGACCCGATATACGTTACTATCAACATCAATTACTGATGTTAGCTCTTCCCCCTTAGCCTCGATCGGATTCTCTTTGCTGCAATCAGAAAATATCAAAATACTGATTAAGTTCAATACTAAAATAAATAGTCCTTTTCGCATAGTTATACTCCATATTATTATTGATTTCTTAAGGATAGCGTATAAGCTGCGTCTCTATAGACTTTCAAAATACACAAAACCAGATAAGTTCACGCTAAAAAGTTTATTATTAAAAAACAAAACCTATGCTCACCATGAGTTTTGCAGTGAGCTCATTCCGTCAGCTAGCTTGTTGAGCGCTTTCTGCGAAACCCCGCTGTATTTTTGTCCGTTTCGATATTCATATCGAAACGCGATCTCGACGAAGTCGGACGGGAAGCGCCTGGTTAGGCAGCCCCAAGATTTTGTTGTGTTGTTTTAAAATGTTGTTTGATATCAGAAGCAAGAAGTTTTTTAGTATAATGTTTTTTGCCAAATGTATCTTGAATGAGAAACCAAATCTTATCACCATCCTCCAATTTTGAAAGTATAGAACGACGAAGGTCGTTACCTTGGAAAGATTTCGAATACTCTTGACCGGGCGCTAATTCATATGGGAATGCAATATTCTCTCCAAAGTTGATAGAACTAAATGTATTATATCCATCGATTTTACGTGACAACTTTAATATAGGTTTACGAATGAAAACTGATTGTTTTCCGATATTTGTTATAGTGATATTTAATGTTGGCAACTGTGCTTCCAGAGTACCTGCCTGTATTACAATAAAACCAAGAGATATATTAATTTTAAATTTTGTATGTCTTCTTGTTATAATTTTTGCAAAGATCCATGCTAAAAAAGGAACTCCGATTCCAGAAAATACCCATTGGCGATTATTCCAAAGAAAGTCTAATATTTCATTTAAGTATTTTAGAATATCCATAATATTATTTTGGGGCTGCCTAACGGACTGGCGCTAAGTTTATCCCCAAATGTTTTGTTGGGGACTGCGGCGCTGATAATTTCTGTAATGCACCGAACGAAACAAGTTCATGCTGATTCTTTCAATTTTGTACTGATCTATGTTCTCCATGTAAATTGCACCCAGCTCATTCTGTCAGCTTGCTTGCCCCGATTCTTTTTTTGGGGAGCGCCTGGTTAGGCGGTGTTTAACGAACTAATGTTGCATTACGAAATATCAGACGATCAAAAAGGATCGCAAGGACCAAAAGAATAAAAGCCATTCTTTGCGTTATTTGTGCAATACGTCGACATTTAGTACGATAATCACCTTTGGCATAACGAAAAATTATGAATGAAACTACGGAAACTGTTGCACACATAGTAGCAAAAAACAAAATCCAAACTGGAACTCCATGAAAATGAATTGTATGACGACTGAATCTATTGAATATCAAAAAATCATCTTGCAGGAGTGCATATATCCCATAGAAGAACAAACATGATGCAAAAGTAAACTCGACAATCGTTTCAAGACGAGATTCCTTTTCATTCTTAGCCCGGTAGAATATATTTTTAAGTCCTTTTGTATTCATTCGAATGCGAATTTAACGCCGCCTAACGGATGGCGCATAAGTTGCGGCACTGATAACCCTCAAAATGTACTATCCGAAACATGTTCATGCACTAACCGTAATTAATAAATATAAAAGTCATGAGGTACAAAGAACATACTAATAAAAACGTAAACCCACCACACGCCATGTTTAACGTACCCGAGCTCATTCCGTCAGCTTGAGCGCCTGGTTAGGCGGCAGCGGATTTAACAATCTACTTTTATATGTGTATACAATTATTATTAACGGAAACAACAAGACAATAACAGATAATAAAATATTAAAGTAAAATATTCTATTAATTCTTATCTCTTGTTTGTTGATTGCATCAATTTTATTCTGTTTCTGTGCTGGCGTCATTTTCTTATCGATATTAATAAGTGTGCGTTCCTCTTCGATTTTGTGAGGTACTTTCATCTCAATGCCAATATATTTCGTAAAGAAAATTGTTTGTACAAAGAGAAAGATTATCATAGAAATTCTGAGAACTATTTTTAGCGTTAACCGTATTCGTTTATTGAGAATGTAATGCATGCTTTTTCTAGCTATATCCATCTCATCTTTTGTTACATAATGTTTTTGTTGTGTAAACGAAGGAAGCGTTGATACATTTATTTCAGTGGATATAAAAAGAATTTGTGAAAGTCTATCCCTGATAGCGCTTAAATCCGCTAGTATTTGGTTTCTTGATCTTCTAAGGTGAAATATTTTCCAAGCCCGACCTTTAATGCGATTTATTATTATATAACCAGAAGCAATATCTATATCCTCCGTTTCAATAGAATATTTTATCGATTGTATCTGTTCTATTGGCAAGTGCCGTTTAAATGGGAAGAATAAAAACTTACGAGTCAACGTGATACCAGAAAGTGATACCATTATTTCGTCTGCTTCATTTGCAAAGAACGTAATTATTGAACCAGAAAAAAAGAAAATGCTCCCAATAAAATGTAATGGAATTGATTCTCTGAGAGCCAATAATGATTCCGCGAACGCTAATAATAGCAGAAAATATACATGAATCTTTAATTTTGGATCATTCTTAAGAATAATTTGTTGAGGTAAATCATCTTCAATATAAAATGGAAAAAAAGGTCTGAGAATTTGGGGAACATCGATTTTCATTGAATTAGCCTTTTGCTGCGGCCTAACGGATGGCAACTAAGCTGCGGCAACGAGAAGCCGCAAGTTGCTGAAAACGAAACAAGTTCATGCTGAAAAGTTTATTATTAAACATCTAAACCTCTGCACGCCATGCTTAACGTACCAACGCTCATTCAAATTTAGTATCGCGCTTTGCGCGATTCAATTATCTGAACAAGCCGAGCTTGAGCGCCTGGTTAGGCTGCCGTCTCTCAGTTTCATGGTTACTTAAATATCCGTTTCATCAGAAAATAAACTATTGGTCTACCAATAATGATGAAGCTAATTGCCAGACACAATACTAACAATTGATAATATTCGATCATCTCAGGAGGAATATCAACATACCAATGCCTATGGTTTGAATAGCCAGACGAATGCAGATTCAAGAGAACAGTGATAATAATTCCGATGAGCGCACCAATAATTGCATAGGCTATTCGAAATTTAATTGCTGTAAATATTTTTTCTTTTTTAATCAAAGGTGGATATTGATTGAAATCTCTCCAGCTAAGTGCATCAATTGTTACGGCTTCCTCTAATGGATCAGATGTGATAAAAGAATTTCTTATTGAATCATATGCTGAATCAGAAATATCTGTATTTTTATCTGCCAATTTCTGACTCTCTGGGGTGACGAGTGATATATCATATAGTGAGCGCCTATTATCGTCAGTCAACACATCATACGCCATACGAAGACGTGTAAATATGGAATCAATATTGGAATAGCCATTTCTGTTTTGCTGAACTTTCAACATACCTCGGCAATATGCATTCTTAATATCTTCGAAACTTGCATCCTGTTGAACAGTAAGAATTTCGTAATATGTTTTTGGAATTGTGATCATCTTTTTATTGGCAGCCTAACGGACCGGCGCTAAGCTGCGGCGCTGATAATTTTAAATATGCACAAAACGAAACAAGTTCATGCTACCAACTTTCAATTAAACACTAAACCTATGCTTGCCATGATTTTTGTATTGAGCTCATTGAGATTAAGTATCACGCTCCGCGTGATTCATTCTTCTGGACAAGCCGAGCTTGAGCGCCTGGTTAGGTGGCGCATTATTTATAACCTCTTTGTTGTTGAATGGTTGTATCACAACTTTGGCAAATCAATCTCGTGTTCTTAATCGTATAACCTTTCATTGCTTTAAAGCGATCAAGAACTGAATATTTTGTTGGAAGCTTAGAACCACAGACAGCACATTTATTATTTTGCTCAAGCCGTTTTTGTTCCTTGAGCTTCCTACGATACATAGGCTTGCCACGTTCATCGTAAATCAATTCTTTTAAAAGTTTTCTCTGCAACGCCCAACGTAAATCCTTCTTTCCACGGCTTAAGGCTGTGAGACGCTTTCTTACTTCACTGAATAGTGGAGTAAAAAGCTTCTTAATTTCTTCTTCTGTCAGTCGTCTGTTTGCCAAAGTGTATTTTGCGCCACCTAACGGACGGCAACTAAGCTGCAGCGCTGATAAGCCGCAAGTTGCCGTCAACAGACCAAGTTTATTATAAAATCTTTCAAACAATAACCCCTAAGCGCCATGATTAACGTACTCACGCTCATTCCGTCAGCTTGAGTTGCTGGTTAGGGCGCATTTTCCTTATTTTATAAGTAGCATCTTTTTTGTTTGAGACAAATTGGCATTGGAAAGCCGATAAAAATATATTCCTGAAGGCAGTTGTGATGCATCAAAATTTACCGTGTGCAAACCGCTCTTTTGTTTTTCGTTCACCAAGGTGGCGACTCGTTCTCCAAGTAAATTGAATATCGTCAGTCTGACAGCGCTGTTCGTCGGAATTTGGTAATTTATTTTCGTTAGAGGATTAAAAGGGTTTGGATAGTTTTGTTCCAAGTTGAACGAGTTTGCGATGTTTGTATTGATAGTCTTTACAGCCATCGTTGGGTTTGCACTTCTAAAAACTCCTCCCCCCAAAGTGCCAGCATACAAATATGAACCTGAACCAACTAACAAGGTATTAGTTTGTTGAACATTAAGCCCCGTACTTTGCTGTACCCACTTGTTGTCGCCATTGGATAAAGCAAAGACTCCGTGTCCCTCGGAGGCCGCGAAAATATTTCCAGCGGAATCAATTGCAAGTGACAAAATATATCTGTCAAAGAGATCAGTATTCGCCGAATCCCAGCTTTCGCCGTCATTTGTCGAATAATACACTCCAGCGCCCATGGTGGCCGCAAAAATATCGCCATTAGATTTACTAACTATAGAACTTACTGTAGGACCTGGAAGACCCGTGTGTGTTTCAGTCCAAGAAGTGCCACCATTTGTTGATCGGAAAACGCTGCCCCCAGAAATAGAATACTTTTCGCCCGTTCCAACAAAAATTGCACCGCTTCCAGTTTTGCAGATGCAATTAACCACAGTGTCCGTCAATCCCGTGTTATGGGTAACCCAAGAACTACCATCATTCGTAGAACAAAAGATACCAAGTCCGCGTGTTGCTGCCAATATCGATCCGTTTTGAGTGAGAGCTATTGCATTTACGAAAGTGGGAAAGCTAAGCGTGAAAACGAGATTCCACGAAGCACCATTGTTAGTTGATTTATAGATATCACCGCCGAATGTCCCAGCAAAAATATTCGAGTTTGGTTCAACCAGAAGCGAGAGAATATAAACGTCGGATAGCCCAGATATCAATTGCGACCAAGTAACTCCATTGTCGGTTGAATGGAAGACTCCATTGTAACTTGTCCCAGCGAAGAGATCGCCGTCGAGACCGAAGGCTAAAATATTGACATTCGTGTTTACAAAGCGAGTTTGTTCCCATGCCAAGCTATTGTTAGAAGAGCGAAATATTCCGCCACGAAGTGTTCCCGCATAGATGAATTTCATTGAATCAACTGCTATCGAGGTTATTCCATTATATGTTAGCCCTGAGTCCGTTTCCGTCCACATTGTGCCGGCATCCGTAGATCGAAAGATTCCCTCAAACAAAACACCTGCGAGAATATTATCGTCCGAAACAACTGTCAATGCCCGGGTTTCACTGTTTACGGAATTTGTTTTTACATGTTGCCAGCTTATGCCATTGTCTGTGGATCGATAGACGCCAGAATTTGCACCCACGAATATTTCGCTCCTACTGTTCAGAGCGACAGATTGCACGAAGCCATCAGTGTCTATAGAGTCCAGTTGAGACCAATGCAAACCGTCATCAGTGGAGTGGAAAATTCCGGCCCCCTGGGTTCCTGCGTACACTTCTCCATTCTCTGAGTAAGTTAAAGCCGATATCCATCCCGTGGTGAGTCCATCACTTGTTGATACCCAATGTTCGGCGTTATCGACTGATCGAAAAACTCCTCCACCTGACGTTCCGGCAAGGATGGTTCCGGTATTGGGATTTGCCGCTAGAGCGTAAACGTAGGTTTGAGTCAGACCTGTATTTTTGATCGTCCAATGTTGTCCGTCATCTGTGGATAAGAAAATGCCACCGAGTGAAGCCGCGAATATTTCGCCGGAAGGATGATTAATGATTTTCTGAACTTCAAAATATGTCAAGCCATTGTTTGATGGAATCCATGATCCCCCGTGATCTGTCGATCTGAAAATTCCTAAGCCCCCAGCAAGAAGAGTTCCATTTGGAGTAGCGACAATAGTGGTAACGTCGCCACCTGCCGGGCCATTTGTTTGCGCCCAATCAGCGATTTGAGAAAAGGATAAAGAGTTCAACAGAAACAGTTGAGCAAGAATAGTAACTATTAAATTAGTAGTTCGCATGTTTTGTCTCTCGAGAAAATGCGCCCTAACGGATTGGCGCTAAGCTGCGGTACTGATAACCTTCTAATTTAACTGCTGTCGCGCGTGACACCTTACCTAAATTCATAATCTAAACTTTCCACGCGCGGTTAAATGCACCCGCGCTCATTCCGTCAGCTTGAGCGCCTGGTTAGGCGGCAACATGAAAATATTTGAATTGATTACAGCAACTCGTACCCATAGCAAGTATAAAGCCCAAAGGAAATCATGTAACCTTTCCAAATTAGGAATTCGTGAATAGCGATTGACATTAAACATAGATGAAATGGCTAAGGCAATTGCTGCAACAAATAATATCGTCCAAGCAGTACTCCAATATGGCCGCTTGGTATTAAAATAAATCAACGAGAGCCTTCCTGGATAAGTACGAAGCCCTATCCATAAGATAAGAATCATTGGCGAATAGATTATCAGCGTGAACAGAGACCAAAAAATGGGTGTAGGTGTCAAGGCATCAATCCCTATGGCAATATATACGTCACCAGTGATAGCATTGTAGGCTCCGACGATGTCAATAAATGGACGCGCCAAAATGAGCAAAACTCCAGCTATGAGGATTGTCCTTCGATTGCGTGGTGTTGAAAAGAGAATATTCATATTACTGAAATTCCATTCCATACCTAGAGTTGCCGCCTAACGGACCGGCGCTAAGCTGCGGCGCTGATAAGTTTCAACTTGCTGAAAACGAAACGAGTTAATGCTGTAACTTTCAATTTTGTACTGACCTATGCTCGCCATGCTTAACGTACCAACGCTCATTCAAATTTAGTATCGCGCTTTGCGCGATTCAATTATCTGGACAAGCCGAGCTTGAGCGCCTGGTTAGGCGGTTACAAATCATGTTTTCATAGGCGGTTTACCAAGCGATGCAAGCTTTGCATTTAATTGAGCCTGTTTAACTTTCAATCTCGCCGGTTGAACAAATGTGAAATCAAATAAAGACTGAAGAACTTCTAGCAGCCATTCAGCTTCGCCAGGTTCCACATCAATTATCTGACCAGTACTTGTATCCTTCAAAGGATGTGCAGCAAAGTTACCAATGTTTCTAACTGCGTCGACCGCTTGAGTTAAATGTGTAGGCATTCCTGGTAAAATAATAAAATCTGATATTTCCTGATCAAGATTCCGCTTTTTAATTTTATAATCATTTTGCAGAATGTTCTGTAGTAGTCTTCGGCTAATTGCAGCGCTGGCTTTGGGACTAATTGGTAAAACTTCCGCTGCCTCTATAAAATCAGATTTGTAATCTTGCGGAACCTCTGGTTCGACTTTAGGAATATTTGGCTTTAAAATAGGGTAAATAATTTTTTCCTCGGTAACTTCCAAAATAGTAACTTCATGCCCACCCGTATATCCATATTTTCCATGACAAAGAAGAACAATAGGCTTGTTACATTCAGAACAATATCCAGAGCGAATATCAAACCCATAATCTTCGGATTCTGACTCTTGACATACATTAGCAATGTCTTCGGCATCGAATTTAATTCCTATATTGCAATAGGGACAGATCATTTTAATCTCTCCTTCTTATTTCTTGTAACCGCCTAACGGATGGGCACTAAGCTGCGGCATTGCAAAATTGCAACATGCACCCAACGAAACAAGTTCATGCTGATAACCAAATTGATAAATACAAAAGTTATAGGTACTAAAAACCGAATAATAAAAACTTAAACCCACCATTAGCCATGAATTTCGCACCCAGCTCATTCCGTCAGCTTGAGCGCCTGGTTAGGTTGCCGCATATCGCTTATAAAGAATTTAGGTATTGCACGCATTTCTCTAATTTACATATTGTTGGGTGAACCAAGTTAATTGAGACTCAAGTAGAGTTGGAACAAAATTAATTGTTCCTGGAAGGAGCTTCATGTTTATTGTGTTACTCTGTTGTTCGGTCTTGCGATAGGGAAAGGTAAATCGAGCAACTAACGCAAAATTTGGATTGCGAGAATCAAGTCGAAGAATTGGAAACTGTCGCCCATGCTCATCGGAATCAACTGCACCCGCAAACAATACAATGTCTTCTGGATGGGATATATGAAAAACAGAAAAGTAATTCAACAAATTTCCACCCGCACCAATTGTCTTGATTGGAAGCAAAATATTTCTATTTGTATTGAAAAAGGAATCAAGATGGCTTATAAATTGATCCAAAATAGACGATTCAAGATGATTGGTGTAGATACGTCTGATATTATTTTCAGTGTGTTGATCCATTTGACTCTCCATCGGGCGCCTACTGTAGTTTGAGATCGATTCGTTCATCATCCATTAATATAATTGACGCATCAAGAACCTGTTGCCCTGAGATATCCTTGAGTTTATATTTTTTGACAATTTCGCTTGGAATCAGAAAACGGTAGATAATTTTATTGTCGCTTGCATACTTGTCGGCAAAACTTTTAGTGTGCCCCCATACCGTTAAGTCGTATCCGAACAAACCTTGCGAATCACCAAGATAATCATTCAGAGGGTTGAGCATTTTTCGAATTACTTCATCAAATAAAGTCTTGGCAATATCATATTTGTTGAGTTTGAGAGAGTTGTAAACATCGGTGTTGTTAAAAACGAATGCGAGATAATCTTTCTCCTTAAAGTTCACAAGGTCAATCGTTTGGGTCTCAAGGTACGAATCAGAAAGTAAACTCTGGAGTAGCAGGAGGTCAATAAAACCGAGTATTTTAACTTTTATAGCTTGCCCTCTGACTGAAGAAAGGAATGTAGGCTGAAAGTAATCTGTGGGCTTTAAGAGAGTAATGGTTTTGGTTTCGAGAGGTTTGGAGGTATTGCTTCCCCCGTCATATACCGATGTAACAGAACCGTTTTGGGAGTAATAGTCTTCCTTTTTAACCCTGTAAATCATTTCAGACCTGTATGACATTACGTAGTAGTATTGAGGATCCGGAGTAGTTTGAACTGAAGTTGTGACTTTGCCTGACAATGGAGTGACAACTATCGTATCTTTTACGATTGCATCTCGGTTTTTGAGTGTATACTGAACGCTCGCACCCTCAAGTGGTTTTCCCTCTATATCTGAAACAGTAAGTTCATACGAATGGGTTATTGGCGTGGATGTTCTAAATGCGTATGGATTACAAGAGACAAAGATTACTGATAGAACCAGAAAACCTATTTTCTTTATCATTGCAAGTTCTCCTTGGTATCTGTGGAATGTAATTTTATACATAACATAATAAATAATGAATGCTCTTTGCGGCAACCTAACATGTGATTAGATAGACTTTGTCTGTATTTTGTCCGTAATAGGACGATATATAGACTTTGTCTATAATTTTGCGAAAATATAGACCGCTCCTCACATAATGCGAGATACAAATGTCGGCAAAATTGGCAGACAATTGACAGTGGGTTGCCTGACAGCCAAGGTTAATATCCTTTGAGAAAAATCCGGCGATAGTGCTGCTTAGTCTTCCGACAGGTCCCAACAATTCCCCACTTTCTTCGGATACTTTGACGTTGTATCTTTCTTATCCGCGCTGGTAATCTATCAATTGCACCTCTAAAACGCAAGTGTAAAACCTTCAAGTCATTCCCGAATGCTTCTGTCGGCCCGCCCGCCGTACAAAGTGTGCTTTGGCAGGCGGGGAATCCAGAATTGAAGAGTCCTAGATCTGGATGCCCGTCCGACTTTGTCGAGATCTCGTTTCGATTCCCGAATCGAAACGGACTAAAAATCCGCGGGCATGACAGTTGTTCTTTTTCTCTTTTCGTAACATCATAATGAATTAGGATTTTGACATATCAGAAATTGGTTTTTGTGATTTGTTTGAATTTTAGTATTTGTATTTTGGAAATTCCTCATCTATGGTTCCGGATCCAACATCCTTTCATAGAATGCGCCGAAGTTATATCTTGCCGGATCCTTTTCCGGCAGCATCATCAGCTTAATGGCTTCATCGGGATGCCGGTTCATAATACCTGTTACCATGTAGGGAACAGAGTATCCCCAAGTAATTTCTTTCTGAAGGGGAATAATATGAGACGCGATGACATCTAAGATCGGACGCATGTTGAATTTAGGATTTTTAAGAAAACCGAGTAAAAGCTCCAGACAGCAGTTGCCCGCGCCGCGGCCCAATCCATACAGCGTGCCGTCAAGATAGTTTGCCCCGCGGATGATGCCTTCAATCGTGTTGGCAAATGCAAGCTGCTGGTTGTTGTGCATATGGACACCGACTTCGATGCCGGGCAGCATTTTTTGATACTTGGAAACAAAATAATCAATGTCTTCAGAATACAGATTGCCGAAACTATCCACAATGTAGCACGCTTTGATCTTAGTCTCTTCATGGATCTGCTGTAAAGCTTCATTCAGTTCCCGCTCCGGTGCGGTGGAGATAGACATAATGTTGATGGTTGTTTCGTATCCTTTTGCAACGGCATCGTTGACAATTTTAATGCATTTGTCAATGTCCTTTACGTATGTGGCGCAGCGGATCACGTCCACATGACTTTTATCTCTGGGAAGCAGGTCGTCGACGGAGCTTTTATGTGCGTCCATCATAACGGCGATCTTGGTGTCCGGGAATTTATTATCCCCGACAACTTTTTTGATCATCTCGTCGTCGCAGAAACGCCATGCGCCGTATTTTTCCGGATCGAACATCGTCCGGCTGTTTCGGTACCCGAGCTCTACTATATGGATGCCTGATTCGCAAATGGCTTTGTAAACCGCCTGCACACAATCCAATGTAAACTGAGATTTATTCATCAATCCACCGTCGCGGATGGTGCAATCCACAACCGTGATCTGCGGTCTATACATTATTTATTCCTTTCAATGATGTATTATAAGAATGATACTTAAAACTTTTCAATAAATAAAGATAGGGAAAGGTTTAGAAATGAAAGCGATCTTTCTTTTCTCGGTTCTCATCTCAAATCTTCAATCTCCAATCCGTTTTCTCTTCACTGTCTATAATGACAGCCGACGCTCGTTTTATTTTCCCACGCCGCGATGGTAATGATGATAGCAGCACGCACGGCATTGCGCAGTCCAATGATGCCGTCTGTCAACTTGACGGCTTGATAGAAGCGGTCGATTTCGGATTCAAGATGGCGCAGTTCGCGTAAGGCGCGCTGTAAACGTTCGGTTGTGCGAATGAGTCCGGTGTAATTCCACATAATGTGTTTGATGACGCTCATATCCTGACTGATGAGTGCGGAATCCGGCATCTCCGTACCTGTTTCAATCCACGGTGGAATTTCATCAATGCGTGGCTTTGGATGTTCTTCCATGGTACGGAGAATATGTTCTGCGGCGCGATTGCCCCAAACGACACCTTCCAGTAATGATGTGCTTGCAAGCCGGTTGGCGCCATGAAGTCCTGTGCAGGCAACCTCGCCGACGGCATAGAGATGATTGAGCGTTGTTCGTCCCCAGAGATCGACCCACACGCCTCCGCAAAAATAATGCGCCGCCGGAACAATCGGGATAGGTTCGTGCGTAATATCGATACCATGCTCAAGACATTTTTCGTAGATAAAAGGGAAGCGCTCTCGAATATCGTTTGCTGGAAGATGCGATGCAATATCGAGAAAAACGTGTGTGGTTCCACTCGTCAGCATTTCCTGATGAATGCTTCGGGCAACAACATCACGCGGAGCAAGATCTTTCCATTCGGGATCGTATTTTTGCATAAACAAATTGCCTTCGGAATCCAACAGCCGGGCACCTGCTCCGCGCATCGCTTCGGTAATGAGGAAACACGGTGCGCCTTGCTGATAGAATGCCGTTGGATGAAACTGCATAAATTCGCAATTGAGAACTCTGGCGCCGGCACGGTACGCCATCGCCAATCCGTCGCCTCGCGCTCCTGCCGGATTCGTTGTTCGAAGAAAAATTTGTCCCAACCCGCCGGATGCCAAAATAGTCGTGCGTGCAAGAACCCGCTGTACGTGTCCTGTCCCCTGATTGAGAAGGAACGCGCCGTTGCAGGAGAGTGGATCATACACCGTCAGCCGGTTCACTGAATGGTGAGCAGGAGTAAGCAAGTCTACCGCTGTTGCATCGGTTAATAACGTGATATTCGCATTTGCCTTCAGTGCCTGAATCAGGTGCCGTTCGATAAGGCTGCCGGTGGAATCTGCAGCATGAAGAATGCGAGCGATGGTATGTCCGCCTTCGAGTACGAGGGAAAGTTTTCCTTCGGCTGTCCGGTCGAAGGGAATAGAGAATTTTTCCAGAAGAAGCGAGCGAACGAGTTTGGGTGCTTCCTTTGCAAGAAGCTCCACTGCTTGTGGATTGCAATACCCGGCACCCGCATGCAGAATGTCTTTGGCGAGAAGTTCCGGTGAATCTCCTTCTCCTTCGTACACGATTCCGCCTTGCGCATAGTAGGTATTGGATTCTTCGGGATTCGATGAGCGTGTCGCTACAACGACGTGAACACCGGCGTCTGCAAGCTGCAACGCGGCAATACTGCCTGCAACCCCGCATCCGATAATGAGTACGTCACATTTGATATATTCTTGCATTTATTTTTTTTATCAATGCATCATAAAATGTTCGTTGGTACATTTTTCTTAGAACAATATAAAAAAAGAAAGATAAATATTCGCTGAACCCGATCTTTCCTTGAAAGAAGAGGGGAGAAAAGTCATTGCGAGGAACAAAGTAACGAAGCCTGCCCGACGGTCAGGCGGGCAATCTGCAAGTTTAAGCGAAAAAAGCGAGATTACTTCTCCCGACGAGTCGGGGCGGGCATGAATAAAAAGGTGAAAATATGTCATTCCCGAATGCTTCTGTCGGCCCGCCCGCCGTACAAAGTGTGCTTTGACAGGCGGGGAATCCAGAACCAAGGAACCCTAGACCTGGATGCCCGCCAAAGATCCGCGGGCATGACTATCAAAAAAATTAATCTGCCGCCGATGGAATAATTTCCAGCATCCGCTCGACCGCACGCAGTGCACGCACACGGATCTCTTCCGGCACTTCGACGACATACCGTGTTTGCCGGAGCGCTTCTAATGTATCTTCTAATGTAATCTCATTCATATGCGGACAGCGGACACTGCACAAGCGAAGCATATTTTTTTTCGGATTGGCAGCCATGATGTTATCGCCCATCGAACACTCCGTAAGCAAAAGATAACGTGCAGCATTCGTGCGCTGGACATGGCGAATCATCTGTGTGGTACTGCCGGAATAATCCGATGCCGCAACAACTTCTGGACTGCATTCAGGATGAGAGAGAATAATAACATCAGAAAATTGCTTGCGTATATTTTGGATATCTTCGACAGTGAATTTCTCATGCACTTCGCACCGCGCCTTCCAGCCGATGATAGGTTTGTCGAGGAGCGGGTCGCTTTCCGGTTCGACTCCGGTTAAAGACGGAAAAATAATGTGTCTTCTCGTTGCGTGTGCAACATTGCGGGCAAGATATTCGTCCGGAAGAAAAATAACCGTTTCGCTCTTGAGCGACTGGACCACTGCCACTGCATTGCTCGATGTACAGCAAATATCCGATTCTGCTTTGACTTCCGCGTTCGTATTAATATATGTTACAACCGGAACGCCCGGATACTTTACTTTCAACTGACGAACATCATCGGCGGTAATTCCATCTGCGAGCGAGCAGCCGGCTTTCTTCGCCGGAATAAGAACGGTCTTTTGCGGTGATAAAATTTTCGCTGTCTCTGCCATAAAACGCACACCACAGAACACGATAATATCTTTATCGGTTTTCGAGGCGACACGGCTTAATTCAAGAGAGTCTCCGACATAATCAGGAATAGAGTGGAAGAGTGCCGGTTCCATGTAGTTATGTCCAAGGATGACAGCGTTGCGTTCGACTTTGAGCTTATTGATTTCGAATGCGAGTTCGGATTTTATTCGCAGCTCAACATCCGGCACGACATCGTGCAATTTTGTTTTCAGATCTTGATATATTTCGTTTTGTGTCATGAATATGTACGTTGTTCTGATTGACAGGTCTCCTCCCCTCTTAGGGGAGGACTAAGGTGGGGTCTCTATATTCTTTGACCTCACCCTAACCCTCTCCTATGAGGAGAGGGAATTATATTGAGTATTAAGATTAGAAATTTATTCGGCTATTATCCTTTTATCAAAAAACTAATATCCAGCGCGCGTACCGAATGTGTTAGCGCACCGACGGAAATCATATCGACACCGGTCGCGGCTACTGCGGCGACGTTCTTCAATGTGACATTACCAGATGCTTCAAGAGGAACGCGTCCGGCGGTAAAACGGACTGCTTCACGGAGCGTTTTGATATTCATATTGTCGAGTAATATGCGATCAACTTTCAGCGAGAGCGCTTCCCGTAGTTCTTCAAGATTCTTCACTTCCACTTCGATATGCCGTTTCATCGTATCAGTTGCCCAGACTTGCGTCACCGCTTGAGTGATTCCTCCAGCGGCGGCAATATGATTATCCTTTATCAGTACCATATCAAACAATCCGAATCGATGATTAGCTCCCCCGCCAAGGAGGACTGCTTGTTTATCGAGCAATCTATTGCCCGGGGATGTTTTACGTGTGTCGAGAATGACTGTATCAGTACCTTTAACAGCATCGACGTACGCCCGGGTGAGTGTAGCAATTCCGGACATTCGCTGCAAGAAGTTTAATGCCGTTCGTTCGGCTGTCAGTAAAGTGCGTCCTTTACCGCGCACTGTCGCGAGAACAGTTCCTTTGACAACATGTTTGCCGTCGGCGACTTTCGGAGAAAACGAAACCTGCTTGTCGAGATATTGTAACGTTTCGCGCACTACTTCCAATCCGGCTATTACTCCGGATTCTTTTGAGATGAACGTTCCCTTCAGAACGGACTTTGTCGGAACCGTGCTGAGTGTTGTGATATCGCCGCTGCCGATATCTTCTTCAAGTGCTCTATGAATGATAGCGTGAAGATTTTCAAGTTCTTTTTTATTCATGCTGAAATATACAGATACTTTCGTAAAGTTACAGAGGTTAGATGAGACACTTTACGAAAGTGGATGAGAGAGATGACGAATCACCTTCATATAATTCAATACACTGTTGAAATTCTTGCTTATCGAAATGTTCAGCTATGAAGCGTTGGTATTCTATCCCAGAAGAAAAGTAGTGTCGTCGGAATTCAAATTTCTTTCTTTGCATTGGATTCTGTCCAGCGTATGGATTTGATGCAATCCATTCTTTACAATCAGAGTATTCCCATTCTTCTGGTTGATGCACGAGATGAGCTAAAACAGGGTTCAGGTGAATATACCGCGTTGCAATAATCGCGTAATCATCGGAATCAATGCGGCGTGATTGCGCTCGGCCCTGAAAGAGTGTACCACTGTGACCCTCCCGTGTGTTTACAAATTGTGTGTAGGCAATAAATGTTGCTTGCAAAAACTTGGAAAGAGAAGTTTCCTGTTCTTGTCGCATCAACAAATGATAATGATTGGGCATAAGACAGTATGCAAGAAGTGACACGCCATGTTTCTCGGCGTTTTTAATCAATGAGTCCCTGCAAAATTCAAAATGCCTTTTACACCAGAAGAGCTTAGCTTTATGTGCCCCTCGATTGTAAATGTGATATAGATATTCGTCTGCGTATTTCATTGTTATCTCTATGGACTTTCTGGGGCTTGAATAACTTTCGTAAAGTAGCGCTGTTAAATCTTAGAGACCTTACGAAAGTTACAGAGATTTTCCATCTTTCCGGAATAGCACAATCCGGTTAGAATTTGTACCTTTTTCGTTGTTATCGACGCCCCAGATGTTCGATGTTTTGGTGAAGTACTGTTCGTTGACGATGATGCCAATGCACGAAAATCCTGCCTTTACTCCGAGTGGCACCACATGTTCATCTAAGCGTATTTTACTATTTCGCACTTCACCGACTTCGAATGCAACGAATCCGCGCGGTTTGGTTATGCGATACAGCTCGCGGAAGACTCCAAATATTACCGCCGACCAATCCTCCAGCGTTCGTGCCATGAGAATTGTTTTCGCAGCGTCTGCCGCATCGAGATCGTTGAACCAGCAGCGCAGCCAGTTGTCCTGTACGTAATCGACAACATCGAGGAAGGGAGGCGAGGTTACAGTAAGCTGAATAGAGTTGGCAGCGATCGTTTTTGTTTCTCGTGCATCGGATGTGAGGAAGCGTGCAGCTGCACCGGTTTGTTGAAGAAGAGTGCGTTCTGCTGTTGTTACATCGCTCAAGAGCGTCCGCGATTTTTTAAAAATGATGACACGAGTGTCCCGATGCTCCGGAGTTTGCTGCATCTTCAAATTGATTTTTCGCTGGCTGTCGGCGCTCACGGCTTGATTCGGCGGCAGAGTATATACAGAAAAGAATCCCTTGGAATGCCCGGTCAACCGATTGGTCGCGACCATCCGGATCCACCGATCGATATCGTCTTCCGTACCGCTCTCGCGGCGTTCGGTGAGATAGTTTTTCATGGAAACGATTTCTGCTTCTGTCTTTGGATGAAAAAACATCGAAAGATCGATTTCGGCATCTTCGTTTTCATCCATCGGAATACTATTCAATCGTTTCATTAACTCTTCAAGCGATGGCGGGAAGAAACGGGGTTTGCTCAGAAGAGTGCTCAAGGGATTGATATCGTTCGCAATGACTTTTCTGCCCATCAATCCTGCTTCTAATACGGTTGTGCCGCGCCCGCTGAATGGATCGTACACTGTATCAGCTTCATTGGTCAGATCTTTTATGAAGAAGTGCGGAAGCTGTGGTTTGAAGCACGCACGGTACGATACTTCATGCAGTGAGTGCGCCTGCCGCTGTTTCGATGTCCAGAACTCTCCGGTATAACGCGGTATTGATTGACTCGCTACATCGATGTCTTCTACTCCGGATATCCGGTAACGGATTTCGTCCAAGAGGCGGTCGAGGTATGGACGTTCTTCTTTTGGTATTTTTGATTTGATAGGCGACATCTAGAGCAATCCAGAAGGCAATCGCGGTGATGAAATGAGTTTCGTGAATTCTTCCCAGCGCTTTCTCGGCTTGTCTTCTGTGCCGCCGCGTCGTTCAATGTACTGACGTACCAAATCTAAGCCGAAATTATAATTGATGACGTAACTGCGATACTGGTCGAAGAAACGCGTGCGTTGTTGTGCGCGTTCCGGCGACATCAGCGCGTAGTTGACAAGCCACTGAACTGCGTCCTCGCGCGAGATTTCAGCGTTAAGATAGCGGCGTGCAGCTTCGTTGCCGGCATAACTGAGTTTTGCGGCAAGTGCTTGCACTTTGGAATAATTTTCTGCCTGATCTTTATCGAGTCTGGCAAGCGGGAAGAGCATGGAGCGTTCGAATTCCATTCGCTCCTTCCCGGGGAATGCGACTTCGATGCCGAAGTTCGCTGCTCCTTCCGCAATAAGCGACTGTGAACTGAAGAGTGGATAGACGGTAAATTCCACCCAACCAAATTTGCGCGCAAACGCGGTCTCTAATAAACAATTATAGACATGATGTCCCGGATATCCTTCGTGCGCCGCAAGGTCAATAGCGCGTTCTAAAAAGATCGGCAGGTCGGTATTGATTTGAATCAGACTTTCGTTGTTTCCTTTATACCAATTGTACCCGCTCCATGATTTGTTGTGAACGTATTCCAACCGGAAGGTTTCATTCTCAGGAAGGTCGATATATTTCTTTGTTCGCTTGCGGCATTCATAAATTGCCGCGCTGAATACCTTATCGGTCTTGTCGGGAGTAATTGTAAATTGCCGCCGATAGGTTTCGACACGTTCGGGAATCGATCCGTTACCCGGTACTAATGAGTTTAATTCACTCACAAGTTTCTGGAAATGTTCTTCGGGAAAAAAAGGCGGTTCGACATCGTAATACGCTTTCGCCTCTTCATCGAAGGAAAGCTTCTTGCCGTTGAGTGCTTCGACCCGGGAGATAAGCGAGGCAATTTGTTTCTGTAAATACTGATGGCGGAGATGAAGGATGTCTTCATTACAAGAAATGTCAATTTCATCGAGCTTTGTTTTGAGCAGGAGTGCCGCTTCCTTGATGGCGCTCAGCGATTTCTTCTCGGTTTTTGCTTCCTCAGACCATTCCTTTGGACCATAGTACGCATCAACATAATCTGCATCGTGTTGTCCCACAGCGAGCACGAGCTTGGTGTACGGTTCTGCAATGCTGTTCAGTTCTTTATTGAGATGCTGGGGCATGTTCCTTCTTCTACTTACTGAACAGAGCAAGAAGTAAGCTTATTGCTAGAATGAAGAATCGATGTGATTTCATGATTTTCTCGTGATACAGTGAGAATTTTTGTTGTTGTGTTTTTTAAACTTGTTGCAGTAAACAGCGAGATCGCGTCTGCAAGCACCGGTAGCATCCGGTTGTGCAAACCCTGCGTATGAGCATGAAAAATCGCAAAAAAGCGGAAGGGTATCCATAGAGGATGCTGTTGGTTTTTCCTTTTTATTCTTTTTCAACCTTCTTTGGCATTTCTTCTTGTTTCTTCATGAACTTCATGGGGAGTCTTGTGGAAATTTCTATCATCGGCTTCAATTCCTTTAACCATACATCTCCTTTGTAATAGACGCGCTCAAGGAATAATCCTGAAGGCGGAGCCGTAAGCTTTGCCGGTTCATCCGATTTTGTATGAAGAAATTTCTTTACGTCGTTGAGCGGCATTTTTCCGCGTCCGACTTCTGCCAGCACGCCAACGATTTGACGAACCATCTTCCAGATAAAATGGGATCCGACAATGCGCACAAGAATTAAATCGCCTGCCTGCTGAACATCGATCGAATTAATATGCACTTTGGTAGATTTATCTTCCGAATCGTCTGCGGTGAAAGATTGGAAATCCTTGAGCCCTTGGAACAACTCAGCCGTTTGCCGCATTTTTGTCACATCGAGCGGGTCTTTGACCCACCATACAAACTTCTTGCCGAATGCCGTCCGCCTTCGTGAGATTTGGTAGAGATAACTTCGCGCCATGGCATCGTGCCTGGCATGGAAATCGGCAGAGGCTTTTTCGATTTCAATAATGTTGATGTCGGCGGGAAGTTCGTCGTTCAGCTTCATCCGGATGATTTCCGGTGCCAGCATCGTTTTAATCTCAAGGTGTGCTGCCTGCTGTAATGCATGAACGCCGGCGTCTGTGCGGCCTGAACCATAGAATTCAAAATTATGTGTGCCAAAAACTTTGCCTACGGCGGCATTGATTTCTCCTTGAACAGTACGGGCATTCTTTTGTACCTGCCAGCCGCTGAAACGTGTACCTTCATATTCAATAATGAACTTAAATCGTGCCATACAATCGTAAGATACGGATTTGTTGGATGGAAGCCAAAAAGATGTGTACTTCGTATTGCAACTCCGATGCACCTTGAAGGTGTGTCGGAGTTATATTTAAAAGCGCGTTGAAGTTAGGTCAATCGATGGAATATTTATCTAGTCCAAATTTGAGTTTGGATCGTGGTGTGTAATCCTTGACAAAGGATTCGTATTCTTTTGTAGTAGAAAAATTGTTCTTGATGAAATCTTTATCAACAAATACATTCTCTCTCATCCCGATCCAATCACAATAATCAGAGAATGGCCATTTCTCATGTGAAGTGTACTGATCTCTGTGCCATTTTATCTCCACATCCTCAACTCCGACGCACTTTGGAAGTGCATCAGAGTGAATTAATGTCTTTACGCTATTCTCCGCCCACGTGGATGACGTTATCCCCAAATTTCTTTCGTAAGGTATCCACGGCACGGAGGATGTTTTGTTTCTTCTGATCCGATGGGAAAAGGGAGAGCTTGAGTTGTTCTTCTTCATCGAAGTTGGAAAGCCGCACTCCAATGAGTCGAACCGGCAGTTTGCCTGTGTAGGAGGATTGAAGAAGTTCTCGTGCCACACGTGCAACAACAGTATCGTCATTCGTTGGGTCGACGCTCTTTGCGCGAGTGATCGTCTTGAAGTCGGAAAAGCGGAGCTTGAGTGTTACGGTATGCGTCTTCCAACCATGGGCACGGAGCTGCCGGCATACATCCTCGGTCAATTCGAAGATGACCTTTTCAAGTGCTCTCCGGTCGGTGATATCCTTTGCAAAGGTTTCTTCACGTGAAATGCTCTTTGCATTCCATTCTTCTCCGATAACATCCGAACCATGTCCGTTGGCGGCATGAAAAATCCAAGACCCATGTTTACCAAGAAGAGACAACAGTTCGTCCTCAGATTTCGATTGGATGTCGGCGACTTTCTGAAATCCTTTTCCTCGTAAATATTCTTCTGTCTTTTTCCCGATGCCAGGAATAACACTAATATCGAACGGCGCTACGTATGCAGCTTCTTTTCCATGTGGAACAAAAATGACACCGGCGGGCTTTACGCGATTTGCCGCAATCTTTGCGATAGTGGTATTGGAAGCGAGTCCGATAGTGCAGGGAAGTTTGAATTCGTCCAGTACAAGTTTCTGAATGGTTTTCATGAAGCCGGGAAGATCGTTCTTGTAAAGATTTTCACATCCGGTAAAATCCATGTTCATCTCATCGATGGAGGCACGTTCAACGATAGGAGCCAGTTCACACATTCGTTCGTAGAGTTTTTGTGAGACACGGCTGTATTCGCCGTGACTTCCCCGCACAACGATGAGGTTTGCGCACAGTTTCTGTGCTCGGGCTGTGGGCATGGCTGAATGAATGCCGAACTTCCGCGCTTCATAGGATGCGGAAGCGACAACGCCTCGTCCGGTTGCACTGCCGCCGACAACGACCGGTTTGCCGATGAGATCGGGGTTCTTAATGCGCTCAACGGAAACGAAGAAACAATCGAGATCGAGATGGGCTATGTATTTCTTTTCTTTCCCCATACAAAAAAGACCTTGCAAAAGATTTAGCTTTTGCAAGGTCGTATGATCGAATTATTTACGTGCCTTCTTCTTTGTTATCCGCTTCACTTTGAGCGTCTTTCTAATCTTTTTTTGTTTACGCGCTGGTTTCTTTTTCTTTGGTTTTTCCGGAACGCTTTGAGGTCCCTTTATTAGACCCATAACATTCCCTTCCACATCTGCAAACATTGCATAGGTAACCATGTTGGGAATTTCCGTAATCGGGAGAATAACTTTTCCACCAAGACTAACGGCTTTATCCAAATATGGTTGTATATCTTCAACCTGTGTATAGATGACGACACCATGCGGCTGCTGCTCAGTCCCTTGATAGATTCCTCCATTGATCCCCATTTTCAAACCAGTATCTACCATCCCATACTGTTGTGGATTATCGGCATTAATATTCCAGCCGAAAAGGTTAGTATAAAATTCCTGCAAAAGTTTTGATTTTTTTGCAGAAATTTCCCAGTGAACAACGGATGCTGTCATAATATCCTCCGATGATTTGTGATGTGATTAATGAATTAGAAATAACGAGCAACTTAAATGTTCTACTTCCTTTTTATGTTGTAACTCTGCATTCTACTTTGGCAATGCTAAATACCGCTTTATCTTTTGAGTGGTTGTTTTCTCAAATTCTTGTTCGCGGACGGTAAATTTTTTAATTTGTTTAAAGCTTGAAAGCTCTGTATTTGCTTTCTTTACTTCTTCGCTGAGTACTTCGTTAATAAGTTCAGGAGTGATCTGCACACCGCGCGATTCGGATAACTCGATGAATGCCTCTGCGTCTACGACGATCTGTGCAGAAATGATTTCATCTAATTTTGGATCGTCTTCACCATACACGAGACATTCCTGCACAAACGGGCTGCGCTGAAGGATGTCTTCGATTTCTTCAGGAAATACATTTTTGCCGCTGCGGGAGATGATCACGTTTTTCTTCCGTCCGCAAATATGGAGGAAGCCGTCGCTGTCGATGAAACCGAGATCGCCGGTTTTGAACCAGCCATTCTCAAATGCCTCTTTTGTGGCTCGCTCATTTTTATAAAAGCCAATCATCACATTCGCTCCTTTCGCCAGCACTTCGCCGACACTGTCTTCACTCTTCGAGTCGATACGGAGTTCTACGCCGGGTAATGGCAAGCCCGCCGCTTCATCTTTGAAATTGTCGAGTTGATTGAGTGTAAGGATCGGAGATGTTTCGGTCAAACCATACCCCTGCACGAATGTGAATCCCAAATCCCGTAGACCCTTTGCTACCATCGGATCGGGCGCAGCGCCGCCGGCGATGAATGCACGAATATGTCCGCCAAATTTTTCGTGGATTTCTGAGAAGACAACTTTCTTTGCGCTCTTCCATCCGAACCGGGCAGCAACATCGGTCAGCTTGATCAATGGCGGAACAATGATAGACGTTACACGTTTTTCTTTGATAGCATGATAAATGCGCTTGAACATTTTGTCAAACAACAGCGGCACGCCAAGCAGCATAGTGGCCTTCACCTGCTGCAGGTCATCGACGACCGTCTTGAGTGAGCGCGCATAATGTGCTGATGCACCTGAATAGAGCGGGCAAAGAAATCCACAAGTACATTCGTACGTATGGTGAATCGGCAGTACGGAAAGAAACCGATCCTGAGGATGAATCATCATCATGCTCACCATTGAAACAAGGTTCGCAGCAAGATTATGCTGACTCAGCATGACACCTTTTGCTCTGCCCAGTGTACCCGATGTAAAAATAATGACAGCCATAGCTTTTGGATCGAGTCTCGGCAATGCATCGACCGTGCAGCCTCGGCTGTTGTTGATAAGCTCCGGCATCGAAAGAAAGCCGTCTTTCTTCGCCAGTAAATCCATATTGATGTAATGTCGCAGATGTTTCAGCGCGCGTTTTTCCTCCCGAAGCATCGCATCGAAAGATTCGGAGAAGACGATGGCGCTTGCATCCGATTCATGGATGATGTTGATGATTTCATTGGTGCTCAATTTGGCATCAATGGGCACGATGACATAATTGAAGCACATGGCTGTCAGATATGTTATACCCCACTGCACGCGGTTCTCGCTGATGACAGCAATATGACTTCGCTCGGGGAGCCCGAGTTCGCGGAGCGCTGTACCGAACTTCAGCACATACTTCAGCAGCGAGTTATAGCTCGCCTTGGGGATAGGTGTGTCCCTCAAATCTTCCAATGCAAGCTTATCACCATGCTTACCCGCAGACTTGATGAGCATGTCTTGAATGGAATCAATGTGATGAACTTTATTAAGCTTGGGAGTACGTTTCATAGGAGCCTCAATGTGTTGGTTCGATTGACAGATTGATGTATTGGCCGTTCAGTGTGATATGCAATTCAATGAGTAAATTATTGAATACTCAACGGCACGTATTCGCATTTTTCGGGAACTGGAGTTTTAAGAAACGATCAAATGTCAGCCAATTTCATATGAATTGCAAGCGCCTGCAACTGTTGGAAACTTTTTATAGATTCATAGTGGTTTTAAAGAGAAAAGAGGAGAAGATTCAATGGCACGCTTAGAATCAGTAGATGTTCCACTTGGCACAAAAATGCCAAAGTTTATTTTAAGAGATCCCGATGGTGTTATCCAGGTAAGTGATTATGCAATCGGGAATAAAGGATTATTGGTCGTTTTCACCTGCAATCATTGTCCCTATGCAAAAGCAGTGTGGCCGCGTATGATCCGCTTAGGTCGATATGCGCTGGAACGAAAGATCAATGTTCTGGCGATCAACCCGAATATCAATCCGAAGTATCCCGACGATGCACCGGACGAGATGGGTAAGAAAATCAAAGAATGGGGAATTCCATTTCCCTATCTTATTGACGATACCCAAAAGGTTGCTCGTGCATTCGATGCACAGTGCACACCGGATATTTATCTCTTTGATGCTGAACAAAAACTTATGTATCACGGACGCATTGATGACAACTGGCAGGAAGAATCGAAGGTAACGAAGGAAGAATTGAAGGATGCAATTACCAACCTTGCCGAAGGAAAACCGATTACTGGAAAACAAATTCCCTCGATGGGCTGTTCGATTAAGTGGCGGGAGTGACCCAGATACTCTTCGCAAGGTTCTCAAAGGATTATCATAAGAAACCTTGCGAAGGTTTTTCTGAGGCTATGGTATTATTTCCAGATATTTATGCACCCACCCGATTTTTTGCTGGTCGGCGCTGGCAACATAGTACCACACCTCGCCTTTGCCATAGGAAAATGTGCCGAGTCGAAACACCTCTTCGTCTTTATATACTGCACCGATTTTTTTTGATTTTTCAGAGGGACTTTGCCGAATCGGGAGGAAAGGTTCGTACGTGCAGCGTGCCTTCACGAAGAGCGTCGGTTCCTGTTTGATGTACTGTGCAAGTGTCCGGGAGAGAACCTGGTAGTAATTCAAAAGCAATATTTCTTTCTCGCTCAGATTTTCTTCACCGCCTCCTTTTTCCCGTGATGCCTGCAGTTCACCCTGAGTTCTATGCATGTTGTCGAATAATTCGATGAGGAAGCGGCGGCTCTCAATTTGCTTTGCCACCTGTGCCTGTGAAGCTGTCATATAAAGCGCGTACACTGACATCGCTACCGCGGCAACGGAAGCAATAATCGTGATAAGGTTTGCGAGATTGAATCGTACACTCACAAATTGATGACAGTGATGGCAGACGCGTGCACCGTCTGGAATATCGAGCTTGCAATGCGGACAGATATTGCGGCGTGCGACTGGGATCGGTCGATTTGCGATAGGATTGTTCTTTTTCTCTTCCGATGGATTGAGCGAGAAACTCGACTTGAATCCACGAGAGAGGAGTTGAAAAAGTCTGATAATATTGCGAAGAATATCCGATGGAAACATAGACTGTTGAACCCTATCTATTCAGACTTTGGGTTTCACTCTGCTTTTTGAGCATTCAGATTTATTTTCCCTTTATTCGCAAGTCTTGTTAGGAAAAATGTAACACTATTCCGCGACAGTTTAAAGTGTTCGGCAATCTTTTCTGCATTATTAATTTGAGATTCCTTCACAAAACTTAAAATTTCCTCTTCAATCTGTGCAGCCCATTCCTCGAAGAGTTCACGTACTTCAGGTGTCGCAAAAGTTGCAAGTTCGCTCGTTTTACTCATGGTCGACATCATTTTTTTACACATATCCCAAGGCATCTCAATTTGCTCTTCCGAATGGTTTCCATCTCCCTTCATAGACTTCATCATATTCATCGGTCCTTTGCCGCCCATCATCATACTCATCATATTCATCATCGGTGAACCTGTTCCGCCTCCCATCATCGAACCCATCATTTTCGGCATCATGGTTTGCATCATGGCCTGTTTATCATCAGGAGTCATGTTGCTCATAAATTTTTCCATCATTCCTTCCATCATCTTTTGTTTGTCTCCAGGTTGTATATCTGCAAAAAATTTGTTCATCATTTGATCCATCATTGCACTTTTTTCTTCTGGTGTTAACTTTCCCATCATGAAATCCGTCATTTTTTCTTTGATATTCATTGTCGATTCCTCCTATATTCTTTTTTTGTTTATGATTCTCATGAATTGTTCTCTGCATGAAAACATACTTTCTTTTGTGCCGTCATTGTTGCCGAAACGAATAAGAATTTCTGAAAATATACCAAGAGCATCGAGTATTCGTGGGTCAGTTAATTCGTGATAAATAAAAGGTCCTTCTCGTTTTGTCTTGAGAATGTTTTGTTCCCTGAGCACTCGCAGATGATGCGATGCGAGCGGTTGGGATAATCCCGTCATTTCTACTATCTCTGAAACTGAACGGGTCTGGTTCCCAATGATCCTGATGATTCTCAGCCTATTGACATCGCCAAGGGTCTGAAAGAGAGTTTGCAGCTTTAATCCGTCATCCATATAAATTATCGCTTATATAAGCGGTCATTTATATGATAACGAGAATTTTCTATGTTGTCAAGTATTTTTTTAGGAATCGAAGGAGGGAGCGAAAAAACCGGAACGAAATCCCCGTGAGAGGAGTTGGAAGAGCCTGATAGTATTGCGAAGAATTTCCGATGGAAACATAGAACCACGTAAAAAATCAAGTGAAAAGTATTCTTATCTCTTTTCGCATGAAACAAAGTACTGGATGAAAAAGATCAAGTCAATTATATTTTGGCCTGATTAAATACGGTATCGGATCTTCCATCCCTGCGATTTGGAACGCACGCAGACGTAATGCGCAGCTGTCGCAAATACCGCACGCAATGTCCTCATTTCTATAACATGACCAAGTTAGTTCAAATGGCGCTTTTAATTCTTTCCCTCGTATCACAATGTCTGATTTTTTTAAATCAATCACGGGTGTAACGATGATAATTTTTGTTTCCGGTTTTGTTCCGAGATCGATCATAGTATTGAAAGCATCGTAGAATTCTTTCCGGCAGTCGGGATATCCGGAGCTGTCTTCCTCTACTGCGCCAATAAATATTTTTTGAGCGCCGATGACTTCCGCCCAACTTACTGCAACGGAGAGAATATTCGCATTGCGAAACGGGACATAGGATGTTGGAATCTCGTTTTTCGCCGCTTGAAAAAGTTTTTCCGGATCAGCTTTTGTAATTCTGATTTTTTTATCTGTAAGACTCGATCCGCCGATTTTGTTCAGGTGTGTGAGCTCGGCAATCAAACGTTTTCCAATACCGAAATGATCGGCAAGTGCGCGGAAGGCTTTTAATTCACGCCGCTCGGTTCGCTGACCATAGTTAATATGGAGGAACGCTGGATTGTATTCAAGATTGGCAATGGCAGCGGTGACACAGCTATCCATCCCTCCGCTCACAAGAACAACCGCACGAGGCTTGCTCATCTACTCTTGTGTTTTCCTTTTTTTGAATGCACAGTTTTCACCGTGGTGGTAATACCGCCGCGTGCCGTGAACGCGCCCACGACTTCCATCCATTTCGGATGGAGCACGGAGACAAGGTCGTCAAGAATTTTGTTTACGACGGTCTCATAGAAAATTCCCATCGAACGGTATTCCAGAAAATAATATTTGAGCGATTTCAACTCGATACACTTTTTTGCCGGTATGTAATTGATGGTGATTGTGCCGAAGTCGGGCAGGCCTGTTTTGGGGCAGACGGAAGTGAATTCCGGATTCACGATCGTAATAGTATAATCACGGCTCGGATATTTGTTGTCGAACGTTTCGAGTTTATCGATTGGATTCATGTTATACTCCTCTTGCTGTCGGATCCCAAATATATTTATGCATTTGCAGCTGAAATTGTACACGAAGACGATCATGCAGGATCCAATCTGCTAATGTACGATTTTCTAATGTACCAAACACAGGTGACATAAGAACCGGACAGCGTTTATCCAACCGATATTGCAGAAGGATATGTTTTGCCCATTTATAATCGATATGATCAGCAATGACAAATTTTGCTTCATCATGAGCATTGAGCATTTCAATGTTTTCCCATCGATTTCGCTTTTCCATCTTACTGCCGGGACACTTAATGTCCATAACTCGTTTTACGCGCGGATCAATCCTGCTGATGTCATGGTGACCACCGGTCTCAATCATGACCTCAAATTCTTCATCGCAGAGACGACGCATCAACGGATGAACATTCTCCTGCAGCAGCGGTTCGCCGCCGGTGATTTCAACAAGATTACATCCGTATTCTTTCACCTTTTGAAGAATAGCATTGATGTTCAGTTCTGTGCCTTCCTCGAAAGCATACGCCGTGTCGCACCAACTACACCGGAGATCACATGCCGTCAACCGGATAAAGACACATGGCCGTCCCATGCGTGTCGATTCACCTTGGATGCTGAAAAAGATTTCATTGATGATGAGTGTGTCTTGTGATGGTGTTGTCATTATTATTGTGACCCCCTCATAATCTCCCCATTGGAGGGGGGATGAGACAACTTATGTCCTCCCCTCAAGGGTAGGATAAAGGTGGGGTCAATATTTAAAGTGATGGACATTACTGTTCTGAATATTTTGCTGTATACTGTCCGGTCTCTCCAATGGCTACACATGAGAGTTTTACTTGCGGAGGCAATAGTTTTTTCAGTTCATCATAAATGTACCGTGCAATATTTTCCGATGTTGGATTGAGTTCTTTATCAAACGGCGGAATGCTGTTCATATCGCGGTGGTCGAATTTTGCCACTATCTCTTCGGTCTTTTTCTGCAGTACATAGAAATCGAGGCTCATGCCGATAGTATCAAGCACATCGGTTTTGGCTTCGACAGTTACTTTCCAATTATGTCCATGAAGACGGGAGCATGGACCATTGTATCCGCGGATGATGTGTGCAGCGGAGAATTCTGTTTCGATAGTTACTGTATACATGCGTTTATTAAAAAATATTTTATTCTATAAATTTAAAAATTATATGAAAATAACTATTTTGCCGGGACTTCGCAACTGACTATCATAATGTGCCGGGTTGCACATAGTTGACCTGATTGAACAATATCCGTTCTTCTCCGCGAGGATCGTTCTCTATTCTCGGAACGAGATCGAATATCATCGTCGGGCGATTTTTGAGATTAAACGGAGGCCATTGCGGAATAAAAGACGTATGAGGATTACCGCTTCGGGCAAATGCAATCCACACCTCGCTCATCATATCTGCCATCTTCTGTGATTCAGCACTTGTGCCGACCGTTGACGCGCCATATCCTACGTTGTCGAACACAAACGGAATTTCCGTGGCGTGTCCGGCTCTCCACTTTCCATTGTCAACAGGTGATTTCCAATCGAACTGATAGACGTACGTTGGAGCGCCACCTTGTTCTGCGCGCCTTTCCGCTTCAATAATCAAGCTCCGCCACGACCTTGCGGCAGTGGTAATAGAAAAGAAGGCATCGCTAGCGGAATATTTCGGATACCATTGCCGATATTTGGCGATAATATTGTTCGGGTCAAGGTCTCCTAAAAATTGTTTAATGTGCTGTTCAAGTTTTTGCGGAAGCTGCTCCCAGGTCAAGCTAAACGTCGTTGAATCGCCGCCTCCGATAAGAGTGGCGGTCTCATCATGAGTATTTCCCATCATCACCGAAATATCTGCCGAGAGGGGTGAAGCGTCTGGGTCGAATGGATCCCGTGGCAGGATGTTTCCATCCGTCACCGGTCCAAAATAAAAACCGCGGCAGGCTTTCATCAATTGTTCAAGAGGAATGGTCTGCAACTCGCTGATCCTGTCGGGAGTCAACTGAAGGTTTTTGAGCACGGCCATCGCAGTCGATGTCGCAGCCTCCTGTTTTCTACCGGTCACTTGTTGCCCGCTTTCCGCTATGACCCGATGAAACAATCCGCGTGCTGACGGCATCGCCATCAATGTAGCACACTTAGCGCCGCCCCCCGATTGACCAAAGATAGTAACATTGTTCGGATCACCGCCGAATTCACTAATGTTATCCCGCACCCACTTGAGCGCAAGCACGAGATCGAGCATCCCGACATTACCGGATTCTGCAAATTTAGATCCACCGACTTTGGCAAGATACAAATAACCCAATACATTCAATCGATGGTTTACCGTCACAACGACCACGTTGCCTCGCTTGCAGAGTCGAACACCGTCGTTCACGTTGAGATTGCTTGTTCCGGTGCTGTACGCGCCGCCGTGAAACCAAACCATCACCGGACGCTTGGCGCTGTCGCGCAATGCCGGTGTCCATACATTCAGGTTCAGGCAATCTTCGCTCATGCTTGAGATTTTAAAGTCCCGCAACGGCTGTTGAGGGGCGATCGGACCGAATTGGATTGCGTCCCGAATCCCATTCCATGGTGTTGGAGAAACGGGAGGTAGAAAACGATGTCTCTTCATATCGTCTCCATATGGGATGCCCTTGAAAGCATTTATTCCGTTCTCCACGTAGCCACGGATTTTCCCTGCGGTGGTTGCTGCAATTGGACGATTGTCTGGAGGAGTTGCGGCATTGGCATGAGTTCCCGCAATGAAAATAAATAATGAAGAGAGCACCAAACTCCACGGCAAAGAACGATGATAATATTTTTTCAGCAAGTGTAGCATTCAAATTCTGGATTCCCGCTTTCGCCTGCCTCGCCGGTAGGCGGGCGGGAATGACATCTCCTCATATTTCCACAATCTCAACTTCTCATCTACTCAACGGCTCATCGACTTCTTATCTCTTCGTCTCAACTACTTTCAACTCAACGACTCTAGACTTACTTTCAGCTTCTCCATATTCATCGTAATATTCTTTTGTTTCTCACGTTCCTTTTCCACAACATCCTTTGGTGCTTTATCGACGAAGCTCGGATTCGCTAATTTTCTTTCAATACCGTCAACCAATCCCTGCAAGCGCGCGATTTCTTTTTCTAATCGCTTCTGTTCGGCATCGAGATCGATGATGCCTTCCAGCGGAACAAAGATTTCCGTTCCATCCACTACTGCGCTTGCTGAAGCTTTGGGGCGTTCGAACTTCTTTGATTCACCATCCCATGTTGTCACTGTCTTCGCACGGCACAGGCGATCTATATAACTGAGAAGTCCTTGTATGTTACCGGTGCTTTCCGGAAATTTTTCTTCCATTTCTCCATGAATGTGCATATACACTTCTATCTGCTTCGAAGGGGCAACATTCAACTCGCCGCGAATGTTCCGGACTGCTTCGACGACTTTGATGACAAAATTTAATTCGTCTTCGATCGTCTGGTTGATGTAACGCTTGTACACCACGGGGAATTCAGCGCGCACAAGTGATTGTCCTTTTCGATCGGTGAGGTGTTGCCAGAGTTCTTCTGAAATAAACGGCATCACCGGATGCAGCAAGCGCAATGCTTGATCATAAATCCAGAGCGCGCGTGTGACAACAGCAGTTTTTGCTTCCTTCGGTTCTTCACCATAGAAGCGGGTCTTGACCAATTCCACATACCAATCGCAGAAATCATGCCAGATGAAGTCGTAGATGAGCTTGGTGGCTTCGTTGACATGAAATTCGTTGAGTGATGTATTGAACGCCTTAATCGCTTGATTGAGCCGCGAGAGTATCCAACGGTCGGCAAGATCGAGATGGTCTGTCGGCAGTGTCTCGAGTGAGATTTCCATATCACCAAGAATTTCGTTCTTATTCATCAGTAAGAAACGACCTGCATTCCAAATCTTGTTGGCAAAATTTCTGCCTATCTCACATTTCTCTGTGGAGAACAGTACATCCTGACCAAGCGGCGCAAGGTACGCAGTGGTGAAACGCAATGCATCGGCGCCATACTGTTCGATGACATCAAGCGGATCGGGGGAGTTGCCGAGCGACTTACTCATCTTGCGTCCCTCCATATCACGGATGATGCTCGTGAAGTACACATCGCTGAATGGAATCAGATCGTCATCCTTTTTACGAGGCTTACCATAGCGGCCCGGCGTGCCTTTCATGAATTCCATGTTCGCCATGATCATGCGTGCAACCCAGAAGAAAATAATATCGGGTGCCGTGACCAACGTGCTGGTCGGATTGAAGTAATGCAAATCTGCATTATCTTCCGGCCAGCCCAATGTGGAAAATGGCCAGAGCCATGAGGAGAACCACGTATCGAGTACATCTTCATCCTGGCGAATAGCGATTTCCGGACCGACGCCGAGTTTCTTGCGCGCTTCTTCTACACTGCGCGCCGCGGTGTAGTTGCCATCGGGTGTATAATAGACGGGAATCCGGTGCCCCCACCAGATTTGTCGTGAAATGCACCAATCCCGGATGTTTGTCATCCAGTGTTCATATACTTTCGTCCAGCGATCCGGATGAAAACGGACTTTGCCTTCGTGCACGACGCGCAGTGCCGGAGCGGCAAGCGGTTTCATTTTCACAAACCACTGGTCGGACAGCCACGGCTCGATGATAGTGTGACAGCGATAGCATTTGCCGATATTGTACACATACGGTTCAACTTTCACCAAGAAACCTTGTGTTTCTAAATCTTTCAGAAGCTGTTTGCGGCATTCGAACCGGTCCATACCTTCGTATTGCTTTGGTGCAGCCGCATTCAAATGCCCGGTTTCATCAAGGATGTTTAATTGTTCAAGTTCATGCCGCTGACCGAGAAGGAAATCGTTTGTATCGTGTGCCGGAGTCACTTTCATGACGCCGGTTCCGAAGCTCAGGTCGATATAATCATCGGCGATGATGGGAAGCTTGCGCCCGACGATGGGAAGAATCGCAGTCTTCCCGATCAAGTGCTTGTAGCGCTCATCTTTTGGATGCACACAGAGTGCTGTGTCGCCGAGCATGGTCTCCGGCCGCGTGGTAGCGACAGTGGCGAATTCGCTTGAACCGACAATCGGGTACTTGATATGATAGAGATTCCCGTTCGTCTCTGAATGATCGACCTCGTCATCGCTCAGTGCGGTCTGGTGCTGTGGGCACCAGTTGACGATGTATTTGCCGCGGTACACGAGTCCTTTTTCAAATAGTCGGATGAAGACTTCTTTTACTGCATTCGACAACCCTTCGTCCATGGTGAAACGTTCACGATCCCAATCGCAGGAGACGCCTAATTTTCTCAGCTGCTTTATTATAGTGCTGCCGTATTTATCCCGCCACTGCCACACGAGTTCGATAAATTTTTCGCGTCCAAGATCGCGGCGATGCTTGCCTTCTTTTGCAAGAGATTTTTCAACGGCATTCTGAGTGGCGATGCCGGCATGGTCGGTGCCGGGGATCCAACATGCTTCAAATCCCTGCATTCGCTTCCACCGGACAAATACATCCTGCAAGGTGTTGTTCAGCACGTGACCCATGGTGAGGATGCCGGTTATGTTCGGTGGGGGAATGACGACCGTATACGGTGTTTTATCTTTATTAACGGTTGCGTGGAACAGCCGGTTCGATTCCCAGAAAGAGTACCACTTATCTTCGACTTCTTTTGGATTATATGCTTTTGAAAGTTCCTGTGTGCTCATACGGATTCTGTCTATAATAGAGAAAAGGGCTGCTTGTCGCCGCCCGCACATACAACGCTCATTTCAATTAACGAAAAAAGGGGGATGAAATCAACGATGAGGAATGAACATTAGCAACAGACTTATGCGAGTTGAATATGCGCAGGGAGGACGATGGGTGGTTGTGCTGTTTGATGCCGTTCGACCAATTCACGCGCGAGGTCCAAATACGCCAGTGTTCCCTTCGAAGCAGCGTTGAAGAGCACTGCCGGTTTTCCATAAAATGATGCTTCCGTGAGATGCGTATTTTTTGGAATGATGGTTTTGAGAAGATATTTACGGAAGCGCAGTTGCAGTTCACGGTTGGTTATTTCTGTGACTTTTGTGTGCGGCTCGTACATCGTCTGAAGGATGCCTTCAATTTGCAGGCTTTTATTTGCCACATCTTGAATCCAATCGAAGTACTTAAAGAGCTTTTCAATACCTTCGAGTGAAAAATGTCCCGACTTAATCGGTATGAGTACAGAATCGGAACATGTAAGGGCATTTGTCGTAAGGCCGCGCAGGAAGGGCGGTGTGTCGATGATGACATAATCGTAATGCGGCGCGATTGTGCGAAGGATGTTCTTCAGTAACGTTCGATTTTCCGATAAACGCATGATGCGCTCTTCTGCTTGCTGTGATGTGACGTTGGTCGGAATGAAATCCAGGAATGCAAGTTCTGTCCGGTGAATGACCTGTGCCATGGAATGGATAAAGTTGAAGACTTCGTACAATCCGCCTTTTGTCTTTTCCGGTGTGAATCCAAGCGACATACTGCATGCGCCAAACGGATCTGTATCGATGAGCAGCACGCGTTTTTCTAAGACAGCGAAACTTGCAGCGAGATTTACTGCCGTCGTTGTTTTTCCAACGCCGCCTTTCGGGAGTGCTATGGTGATGATTTTAGCCAAAATAGTTATCAGCTGTCAGTTTTCAGTAATCAGTTATCAGGAATCAGTTGTCAGTTCTTTTTTTGTAATCTGTCATCAGCGTTCTACAAATTCTAAACAAATTTTCCAATTCATCGTTACTGAACACTTACCGATAACGATGCTAAAACATGTCCGTCTGCTTGCTGAAGGGTTGCATCTAATTTATCACCATGGTCAACGCGTGAGACTCCTTCCGGGGTGCCGGTAAAAATTATATCCCCCCGCTCGAGTGTGATGAACTGAGAGATGTACGCTATGACTTTGTCGACTGAGAAAACAAATTTGCTGGTGTCAGAAGATTGCCGGATTTTGCCATTCACGAGTAATTGTATATGAAGCGCGTTGGAGTCGCCAATTGCTGCAGCAGGAATAAATTCTGAAAGTGGTGCAGAAGTATCAAATCCTTTTGCAAGCGACCAGGGAAGCCCTTTGTTTTTTGCCTCCGCCTGGATATCGCGCATGGTCATATCGAGGCCGACACCGTACCCTGCAACGTGATTCAATGCAGAAAACCGACGGATATCTTTTCCTCGTTCACCAATAAGGACTGTCATTTCTACTTCATGCTGAACATTATTTGAGATAGATGGGAGGATGATTTGCTCTCCCGGGTGAATGATAGCACTTGGAGGTTTCAGGAAAAAAACGGGTGACGTTGGGACATCAAACTTCATTTCTTTTGCGTGTTCGGCATAGTTTTGCCCGAGGCAGATAATTTTGTTAACAGGAATCGACTCGCCGGAGCCGCGCAATGTTACGGATTTCATTTCGATTCTTTACAATTGACTGGGTTCAATATAACGAAGCCATGGAAGAATGGCAACTCATGATGAAACACGAAAGCCCTAATGCATTTTTGCGATAGGGCTTTCTTTGATGGATTTCGTAAGTTTATTTAATGAGCACGAGTTTCTTGGTCTCTACATATGTGCCGGTAGTGATACGATAGAGATAGACACCGCTTGGCAGGTTTGAGGCA
>JBEKNC010000022.1:0-46203 GCA_049523215.1 Bacteroidota bacterium | reverse complement strand
TCACGGATAAAACTGGACAGAAATGGACGAAAGAGATCAAGATCAGTATCACGCCGCCGACGACATATGAACTTCTTCAGAATTATCCTAACCCGTTCAACCCGACAACGACAATCGAATATCAATTGCCCGGAGCAGGGACACGATATAACGTGTCATTAAAGGTATATGATGTGATCGGGAGAGAAGTGGTTAATCTTGTGAACGAGCAGCAGGAACCTGGATATTACCAAAAAACCTTCGATGCAAGCAGATTAGCAAGCGGAATGTATGTCTATCGTCTCGTTGCTACAGATGAACAGAAGAAACAGCATGTGTTCAACAAGAAAATGCTGATGCTAAAGTGAACACGTTTTATGTGTTCATCCCGACATGCTTTAAGTCGGGATCGTTAGCAGAAGTCCCGCTGATTTTTAGCCCGTTTCGATATAAATAGCAAAACGAGACCGCGACGCAGTCGGGCGTGGATGCTGCTGCGCTAATCCCGTTAGCCATAATTCATTGTGGGCAGAAGATAAATCTGTTTAAATTATAGTTTCTAAGAATGAATCCACAGGTTACGATGTTCTTGGTAAGTATGTGGAGCGTCTTTTTGAGGAAAGGGGCATGCCGACGGCGAGGAAATGAAATTGTGTGCATTTTCCTTCTTGCATTTTGAGCTTTTTTTCCCTATAATAAAACTTCAAACCCCCACAGTTGGTGGGGATTTTTTTCGCTTGAGGAACAGTACTGATGTACACAATTGCGATTATTATCGAAGTCATCATTGGAATTCTACTCATGCTCGCTGTGCTCATGCAATCGAGCAAGGGCGGTGGATTGGCCGGAGGATTCGGCGGTGCCAATATCGGAACGGTCTTTGGAGTTCGGCGGACCTCGGATTTCCTTACAACGTTGACAGAGTGGCTGGCAGGTATCTTTATGGTCTTTGCCCTGGTTATCAACTTATGGTTGTTACCGCGCGTTGAACAGAAGCAGGAGAGCGTTATTCAATCCGGCCCTCCTCCGGCTGCACTACCACCGACACAACAGGCTCCAGTATCTCCAATTCCGGGTAGCAAATAACACATTTGCACCCATGGCTCAATTGGTAGAGCAACTGACTCTTAATCAGTGGGTTCCAGGTTCGAGTCCTGGTGGGTGCACTGAAGTAACAGTGGATTCAATGTATAGCAGTCAGAGTGAAAGATGGGTTCCAGGTTCTGCGCCGACTTGTCCGCCATTTTTTGGGCGGAAGGCGCATCCAATTGGTAGAATGGATACGTGTACAACGATTTGAAGCGGAGATTCTTGGGAAGTACACAAATTTTTTGAAAAAAGATTTAGCGTAGGAGATATAGAGTGAATACGTCGCCGAAAACGCGGTTTTTTAAACCGGAAGAAGTAAATAAGAAATGGTTCCTTGTCGATGCAGAAGGACAGACATTAGGCCGCATCGCATCGCACGTTGCACATTTGCTGCGCGGCAAACATAAGCCGGAATTTACGCCCAACCACGATTTGGGAGATTTCGTCGTGATTGTGAATATAGAAAAAGTGAAACTGACCGGAAAACGGCCAGAGTTGAAAGAACTGTATCATAACACGGGTTATCCGGGCGGAGCACGCTTTGAATCTTTTTCGGAACTCATCAAAACGAATCCGGAAAAGGTCATGGAGCATGCTGTCAAAGGAATGCTTCCGCATAACCGTTTGGGACGTCAGATGTTTAAGAAGTTGAAAGTGTATCGGGGATCAGAACATCCCCATTCAGCACAGCAACCAGAAATAATTTCTTTTTGAGTAAGGAAAGAACAAGTTCATGCAACCAAGAATATCAGTAGGCCGCCGGAAGAATGCTATTGCCCGTGTGAAGTTGTTGGATGGATCAGGCAAGCTTTTAGTGAACGCGCGGGAATTTGAAAATTATTTTCCACTGGCAATTCAGCGGGATGAGATATTAAAACCGTTCAAAGTGACAGATACGATGGGGCGGTACGATGCACAAGTGCGTGTGAACGGCGGCGGACCGGCTGGTCAAGCCGGAGCCGTAAGGCTCGGCATTGCACGTTCATTGATTGCGCTGGATGAAGATTTTCGAATAGCACTTCGCGGGGCAGGACTTTTAACGCGCGATCCTCGTATGGTAGAACGAAAAAAATACGGGCAGAAGAAAGCCCGCAAACGGTTCCAGTTCTCCAAACGTTAATTTTTTATGTACCCTGCGACAGCTGTTTTACAGTCGCTTAGATTCATCAACAATCATATTCTCTGATTTAACCGGCAGTGTTCCGATGAACGTGGTTCATCGGGATTCCGGAAGAAGACGACGAGAATAGTAGCTTAACTGAAAGGAAATATTTTTATGCCTCGTGTCGAACTCGATGCATTGCTTCAATCAGGTGCCCATTTCGGACACCTCACACGCCGTTGGAATCCCAAAATGAAGCCCTACATTTTTATGGAGCGTAATGGGATTCATATCATCGATTTGAAAAAAACCCAAGAGATGCTTGAAGCGGCATGTAACGCTGTTTCGAACTCCGTCGCTGAAGGCAAGAAGCCGCTCTTTGTTGGAACGAAGCTGCAGGCAAGCGATGTAATGAAACAGGAAGCACAACGCTGCCGCGCACACTATGTGACGGAACGCTGGCTTGGCGGCATGCTGACGAACTTCAGCACCATCCGCAAGAGCGTTAAGCGTCTCACGAATATTGAGAAGATGGAAACAGACGGCACCTTTGAAAACATCACGAAGAAAGAACGACTGTTCTTAACTCGCGAACGTGATAAACTTCAAGCAGTGCTGTCGGGTGTCGTTGAGATGTCACGATTACCCGGTATTGTATATGTTGTAGATATTAAAAAAGAAGCCATTGCTGTAAAAGAAGCGAAACGTCTTGGAGTTCCGATAGTTGCCATTGTTGATACGAACACGGATCCTGATCCGATCGACTATCCCATCCCTGCAAACGATGACGCACTCAAATCAGTTCAATTGATCACGAAAGCCATTGCCGATGCAGTTCTTGACGGTCAGGAGCGTGCCTCTGCAAAACAACAGGCAGCAGCCGAAGAGCAGGCAACGGCAGAAGCAGCCGCCGCAGCCGCAGAGAAAAAGTAATTGAAAGAAGGAAGTATATACCATGGCAGAGATTACAAGTGAAGCAGTGAAAAAACTTCGGGATAAAACCGGTGCAGGCATGATGGATTGTAAGCGGGCATTGGAAGAAACAAAAGGTGATATCGAACAAGCGATCGAATTTCTTCGGAAGAAAGGCGCAGCAGTTGCCGCGAAGCGTGCCGACAAGGAGACAAACCAGGGTGTGGTGGAAGCGTACATCCATGCCGGCGGGCGTATCGGTGCGATGGTCGAATTAAATTGTGAGACCGATTTCGTAGCAAAGACCCCGGGTTTCAAACAACTTGCGCATGATATCGCCATGCAAATTACCGCGATGACTCCGCAGTATGTGTCGCGGGAACAAATTCCACAGACTGTTATCGAAAAGGAACTTGAAATCTACAAAATTCAGGCACAGAATGAAGGGAAACCGGCACAAATAGCGGAAAAGATTTCTCAGGGACGACTCGACAAATTCTATCAGGAAGTTGTGTTGATGGAACAGAGTTTTATTAAGGATTCCGGAAAGACAATCAAAGATATTATGGATGAAGAAACAGCGAAGGTTGGCGAGAAGATTTCTGTGCGCCGATTCCTTCGTTACCATCTTGGCGAACCAAATTAAAAAAACTAGAATCCCGAAACCATTTCGGGATTTTTTTTGTGAATGGAGAACCATGAAAAAAATTAAATATAAACGAATATTATTGAAGCTCAGCGGCGAGTCGCTTATGGGCGATCGCGAATATGGAATTGACCCCAAGGTCGTCACGCGCTACTCTAAAGAGATTGCTTCTATTAGCAAGCTCAATGTGCAAATCGGCATCGTCATTGGCGGCGGCAACATTTATCGCGGTATAGAAAGTTCAACCGACGGCATCGACAAAGTGACCGGTGATCATATGGGCATGCTGGCGACTGTTATCAACGCATTGGCACTGCAAAACTCACTGGAACATCAAGGGCTGAAGACGCGCTGCTTGAGTGCTATCAATATGGAACGAATTGCCGAACCATTTATCCGCCGCAGAGCAATTCGGCATTTGGAAAAAGGGCGCATCGTCATTTTTGCTGCTGGCACAGGAAATCCGTATTTTACTACCGACACCGCAGCTGTACTACGTGCAATTGAAATCGAAGCGAATGTCATTATCAAGGGTACGCGCGTGGACGGCGTCTATGATTCTGACCCAGAAAAAAATCCTAAGGCAATCCGTTTTCCTGAAATTTCTTATGCAGACGTGATAAAAAAAGACCTCCATATAATGGACTTGACAGCAATAACGCTTTCCAAAGAGAACAAGCTTCCTCTTGTCGTCTTTAATATGAACATCCCCGGTAATCTGAAGCGTGTTATCTGCGGAGAAGCAGTTGGTTCAAAAGTAGTTGAACTCTCAGCATAAAAGTCGTAACATCATTCATCCTATCACCAATTGATGGAATGTCTATGACAAACTCAAAAGAAATCCTGAAACAAGCAGAAGACAGAATGAAAAAAGCCGTAGAAGTTGTGCGGGAAGAGCTTATTAAAATCCGCACAGGAAAAGCTACGACCGTATTGCTCGACGGAGTCAAAATCGATTATTACGGCACCATGACTTCGCTGAATAAGATTGCCAGCGTCAGCACGCCTGATGTGCATACGATTGCTGTGCAGCCATGGGAAAAAAGCGTCATTCCTTTGATTGAAAAGGCAATTCTTCAAGCGAACATTGGTTTGAATCCTGCGAATGATGGAACAGTTATACGCGTTCCTATTCCGCCGCTGAATGAAGAACGCCGCCGTGAACTGGTGAAGCTTATAAAAAAGTTCGGTGAAGACGGTAAGATCGCAATCCGGAATGTACGCCGAGACGCTATCGAGCATTTTAAGAAAGCAGAAAAAGGCGATCACATGCCGGAAGACGAACGGAAACGCGGCGAACAAGACGCTCAAAAACTGACAGATAAATTTACAAAAGATATCGACAGTCTCCTTGCTTTGAAAGAAAAAGAAATTATGGAAGTCTAATATTCTAAAAATAACAAGCATGAATAAGAATTTGAAATCCCGGTTCTGCAGCGGCGAAATCGGGATTTTGTGTATTTTTGGATGCGTATTGTAACCTTTATATATAAACTCCGTATGGAGAAAGGAGGACAGTTCAAAAGGAGACTCTCATGACAGCACAACAACGCCGCCTTTATCGAAGTCAGACAAACAAAGTTATTGCCGGAGTCTGCGGAGGACTTGCAGAATATCTCAATGTGGACACAACCATTGTCCGGCTTGTTTGGGTTCTCTTAACACTTCTCGGTGGTTCCGGAATTATCCTCTATGTCCTTGCGTTTTTTATTGTTCCAGAGAGACCAATCGTGATGGGTGATGCACCTTTTCCGGTAAAATCAGAATTCGGTTCTGCGCGTTTCTTCGGAATTTTGTTTGTGGCTGCGGGAGCAGTGTTCCTTCTTGACAACCTTGGAATTCTCTCGTTCTGCAGGTTATGGGATACAGCATGGGAGTTTGTACTTCCAGGCATTCTCATGCTTTCAGGAATTTATCTCTTGACCAAGCGCGGTAAATTACAAACAACGCTGTCTGAACAAACATCACCAGTAGAACCGGAGCAATCAACTGAGAATCAGACTCCTCCTCCGGTGTCTTCGACGGAACATACAACGAATCCTCAAGTGTTTCGCCGCTCTCTCACTGACAAGAAAGTGTTCGGTATTTGTGGAGGCGCAGGAGAGTATTTTGGCATTGATCCCACAATCCTTCGTGTTGCATATGCAATCTTTACGGTCTTTTCAGGCGGTATGGGAATTATTCTCTACTTTTTAATGTATCTGATTGTTCCGGAAGGTCAGCCACAACAGAACAAGCAATAGTGAGGAATCTATGGAACCGACTTTACAAAAGAAATCAAGTGGACTTCCAATCTTTGGCGTTTTTCTCATTCTCCTTGGTGCCGGCCTAATTCTGAATAAACTGCATCTCTTCCACTACAGTTGGGGAATAATTTTCTGGATTTGTTTAGGTGTAGTTGGCGTAGTGGCAGTTGTGCAGGCATTCATCACACGACGGCGCGGCGTAGTCTTTTGGGGGAGCCTTTTATTTTTTGTGAGCGTAACTATGATTGCTCACAAATTGGTGCTCGTAGATTTTGCACCATGGAATATGCCGGCGACATTCGCTCTTGCCCTCGGGCTCTCATTTCTTATGCTGTTCTTCTTTGATCCTCGTCGGTTTGGAGTTCTCATTCCCGTTCTCTTCTTCGGCGGCTATGGTGTTCTCTATTACTTATGGTGGTGGGATGTGATCGACTGGTTTGAGATGAGACATTATGTCTCTACGTACTGGCCCGTGTTCGTCATTCTCTGGGGACTTTCGCTGATCTTTCGCCGCTGGAAATAGAAATTACTAACTCATGTTATGCAGTTTGCAAAAAATGTGGACTAAAAATACCTTTATTGCCACGAGCTTTAGCTCGTGGATTAGAAAATCAAAAGTATTATCGGGTTTTAACCCCATTTCCGACAATTTTATTGGACTAAAGTCTGCTCCATTTTATTTATTCAGTTCCACGACGTAAACGTCGTGGCAATTTATCTTCTCTGCGTAACATGAGTTGCTAATGTGCTTCTAACCAATTCTTGCCTACTCCCAGATCAACTTCGACAGGAACCAAGAGGGGAAGGGCTTGCTGCATCTCCCTTTCAACAATTTCTTTTACGATACTCTCTTCTTTCTTTTGTACTTCAAATACCAATTCATCATGAACTTGGAGAAGCATCGAACTGGCAAGTTTTTGTTTCTTGAAAGCTGCATCGATGTGCACCATTGCCAATTTAATCATATCTGCGGCTGTTCCTTGAATCGGCATGTTGATAGCTTGTCGCTCGGCGTTCTGGCGAACATTCTGGTTGTTACTGCGAATATCTGGAATGTACCGCCGCCTGCCCAGAAGCGTACTGACATATCCATCTTTACGTCCGCTCGCGATTGTATCGTTGATATATTGTTGAACTTTGGGGAAGCGTGCAAAATAACGAGCAATGATTTCTTTTCCTTCACTCTGACTAATTTCTAATCGGTTGGCGAGTCCGTAAGCACCGATGCCATACATGATCCCAAAGTTGACTTCTTTTGCCTTCCGCCTCATATCTCTGGTTACATCCGTTGCATTGACACCGAATACTTTTGCTGCCGTTGTCGTGTGGATATCTTCATGATTCTTGAACGCTTGTGTCAATCCCTCATCGCCGGAGATATGCGCCATCACACGGAGTTCGATCTGTGAATAATCAGCAGAGAGAATAAGCGATTGAGCGTTGCCGGGAATAAACGCCTTCCGAATCGATCTGCCAATTTCCGTACGGATAGGAATGTTCTGAATATTCGGATCGCTGCTGGATAACCGCCCAGTGGTAGTTACAGTTTGGTTGAATGATGTATGCACTCGTCCGGTTCTCGGGTTGATGAGTTTCGGAAGTGCATCGATGTAGGTCGATTTCAACTTTGTGGATTGACGGAAGTCGAGGAGCATTTCAATGATCGGATGCGAGCCTTTCAACGTTTCAAGAACAGCGACATCTGTGGAAAAACCGGTTTTTGTTTTGCGCACCGATTGCAGCTTGAGCTTATTGAAGAGAATTTCTGCAAGTTGCTGTGTGGAGTTAATGTTGAAAGATGTACCGGCAGCTCGATGAATTTCTTTCGTGAGCTTTTCAAGCTGATTCTCAAGTTCTTTTGACATAGCCGAAAGATGGTCGATGTCGATAGAAACCCCTGCACGCTCCATTCGCGCAAGAACTGAGACTAAAGGGAATTCCACTTCTTCACAAAGCCTGGTCATTCCGAGTTCAAGTAGTTTTTTTTGAAATGTTTCGTACAGGCGAAATGTAATGTCGGAATCTTCACATGAATAATCGGAAAGGGTTTGAAGGGAAACATCACGGATGTGTTTCTGCTCTTTACCCGTACCGACCAAATCGGAAAAGGAGACGGTTTTGTACTTGAGATACTCCGCAGCCACATCATCCATATTATGCTGGCCGTCCGCACGCACTATGTAGCTGGCAATCATCGAGTCAAAGAGAGCGCCATCAACATTGATGCCATAGTTCGACAACACCAATATATCATATTTAATATTATGTCCGATTTTCTTGATGTGAGAATCTTCCAGAATCGGCTTGAGCTTGTTACAGATCAATTCCGGCGGCAAACCGATTGACGAGTTAGGTTCATCAGTGGTATTTCCGAATAGACCGCCTTGTCCCTGTGTTTTCTTTCCTGTGATCGCAATATAGAAAGCTTCATGCGGCTTGAGGGCAAATGAAATTCCGACGAGTTCGGCATTCAACGAATCGGTGGAGGTTGTTTCAGTATCGAAGACAAATTCCTGTACTGATTTCAACTTATCGCAGAGAGAGATGAGCTCTTTTTCTGTTGTGATGAGTCGGTAGGTATGTTTGTCTTTGGTGATATCGGAGAGTGGTTCCGGTGGTTTGAACTCGATATCAGGATCAATACTCTTTGATGCTTCCTGAGTCTCCATCCGGAGCTTGCTCAGGAGCGAGCGGAATTCCAGTGCTTCAAACAATTCCATCAGCTTTGAAGTGTTTCTCTGTTCCGCTTTGAGCGAATGGAAATTAATAGAAAGCGGTACGTTGATATCAATCGTAACGAGTTGTTTGGATAGGAACGCCAATTCTTTGTTCGATTCCAATTTAGCGCGCAATCCCTTTTGAGGAATCTCGTCAAGATGACGATACAGTTCTTCGATACTGCCATACTTCTGGATGAGCGGGATTGCGGTCTTCTCGCCAACTCCCGGCACACCCGGAATATTATCTGAGGCATCGCCGATCAACCCGAGAACATCTATGACTTTATCGGGAGTAACACCGAATTTCTGTTTCACTCCTTCAATGTCTACAATTTCGATGTCGGATCCTTGCTTGCCCGGTTTGTAGATTTTCGTTGTATCGGAGACAAGCTGCATAAAGTCTTTATCCGGTGTGACGAGGAATGTGAATGCGTTTTCTCGCTCTGCCTGTTTTGCAAGTGTGCCGATGACATCGTCGGCCTCAAAACCATCCATCTCAACGACAGGAATATTGTAAGCCCGCACGACTTCTTTCAGCACCGGAATTTGTGTGATCATGTCTTCAGGCATTTTCTGACGTGTGGCTTTGTATTCCTTATACACCTCGTGCCGGAATGTGGGTTTGCCCGTGTCGAAGACAACGGCAATGTGATCGGGAAATTCCTGCGAAAGGATACGATTTAAAAACGTAACGAATCCGTAGACCGCGCTGGTGTTCTCACCTTTCGAATTCATCAACGGCTGGCGTATAAATGCGAAATAGGCACGGTATGCCAGTGCCATTGCATCGATGAGATAAACTCGTTCAATTTTTACCATGAATCAGCCTGCCTCTTCCACTCTTGTATTACTCATTATTGTGTGGAAAATATACGGAAAGGTGGTCTGAAAACAAAAGAATCCAATTGAAAACAAAATTGTTTGTATATTTGACGCGTCATGAATGTGTATGTAATTCTTGCGATTCAACTTCTTTTTGCCAGTGTTACGCATATCGCGGCGAAAGCGGTCGTTGGTGAAGTTGATGCGCTCACGTTAACACTTCTTCGCAATGTCATTTCGGTTGTAGGTTTCTATTCGATTCTCATTGTTCGCGGTATAGGTGTTCGAATAGATAAAGAATATCGACGCTCCATTTTCCTTCTTGGTTTTCTCGTAGTCTTGAATCAGTATCTCTATCTCTATGGAATGAAATATACAACAGCGGCGAATGGCGCGCTCCTGTATGCGCTTACACCGATTTTTGTACTCATACTTTCACGGTTTTTCCTTACTGAGAAAATCACTCTCCAGAAATCATTGGGAATCATGCTGGCGTTTATTGGTGTCACTGTTGTCATTTTCGAACGAGGAATCAGTACCACTGCTGAGTTCGCATTTGGGAATATTATTATTCTTTTGGCAGTGATTACGTATGCCTTGTTCACCATTCTTGGAAAACCGCTTGTGCTAAAGTTCGGAGCATTATCGACAGCAGCTTCAGCGAACTTTACCGGATTATTGCTGGTATTGCCGTTAGGGTTTTATAACGCCGCAACTTTTCCTTACGAACGTCTTCACACGCTGGATTGGATTGGAATATTATACCTTGGCATTGGAACATCCATCATCGGATATTTGTTGTGGTATTACGCGCTGCGTCGTATCGACGCAACCCGGCTGGCAGTGTTTGCGAACGGTCAGCCAATTGTTACTTCGATATTGTCGGTTATATTCTTGGGTACCACAATCACACCGCAATTTATAATCGGCGGTATTGTGACGCTTGCGGGAGTCATTATCACCCAACGCAAGTAGGGAAGTAGATGCTTAAGAGGAACACTCTGTTGATGAATTTCGTCTCTTTAGTAAAGAAAGTGTGACCTTGACAATCATTTCAGATTTGAGTATCATTATTTCATAAAAGAAGGTGTAAAAATGAAAATCCTCATAAAAACCGTATTGGTCTTAATAGTCGTTAGTTTTATGGCTGTTGGTCAATTTAGATCTCAACCAGAAGCGAGATCTTCGGTGACCGAATCCATGATTCGTCAGGATGACGGCGGATTACTTTTCGGCTGGTTTGATCCAAGCCGGTTCACGATCAGAAATAGCTATTCGCTGAGCTATACGACATCTGGCGGAAAGGGATTTTCACTCGGTACACTGACGAGCAGCCTTGCATATCAGATTTCAAATCCGCTTTCAGTGCAATTCGATGTCAGTTTGATGCATTCACCGTATAACAATCTTGGCGGTAACTTTGCGAAAGACATCTCCGGTGTATACCTTTCTCGAGCAGAATTGAATTATCGGCCAAGTAAGAATACGTTGCTCCAAATTCAATTTCAACAACTGCCTGCAATGTATTGGTTGAACAACTACGACAGGTTTGGTTTTATGTCGGGATTTGATCGAATCGATGAGGAGGAGAGTCACTGAACATCGATACAAAACGAGTGTGTGTATTAAAGCCGGGTCGAGCTGAGTTGTTACTCGTCAGCTTGCTCGGTTCTTTTTTTATCAGGCAGGAATGAAACACACAAAACCTACCCACGCTGCCGTCCAAACTGATACTGCGGATATACCACGAGAACGCGTCCCTAAACTTCAGACCCGTACGGTACGTTATAGCAAGTTGATGAAGGGCGTATTTGGTATACTTTCCTTGGCGCTTATAATTACTGTGTATGTCCTTGCGCATAGAAGCTTCTCGAACCACAGCGCAACGGTCGATCCGCTGCCGTCATCAACAGACCGGGTGCTTGAAGTAGAGGTGTTGGATGGTGCAGGAAGCATGAAGGCTGCTCAATATGTGACAAATATTCTTCGCTCACAGGGGTATGATGTTGTGGAGATGAAAAGAAACAACGATGGAATCATCGAACGCACCTATGTGGTCGACCGTTCCGGGAATCTCGAAGCCGCACGAAAACTTGCAACGACCCTTGGTATTGCCCAGGACAAAGTATTTCAGAAAATTGATCGCAATTTATATCTTGATGTGACAGTCGTAGTAGGAAAAGATTTTTCTCGACTGAAGGTGTTTCAAGCATTGAATGAAAGGAGTAAACGTTGATAGCACGAACACTTGCAAAACGAATTGCCGACTTGATGATTTCCAAGAAGGCATATGATGTTGTGATCTTGGATTTGAAAAAACTCACAAGCGCAACAGATTATTTCGTGATTTGCTCGACAGATTCCGACACGCAGGTAAGAGCCGTTGCGGACGCAGTGCGCGATGGAATGGAAGAATTCAATGAGCGCGTGTGGCATTATGAAGGGTATCAAGCGTTGAAATGGATTGTACTGGATTATGTTGATGTTGTGGCACATATCTTCTATAAAGAAGATCGATCGTTCTATAAACTCGAACGGCTATGGGGTGATGCAAAGAAAACGGAAGTGAAAGATACAGTAGCAGCGCCTAAACCTACAGCGAAAAAAGGTCGAACAACGACACGGATATCAAAGAAGAAAAAAATTGAAAAAGAATGAAGAAGTACCTCACTGAAAAAGTCGGTGCAGCCCTTCGTTCGCTTTCGTATGAAGGTCTTGCGAAACTGACATTTGAAAAGCCAAAGGATGAAGCGCACGGCGACATAACAACGAACGTTGCTATGCTTCTTGCAAAATCAGCAAAGAAGAATCCGCGTGCGGTTGCACAGGAGATTGTTGGTAAGCTGGATGTAGATCCGAAATACGTTTCAAAGGTTGAGATTGCCGGACCGGGTTTTATCAATTTCCGATTCACAGAAGAATTTTTTACTGCGCAGATCGGTTCTATACTACAAAACCCGGCAACATTCGGGAAAACAAACATTGGCGGTGGAAAAAAGACACAGGTGGAATATGTCAGCGCTAATCCGACAGGTCCTCTCAGTGTTGGCCATGGCCGTCAAGCGGCTATTGGAGATACGATTGCCAATCTTCTCGTATGGGCAGGATATGATGTTACCCGCGAGTATTATTATAATAATGCAGGCAGACAGATGCGCATGCTTGCAGAGTCAACATATGCAAGGTACCGGCAGCTATTCGATCCGGCATTCCCATTTCCTGAAGATGGATATCAGGGTGATTATATCCGAGAGATTGCAGATGATTTGAAAAGAGAACGCGGGGATTCCATTGTTTCTTTACAGCAGGAAGAAGCGCTCTCAGAATGCAAGGAATTTGCCGAACGGGAATTGTTCGAAGCAATCAAAAAAGTGCTCGCTCGAATGGGAGTTGTACACGATGTATTCTTCAATGAAGATTCGCTTTATAGCAGTGGGAAAATTCAAGAAGTCATTCAGGAGTTACGCACGAAAAAACTTGCTTACGATTTAGATGGTGCCGTTTGGCTAAAGACAACAGCATTAGGACTTGATCAGGATCGTGTTATTGTCAAGTCTACAGGCGAGCCGACATATCGCTTGCCGGATATTGCATATCATCGTGAAAAATTTAAGCGCGGGTTCGATCTGATCGTTGATGTCTTCGGTGCAGACCATATAGCAACCATTCCTGATGTTTTAGCCGGGGTGAAAGCCCTTGGTTATGATCCGGAAAAAGTGAAGGTGGTCATTCATCAATTTGTGACGTTGATGCGCGATGGCGAGCAGGTGAAGATGTCTAAACGGCTGGCAAATTTTGTCACACTCGATGAGTTGATTGACGAAGTTGGCTCAGATGCTGTAAGGTTCTTCTTTTTGATGCGTTCCACATCAAGCCATCTGGAATTCGATCTAAATCTTGCAAAAGAGCAATCGGAAAAGAATCCGGTTTATTACCTGCAATATGCTCATGCACGTATTGCCAGCATCCTTCGTTTTGCAGAGGGGCAGGGAACATTCAGTATGGCGGATTCCTTTGCCAACATAGAATACAATCTGTTGAAAGGTTCGGCTGAAATTGCACTCGTGAAACTGCTTCTTGACTTCCCGGAAACCGTTGAGTTGTGCGCGTTAAGCTTCGAACCACACAGGTTGACCACCTATTTACACGATGTCGCCACAGCATTCCATAAATTTTATCATGAACACCGCGTTGTTATTCCAGAAATCGAGCTTGCCAAGGCACGTCTTGCGCTATGTCTTGCAACAAAGACTGTGATAGCAAATGGATGCAAAATTCTAGGTATCTCTGCTCCCGAGCGGATGTAAAGGAAAGCGTTGACATTCGTCTAATTTTTCTGTAATTTTTTACCAACGAAAACAAAAAAGAAGGTTACTTACTCCCGCCATTGATACTGCGTTTGTTTTACTGCTGATAGTTGAATCGAATATTGAAGCTCACATCTGAAAAGATGAGCCTCGTTTTCATTTAAGAATAGTGAGGTATGTCCAACCACCGTGTTTTGAAATGCGGTCATTCTTTTGTAAGTTTATTTTCAACAGGCTATGATGAACTTCAAAAATGGTGTTATTCATGATGTCATTATCCGCGATTTGATGAAATATCAAGATCAGCGCGGATGGTTGATGGAATTATTTCGTAATGATGAAATAGCGGAAGAATTTCTGCCAACTATGTCCTATATCTCGCAGACAGAACCGGGAGTAGCTCGCGGACCCCACGAACACAAAGATCAAGCAGATTTTTTTTGTTTTGTCGGCCCTTCAATGTTTCGGTTGTATTTATGGGATGGGCGAAAACAGTCTCCAACATTCGGACACCGAATGGTATTCGATGCGGGCGAACAGAAACCGCAAACAGTTATTGTTCCGGCAGGAGTCGTTCATGCCTATCGCAATATGGGAACTGTTCAGGGATGGGTTGTGAATCTACCAAACAGACTCTATGCAGGGAAAAAACGCAAAGAAGTGGTCGATGAAATTAGGCATGAAAGCGATCCAAATTCACCATATCAATTGGATTAAGAATCGATGAATCTTCTGGTGACAGGCGGTGCGGGTTTTATTGGAAGTAATTTTATCCGGCATATTTTAAACAAATATCCGGATTACCGCGTCATCAATCTTGATAAGCTTACGTATGCAGGTAATTTAGAGAACTTGACCGGCGCAGATAAAGATCCCCGCTATGCATTTGAGAAAGGGGATATTTGTGATAAAGCGCGAGTCCAACTTTGTGTGATGCGATATGAGATTGACGCGATTATAAATTTTGCGGCGGAATCGCATGTTGATCGCAGCATTCTTGAAGCGGCTGAGTTTGTGCAGACGAATATCGTAGGCACACATGTGTTGCTGGAAGTTGCAAAAGAATTAAAGATCAAGCGGTTTCTGCAAGTTTCTACCGATGAGGTATACGGATCCCTTGGATCGAAAGGATTATTCACTGAAGAAACACCATTGCATCCGAACAGTCCATATTCCGCCAGCAAAGCTTCAGCTGACATGCTCGCGCTGGCGTATCAACACACGTTTGGTTTACCGATTGTGTTGACTCGTTGCTCAAATAATTACGGACCATATCAATTTCCGGAAAAGCTGATCCCACTCATGATTGCAAACGCCATCAACGATAAATCACTTCCGGTGTATGGCGACGGTATGAATATCAGAGACTGGCTTCATGTAAAGGATCATTGTTCGGCTATTGATGAAGTGCTTCATCGAGGACGAATCGGTGAAGTTTACAACATCGGCGGGAACAACGAAAAGCCGAATATCGAAATTGTTAAACTAATTTTACAGAACCTTGGAAAACCGGAATCGCTCGTCACATATGTAAAAGATCGTCCCGGCCATGACCGGAGGTACGCGATTGATTCGAGCAAGATTCAACGCGAACTTGGCTGGATTCCATCCTACACATTCGAACGTGGTATTGCAGAAACAACCAAGTGGTACGTCGATCATCAGCAGTGGTGGAAACGGATTATGAGCGGCGAATATAAAGAATACTATAAGCTTTTATACGGCGGCAGGGAAGTGGTGGAAAAGAAGTAGTTGAGCTAGTGAGCAGATGAATCGATAAGTAGTTGAGATATTAAAAAAACGTAGGGGCGAAGTGACTTCGCCCAAATAGATGATGCTGAGAAAAATGAGTCCTGTAGGGGCGAAATATTTATAGAAATAAATTTAAAAAAGACAAGAAAGCTCCGTTAGGAGCGAAATAGAAAAAGCAGCGGTGAATATGATGAAACAAAATCGATCATTGAAGTTCTGGAATTTCAGGATAGCCATTCTCTGTTTGTGTGCGTGGTATGGCTTCATGCTCACATCCAATGCGCAATGGTCTTCAGATTCAAAGAAAGACCTTCCGGACTCGAAATCTGATTTAAAGAGCATGATCCAAGCACCCGTGAATAATGTACCGCCCTTGGAGGGGCCTGTTGATCCTGATCAGTATTTTGTTGGGCCATCAGATATTCTATCTGTTAATATTTGGACAAGTCCACCACTCAACTTTTCTCTCACCGTTACACCGGAAGGTACTCTCATTGTTCCGACCGTCGGTGAAGTCCGTATTACAGATTTAACCCTGAGTGAAGCCAAGAAAAAAATCATCACGGAAATCAAAAAGAAATATCTTACAGGCGATCCATCCGTAACACTCCTGAGCCCAAGACAAATATTTGTCACCGTCACAGGCGCAGTTCGCTATCCGGGAAAATATTTACTCTATGCAACGGAACGTGTAGATAACGCGATAACACTTGCAAATAAAAAACTAAAAGATATGCTTCCAGAAGTTAAGGATTTTGTTATCGGAAAAGAAATTCGAAAAGATGAAACAACTCAATTTGATGAAGGGAATCAAACGAAGCGGAATATCCAGTTAACGCGACGCGCAGGGGAACGTCTCCGGGTAGATGTCCTTCAGTACTATGCAACAAAAAATGATTATTGGAATCCTTTCCTTCGTGAAGGAGACGAGATCTTTGTCCCTCGTATCGATCCCAAGAAAAATGTATTTGCTGTCTACGGTGGAGTAAATGTCCAAGGCAGTTTTGAATTAGTCGATGGAGACAATTTCTTGAGCGCTTTCGAATTAGCGTACGGTTTCACGTCGCGTGCAATAAAAGATAGTGTTATCCTTTATCGCTATAATGCAGAAGCAGGAAAACAAATTTTGACCGTCTACAATTTTGATCAGATTCATCTTGACCCTCAGAAAAATTTTACGCTCCTGCCGGGTGATCGCATTATCGTGAAGGAACAACCAAGTATTCGAGAAAACTATCATGTTCTTGTTGATGGAGAAGTCCGTTATCCAGGTATCTATCCAATTACAAGAGACAGTACGACGTTGTCCGAAGTCATAGGATGGGCAGGGGGATTCACGGAATATGCTGCATTAAATGCTGCAGAAGTTGTTCACAATCCATTATCTTCAACTGAACAACAATTCGATCGTATTCTTAGTCTTCGTGGCAGCGGGATAGCTGAGGACACGACGTACTATGCAATTGAAAGTCAATTGAGGGCAAATCACGAAACAGTGAGTATAAATTTCATCGATCTGTTTGAGAAAAAAGATACCACAAAGGACGTTGTTCTTCAGAATGGCGATTGGATTCGTATTCCAACAATTCAAAAAACAGTATATGTTTTTGGACAGGTTGTTTTACCGGGGAATGTGCCGTTTATGAAAGATGAAGGATTTAAATATTACATTAGAAGGGCCGGTGGGTATACGGATAATGCACGCAGCGGCGATGTTATGATCATCAAGCGGACATCACGCCAATGGCTTTCACCATCAGAAACCAAGATCGAAGAAGGGGATTATATTTGGGTACCGAAAGAACCCGATAAACCATTCACCTATTATTTGAATATCATTGGTCAGACAGCCTCAATTATCAGTGTAGCGGTGAGTATTGTGTTGATTACGATACAGTTGAAGAAATAAATTTATCATTTCATTCTTGTTTTCAAATAAAAACGGATAAAGACTTGGAAAAGATATCATGATTAGAAAAACGGATGAAATTGTCGAACTAAAAGCAGATGACGAGACATCAGCAAATGTCCTAGTAGATTTTCTTTCTATTATTATAAAGTATAGAAAATTTATTTCTCGTTTTATTCTGCTTATTACGGTGGTTACAACAGTTATTGTTTTGCTTTCACCTAAATGGTACAGGTCTATGGCATCTGTCTTTCCCGCTGAAAAAGCTGATCTCTTGGGAGGGTTAGAAGGTATCTCATCTCTTGCAAAATCTTTATCACCGGTCAAGGCGTTGGGTTCTCTTGGATCAAATCTGGAAACAGATCGATACCTTGCAATTTTGAAAAGTGGTACAGTGTTAACGGCTGTTATCAAAAAATTTGATTTGGTACATGTTTATGATATCACGTCTTATCCGGGTGAGAATACTATAAAAGAATTACTCACTAATGTCGAATTTAAAGTGGAAGATGAAGGAAATTTAGTTGTCTCGGTGTATGATAAAGATCCACAACGAGCAGCCGATATGGCAAATTACTTTGTAGAAATGTTGAATAAAACTAATACGGAATTACAAATACAAAATGCACATGGAAACAGACAATTTATTGAAGAACGATACAAGAAAAACCTGATTGATCTTGCAGCAGCAGAAGATTCTTTCAGGATATTTCAAAATAAATATGGTGTTATTGCATTACCAGAGCAAACTGAGGCATCCATTAAAGCGGCAGCGGAGATTACGGGGCAGCTTGCTATTAAAGAAGTCCAGGCAAACGTGCTTCGCAGAACTCAATCAGCAAACAATCCATCTGTGATAGCAACACAAATTGAAATTGATGAATTCCGAAAAAAATTATCACAAATGAATAGTGGATTACATGTTCCCAAGAACGAGATGAATGTTTTTGTCCCATTTAGCAAAATTCCAGATCTTGGTAGCGAGTATATCAGAAAATTTCGCGAAGTTGAAATTCAGTATAAAATTCTTCAATTAATTACACCACTTTATGAACAAGCTAAAGTCGAGGAAAATCGACAAACGCCATCTGTTTTAATACTTGATAAAGCGTTTCCAGCTGAACGAAAATCGAAACCAAGAGTATCTGTCTATATGTTGCTATCGTTTTTTATATCTATGGCTATGGCCATTCTTATGGTTTTTATATATGTCTGGATACAAAGACTTTATGCCCTTGATTCAGATCGTTTCAATACAATTATCAACACTGTACGATCTGATTGGTTCGGCTTAAAATGGAAGCGTAATGTTAGGGAATAACAACTCGATGACCTCAGCAAGGGTGGGAAACGGTCTTCGAGCTCGTAATATTTTGCTCAATATAATGGGACAAATTATTCCCATTTTTATCGGAATAATTGCGATACCATTTATTGTTCATGGATTGGGGGTTGAGGGTTTCGGGATCCTTTCACTTGCTTGGATGGTCCTCGGATATTTCGCCATCTTTGATTTGGGATTGGGACGTGCCACAACAAAATTTATCTCAGAGGAATTAAAAAACGGAATAACTGGAAACCTTCGAAGCTTATTTTGGACTTCATGCTGGATGAACCTCTTTTTGGGACTTATTGGTGGACTTTTAATTGCCAGTATGGCTTCTTTTCTTGCTGAAAGTGTTTTTAAAATTTCTCCAGGATTGATTCAAGAGACAAGAACGATATTCTTCATGCTTGCCATTTCTTGTCCCGTTATTCTTGTTTCTATGGCGTTCAGAGGTACACTCGAAGCTGCCCAGCAGTTTAAGTACGTAAATATAGTTATTGCTATATTTAGCTCATTATCTTTCCTCTTACCGGTTATCGGAATCGTTGTAGGTTTCGATATTCAGAGGATTATTCTCCTTTTAATGATTTCTAGATTGTGCGGCGCGTTGGTGTACCTCCTATTATGTTTTCGAGTTTTTCCAATACTTAGAATGAATATTTCTTTTGAATTCAACCGAGTTCGCCAATTACTCAAATTTGGAGGATGGGTTAGTATATCTAATTTCGTGAGCCCGATTTTGTTCTACCTTGACCGTTTTCTCATCGGATCATTGATTTCTGTCGCTGCTGTTGCATATTATACAGCGCCTTATGAAATGGTGATGAGGTTGTCAATTCTGCCTGTGAGTTTTGCAATGACGTTGTTCCCTTCATTTAGCGCTGTAGCTGTTGCTGTGCGTGAAAGCCAGACGGGTTTGTATTCTCGTTCGGTAAAAATGCTCCTCGTATTGATAGGTCCTCTTGTTGCAATAGTGATCTTGTTTGCCATAGACATCCTGCATTTATGGTTAGGTTTACAATTCGCAGAAAACAGCACCCTTGTTTTTCAAATCTTGGCAATTGGTATGTTAATAAATTCCTTAGCGCAAATTCCATTTGCTCTTATTCAGGGATTCGGACGTCCCGACTTAACAGCAAAATTTCATTTAGTTGAATTATTGTTGTACGCTCCGCTTACATGGTTCTTGGTGAAGAACATGGGGATTGTTGGAGGAGCAATAGCATGGACTATCCGAGTTACATTTGATGCACTGCTTCTTTTTTCAGCCTCAATAAAATTTATCAATCTTCAGAAATTTCTTGATATTAGATTGAAACGTTGCATTATTTTAGTTTTTTTCATGTTGTGTATTCTGATCGGATTGTCTCTTCTTGGCGGAACATTTTTTATCAAAATGGTTATTTCTGTAGGGATAATAACTCTTTATGCTGTAGTTTCATGGTATCATGTATTGGATGTCGGAGAAAGGGGATTGATTGGCTCTATAGCTCGCAGATCTGTTGGTGTTACAGAAGGAACGATATGAGAGGTGTTGTGAAAGTATTCGATTTGAATTGTAGGAGGAAATTATACGGCAGACTCATCAAAAAAAGAGTTAGATAATGTTGTGGCCCAAATTAAACAAGGGACACCAACCGTTGTCAGTTTCAAGTTGGATAGAGAATCGTAAGCTTTGGATGAAAATGAAGAAATATATTTAGGATCTCCAAATACATCATTTGGAGTGTTCTTTATTTTGATGACGTACAAAAAGGCCATCATTCATTGCGTCCTATTTGCTACCGTAACAACAATAATTGTTGCGTTACTCATGCCTAATTGGTATAAGTCGACTGCGTCTGTATTTCCTGTTGATCAATCTAATCTTTTAAGAACATTAGAAAGCGTTTCATCATCTCTGAAAACATTTTCACATTCTAGAAATTCTGTGTATGCAAAATTGTTATCAAAGGCAATAGGTTCTATAGAAACTGACCGTTGTTTAGCTATTCTTAAAAGTAATAAAGTGCTTCTTGATGTTATTCAAAAGTTTGATCTTGTGCACGTATATGGTATTAAGTCATACCCTATTGAAAATTCAATAAAAGAACTTCTTAAGAATACGGAATTTAAAGTAGTATTGGAGGGGAATATTTTTATTACGGTTTATGACAAAGATCCACAGCGTGCAGCAGATATAGCAAATTATTTCGTAGAGATTTTAAATAAGACGAACTCTGAATTAATAGCGCAGTCTGTACAGAGCAATAGACAATTTGTTGATAAGTATTATATGAATAACCTTAATAATCTTACAAATGCCGAGGACTCCCTGAAAAGTATACAAAAAAAATCCGGGATTGTTTCATTACCAGAACAAACTAAAGCATATATAAATACTACTGCTGAACTTGCTGGGGAACTTGTGACTAAGGAAGTACAAGCAAATGTTTTGAGGAAGACGCTTTCTATACATCATCCGAATGTTAGCGCTGCAGATTTGGAAATTGAGGAACTGCAGAAGAAATTAAACGATTTTAGCAGTGGTACGACTGTATCTGAAATTGAAATGAATGTATTTACACCATTCAGCCACGTTCCGACTTTTAGCACTGAATATTCTCGAAGAGATAGTGATGTTGAGGCTCAATATAAGATTTTACAGATTACGACTTCGCGATCTCAACAGGCAGAAGTAGAAGAGCAGCAGAATACTCCTGCTGTTGTAGTGTTAGATCGTGCAATCCCTGCTGAAAGAAAAATAAGGCCTCAAAGATTTATTATTATTCTTGGTGGGATGGTGGTTGGGTTTATAAGCGCCTTATTGTTTTCCACATTCTATAAAAACTGGAATTATGAGAAAAAACAAAACACTACTCTTTACAAATTATTATTTGCTTTGATGAATAATATTCGTGCAGACTTTGCATCCTTCCGGTTGCATGTGCATCGGATAAAAGGCATATAATCCAGCAAAGGTGATCAAAATGTCAAATGTTGGTCATGAGTATTTTATTGAACCTTATTCTTCGGGTATTCAAAAGATTCCCTTTGCTATCTATTTAGGGACATTTATCATTCTTGCATTTTACTTGATAAGTGTCATTTTTCAATGGGAATTCTTCTTTTTCTTTTCTTTGTTTATTATGATAGTCTTAATAACTGCATTGATAAAATTTGAAGCTGCTCTTCTTTTTATTCCAATTACACTTGCAAACCCTTATGTTCTTGAAGAAACAGGTACAAAGCTGAATATTTTGGAGCTTGTACTACTCATTATTTTTATTGTATGGGTATGCCGAATTCTTCTTTTAAAAGAACGCATTGTATTTCCTAGAAAGTTTCTTATCACTTCTTTAATAATAATTGCGACGGCAGTTCTGTCTTTACTTGTAGCACGTGATATAGCAGTAGGCATTAAGCAGGTTGTCAGATATATTGAAATATTATTGTTATTCTTTATGCTTATGATTAACAACTTCAAAAGTGAGAAAAGGATAAAACAAGCATTTCTTTTCCTTATTATTGGCGGATTGATAGCGTCGTGTGTGGGTTTAGGTCAATTTATCATCAATGCATTAGAGTTGAAACGGTCTGCAAGAGTTTTCGGCTGGGGTAGCGGATATGCTGCATATGTTGCTTCAACACTGATCTTTTCAATATGTGCTTTGGAATTTAAAGAGCAAAAAGTGATTAGAACTTTAGCGCTATTTACAATTCCGGTTGCTGGGCTGGCACTCGTTGTAAGTCAAACTCGGGCGTGGATTGGTGCTTTGATTGTTGTTCTTGGAATTTTGTTTTTTTGGAGAAGACCTAAGAATGCAGGGAAAACAGTACTAGTAATAGGATTTGCTATAGGATTCATAGTTCTGCTCATGGCAACAAATTTTTTTGGTTTGATCGAAAGCGATTATTTTAGGGGGGCGGCTGAAGGAGCTTTGAGATTTGGTGAGACACGAAGTGAGCATTCATTAAAAGACGCGTCATTATTTCTTCGTTTGGCCGCTTGGGGAAAAGCAATCCTATTATATATCAATAATCCAATTTTAGGAATAGGCGTTGGTAACTTTCGAATTGATTATTCTACACTAAAACTGGCAAATGCAGGAGAAGGAATTGGGTATGTTGATAATCAATATATCCAGGGCTTTACAGAAGCAGGCACGATTGCAGGGATTGCTTGGATTGTTTTTATATCTCAAGTAGTGAGGTTAGGCATTAAGAGTGTTCGCTTATCTGTCGATTCCGATCTATATGTTCTTGCACTTGGTTTTTTTGGCTCTTTATTACTATTGGTTGTGGGAAGCTTTTTTTGGGTGATTACTCCAGTTCATGACCTTTTTTGTCTGATGATTCTCGATGTTGGGTTATTATACAACATATTAGAACTCACTAAACTTCAAAAGCCATCAGAATATTAAGACAACCGCGATTGTTCAAAATTATGATCACGATGAACCATTATCCGACACCTGATGATATTTGTACTATTATTACAACTTTTCGTCCAAACGACGGATTATATAAAAGGGTCGTGTGTGTAAAAGAGCAAGTAGAATTTATTGTCATTATGATGTGATGAAAAACGTTTTGAGATTGAATAAATGGTTCGAAGGTATAAAAGAAATTTATCTTTGTCATCATAAAAGCAATGTAGGCATATCAACTTCCTTAAATGTCGATATTTCTATTGCAAAAAAATAGATGTAAATGGATATTGACTCTTGATGATGACAGCTTAGTAAGATCGAATTTAGTTGAAAGACTAATAAACGGATTGAAAAACATGCTTCTTGGTCAGCATATCTTATCATTATTCTTCTACAGAGTCTATCTCTTATGATTCGGATCGCAGGTGTTGTTGTTCTCTATAATCCGCCGGAGAATGTCCTCGAGAATATCCATTCGTATCAAGAACAGGTTGAAACCTTGTTTGTCGTTGATAATTCTGAACGGCAAAACAAAGTCCTTGTTAATCAGATTCAATCTCTAGGAAATGTAGTCTATCAATGGAATGGAGATAATGTAGGAATAGCGCAAGCACTGAATAAAGGTGCAAGCTTAGCCATAGAACAAAAATTCGATTATCTCTTGATGATGGATCAAGATGGGAAAGTAGCGCCCAATTTAGTGAACGAATATTCTGCATATCTTTCGAAATATTCTTCGACGGACGTCGGAATTCTTTCGCCATATCATATCTATGATAACTATAACAGTCCAATGGAATCAGCAGAATCGAAGGAAATATTCCTCACTATAACATCAGGGACACTCCTAAATCTAGATGCATATAAAAAGGTTGGTCCGTTTATGGATGAACTCTTTATCGATTATGTCGACTTTGAATATTGCCTGCGACTTCATTCACATGGTTTCAAGGTTGTTCAACTCTGCAGTATACTGATGAATCATCATTTGGGTTCATTAGTTGTGAGAAGAATGTTGTTTAGACGCGTAGCTATCTATCACTATCCACCAATAAGAGTATATTACAAATCTAGGAATAGATTGTTTGTTGCTAGAAAATACCACAAAAAATATCCAATGTGGTCAATGAAGGAATTTTCTCAAGCAGGTAATGAATTAGTAAAAATCCTTTGTTTTGAGGAAGAAAAGATAGAGAAATGTAAAATGGCTTTCCTGGGAGTGTTGCATTTCTTAAAGAATCGACTTGGAAAATTGGATGAACCAGTGGAAAATGTTCTCAGGAATACTCACTCAAAGTAAAATATCGATATTCAAATTTTTGTTATTGAATGAACGGGCGTTATCCTATACAATTATATACAGTACGAAAGAATGCAGCCTATGATTCAGAATCCTTTGGTTTCTATCATCATAGTCAGTTACAATCGTCTTGAGGTATTACGCAAAACTCTTGTTGATTTACTACATTATTGTACTGAGCCCATAGTAGAAATAATACTTGTAGACAATGCTTCACAAGAATCGATAGTAGAAACTATTCGGAGAGAGTTTCCGCAAGTGCAAATTATTGCAAATAAAAAGAATTTAGGATTTGGAGGAGGAAATAATGTTGGAGCAAGACAAGCACGTGGAAAGTTTCTCCTTTTTGCAAACAGTGACCTTGTCTTACTGGGTAATCCGTTGCCTGCGATGCTGGAATTGTTCCAAGCAAATCCTCGGGCTGGTATTGTTGGCTGTCAATTATTAAATACCGATGGTTCGCTGCAACCATCATATTTTCGTTTTCCAAGTCTTACTATGAGATTTATTCAAATAAGCGGATTGAAGACCCTCATCAATAAGATGTTCCCAAGGTTACGATTTAAATATAATTCTGCATTTAAGTTGGACTTCGTTTCAGGCGCATTCTTCATAATTCCATCTCTGCTGTTCTTTGAGATCGGGGGCTTTGATGAACGCTATTTTATGTATATTGAAGATGCTGATCTTGGTTTTCAAGTCAAACGCAAGGGAATGGAATCTTTACTACTTAATACAAGAGACGTCATACATATTGGACAACACTATGAAGTGATCGGTCATCCTTTTGTATATTATCATATGAATATAGGTCAACTTAAGTTTTATGCAAAGAACTACGGACGTTGGAAGTATTTTGCATTTGTAATGATAAGTATGGTCTTATTTTCATGGAAGCTGCTCCTGTCAATTTTGAAACGTAATGCAATCATGGAACAGAAGCAGATGAGAGAAATATTGCATCTTTATTCTTCGGCATTGTGTGCTATGAATAAATTTAAGTAGAAAGGATTACGTGTAAATTATGATTTCAACAATACTAAAGAAATTCGTAAGAAAAGGAGGTTCCTACTTTTATGGACGAACTCCACGGATTCATCGTATTCCTTTCGGTCCAAACAGAGGTCGTAATATCTTTATCTCTTTTGATATCTCGCCCAGAATGTACTTTGGGATAGATGAACCATGGATTGCGGAGTTAGCCCAAACGAAAATAAATTATGGGGATGTCGTTTATGATATTGGTGCACATATTGGTTACACATGCCTTCTGTTTGCTCAACGAGTTGGAAAAACTGGTTTTGTGCATGCATTTGAAATATTGCCTTCGGTTGCAGAAGGTTTTTTAAGAAAGACCATACAAGCTAATGATTTCAATAATGTAATGATACATGCAGTAGGATTATCCAGCATGGATAAAACTCTGGAGCTCGCTATCGGTGCAACTATGATGGCGAGTTTGTACTCGAATCCTATAAGAGGGGATAAGATGGAACTCTGTAAGACCGTCCGACTCGATCAGTACGTTATGCGTGAAAAACTTCCTTTGCCTTCGCTGATAAAGATCGACATTGAATGCGCTGAAATTGATTGCTTGCAAGGTGGTATTGAAATCATTAAGAAGTGTCGTCCTTTGTTGATTATTGAGTTTCATAATTTAGATTTGCTCATTAAGGGGTATAATATTTTAAACTCAGAAGGCTATAGACTTATAACTCGAAAAAACATCATTGACGAAAAGTTTTTACAGAGCATTAATTACTTCCATGAAAGTGTTTTCTGTGACAATATGATCTCTTAAATTCCTCCAACAAATCTCAATAATGGCTAAAATTCTTTTTCATTCATTAACATTTGCACCGGACAGCGTATCAACAGCTTATTTATTGACGGATCTCACTTGCCAACTTCAGACGTTAGGCCATGAAGTCATTGTTTTAACAACAACACCTCATTATAATATCGATCATCATACTCTCGCTTTTCAACCAATGAAGAAACGTTGGTTCGGATTACTTTACCAAAGTGTATTGAATGGAGTCCATGTCTGGCATATCAAACTACCCATGAAGGGAGGTCGCGTATTTTCGCGTGTGTTTGATTATATCTATTTCCATGTTATGTCGTTGATTGTTGGATTTATTTTTCTCGGCTCTTATGATATTGTGATAACGCCATCTCCACCGCTCACCATAGGTATTGTAGGATGGCTTCTTGCGAGGCGCAGTAAAGTTCCATTTATTTATAATGTCCAGGAACTCTATCCAGATTATGCTGTGAACCAAGGATTAATTAAGAACAAATTATTTATTGCAATCTTACGTTGGATTGAACAGTTTGTCTATGCACGTAGTACGAAACTGGTGCCAATCTCAGAAGGATTTAGCGAGATTATCCAACGACGTGGAATATCCAGAAATAAGATTAATGTAATTTCAAATTTTGTCGATGTTGATCAGTATCCTGTTTTGCCGAGAGCCAATCCATTCTCTCTCAAAAACGATCTTCTTGAAAGTTTTGTTGTATATTATGGTGGCAATATTGGCTTAAGTCAGGACTGGAATTCGTTATTACATGCAGCGAAAAACTTGTCTCATTTACCTATTCAATATATTATTACAGGAGATGGGGTTAATAGGGCTTGGTTGGAGAACGAGGTTTGCATAAGAAACTTGCAAAATGTAAAAGTGCTTGGATATCAAGAAAAACAAATCATTCCTTATATTTATGCTTGTAGCGATATCTGTACTATACCAATGAAGGCTATGACAACGATTGACACATTTCCTTCAAAAGTGTACTCTATTATGGCATCTAGAAGAGCTGTTCTTGCTCAAGCAGAAAAAGGATCAGAACTCTGGTGGCTTATTAATGAAGCAAAGTGCGGATGGGTAATATTACCGGGCGATCCGCAGTCTTATGCTGACGCACTGTTACGCGCATATAATAGTCGAAAAGAATTGATTGAAATGGGAGAGCGGGGTCGCAGATTTGTAATGGAACGGTACTCGAAAATAATAGTTGCAAAAAAATATGATACACTAATAAGAGAATTATCAGAATAAACGGCGCGTATTAATGATTCTTATTACTGGTAACGCAGGATTTATTGGAAAGTATTTAACGACGACACTTCTTAAAGCGGGATTTGAAGTGCAGGGCATAGATATACGTCCACGACAGGATTCAGAAAGAGGTTTTATACAGATCGATGGTAGCATCCTCGATAAAGACATTGTAAAGCAAAGCATGACCGGCATCGATTGCATCATCCATCTTGCGGCTGAGCATAAAGATTTTGGTATTACAGAAACAGATTATTTTAGGGTGAATGAACAAGGGACAAAGGTTCTCTTGGAAGAAGCGTCGGATGCCAATATTAAAAAATTTATCTTTTATAGTTCAGTTGCGGTTTACGGGGCACAATCGAACACAAAGGAAGAAACACCACCTGCCTCAAATAATCCGTATGGTGCGTCGAAACTCGCCGCTGAACGATTAATAACCGCTTGGGCTAAAGAGGATTCTACAAGAACAGCAATTATTATTCGTCCGACTGTCGTGTTTGGGCCTAATAGTAAGGCAAATATCTTCCGTTTGATTCGTCAAGTCTGCGATGGAAAATTTATTATGGTTGGTAATGGAAAAAATATCAAATCAATTGCGTATGTAGAAAACTTAGTGGATGCGACACTCTATCTTATGGAGCGATGTTCTCCGGGAACCAATATCTATAATTATGCCGATGAACCCCATTTGCAGACGAAAGATTTAGTAAACCTTATTGGAATGATTGCAGAGAGAAAACCAAGTCGGTTTTATATCCCATTGAATCTTGCTATTGCAGGTGGCATAGGATTTGATTTACTAGGAAAAATCACTGGAATTGATTTTTCTGTTACTTCGGCGAGGATGAAAAAATTTACCATGCCGACACATCATCGGGCTGAACGAATTCGATTATTGGGTTTTATCCCGAAGTACTCTATTGAAGAGGGCTTAAAAAGAAATATCGATTGGTACTTGAAAAAGAAAAAAACTCTGAGTGAATACACACATTCGTCAGATTAGATAATTATATGATTAAACTCCTCATTATTGCCGGCACACGCCCGGAAATAATTAAAACCGTCCCTGTCGTAATCGAAGCGCGGAAGCGAAATGACGCAAAGGTCATCTATTGCCTCACTGGCCAGCATAAAACTATGGCGATGGAGGCGCTCTCGATCTTTGATGTAAAACCCGATAATGATCTTCAAATCATGCGTCCGAATCAAACACTGAACATGATCTCCGAATCGGTTTTTGGAAAATTACCACCTGTAATCGAGCAGGTAAAGCCGGATGTTGTGATGGTGCAAGGTGACACCACCACTGCAGCTATGACAGCATTATGCGCGTTTAATATGAAAGTACCGGTTGCACATATCGAAGCTGGATTGCGCACTTTCAATATGGATGCTCCGTATCCGGAAGAGTGCAATCGCCGGCTTATTGGCATAGTTTCGAAATATAATTTCTGTCCGACCACAATGGCGCAGGATAATTTGCTGCGTGAGGGAACGCCGAAGGAAACGCTTTTTGTGACCGGTAATACCGTTGTGGATTCACTGCGATTGATTCAGGAAAAACATAATCTTGATAAACTTGAACTCATTGCCCTGGATGTACGAAAGCCCTTTGTCCTTATCACAGCCCATCGGCGTGAAAGCTTTGGCGCGGGATTTAAAAATATCTGTACGGCAATCCGAGAATGTGCATTGAGCTATCCTAAGTACCAATTTGTATATCCTGTGCATCTGAATCCAAATGTGAAAGGGCCGGTGCATGAATTGCTGGGGAATATCGGCAATGTCAAGTTGATCCCGCCTATCCCATATTTAGAAATCCTCACGCTTATGAAACACTGCGAGTTCGTGCTTTCCGATTCGGGGGGTATTCAGGAGGAAGCTCCTTCGTTTGGAAAACACTGTATTGTTTTACGCGAAGTGACGGAACGGATGGAAAGCGTGAAACTTGATATGTCTGAGTTGGTCGGAACAGATATTGAAAAAATATGTAAATCAGTCCAGCGGACCATCGAAGGAAAGATTAAACACGATATTCATCAGAATCCATATGGTGATGGTCACGCATCTGAGAGAATTTTGGATATAATGATGCAATGTTAGTCGACCTATAAGGTTACCAAATGAATTCTCGTCGTCAACACATTGTCACAATACTGATTGATATACTCACCATTAATCTGGCATATCTGACGTATTACGTTTTCCGTGTGCGAAGCGGGTGGATTCCGTATAGTATCGAGCCTGAACTTCTCCTGCCTATGATGTTCATCTGTGTGTACTGGCTCGTATGGTTTGGTGTGTTCGGTCTCTACCGTTTGTGGTACGAACAATCCCGCATCGATGAAATTCTTACGATTGTTCGATCAACGATGGTCGGCGCTTTGGTTTTATTCTTTCTCATCTTCCTGGATGATACTTCCAGTGAAACCATTGTCCAGTCGCGTCTTCTCATTCTTGGATATTGGACTGCATTGACATTTTTGGTTATCACAGGCAGGTTAACGCAGCGATTTATTCAACGAAAATTACTTCTTGCTGGAGTTGGGCTTCGTAATACCATAATCGTTGGTTGGTCGGATAAGGCTTTTAAACTGTGCGATATGGTTCTAAAGTATCCAGCATTGGGATATAAAGTTGTAGGATTTATAAAAGCTGGAACGAAGATCGACGGCACACAGCGAATAAAGGGAAACACCTATCAAAAAATTCCGATCCTTGGATCTATTCAAGATGTAGCTCATCTTATTAAGAAACACACAATTCACGAAGTTCTAATTGGACTCGACACAACAGAACACAGTCAATTGATAGAGATCATGCGCCAATGCGATGCCGTCGATGTCGGAATGAAAATTATGCCTGATTTATATGATATCGTCAGTGGACAGGCACGGATCAGTTCTCTCTATGGGTTACCGCTCATGGATGTGCGCCCGCAGTTGATGAAGTCATGGGAAGAGGTGGCAAAGCGAGTACTTGATTTCCTGTTTTCACTGTCAGTGCTTATCATCGGATTTCCATTGTGGATGCTCATAGCTCTTCTCATCAAAGTTGATTCAAGAGGACCTATACTCTATCGTCAAACGCGGGTTGGCAGGAATGGAAGTCATTTTAAGATACTTAAATTCCGTTCTATGTGGAGCGATGCAGAAAGACATTCTGGTCCGGTTTGGGCAGGGAAGAACGATCCTCGTGTGACACGACTTGGCCGCTTTCTTCGAAAGACGCACCTTGATGAGCTTCCGCAGTTTGTCAACGTGCTTATAGGTGATATGAGTTTGGTGGGGCCACGACCTGAACGCCCGTTCTTTGTGGATAAGATTACGAAAGAAATTCCGTTGTATAATCACCGCCATCGCGTAAGGCCTGGTATTACCGGTTGGGCACAGGTGAAACATAAATATGATGAGAATATGGAAGACGTGCGAGCTAAGATCAAGTATGATCTTTTCTATATTGAAAATCTCTCATGGCGAATGGACCTCAAAATTCTTTTTAACACTCTCTATGTCATGATAACCGGGAAAGGACATGCATAATTAAAACAGAATAAGTCCGATAAACTGCACGATGTGAAGTTTGAGAAAAGATTAAAAATATCTGTCAATATTTTACTAAATTGAACAGGAAGTATACTGCCGAACCCTGAAGGTTTGAAAAAAATGTATCTTAAAAGGTGATTCAGTGAACCCCATACATATGGTTGATGTCGTAGGTCAGTATAAGAAGATTAAGAAAGAAATTGATGAAGCTGCGCTGAGAGTCATTGAATCGGGTCAGTACATTCTCGGTAAAGAAGTGTTCGAATTTGAGAACGAAATTGCACGATATGTAAGTGTGAAATATGCCGTTGGATGTGCATCCGGAACCGATGCATTGATGGTTGCGATGATGGCGCTTGGCATTGGACCAGGAGACGAAGTGGTAACAACGCCGTTCACATTCGCGGCAACAACAGAAACAATTGTTTTGTTGGGTGCAAAGCCGATCTATGTTGACATCGATCCTGCCACATATAATCTTGATCCCTCAAAGATGGAGGCGGTAATCACAAAGAATACAAAAGCAATTATTCCGGTGCACCTCTACGGGCAATCTGTGGATATGGACCCATTGGTACGTGTAGCAAACCATTATGGCATACCGATCATAGAAGATATGTGCCAGGCTATCGGTGCAGATTACAAAGGGAAAATGGTCGGCGGCATTGGTACGATGGGCTGTATCAGTTTCTTCCCCAGTAAAAATCTTGGTGCCTTCGGTGATGCCGGTATGGTAGTGACAAATGATGTCGTGTTGGCTGAAAAACTGCGGATGATTGTTGTGCACGGCTCGCGTGTACGGTATAAACATGAAATTATTGGAGTCAACAGCAGGTTAGATGCCCTGCAGGCTGCTCTCCTTCGTATCAAGTTACAGCACCTTGACCAATGGACTCATGCGCGGCGTTCGGCTGCTTCGGTGTATAGTCGTTTGTTTGCAAGTTCAGGTATTGAGGTCCCATTTGAAGCATCATATGGAAAACATGTATTTCATCAGTACACCATTCGATTGAAGAATCGAGATAGGGTGGCACATGCTCTCAGTGAAAAGAAAATCCCTCATGGTATTTACTATCCCATTCCTTTGCATTTGCAGGAAGCATATAGCGCGGCAGGAAAACCCAAAGGAACATTTCCTGTGACCGAGAAAGCAGCGGATGAAGTGCTCTCGCTGCCGATGCATACAGAACTTGATGAAGAACAGCAGAAGTACATTGTCCAATCAGTAGTAGAAGCGATGAAGAATTAATTTGGTGATTCTATGAAGCGTTCACTCATTATTATTCCGACATACAATGAAGCAGACAATGTTTTAAAAATTATTCCCGAGGTACTGGCTCAGGATGAAGGATTTCAAGTGCTCGTCGTTGATGATAATTCGCCGGACGGAACGGCGAATTTAGTTAAAGAGATGCAGAAGAACAATCCACGCATTCATCTCCTTGAACGACCGAGTAAGCGAGGTCTCGGAACGGCGTATGTGGCAGGATTTAAATATGCTCTTTCCCATGAATTTGATTTTGCCTTTGAGATGGATGCTGATTTCTCGCATGATCCAAAATCGCTGTTAACACTTCTTGCGAAGATAGAGGAATGCGATCTCGTTATCGGTTCGAGGTACATTTCAGGTGTGAACGTTGTGAATTGGCCTATGAGTCGATTGATCTTAAGCTATGCCGCAAATATGTACACACGATTCGTGACCGGTCTACCGGTGCGAGATGCAACAGCCGGTTTTAAGTGCTACCGCCGAGCCGTTTTGGAGAGCTTAGATCTCGATGCCATTACATCGAATGGTTACAGCTTCCAAATTGAGACAAACTTCATGGCATGGAAAAAAGGTTTCCGTGTGTGCGAAGTTCCTATCGTCTTTGTCGATCGGCGAGCAGGTGTTTCCAAAATGTCGAAACATATCGTCTATGAAGCAGCGTGGATGGTATGGAGGTTGAAGTTTAGGAGTCTCTTCTCAAAAGAAAGCCGCTGAACGTATGGCTGGATCACGCAAACAAGCACGCCTGCACACTGAAGTGTTTCGGCGAGCGAGTGTGCTGGATGTTTCGGTTATCATCGTTAACTATAACGTCCGCGATTTTCTTCATCAAGCGCTTGTATCGATTCAAAAAGCTCTGAAGGGAATCCGGTCGGAAATTGTAGTGGTGGATAATGCTTCAGATGACGGAAGCGTTGAAATGGTGCGTCGACAGTTTCCTTCCGTAAAGCTCATTTTAAATGCAGCTAACTTCGGATTTGCCAAAGCTAATAATATTGCTCTCAAACAGACACGCGGAAAATTTCTCCTCCTTATCAATCCTGATACCATTGTGCAGGAAGATACTATCCATGTAATGGTTGAATTTTTGAAGAACCATCCCGAAGTCGGGCTTGCAGGATGCAAGATCCTTAATCCGGATGGAAGTATTGAATTGGCATGCCGGCGAAGTTTCCCCACACCATGGGTTGCGTTCTCAAAAATTTTCGGTCTTAGCAGACTTTTTCCGAAGACAAAACTTTTTGGAAAGTACAATCTTACATATCTGAGTCCCGAAGAAACATATCCGGTTGAGGCTGTCAGCGGCTCGTTTATGATGGTTCGGAAAGAAACGCTCGAGCAGGTCGGTGGGTTAGATGAGAGCTTTTTTATGTACGGAGAGGATCTTGATTGGTGCTACCGTATTCATCAGGCAGGTTGGCAGATTTACTACGTGCATTCTACACAGATCATCCATTACAAAGGGGAGAGCACACGGCGCAGTAGTATAGACGAAATTCATACTTTCTATGAAGCAATGCGCCTTTTTGTGGAAAAACATGTCCGCTCTTCTTCCTTATTCTCAAAGGTTCTGCGGATGTCGATTGCACTTGTCTCTTTTGCTGCGTTTCTGAATTCAATATTACGGCCATTGAAAATAGCTATTCTCGATTTTATAACAGTTACAATTAGCCTTCTACTGGCAGAGGAAATCTGGAGAGGGGAAATATTCCATTATCCCGCGTATGCGTATCCTGTCGTATTCAGTATTCCAGCAGTCATTGTCATCGGATGCTTATACGCCGCAGGAGTGTACACTCAGCGTCGTATGTCCATCTCCCGTTCCATTGTTGCGACATTCTTTGCTTACATTTTAATTTCTGCTCTCATAGCGTTCTTTAGGGATTTTGCCTTCAGCAGGATGATCGTTGCAATCTCAGGGATTTTTGCGATGGTTCTTATTCCGGGATGGCGATTGATTTTTCGGCTCCTTGGAAAAACAACGGCGCATGGCAGAGGAACCTTGTTTGGCAAACGAACACTCATTGTTGGTACTGATAAAAATGCAATTGGTCTACAAAGGAAATTGCGAACGAAAGTTGGTGAAGGATACGAGATTGTCGGGTTTGTAGGAACCACGCACAAGCATATTGGTGAAATGCTGAATGGTGTGCAAGTCCTTGGGAGCATCGATAATGTCGGGAAGATCATCAAAAAACAAAAAATTAGCGATGTTATCTTTGCACCACAGGCACTGAGTTACACGCAGATACTTTCTGTTATCGGCAGAAGTCGCGAGCAGGCAGTTGCTTTCCACCTTGTTCCGACGACCATGGAAGTGATTGTAGGGAAAGCGAGTGTGGACAGTCTTGAAAATCTGCCGCTTGTCCAGATTGCCTATAACATTGACAAGCCGTTTCATCGCTTCACAAAAAGAGTATTTGATCTCGTGTTTTCGGGATTGCTCTTGATAACGGTTTATCCTATTTTTCGATTGTCTTCTGCAAAAGAAGGAACAGAATCGAACGGTTTCCTTGTCGGATTATCGCAAGTTTTTGACGGAAGGATGAGTCTTGTTGGTCCACCTCTCAGTGACCAGCGAGTTGAGAAACCCATGAGCGAGTCTTTATTTCTTGGGAAACCAGGTCTCTGCGGTTTGGTACAGCTTCAGCAAGATGGAACATTATCGGACGATGAGATGAATCAATACTATCTCTATTATGCACGTAATCAGAGTGTTCTTCTTGATCTGGAGATTTTGATCAAGACATGGTTACAATTTCGCGATAGGCGAAAAAAAGCAAAAAGAAAATGAGAATATGACAAGGAGATATTGCCCATGGCAAAAGTGACACTGGATTTTGAGCGGCCCATCATCGAGCTTGAACAGAAGATTGTGGAAATGCGGAAGTATGCTGACAATCTTGACATCGCGGATGAAATTGCGACGCTCGAAAATAAAGTGGATCAACTTCGCGAGAATGTTTATAACAATTTGACTCGCTGGCAGCGCGTTCAACTTGCCCGTCATCCGGATCGACCTTACACGCTGGACTATATTCCACTGATAGCAGAAGATTTTATTGAGTTGCATGGCGATCGTCGATTTGGGGACGACAAAGCGATTGTTGCAGGTTTTTGTACTATAAACAAGGAAACAGTACTCATTGTAGGACACCAAAAGGGAAGAGACACACGTTCCAACATCTACAGAAATTTTGGTATGCCCAATCCTGAGGGATATCGGAAGGCACTTCGGTTAATGCAACTGGCAGCGAAATTCCAGAGGCCGATTATTTGTCTGCTTGACACACCCGGTGCCTATCCTGGCATCGGAGCCGAGGAGCGCGGTCAAGGAGAAGCAATTGCGCGCAACCTCTTTGAGATGTCTCATCTTCCCGTGCCTATCATTATTGTTATCATTGGAGAAGGAGCTTCCGGTGGTGCGTTGGGCATCGGAGTTGGGGATCGCATTTTAATGTTTGAAAACGCTTGGTACTCTGTCATTTCGCCAGAGTCATGTTCCAGCATTCTCTGGCGCAATTGGGAATACAAAGAACAAGCGGCTGAAGCACTAAAACTCACTGCACCTGATTTGCTTGAGCAAGGAGTTATTGATCGTATTATTCCAGAGCCGATGGGAGGTGCACACCGAAATCCGCAAATTATGGCGCAAACGCTTAAAAACACATTGCTGGAAGAATTGAAAGCGTTGAAGAAAATCAAACCTGGTCGATTGGTAGAACTTCGTGTAGAAAAGTTTTCGAAGATGGGTGCATGGAAAGAGCGGTAGAGGAAGAAATTGAGAATTTGAAATCTTCGATTGAAGATGATAAACTATTTGTTGTTAGACAGAAATAAAAAAAAGGCAAAGGGGAGATGATTCGTCATAAAGCAGAAATTCGAGTGCGGTACGCAGATACGGATCAAATGAAAGTTGTCTATCACGGCAAGTATCTTGAATACTTTGAAGTTGGACGCTCTGCTCTTATTCGTTCTCTTGGAATGCCATACTCGGAACTCGAAGCTCGCGGTATTCTTTTGCCGGTCGTTGAGGTATATGCGAAATATAGAAAGCCTGCCCGATACGATGAACTTCTTTTGGTCGAGTCTTTTGTCACTGAAATACCTCAAGCAACTCTCAGGATAGAATATCGAATATGCTGTGGAGGCGAGGAGAATTCGCTCGTAGAAGGGTATACTGTTCATAGCTTTCTCAACATCTCGACAGGTAAGCCGATGCGCGCGCCGTCATATTTCGTTCAAATCTTGGAGAAGGCGATGACTCCTTCTATCGATTCCACAAGGCGCAATTGAAATCGATGCGACAAGATTTGTCTAACACCCATCGATTATGTTAGAAAAAATTCTTCGTCTCGGGAAAGAAACAGCCATCTATGGTCTCAGCACCATTGTTGGCAGAATGTTAAACTTCCTCATTGTTCCGTTCTATGCGAATTTTCTCTTGCCGGCAGAAAATGGTGTTATTTCAAATATCTATGCTTACATCGCGTTTGCATTCATCCTCTTTTCTTACGGAATGGAACCGGCATATATGCGGTTCGTTTCATCCCTCGAACTTGGCAACAAGAAACAGAATTTCAGCGTTCCGTTTCTATCGCTTCTGTTAACGTCGGTTTTCTTTGCGCTGGCAATTCATTTTAACTCTTCTTCGCTTGCTTCCTTGCTTGGTATGCAACCGTCGCACTATCAATTTATCCAATATGCGGGGTGGATTCTTTGCTTTGATGCGTTGACCGTCATACCGTTTGCTTCGCTGCGCATGGAACAAAAGGCAAAACGATTTGCCTTATTAAAGCTCTTCAATATTACATGCAATCTTCTCCTCAACCTCCTCCTGATTCTCGGTCTGGGGATGCATGCAGAGGGAGTCTTGCTTGCAAACCTGCTGGCATCCGGTCTCACATTCCTTGCGATGGCAGGGATGATTCTTCGGCAGTTGACCTTCAATTTCCCAGCTTCATTGTATAAAGAACTTCTTAAGTTTGGCATTCCGTATATTCCCGCCGGGCTTGCCGGGATTGCAATGCAAGTGATCGATAGGCCAATTGTCAAAGCGCTGACGAATGATGCAACACTCGGCATTTATCAACTCAATTATCGTCTTGGTATTTTCATGATGCTTATCGTTGGCATGTTCGACTACGCATGGCGGCCGTTCTTTCTCAACCACGCGAAAGATCCTGACGCGAAACCGCTCTTTGCAAAAGTATTTACCTACTTTATCTTAGGGGCAATGACCATTTTCCTTACAGTGTCATTCTTTATCGAAGATATTATTCGGATGAAATTCTTCGGGAAACAGTTCTTTCCACCCGTTTACTGGCAGGGTGTGGAAATTGTTCCTTGGGTGTTATTGGCATATGTATTCACCGGAGCGTATGTGATATTTGTTGTCGGTATCTATTTAGAAAAAAAGACGAAATACCTGCCGTTGGTTACCGGTGCGGGAGCTTTGTTGAATGTTGGCGCTAACTTTGTTTTAATTCCTTTGATTGGAATTCTTGGCGCGGCACTTTCCACATTGCTGAGTTATATCGTTATGGCTGTAGGAATATACTTCGCTTCTCAGCGGTTTTATCGTGTTGAGTATGAATGGGAGAAGGTGATAAAGATTACCGGGTCAGCGATGGTGTTATTCAGCGTCTTCTTGTTATCTCATCCGTCGCCGCTTTCTTTCATCGGCAGCGTTGTGAAAATTGTTCTTATTGGTGTGTTCGGAGTTACACTGCTCATGACGAAGGTAATTGATTCAAAGGAGATTGCAGAAGTAAAAAGGATTTTCCACAGGATATTTATGCCATCCTCCAGTTCAAAACAATCAGAAGGATTGTCTTAATTCAATTCTTGACATGGTAAAATTTCCCTGAAGGGGCTTGAACATTCAACGAGGGGTTGTCCATCCGTTCATGAGGGCACGAGGAATCAAAAAGTTACGCTTACTATTAACTCAAGAGAGGCAGGGTGATTACCAATGTAGTTCCTTGTCCTAATCCGCTTGTTATCTCTAGTTTTCCATCGTGAATTTTTAGTAGACGTTTTGCGATCATCAATCCCAAGCCTAATCCTTGTTGTTCGTGTCGTTCACGATCAAATTGCATAAAGGCATGAATTTTTTGTATTTGATCTTCGGACATCCCGCGACCGCGGTCTTCCACGGAGATAAGACCTACTGTATTCTTGACTTCTGTAGAGATGCTCACGCTTGTTCCATCTGTGGAAAACTTAAATGCGTTTTCAATTATCTGACTCACTACTTGTTCGAAATATCTTTCAGAAATTGCGACAGATAAAGAAGCAAGATCGAGGGTTAGATCAGCAGAACGCTTATGAGAGAGCGCCAATTCCTCGGCAACACGTCGGATAATGAGGTCGACATTTTTAGTGCCCGTTTGACGCGAAGCAGACAATTTTGCATTGTCGTTTGGGAGAAGCAAGCATTGCGTGTGAATCCAAAATTTCTCTAATGTTCGGTTCATCCTCACAGCCGAAGTGAATAATAACTCCGCAAGATCTTTTACATCGCTCGGGGTCATTTCGTCGGCTTGGACTTTCAGAAGTTCAGCCAGTCCCAGTATGCCCGTCATCGGTGTTCGTAGTTCATGTGGCAGCGCGCGGGTAATGCTCTCACTGAGGTCAGCGACTGCTTTTTGTGTTTCTCCTTTGTTTCGGTCAATTTCTTGCAAGTGTATCTGCACGGCTTTGATGAGATCCTCCATGTCAATGGGTTTCATAATGAAATCATTGGCACCGAGATTCATTCCTTTGCGCAGATATTTGCGGGGGCTTTCGCCTGTCATGAAGATAAAAGGAATATATGAGGTCGATTTGTGCTTTCGCAGTTCTTCTAATGTTTCAAAACCATTCATCCCCGGCATATTGATATCACAGAGAATAAGATCAGGAGCAGTCTTCATTGCACGATCTAATCCTTGTTTTCCATCTGCTGCTTCTTCCATTTCATAGCCTGCACCTTCAAGTGCCATCCCAACGATTAAGCGCATTTGAGGATCATCTTCTATACACAATATTCGTTTTGCCATTCGGATTTCTTCTTTATGATTTTAGTCTGTTTTTGAGAATGCTGGTAGTGGCACATTCTTTGAACAATTGGTTTTCATCTCTTTTCATAGATAGAATATACACAGCAAATGTGCCAATAAAAAGGAGTTATCTGGACCAAAACAGGAGAAGGTTTAGGGATGGGAGTTGGGGATAAAACGTAGGTATCAAGGAGGCAAAGGTTTGAGAAAAAAGGCTGTTGGGAAAGGGAAATTGCAGAGGATCGGAGCTTTTCTAATTGAATTTAAACAGCGCCATGTGATTTCCTTTCGTATTTAGGATTGGGCGTTTCTTGACTTTGCAGCCAAGTTTGTGTATCTTTTGCACGCAAATTGAAGAAAACACACTGTTTTTTATCAAGAATGGAAGATTTTGAGGCTATAAATGGCATCAACTGCTGATTTTCGTGTTGGTATGGTTATTCGATTTAATGGAGAATTACACCGGATTGAAGAATATATACATCGCACTCCGGGAAATCTACGCGCGTTTGTACAGGCAAAGCTTCGAGGTCTGAAGAGCGGGCGTGTAACAGAGACCCGTTTTCGGTCCGGCGAAGAGGTAGAAGAAGTGCGTGTAGAGCAAAAAGAATTCCAATATCTCTTCCATGACGGTTCGAGCTATCAGTTTATGGATAAACAGAGCTATGAACAGATGCCGGTAGATGAAATAGCTTTAGGTAAGGGCGCACAATTCCTGAAGGAAGGGGAAACCGTTCAGCTTCAAATGGTAGGGATGGATATTGTTGGAGCAGAAATTCCGCAAAATGTGGAATTGAAAATTATTGAAACTGTTCCCGGTGTGAAAGGTGATACGGCCACCGGAGCGCAGAAACCCGCCACTGTTGAAACCGGCGCTGCGGTGAACGTACCGCTCTTCATAAACGAAGGTGATATTATTCGTGTCGACACGAGAACAGGCAAGTATTTGGAGCGTGTAAACAGGTGATGTTGCTTGTCCATCCCCCAAAGGCGATATTTTTTTTACTTTTTTTCATACTGGAGACTTCATGGACCTTTCTTACATAAAGAAGATCATTAAGTTGGTCGAGCATAGCTCTATCGACGAGTTGGAACTCGAAGAAGAGGGGACGAAAATAAAAGTTGCACGCAATCGCAACTCTGGGGTTTATGTACAGACTACACCATTACCAGCGTTGCCTTCTCATAACTCCCAGCATGTGGAATTGACCAAGCCCGCAACATCAAATACTCTTCCGAAATCGCAATATCATGAAGTTCGTTCTCCAATTGTCGGGACATTCTATCGTGCTCCAGCCCCCGATGTCGAACCATACATTGAAATTGGGCAGTCTGTGAAGATCGGCTCAGTTCTGTGCATTGTCGAAGCTATGAAATTGATGAATGAAATCGAATCAGATTGTGATGGAACTGTGGTGAAAATCATAGCAGAGAATGGAAAACCTGTCGAATACAACCAAATCCTGTTTCTGATCGAGAAGGCGTAGTGACTCAGCCTCGTTCTGGAAGCCAAACCTCCTTGTTCAAAAAAATCCTCATAGCAAATCGTGGTGAAATCGCATTGCGTGTGATTCGCGCCGCCCGCGAATTAGGGATCAAAACGGTCGCTGTTTATTCCGAAGCTGATCGGGACTCTCTCCATGTCAAGTTTGCAGATGAAGCTGTTTGCATCGGTCCGCCACCGAGCAAAGAAAGTTATCTTAATATCCCGCGTCTGATTGCTGCTGCTGAAGTCACCGATGCCGATGCTATCCACCCCGGTTATGGATTCCTTGCGGAGAACGCAAACTTTGCGGATATCTGTGCTTCGTCCGGCATTGTGTTCATTGGTCCGCGTCCGGATGCAATAACTTCTATGGGAGATAAGGCACTTGCTAAAGAGACGATGAAGAAAGCAGGAGTTCCGGTTGTGCCGGGAAGCGAAGGTGTTATCTCTGATCTTACTCATGCAAAAAAGGTAGCGCAAGAAATTGGTTTTCCCGTTATTATCAAAGCAACAGCAGGCGGGGGCGGAAGAGGGATGCGTATGGTGCGCGCGATGGATGAATTGGAGAATGCTTACTTTACAGCAAGTCATGAAGCGGAAACCGCATTCAGCAATGGTTCTGTGTATATTGAAAAATATATTGAAGAACCACGCCACATCGAAATTCAAATCATGGCCGATCAGTACGGAACGGTAATCCATTTTGGCGAGCGCGATTGCAGTATTCAGCGGCGACATCAAAAATTAGTAGAAGAATCACCTTCACCGGCCCTAACATCGGAAATACGTGAGGCAATGGGCATTGCTGCTATAAAAGGTGCAAAAAGTGTGAAGTACCTCGGAGCGGGGACGGTTGAATTCTTACTGGACAAAGATAAGAGTTTTTATTTCATGGAAATGAATACCCGCATTCAGGTCGAACATCCTGTTTCCGAAGAAGTGATGGGAGTTGATTTGCTGCAGATGCAAATTCGAGTGGCAGCAGGAGAACGACTAAAAAAATTGCAAGTGAAGCCACAGTGGCATGTTATTGAATGCCGGATTAATGCAGAAGATCCGGCAGCGGGCTTCCGCCCAAGTCCCGGTAAGATCACGAGCATGCATTTTCCTGGAGGATTTGGTGTACGCGTTGATACCCATGTCTATGCCGGATACTTTATTCCGCCCTACTACGATTCGCTGATTGCCAAGTTGATCGTCAAAGGTAAAACGAGAGAAGAAGCAGTCACAAAAATGTATTACGCACTTGATGAGTTCATTATTGAAGGAATTAAGACGACGATTCCGTTCCACAAAAAGTTGATGTTAAATGAGAAGTTCAGGAGCGGTAATTTCGATACGAAATTTCTTGAATCATTTGTGTTTGAAGAGTAAATTATTGAACATGTGATAGTGAACGTAGTTGTCGAGCTTGATGCTTTCGCTTGGCGACAGTTCTATGTAAGAGTTCCATGTTTTATATCGTGAGGGTATTATGAATTTTCCCGATAATTTGAAATACACAACCGAGCATGAATGGATTCGTATCGAAGGTCAATATGGCTGGATTGGTATTACCGATTATGCTCAAAGCGAGTTAGGGGATGTCGTGTTTGTCGAAATCCCAGCTGTAGGCACGAAAGTTGATAAAGGCAAATCATTCGGTACGATCGAAGCAGTGAAAGCGGTCTCCGATTTGTTTGCGCCTGTTGCTGGTGAAATTGCCGAGGTGAATGCAGAGGTGAAGGATCATCCTGAAATCGTGAATAAAGATCCGTACGGAAATGGATGGATGGTGAAAATAAGCATCACCGATCTTACCCAAGTGAGCACTCTCCTCAATGTCCAAGCATACAAATCACTCATCGGAAAGTAGTCTGCGCACTCCATGGATCGAATAGGTGCAAACGATAAGGAGATGCACACGCGTTTGCCTTGAGATTGATTGAAGGGATGAATAAAATTGTGTGGAATCGTGGCACATCAAATGATCTGATTTTTACATTGCCGATGAAACGCAACATCTCATCGTCTGTGTTTTTATTCAGTGGTGTTCTTCTCCTGCTGCTTCTCTTAACGGCAGGTGGATATTCTATTCTGGAGTTTCGTCGTACCATCCATCAATCCAACCAAGCACTTGCAGCAAGTGTACAGCGAGACAGTGTCATTGTCTTCAGCAAAAGTGTTCTTGCCGAGATGGTCTCGTTATTCGAAAAAGGCCGCACGAATCCTACACAACGATATTTACTTCAAACAAGACTCGATAAGTATAAGGCACAGTATTCATTCGAAAAAGCAAAATATCTGTCACTATTAAAAAACTCCAAAGATACGGTTGTGAGTGAATTACTTCCGCTTGCCCAAAAATATTTTTTGCAGACAGATGCACTCATTCAACGAATTATAGCTGCCCCTTCTCCTCCGCTCAAAAGAGGAAGGGATGCAATGTCTGATGAACTCTCATCAGTTCATACGAGCTACAATGTAATCGCGAATGGTGTTTTCCAAGACCTCTGGCAGAACGAGCATCGACAAACAGTAGAGAGAGAGGCAGGTAAGTCCAATCTCATCCGAGTGTATTACGTCCGTTTGTTTGTGTGGTCCTTGGTACTCAACAGTTTTATTGTTATCCTTGCGCTGCTGTTGATCTATCGAGATCGTAAAATATCTTCCAGTGTGAGTCGATTCCAAGCATTGCTCGAGTATTCCACGAATCCGCTACTGCTCACTGATAGCAATGGTGTTACGAGGTATGCAAACCCGGCATTTGTACTTTGGAGCGGGATGGAGCAATCGGCGCTTGTCGGGAGGAATTTATTTGATCTGATGAAAATCTCTCGTCAACAAGAACAAGCAGAAAATTTATGGATGTCTGCTAAACCGATTCTCATATCCGGCAAGCCATGGACCGCCGAAGTGGAATTTGCACGTTCAGATGGACAAACGACTGTCTCCGGTATGTTCCTTTCTCCGATTCTTGGTGCACGCGGAAGGTTGATAGAATGCATTGCTCAGTACAACGACCCGATAGAGCGGAAAGAGTTGACGCGAAGAATTGTTGAAACACAGCAGGAGTATCGTAGTATTGTTGAAAGCTCACTTGATGGTATTATGATTATTCAAGACAGGAAATTGGTGTATGTCAATCCCTCGGCTGTTCACCTGTTTGGATATGGACAATCGGAAGACATGCAGAAGCTGAATCTTGCCGATACCATCGCTCCTCCTCATCGAGCGTCTCTTGAAATTATACAAGAAGGACGTTTGTTAGGAGATGAAGTGCTGAGGAATTATGAAATGCGCGGCTTGACGAAACAAGGAAAGATGATCGACCTGGATGCTAATGCACATATAATTGAGTGGAATGATCGTTTGGCTGTTCAGGCGTCATTCCGAGATATTACGAAAAGAAAAATGCTCGAGCGTGAACAATCACTCTGGTTATGGGAACAAGAAACGTTGAGTAACATCGACCGAAAACTTGTTGGTATTATGGATCTCGAAAAAATATTTGCCGCAATCCTCCAGCAGACGTTGAATCTCACACGCGCTCATTTCGCAGGTGTGCTTTTGTTCGATGAATCGCAAACTTCTGTGCAATGGAAAGCAATTTGCGGGAATACACTCCAACACACGTTGGAATCGTTTAAACCTCCTGAAGCATTTAACGCTATTCTGAAAAATGAAAGACCGAATATCATTTACGATTCCAATGCTCAAGAGCTTTTTCCATTGTCTCAGATTCCAATTATTAGAGAGGAGAAGATTGTTTCGACTGCGTGGATGCCTTTGATCGTGGAGGGGAAACACAAAGGGATGATTGTAGTCGGTTACCGACATAACCATGAATTTGTCGGACGCGAAATGCGATTGCTGCATTCACTTGCTGAGAAGCACTCTATTGCAATGGTCAACGCTCAACTCTATGCGGATCTTCTCCAACGGGAAAAAGAACTGGAGATTCTCTCCGGCGCGCGCGTTCAAGCGCAGGAAGACGAACGAAGGCGCATCGCCCGGGAAATTCACGATGGTCTTGGACAAATGCTTACAGCGATCAAGTTCAATCTCGAGATTCTGGAAGATATGATTACCGTGGGACAGGAGGGACAGGATCGTATTCTTGATATGAAAGGATTGCTCGACGATGTGATGAAGGAGGCGCGGGAAATATCCTATAATCTTATGCCGAGTGTCCTAGATGATTTTGGATTGACTCCTGCGCTTCAGCTTCTCAGCGAACAATTTACGAACCGAACAGCTGTAAAAGCTCAGTTCCACACAAGCGGAATTACTGAACGTCTTGATCCGCAAATGGAAATTGGTCTTTACAGAATTGCACAGGAATCTCTTAATAATGTCGCAAAACATGCTGAAGCCACAGAAGTGAATCTTCAGTTTATTCGTTATCCCGAAGGTATTCGGTTGGTTATTGAGGATAACGGGAAGGGGATTACCGAAAAACCCGATATTGTTCGCGCAACAGGCAAAGGTGGCATGGGTCTCGTCAGCATGCGCGAGCGTGCGGCATCTTTTGGAGGTATATTAACGATTGATTCAACGCCAAAAAATGGTACATTTATTACAGTAGAGATTCCATTAACAAAAGTTGTGATCCATGAATAAAATTCGAATTCTTCTCGCGGATGATCATCCGATGGTTCGAAGCGGCCTTATTAAATTGCTGGAACCCTTTAAAGAGTTCATCATCATCGGTGAGGCGAGCGATGGAGAAGAAGCTGTCGCGATGACGAAGAAACTTGAGCCCGATGTCGTCATTATCGATCTCTCAATGCCAAAACTCTCCGGAGTTGAAGCAACAAAAATCATTCGAAAAAACTTTCCCTCCGCGAAAGTCCTTGTGTTAACTATGTATGACAACGAAGAATATGTGTACCAAATTTTGAAATCCGGCGCGGGCGGATACATGCTGAAGAATAGTGGAAGAGACGAGCTTGCGGCTGCTATTCGTGCAGTGGCGCGAGGTGACCGCTTCTTTAGTCCGCGAGTTTCTGAGATTGTGATGGAAGCGTACCTCCGAAAGTCAGAAGGGCGGGACGATCTTCCACTGACCGGCGATGATCTTCCATTGACGAAACGGGAAAGAGAAATTCTTCAATATATTGCCGATGGATTCAATAACTTGCAGATAGCTGAAAAGCTTTTCATTAGTGCGAGAACTGTCGAAACACATCGAACAAATATTATGCAAAAACTCGACATTCACGATGCTGCCAATTTAGTACGGTTTGCATTGAGCAAGAAGCAAAAGCCTCCTTCAGATTCATAAAG
>JBEKNC010000021.1:0-79680 GCA_049523215.1 Bacteroidota bacterium | reverse complement strand
AGCGGCGTATATTCATCAAAACCCGATACGGGCAGGATTAACAAACAAGTTGGAAAATTGGAAATACACGAGCTATCGAGATTATGTTGGTTTGGAGAACACAGGTATGATAAACAAAGAGATATTGCTGCAACAGTGCGGCACAATTGAAGAATTCAAACTATTTTCAGAACAATTGCTTCTAACAGTGGATTCAAAATACTGGATATCTTGATAGATGGAGTCCACTTCACTTAGCTTATCTTGGGTAAGTGGACTCCATCTAACCTCCTGACAGCACTAGGATGATGGGTAAACTCGTGAAATTAGTATCAGACTAATATTCTGTCTCTTTGATTGACTTTCCGCCCTCTATTTCATAATTTGTTATACTATAACAAGTTACACTGCGTCAAAGGTGGACAGACTCCGTCGCACTCTGACGAGCGCATCAGCCTTCCGCCTAAAAGATGGCGGATAAACTGGCTGAGAAGAGCACGAAATACTACGAGGACGCTTATAGCAAGAAAAGCTCATGAGTAATCCTTGGGAATTTGTACTCTTCAAAAAAAGATAAGGAGCAAAACGGAGATTGGCGAAGTGAAATAACTTCGATCTTTATCAATTTCCTACAATAAACCTATGTCTAAAACTGCAAAATGGATCATCGGCATTATTGCTGTTCTCGTGTTTTTATTTGGTCTGTTTGTTCTAACGTTGGTTTCATGGATGTTCTCCGATGAAAACGACGAGACGACCACCACCGGCGGGGAGAAGATTGCGGTCGTCGAGCTGAAAGAACCGATTGTCTCTTCGGAAGAAATAGTACGCCAGTTCAAGAAGTACCGTGAAAACAAATCGATACGAGCAATAGTATTCCGGGTCGAATCACCAGGCGGTGGCGTGGCGGCAAGTCAGGAAATTTATGAGGAAGTGAAGAAGACGCGTGATGCCGGCAGACCTGTGGTTGTCTCGATGGGCTCGGTAGCAGCAAGCGGCGGTTATTATGTCTCATGCGGCGCGACAAAGATTGTAGCAAATCCCGGAACACTAACAGGAAGCATCGGTGTCATTTTCCAATTCATGCACTTCAAGCAGTTGATGGATAAAATTGGCATTGATGAAACCACATTGAAGACGGGAAAGTTCAAGGATTCCGGTTCGCCTTTCCGCAAAACGACGGAAGAAGAGAAACGATATTTTAACTTGCTCATCGGCGATGTCTATGACCAGTTTGTCGATGTCGTAGCGGATGAGCGAGGGCTTGATCGGAAGGAAGTACTGAAGTATGCCGATGGCCGTGTGTTCACCGGACGACAAGCGGTGGAATATGGATTTGTCGATACACTTGGCACCATGGAAGATGCAGTGAGCATCGCGGCAGAATTAGGCGGCATTCATGGTAAACCGAATATAGTAAAAGAGAAAAAAAGAAAAACATTATTTGAAAAACTCGTCGGTGATGCGGCTACTGAAGTGACAAAAATACGGCAAGAATTTTTACAGCAGCCGTTGTTGCAGTACCGATTCACATCTCCCAACTAATTTTGTGAGGAGGCTTCGTGACCAAAGCAGATATCGTAGATGTCATTGCATCGGCAACAGGGTTGACGAAAGTAGAAACCGAAGCTGTGGTGGATGGATTCATTACAACGGTTATCGGTGCGATGAGGGATGGAAGGAATATAGAAATTCGCGGTTTCGGCAGCTTCAAAGTGAAGAAACGTAAGGGCCGAGTTGCCCGCAATCCGCGTACGGGTGCTCAGGTGATGGTGGATGAACATTTCGTTCCGACATTCAAGGTTTCAAAAGAAATGAAGCAAATTGTGAATGAGAACCTCAAGAAGGAGGTTTCATAGTGGCGGGAATGAAGCCCAGGATTCTCTGTGCGCATTGTAGTGCGCCGCTTCAACCGGGAAATCAGTTCTGTTCTTCATGTGGCGTGGCAGTAGATTGGACAGAGGAAATCGCTTCTGGATCCCCCATGAATTTACGAATGGAATCAACAAAGCTTGAATTACACGAAAAACAACTACGGCCGAAAAAAGCATCAACTTCTTGGTTGTTAAAGTCAATCCTGGGCGTTGTTGTCATAGCTGCACTCGCTGTTATTGGATATGAGTTTTTTATTGAAAAGGGCCCGAGTGCCGGATTAACCCAGCAAGTGCCTGCTCAACCGAAGACACTGACGGGAGAAATGGCTCAGAAGCAAGCAGAGATTCAGGCATTGGAAAAGGACGTTGCCTCTCATCCGAACGATATGGCACGAACCCTGCAACTTGCCAATTTCTTGCACGACGGATTATTCTATGAGAGGGCGATTCCTTATTACAAAATGTTTCTTGTGAAAAACCCAGGTGATGCTAATGCTCGCGTAGATTTGGGAATTTGCTACAAGGAACTTGGCAATTTTTCAGAAGCAAAAAAGGAGATGAAGGAAGCGTTGAAGTACGTTCCCAAACATCTCCAGGCGAATTTCAATCTTGGGATTGTCTGCTTGAGCGAAGGCAATGTCCATGAAGCAAACGAGTGGTTTAGAAAAACAGTTGCATTGGATCCTACAAGCGAAGTCGGGAAACGAGCGCAGCAGCTTTTAACTCAACACAACTCACAAACACAGAAGGCGAACTAACAGAAAGGATACGCATATGCCATGTGGTCGTAAGCGAAAGCGCCATAAAATGGCGACTCACAAGCGCAAGAAGCGCCTGAGGAAGCAGCGTCATAAGAAGAAGGTCCGTTAGGTATCAATCCCTTTGCCTGTCGTTCGTATGTTTTGCGACAGGCAGGGTACGGATTGGCGCATGGTGAGTTTCTACAGTGAGTTGAGATTTGAGTGAAGTAGAGTATTGTTGTTCTTTTTTTAAAATAAATAAATAAATAAACTGGAGGTTGTTATGGCACAGGAAAATGACGGCATGGCGAAGGGACTCATCGCAGGGTTTATCGCAGGCAGTATTGTAGGTGCGGTAGTTGCACTCTTGTATGCTCCCAAGGCAGGAAAAGAATTACGCGCTGATATCAAAGAGAAGGCAGGCGACATAATGGAAGATGCACAGGAATATATGGATCGTGCGAAATCGAGCGCAGTGGATATTGTGAACGAAGGAAAACGGAAAGCGAGCACGCTTGTGGATGATGCTCGCCGTAAGGCAAACACTATACTTGGCGATGCCGATCGAGTGATCAACAATGCGCGCAGCAAGACGTAAGGCACAAAGAACACCTAAGCCTCTGTTAAAATATAAATAATTTATTTTATCGAACCCAGAAAAGGGAAACTCGAGTGGAAACATTATCTGAAATACTAAAATTGGTGTTGTACTGCAGCGCTTCCGCGGTATGCATCTATCTTATTGTAGTGCTTGTTCGCTTCAAAGCATTCCTGCAAGTCTTGCAGATTGAATTGATCGATCTCAACAAGAATCTGAAGCCCATTCTCGAAAATCTCAACGCGGTAACGGACAAACTGCGTTTGATTGCCACAAAAGTGGAAGATCAGGTCGATATAATCCATGGAGTGTTTCTTGCGTTCAGGCGTGTTACCGAAAACATTACGCGGCTTGAAGAACACTTTCAACAGCGTTTGGAAGAACCGCTGATGCGTGTGGGCGCGTTGTTTGGCAATATCATCAACCGTATTGTATCATTGTTTATGCGGCGATAGCAGAATATTCTTTGAAGCACCGCTGAAGAAGAAATCTGTGCTGACGGTGGATGCCCACCGCCGGCATCATTTTACCTCAAGGAGATACTATTGTGTCAAAAGCGATAAGTAAAGAATATACCATTGATAAAATCCGTAATATTGCAGTCATCGGTCATGGCGGTTCCGGAAAAACGACGTTGACCGAGTCGTTGATGTTTGTGGCGGGAGCCGCTACGCGAATAGGGCGCGTCGAAGATGGTTCGACTATTTCCGATTATCATGCAGATGAAATCGAACGTAAGATTTCCATTAATGCGGCTGTGCTACACGCCGATTGGCAGGGAACAAAAATTAATATTCTCGATACACCGGGATATTCAGACTTCACTGGCGAAGTACTCAGTTCTCTCCATGTCGCCGACCTTGCTGTGGTGATGTTGAAGGCAGTGGAAGGTGTCGAAGTTGGTACGGAAATTGTTTGGAACTACGCCAAATCCTTACATATACCAGCCCTTCTTATTGTGAATAAGCTTGATAATGAAAATGCTGAGTTCGATCATGCGGTCGCAACGGCGAAAGATCGATTTGGTCATGATGCTGTGATCGTACAATTCCCTGTGAATCAAGGACTTCCGTTCGATACGGTCGTGGATGTCTTAAAGATGAAGGTGCTGAAGTTTAATCGTGAAGGCAGCGGTAAATTCACAGAAAGCGATATCCCTGCAGACTTGAAGGAGAAAGCTGAACAGCTCCACGAAGAGTTGATCGAGAAAATCGCAGAGACCGACGAAGCATTGATGAACAAATTTTTTGAAGATGGCACGTTGAAAGATGCCGATCTCGAAAATGGCTTCCGCTTTGCGCTGTTGAATAGAAAAATATTCCCTATCTACTGTATTGCCGCTTCACTTGGCATCGGCACGAGTCCATTGATGAGTTTCATAACAACGTATGGACCATCGCCAAAGGATCGGGGCAAGGTTAAGGCAACCAATCTGAACGATAAAAAAGAAATTGAAGTAGAACCCGATGGAGCAAAAGAACCATCGTTCTTTGTTTTCAAAACAGTTTCGGAAGAGCACGTTGGCGAGTTGTCGTACTTCCGCGTGTACTCCGGCACCATTACTGCAGGATTGGATCTTGTCAATCAATCCAACGGTAAAAGTGAACGCCTCGGACAGCTCTTCGTGATGAATGGAAAAGAGAGGTCTGAAATTACAAAACTTGTCGCCGGTGATATTGGTGCTGCGGTGAAGTTGAAGGACACGCACACAAACAATACGCTCAGCAGCCGGGCCTTCCCGGTTTTGTATACACCGATTAATTTCCCGGATCCGGTCATTCGTATGGCGATTCATTCCAGGTCGAAGGGAGATGAAGATCGCATGGCGAACGGATTGCATTCCTTGCACGAAGAGGATCCGACATTTGTCATCTCGGTAGATGGCCAACTCAGTCAGACGGTGATTGCCGGTCAGGGAGAACTCCATCTGCTCATTGTCACCAAACGTCTCAAACTGAAATATGGTGTGGAAGTTGATCTCACAGAACCAAAGATTCCCTACAAAGAAGCGATTCGTGCGACAGCGCCGGATGTGGAATACAAACACAAGAAACAAACAGGCGGGCGGGGACAGTACGGACATGTACACATTAAGATTGAACCGAGACCGCGGGGTGCGGGATTTGAATTTGAAGATGCTCTTGTCGGAGGAGTAGTTCCTGGTCGTTTTGTTCCGGCAGTTGAAAAGGGTGTTATCGAAACGATGCTGCGCGGCGTGCTTGCGGGCTATGAAGTGGTGGACGTGAAAGTAACGATCTTCGATGGTTCCTACCACGCAGTGGATTCTGACGAGCATTCGTTCAAGATCGCCGGTGCGATGGCGTTTAGAAAAGGAATCATGGAAGCGAAGCCTGTTCTTCTGGAGCCAATTAATATTATTGAAGTAATAGTGCCAGATGAATACATGGGTGACGTGATGGGTGATCTCTCCGGGCGTCGCGGGAAGATTCAAGGTATGGAAGCTGAAGGACATTTCCAGAAAATCAAAGCAAGTGTACCGATGTCGGAGATTCATAAGTACTCTACGATTCTTCGTTCGATGACACAAGGCCGTGGAGTCTATAAGACGAGATTCTCACATTATGACGAGATGCCGCGCGAGGCAGCAGAGAAGGTAATCGCTGCAAGCGAGAAGGCGAAAGTAGAAGAAGAATAGAAATTTTCACGTAGGGATTCAATATATTGAATCCAATGTATTATTGAAATGCCCCGTTATGGTAAAGAACCAGCGGGGCGTTTTATTTCTCCTCCCGTCGCTGTTGTGGATCAGCGGAGATCAAGCTCCGAGGGAATCATGTGAAACTTGGAGATCTCCTCCCTATTATTTTTGTTCTCAGGCGAATCGGATATTTTAGAGCTGAATGGGCTTAGAGAGTTATTTATGAAGTAGGTTTGATTTTGAGAATTGAGTTGACTTTCGAGAGAAGCGCCTCAAGAGTGAATCCCTTTGCTAAATATTCTACTGCTGCGCCGGTTTTCCATTCTTTATCTGATTGAGCTTGATTTGTCATAATAATCACGGGGATGTTAGCCGTTTCCGGAAATTCCTTTAGCGTTTCTAACATAAGGAAGCCGTTTAAATTATTCATAACGACATCGCTAATGATTAAATCAGGAATGTGCTGCTTTGCAAGTTCAAGTCCGACGAGTCCGTCTTCGGCTTGCAGTATTTCAAATCCGCCTTTCAATCTTAGGGCAACTGATATGGATAAACGTACAGTATCATCATCTTCAACCACGAGTATCTTTTTTCCCATCCGATAAACTCCTTGTCATAATAGTTACTTTAACCTACATAGTTCCTTTTATAAATACAATAGGATATTGTCTGATTTTAAGGTCCGCTTGTTTTGGAATGCACTCTATTTAGAGAAAATTTGAGCTTTTCCCACCGCCTTTGAATGTTCTATTCCTGATGAATCTTTTTTTTGTGTTTGAAGCCACGAAGAACATCATTTTCCCGTCTCCTCATTTTTCTGTATCTTACTTTCACGTATGATAAAAAAAATAAATGGACAGAAAAACCTACGGAAGGTTTCTGAGAAAAAAATGAATAACCTTCCGAAGGGTTCAGGCAGTCGTAAACCTTCCGATATCATCATCCGCGGTGCGCGGGTCCATAACCTCAAAAACATTAACCTCACACTGCCGCGTAACAAACTTATTGTGTTCACCGGTGTCAGCGGCTCCGGTAAATCAAGCCTCGCATTTGATACGATCTACGCAGAAGGGCAGCGCCGGTATGTCGAAAGCCTTTCCTCCTACGCCCGCCAATTTCTCGAGCGAATGGAAAAACCGGATGTCGATCTGATCCAGGGAATCAGTCCGGCAATTGCTATCGAGCAAAAGACAACTTCACGCAATCCCCGCTCGACTGTTGCCACCACCTCTGAAATCTACGATTACCTTCGCTTGCTTTTTGGACGTATCGGACAGACGTATTGCCGCGTGTGCGGAAAATTAGTGAAGCGCGATACGGTTACCACTGTTGTTGATCGACTCCAACAAGAACCGGAAGGGGCAAAAGTGTACGTGATGTTCCCAATGCATGATCATCCGGGAAGAACAGTGAAAGAGGAAATCGATGTCCTCAAGAAGCGTGGTTTTTTCCGGCTTGTGGTGAATGATGAGCTTATTGATTTGAACGAAAGCGCTTTCAAAGCGAAATCGAAAAAAGGAATCAATATTCTTGTCGATCGTCTTATCATTCGAAAGAATAATGCAGAAAGCATGACCCGGCTTGCCGATTCCGTGCAAACGGCGTTTGAAGAAGGAAGCGGATATGCTTTGGTCGTCATCTTGGAATCGAAGCAGCTTCTCCGGTTCTCACAGCATTTTGAATGTGTGGAAGACAATATTCGCTATGAAGACCCGGAGCCGCGGTTTTTCTCGTTTAACAATCCGGTTGGAGCTTGTCCAACGTGCCAGGGGTTCGGAAGAATTGTCGGTATTGACATGGATCTTGTTGTGCCGGATCCGAGCAAGACGATTCGGGATGGAGCCATTTTACCATGGACATTTCCACGGGGGCGCGAAAATCTTATCGATCTGCTCCGTGTTGCAAAGGATGTTAGTTTGCCGGTGGACATCCCATTCAGCGAGTTGACAAAAGAACAACGCGCGTTCGTCATGAACGGCTGTAAAGGGTTTGACGGTATCCACAAGTATTTCAAATTCATCGAACGTAAATCGTACAAACTGCACTATCGTGTTTTTCTCAGCCGCTTTCGCGGTTATACGACATGCGATGAATGCGGCGGATCGCGTCTGCGGAAGGAAGTACTCAATGTCCGCGTAAGCGAAAAAAATATCCAGGATATTGTCCGGATGACCATTGAAGAAGCGAATCGGTTCTTTCAGGAAATCCGTCTTTCAAAGTATGAAGAGGAAGTTGCCAAGCGTATCTTAGAAGAAATTCGCAAGCGGCTTCGCTTCCTTGATGGAATCGGACTTGGGTATATCACACTTGACCGATTGTCGATGACACTCTCCGGCGGAGAATCACAGCGTATTAATCTTGCGACGTCGCTCGGTTCTTCATTGATGGGATCGCTCTACGTTCTTGATGAACCTACCATTGGACTGCATCCACGCGACAATGGGCGGTTAATAAACCTGCTCAAGTCGCTGCGCGATATCGGTAACACTGTAATAGTTGTTGAACACGATGCCGAAATGATGCGCGAAGCCGACATCGTGGTGGATATCGGTCCGCGGGCGGGCGAGCACGGCGGCGAAGTTGTGTTCAATGGAACGATAGAACAACTTCTGCAGCATCCAACGTCGCTCACAGCGAAGTATCTCAATGGTACACTCACTATTCCAACGCCGAAATCGAGGAGGCCGGACAATGAACAGTCGCTCTTTATTCACGGTGCTTCGGAGAATAATCTGAAGAATATTGATATCCGGATTCCCTTGAATATGTTCGTCTGTGTGACCGGTGTAAGCGGTTCGGGGAAGAGCACGCTGGTACACAAAGTGCTGTATGCAGGAATGATGAAGCGGAAAGGCGGGTACGATGGAACTGCAGGTAAATGTAAAGACATCGAAGGAATTGATTCCATTAACCATATCGAGCTGGTAGATCAATCGCCGATTGGAAGAAGTCCGCGTTCCAATCCTATTACGTACATCAAGATATTCGATCTCATCCGCGATGTACTTGCTCACACGCCGGCAGCGAAAACGCATGGGTATGCACCGGGACATTTTTCGTTCAACGTGCCTGGAGGTCGCTGCGAAGTATGCGAAGGAGACGGTTTGCAGAGGATCGAAATGCAATTTCTTGCAGATATATTTCTCCCGTGCGAATCATGTAAAGGAAAGCGCTTTAAGCAGGAAGTGCTCGGTGTTCGGTACCGCGGCAAGAATGTGGATGACATCTTGAATATGACGGTAACAGAAGCGATACAATTCTTTTCCGCTTCTGCGGACGGCAGGCGGATAGCAAAACGACTGAAGGTTTTGGATGATGTCGGGCTCGGATACCTTCGGCTTGGTCAGCCGGCAACCACGCTTTCAGGCGGCGAGGCGCAGCGCATCAAACTTGCACATCACCTTTCAACTTCCGAGCAAGAAGGGAATGCGCTCTTCATCTTCGACGAACCGACCACGGGACTGCATTTTGATGATATAGCGAAGCTTCTGAAATGTTTCGATGCTCTTGTCGAAGCGGGACACTCGATTCTTGTCATCGAACATAATATGGATGTTGTAAAATGTGCCGACTTTGTCATTGACTTGGGGCCTGAGGCAGGCGAACGGGGCGGTGAAATTATTGCAACAGGGACACCGGAAGAAATTGCTCAAAATTCTCGCTCTTACACCGGTGGATTTCTCAAACGGTACTTTTAATATATATATCCAAAATATTCGTACGATTTCGCGCCAATGAAAACAAAGAAACAACACCAGCGAAGGTCCATTCGTTTGAAGGAATATGATTATTCACAGCCTGGCGAATATTTTATCACCATTTGTACATATAATCATAAATGTACGTTAGGAGAAATTATAAACGGCGAAATGCGGTTGAATGAGATTGGAAAAATTGTAAAAGAAGAATGGTTACGAACGCCAAATATACGTCCCGGAATTGAATTGGATGTTTTTGTTATAATGCCCAATCATATACACGGCATCATCGTGATCAAAGATGAATCGCCAATTTTACAGGTAGGGACGCACAGCTGTGCGTCCCTACAGAGGAAATCTCGATCATTGGGTTCTATCATTGCGGGATTCAAATCGGCGGCAACAAAACGAATTAATGAAATACGACATACACCATCATTTCCTGTGTGGCAGAAGAGATTTTACGATCGCGTCATTCGCAATGACAATGAATTAGACAAAATCAGGGATTACATTTACCCCGTGAGAATGTTTAGTTAGATTTTATCTATTATTCAACCGTATTCCTCACGGGGTGAATAATAATGTTCTCCAGTGGGCATTCGAAAAAGATAATCCAGATAATATTCCATTATGGTGATGGTTTATAACGATCTTCTTCCCCTTGCTTTCTCATCAGAAAATAGATACATTTTTTCTGTTCCACCTGACGTACCATGTTCAATATCAATCTGTTTTTATCTGATAAAGCGCCGACACGAAAAACCCTAAGAACTTTCAGAAAAGATAAAAATGAAACAACAAAGCATTATTCCTATTGCATTAGTTGAGAGAAAAATACTTCTTGTCAGAGGCCAACGGGTTATGGTTGACTCAGATTTAGCGGAACTTTACGGTGTAAGCACAAAGGTGCTCAATCAAGCCGTTAGAAGAAATTCCGATCGATTTCCGGAAGATTTTATGTTTCAGTTGATAGAAGAAGAGAAGGCCGAGGTGGTCACAATTTGTGACCACCTCCAAAAACTAAAATTTTCCTCATTCCTCCCCTATGTCTTCACGGAACATGGAGCCATCATGCTGGCAAGTGTTCTAAATTCACCAAGAGCGGCGCAGGTGAGTATTTATGTTGTTCGAGCATTCGTCCGTTTACGTGAAATTCTTTCGACTCATAAAGAGTTGACGGCGAAACTGATGGAATTGGAAAACCGAATCGAGAAACATGATGAGCACATCCATACACTCTTTACAGCCATCAGACACCTGATGGAATCGCCGGAAAAACCTAAGAGAGAGATTGGGTTTCGTATAAAAGAGACGATGGCAAAATATGGGATGAAAAGAGGAAATTAGAGGAATATGCTTTCTTTAATATCCCTTTTTCCTTAAAAAGTACTTGACTCCATTAGAGTAAAGTATTACACTCTATGCGAGGGGCATATCTGCCGGTGGCGAGGTAATGAGGTAAGGCAGCAGCGCCTTCAGAAAGCCAAAACAATAAAATTCCTAACATTCGCCCAACCTGAGCGGAAGAATGCGTTGGAGAAGAGTTGTCCGTTCGACTGTTGAGAGCAATGTAACAGTAAAGTTCTACCGAATTCTATTTAACCTCGTTCCTAAATTCTCTGCCAATCTTTGTGGCGTAGAGCTTAGGAGCGGAGAGAAAATTACTCACTTAAACAAGGAGGAATGAAGACAATGAAAAAGAGAGATTTATTGATTGCCTTAATACTATTGTTTGGATTGTCCACAAACATAATGGCACAGATAAAGAAAGTCACTGATACTAGGCTAAAAGAAGTTCAAACCGAAGTCGATGAACTAAACGCAAAGATAAAGAAAAATGGACTATCCTGGAAGGCTGGAGTTACGTCAGTATCACTCCTAACAGATGAGGAAAAAATACGACTCTGCGGAGTGCCTTACCAAGAAAAAAATACGACTATGAATTATCCGAAACATATAAGACGAAACGCGGCACTCAAAAAAAGCGCGCAGACTGAAGGTGTCATAGTTAGTTTAATTGACTGGATGAGTCCAGTTTCATTTCAAGGATTGAATGGAAATTGTTATGTCCATGCGACTATGGGTCTTGTTGAAGCTGAATTGCATCGATTTCATGGTCAGAATATTGGGATAATTCTTGACGACTGGTATTTGACAGTTCGTTCAGGAGGTGATCAAGGCGGAGACCCTGCCACAGTACTGAATGTAATAAAAGAAAATAAAGTTCCATCACTCGGGGTGAATTCCTTCCCCAATTTTGACGGTGCATATTGGACAATTACAAGAGACACAATGGAGAGTGATTTAAAAGCACTTCTTGATGATGGCAAGCCTGTTGAAGTTCGTATAGACACTTGTTATAGTAGTTTTTTTAATTATCAGAGTGGGGTATATGAACCTACGCCCGGGGATGATTACCTTCAAGTCGGCTACACATTTGGACATGATCCTCTCATCCCACCCATAGGACATGCTATTGTTGTAATAGGGTATGGTATAGAAGACAACAAAGAATACTGGCTTTGCAGGAATAGTTGGTACATCAGTACCGATTCGAACCCATGGGGTAGTGGGCATGGAGATCCAAAGTATAATGGTTATTTTAAAATCCGGAAAGGAAGATGCGGTGTTTGTTTGGATGCTACTACTGGGTATGGATATGTGGTATACATTAACGAACCCCGATGTCTTGCTAAGGTAGTACCTGGCATTTTTAATTTAGCATCTGAAGCCTTAAGTTATGATTTTGTGGACAAAGAATGTGCCTATTTAAATGGTTCTTCAACGATATCAAATCCTACCACACTAAATTTTACAACGAACAACTCTCTTACTTTTATCAATAATGGTACACTGCAAATTAATAATAGACTGGAAGTCAATAGTGATGGAAAAATAATCGGCAGTGGTGTTCTATCTATCGGATCTTTAGGGCAGGTCGTATTCAACAATAGTTCAGCTCTCATGGCGCGAAATGACATTCAATTAAATTTTCCATCATCGTTTAGAAATTATCTTTCTCTTACACTCAATCCGGCGTCATATCCCGAAGGTGGTACGGGTGGTACGTATAAAGTAAATAATTTGGATATGGGGACGAGCTGGAGCGGGAATGTGATCACCGATCATTCTATCCCCCTAGAGGCAATACGTCCTAATGGATACATTGCAAAGTGGAGTGATAATTCGACAGTCAATCCAAGAACACTTACACCTACCAGTAATATGATACTTAATGCCATCTATACAAGCTCATCCATTGCTCCACCTCATGCAAAAGACGCGAACCCCATCACATCCACGACATTCACTGCCAACTGGACGGATGTGAGTGCAGCGACGAAGTATTATCTGGATGTCGCAAGTGTTGATGCCATCTTCGGCAATGAATTGCCGTTACTCACGAATAATGATGTTGGCAAAGTAACATCTTATCAAGTTACTAATCTGAAACCCAACACTATCTACCACTACCGACTGCGGTCGTATAACTTGAACAACGGAGGGCAGCAAAGTATAAACTCGAATACGGTTACTGTCATCACGCCACTTCCACCGCCACCAGCGCTTGCTTTGCCTGCCAATAACACACCTAATGTTATTATCTCTCCCCCTCCCACGGTGAGTTGGTATGCTTCTGAGGGCGCAACGGGATATGTTCTGCAATTGTCCATAGACAATTTTCAGTCTATTGTATTCTGGGTTACTAAATTTAATCCAGATAACAGGTCTTACACATTCCAACCCTTTGATCTTGCTTTCAGCATAAACACAAAATACTACTGGCGTGTGAAAGCGAACAACGCTTCATCTTGTGATTGGAGCGACGTATGGTCGTTCACGACAGCACCAGCTACTCCTTCGGCACCTGCTCCTCCTTCTCCACCAACGGCAACCGCCGCAACCAACATCGATTCATGGAGCTTCATCGCTAATTGGACACTTGTGGACGGAGCGACGAGGTATTACATAGATGTCGCAAGTGATGATGCCTTCACCTCGAACTCGTTGTTACCTGCATACACGAATTTAAATGTCGGCTGCGTAAAATCTTATTCAGTGACTGGTCTGGATTACAACACTACCTACCACTTCCGAGTACGCTCGTGCTACGAAGTGCAAAGTCCAAACTCGAACATGATTACAGTAACCACGATACCTCCTCCACCGACACCAACGCCAACACTTGTTTCTCCTGCTAATGGAGCGAAAAATCTATCAGCATTGCTGAGATTGATTTGGAGTTCTGTATCTGGAGTACAAGTATATCGTCTGCAGGTATCGACTAATGCGTCATTCTCATCAACGCAAATAAATACTTTGTTTAGTGATACTACGGGACAAGTACATGTAGAGAATGATACTACATATTTTTGGCGTGTGAGAGCTATGACTCCAGATGGAAATCCTTTAAGTACTTGGTCTCAGGTGTGCTCGTTCACCACGATACTGGCAGGACCAACAATTCCAGCACCCTATCTTAATGGAGCGAAGAATCTATCAGCATCGCTGACATTGAGTTGGGGTTCTGTAATTGGAGCGCAAAAATATAACCTGCAGGTATCGACTAATGCATCATTCTCATCAACGCAAATAAATACTTTTTTTTGTGAAACTTCGGTCCGTGTACGCGTAGAAAATAATACCACATATTTTTGGCGTGTGAGAGCGACGACTACATTGGTAGATACTTTAAGTGACTGGTCGTCGGTGGGGTCGTTCACGACGATAGTGGCAGGACCAACACTTTTATCACCTGCTAATGGAGCGAAGAATATATATTGCTCACCGACATTGAGTTGGAGTTCTGTATCTGGAGCAAAAAAAATTCGCCTATGGGTATCGACCGATTCATCATCAACATCAACGCCAATGGATTGGCTTGTTGATGGAGATTTGGAACATTATAGTTTAGGAAGTATCGTACTCGTATATAATACTAAATATTATTGGCATGTACAAGCGTTAATTATAGGGGATGGTGGATATTATTGTCCTTTAACTGACGTTTCATCTGTGTGGTCATTCACCACGGCACCGGCTGTTCCGCCCGTTCTCACATCTCCCACTAACTATGCGTCCGTGTCCGTGCCGACAAATCTCACCTGGACAGTTACGCCGGGCGCCAGCACGTACTGTGTGCAGATCGGGACAAGTTCCGACTTCTCTAATGGTGATGGGAGCTTGATCATCGACGATTCGTCGGTTACCAGTAATTCTTATGCCGTCGTACTTGCAGGGAATCATTACTACTGGAGAGTAATGGCAAAGAACAGTGAATGGTCAAGCTCATGGTCCACAACCTCGTCCTTCTACTCGGGGGGTGTTGTTTGGTCGCCGACTACGACGTGGAGCGGGATCTACAGGCTGGCAGAGAGTATTGAGGTGCCCAGCGATGTCACGTTGAACATCGCACCGGGGACAAAGATTATCCTCCAGAACGATGCCGTTCTCACCGTGAACGGAAAATTGAATATTCAGGGGACGCCAAACGACTCGGTGAGGATTGAGTCTTCGAGTCAAGATGCGATGCTGAGTTTTACTCAGGCATCAGAAGGGTCAATTGAGTATGCTGCGTTCAAATCAACTCAGTCATTCAATTGCGGCTGCGCCATTAATTTAGCAGGTTGCAAGTACTTAGCGGTAAATAATTGCACATTCATCAATCTTAATACAGGAATAAGTATTTATCGTGCGATCGACAGCGTTGTTGTTCGCAACTGCCAATTCTCAAATTCTGGATATGGGATCCAAAAATCTAACTGGTCTGGTAATTTGCTTATCTCAAATGTTACTTTCAGTGGAAATGGTATCGCTATAGCATTGAATAGAGCACAGGCAACGATACAAGGATGCAAGATAAACACCGCACGTTCGAATATAGGAGTACGGATTTCTGAAAGCACAGTATTGATAGAAAGTAGCACAATAACCGGCACATCTCGCGACGCAGGAATGGGAATTTCATTCGGGGATGGTTACCTGACTCTGCGATCAAGTAGAATATCAGGCTTCTACACTGGGGTCAATATTTCATTTGGAAATCCAGATGATGGTTTTGCGACTATTGGTGAGAATTTAGGGAACGGGACTGGTGGAAATATCATTGAGAACTGTTACACTTGTATCGCAGTCAATAGTAGTTATCCCCCTGTTACTATCAAGCACAACATCATTCGCGGATTTAGCAACTGCGGTATTTATACGTTGGGTGGTTCTTGCCCCACAATAGAAAACAACAATATTGGTGAAGTTGGTGCTACAAACGCGGGAACAGGGATCGAAATCTCAGGAGATGAGGTGCCTTTGTCAATCAAGCTAAACCGATTCACGGGGTGCTATGTTGGTATTGGCGGGAATTCAGTAAGTTGTCGCGATAACAACTTCGAACTCAATACGTATCATGTGTGTTCCAGCTACGCCTCTATAGCAAATAACTGGTGGAACGCATGCACAGTCGCTGGGATATGGGCAAAGTTGGCTTGCTATAGCTACTCAACGACTTTTCAACCCTTTTACACCTCACCTGTGTCGGGAACAGGTCCATACGGCAGCAATCCAGTCGGTTTGGCGAAGTTAGTAGGGGAGGATAGTCTTCGGATGGCTAAGGTTGTCGAGTTACCTAAAGAGTTTGCCATCGGACCGAATGTGCCTAACCCATTCAATCCAACGACGGTTATCAATTATCAGTTACCTGATGTAGGGACTCGATTCATCGTGTCCTTGAAAATATATGATATGTTGGGAAGAGAAGTAGTAGTATTAGTAGATGCGACAAAGGAAGCTGGGTACTACAAAGCCACTTTCAATGCGTCGCATCTTTCCAGCGGTATTTACTTTGCACGTTTGGTGGCACAATCCGATGTGGGTAAACCGTTCGTGAAGACGATAAAGCTGCTGTTGACGAAGTGAGGATCAAGTAAAAAGTGTAAATGCAAAATGAAAAAATACTAAGTCGTTGAGTCTATGAGCGGTTGAGGAAAAGAGGCAAGAATTAAGGAGACAGAAAGCAGAATGTAAAATGGAAAGATAGGAATATCACTAAGCGCTACTCCCATCGTTCCCAAGCTCTGTTTGGGAACGGGAAGAGTTGAAGCTCTGCTTCGAATAACAAGAAAACGCTGATGGGGCGCAGTCGATATAAAATATACAACACAGAAGTTCCGCATTTTCTTACAATGACGGCTTTAGAAATGTAATGGTGAACATCAAGAAAGCAGATCTTTCAAGTTATGCCCCCAAGCGGAGCTTGGGAGCGAGTTTTAACTTCTAAAACAGTCCACCAAACGTCAGTGTAATAAACAACCCGCCGAAGTTCTTCATATAGCCGCCTTCCATTACTTCGATGCCGCTGGGGAACGGTGCAAGGAAGTATTTGACACTCAAACCAGTGATTGTCCCCTTATCCATACCGAAATACGTGCCGGCTCCTATAAAACCACCAAGAGTATATCGTGGTTTTCCGTACTTCAGACTTGTGAAAAAATCGATTTTTTCTCGATAGGGATTTCCAAAAAAATCATAGGATATCTGATTTGATGCATAAGGTGCAACGAACACCATTGTTGGACCAATCCCGGCAGTGATGAACGGACGGAGATTGTCAACGATGTCATCTTTGAACAGTCGGTACTGTACGCTGACAGTCAATGGGAGCAGAAGTAAACGATTTTTTTTGTTAGGGATATAACTTTCTCCATAATAATCGTACTGTTCAAACTCAGCATCATCTTTTACATCGGAGATTGCGAAGTTGAACATCAATGACAGTTCATCGGTCATTTCATATCGATAGAACGCACCCATACCGAAACCATTATTGGATAAGAGCACGTCAAGTCCCCACGCGTGCACTGTTGGATTATAGCTTTGCTCACGTATAAGATTTGGATTAGATGGTGTAAAGATAATGGTCGTATCAGGTGTCGTCCGCGTTTGTGCCGATGCGTATGTGAACAAGAGGAATGTAAAGAGAAGGAATCGAACAGTGCAATATTTGTTGATTTTATATCTCATTGCGTTCAATATATTAAACGTATGAATTTCATAAAAGATTCCACAGATGAAAATCTGCTCAACGAATTTACCGAACAGCAAAAATACCGAATTTCAGGTATTTTGTCTCCGGCATTGCCGGGATAATCGGATGATCCGGGGCTGCGCCGACGAATTCAAGGAGCTGAATGTCCCGTTTTGCTTTCACTGCGGCTTGTTCGATGGTGGAAAGAAACCCATCTTCCGTAATATGATGCGAACAGGATGATGAGACGAGATAACCACCTGGCGAAAGAATCCGCAGGGCTGCTGCATTGATTTCCTTATAGCTCCGAAGCGCTGCTGGAATATTTTTTTTGCTTTTTGTGAAGGACGGCGGATCAAGTATAACCACGTCGAACCTCTTCCTATCCTCGCCGAGTTGTTTGAGCGCGTCGAGCACGTCTCCGATTACAAATTCTACAGTGGCGGTATTTAAACGGGCATTCACCTTCGCTTTCGCAATGGCAGATTCGGAAATATCTATTCCACGTACCGATATCGCTTGGGCAGCTGCGGCATGGAGCGCAAACCCTCCTTCGTTGCAGAAACAATCCAATACCGCAGCACCGATTGCATAACGGTGAACTGCTTTCCGGTTTTCACATTGATCAAGGAAGAATCCGGTCTTTTGCCCTTGAAGGGTATCTACCTCAAACTTCACCCCATCGTCATCAATGATCGTAACGCTCGGATTTCCCCGTAAAACCTTCTTTTCTATCGGCAATTCTTCCAGTGCACGGATTGCCACATCATTGCGGGCAACAATAGCTTTTGGATGGAATATGGATTCTAAGACATCACAGATTAGTGTTATCCGTTTTTCCATTCCCGCAGAAAGAATTTGCAATGAGATGAACTCGTTATATTTATCAATGATGAGTCCGGGTAGGAAATCGCCTTCACCATGCACAAGACGAAATGTCTCCGCGCCGGGATAAAGTTTCTGACGCAACGATAGCGCTTGCTGAATTCGACGTTCAAAAAAATTGGATGAGATATCTTCCTGTTCAGTTGTGAGAAAGCGAAAGGTGATAAGCGAATGGGGATGATAAAAACCGAGCCCGAGAAACTTCTCGTCATGCCGAAGCAGTTCAACAATGTCGCCTATTTCAGGGTCACCGCGAAGAGAAGCAATCTCGTTGCTGAACACCCATTGGTGTCCGGCAACAATTCGATGCTCTTCGTTCTTTTTGAGTATGATTTGTTTTTTCACGGAGGCAAATTAGAGAGTTTTTGAGGGAGAATCAAGTTGAGGAGTTTGAAATGTTACGAGAGACTTTACATTAATCGAAAAGATGGTAAATTGGTACATCATTTTATAAAAGCGGAAGGGGCAACAATGGTATCACGATGTCACTTATATCAATGGACAATCTGGATATGTGTTTTTCTTTTGAGCAGTATGCTTTCTTGCTCAAAATCATCGGAGAGCGCATCGAATTCTGAAGGCGAGCTCTTTATTAAGCTCATCGATGCTCCTGCAAATTATCAACAATTGAATATTGTTATCGTTTATGTATCGATCCATCGAATTGGGGGCAGTGAACCTTTCGGCTGGTCGTTTGCTAGTACTCAGACTGTCGGGCCCATCAATCTGTTAAGTCTTCGGAATGGAGAAAGTGCACAATTGCTTTTGAACAAAGTACCTATTGGGGAATATGATCAGATTAAACTCCGTTTTGGACCCTGTACTGTGATTGAGAACGGATCGGAATCTCTTTTAAATTTTTATACAGCGCCTCTATCCGAACATGTATTAGACTATAACTTTGAAGTCCAAGAAGGGCAGCAAACTCAATTGACCTTTGATTTTAACGTGTCTCGTTCTGTGAGTAAAATTGGATTCAATTCGTATTTGTTTAAACCGGTAATTCGTGTTCAGAATACGCTGCTTTCTGGCTCAATATCAGGTTCGGTTATTGATTCCAATCATAATGTTGTGCTGGCAACTATTTCCACCTGGACGGGAATTGATTCGGTCTCGACTTTGAATGATACTTCAAACGGGTCCTTCCAACTTTCTGATCTACCGGAAAAATCGTATTCCATCAGAATCGTTCCATTCGACACTATCTCGTTTCATGAGAGGAGAATCGATAGTCTGGTTGTTATAAGGCAGACTAAGAATAATCTTGGTGCAATTGTTCTCCAGCGACGGTAATCTCCATTGGAATCCTAATAGGTATAGCTGCATTTTCGTTTACACTGCTATCAAAATAAAGGAACAATATACTTTCTTCAGAAGAAGAACGTCCTGAGGCGTCGAGTATTCCGCTTGATGCCTTTTGTGTTTATATTAAAGGTGGAGAAAAAAATGTGAAGCACTTGAAGTGTATCGTGTTTGATATGGACGGAACGTTGACACAAACAAACCAACTGATCTATGATTCATTTAACTACATTGCACAGAAGTATGCCGGAAGAACATATACCATTCCTGAAATCCATGCAATGTTTGGTCCGCCAGAAGAAGAAGCGTTGCTTGAGATTGTTCGACCGGATCAGATGGATGAAGTGATGAAGGATTATCTCGCGTTCTATCGCACGCATCATAGTCAATTAGCACGTCTGTTTCCCGGTATTGAAGATATCCTTCGCTACACAAAGGAATGCGGAAAAACTTTGGCATTATTCACCGGCAAGGGGACGCACACCACAAGGATTACACTCCAGGAATTCCACATTGAACAGTATTTTGATTATGTTATGACAGGCAATGATGTCGTCAATCGAAAGCCGTCCTCGGAAGGGTTACGGAAAATTATGGAACATTTCGCACTTCAACCGAATGAAGTTCTCATGGTGGGTGACGCAGTTTCCGATGTGAAGGCAGCGCATGATGCCGGTGTGAAGATAGCCGTTGTCGTGTGGGATTCGTACGCAAAAGATATAGTTATGCAAATGAAATCAGATTTTATATTCCATGATGTCGGGGAATTTCACGATTGGCTAAAAAAGCAGTTCAGTTGACAATGTTGAGAAAATGATCATGCGAATCCTTCTCTTACTCACTATGACATTTGTCGTTTCGCTTCCTGCGCAAACAATCTACTCACAACGCATCAAGGGTATGCGCATCAATGGTATGGGAGAAGCGAAGTTCCCCGTTGTTTTGTTGGATTCGCTTCCGGTAACGATTTCGTTCGATGTTGATGGAACAAAGCCTGAGAACTTTCGTGTGAAGATATTTCATTGCGACAAGGATTGGAATATCACACAGTCATCGTTTATTAACGACGAGTTTAGAAATTTTAGCAAGAACCAAATTCCATTTGAAGAAGCTCCCGTGGGAGTACGAACCTATCGGTGGACGTACACGCTGCGAATACCGGAAGGAGGAGATAAAAACAATACACAATCGTTGCATATTCCGGGAATGAATGATTTTGAAAAGTTACCGCAATCTGGCAACTATAAATTTGAAGTGTGGAATGATGATCAGAACGAATTGGTTGCCGACGGAAAGTTTTATGCTGCTGAAAAAGTGGAAGACTCAGCGCTCACTATCTATAATCGTTATTTACCTTCGGAGACTTCACCGCAAAATCAGGTACACAAGGCAGTCTTGTCGTTCACGGTTCCTCCTCCGCTGCTCAATGACGCCAGTCCAATATACTCGACTTCCATTAAAATCGTCGATGTATATCGAAATCGTGAAATCGAATTCCCGCACCGTATTGAAGCAGATGATCGGAATCCGAACACATTTCTAGATGGGTACGGGACAAACAATTTGAAGTTTGTGATCGATAATCTACAACCGGGGAATGAGTATCGTCGATTGGATGAGCAAACGGTTGATCTCTATTCGCTTGCTGAAGTGCTGCGAAAAAAAGACGGTGCCGATCTCAGCCGTTGGATGTTCCAGGGAGGTGAAGATCAGAATGGAATTTCAACGCTTGTGGCTGGCAATCGCTATGCTGATTACATACAGTTTCAGTTCGAACTTGGCCGTCCTGAGGAAAACAGTGATGAGAAGATTTATGTTGTTGGTGATTTTAATGGTTGGAAAGTGAACGAACAATGGCGATTGCACTATGATGAAGCAACGAAGCATTACAAGCTTCTTGCATTGCTCCGCCGCGGCACGTACGATTACCAATATGTTCTCAACGGAAATGATTGGATAACGTTCGAAGGGAACGATTGGCGAACCGTTAATGTCTATACTGCGTTGCTGTATTATCATGATCCACGATTCGGTGGATTTGATCGAATTCTTCTTGTCGCTCAAGCAAAAAGTCCGGGCGGACTGGAAGCAAATTCACAATAAAGGGAAATGACTATGAACCCATTGCATGTCGGTGTTGTTGGAGTGGGACATTTGGGTGCTCTCCATACAAAAATGTATGCACAAATTCCAACTGCTCACTTGGTCGGTGTGTTTGATATTGATTCGACACGGGCAGAAAGAATTGCGGCAGAATTCGGGATAAAAGCGTTTGCGAAGTTCGATGATCTTCTGGCAAATGTCGAAGCAGTCAGTATTGCTACGGTTACGCAATCGCATTACGATGTAGCGATGCAAGTGATCAAGCGTGGTGTACATCTTCTGATCGAAAAACCGATTACCGTAACCATCGAACAAGCACGTGCGTTGACAGAGCGGGCAGAGACAAAGGGATTGAAACTCCAAGTCGGGCACATCGAGCGGTTCAATCCAGCGATTCTTGCATTGGAACCGTACGATATTAAGCCATTGTTTATTGAATCACACCGACTTGCACAATTCAATCCACGAGGATCGGATGTCGCGGTCGTGCTTGATCTGATGATTCATGATATTGACTTGATATTAAGTTTAGTAAAATCAAAAGTGACGCGTATTGATGCGAATGGTGTTGCGGTTATCTCGGATACTCCGGATATAGCCAATGCACGGCTGCAGTTTGAGAACGGCTGTGTGGCAAATGTAACAGCGAGCCGCATCTCACAGAACAAAATGCGTAAGATGCGTCTTTTCCAGCATGATGCGTACATCTCAATCGATTTTGCAGGCGGTGCCTCAGAAGTGTTTCGTTTGGCAGATGAACACACTCCCCTTGCGAAATCGACAAAAATGCTCGGTAAGATAGAAGAGGGACACCACAAGCGAATCATCACCTATGAAAAACCAAAAGTGCGGGAAGTCAATGCATTGAAATATGAACTTGAACGGTTTATTGAATCTGTACAAAAGAACATCGAACCGCCGGTTACAGGTCGCGATGGTTTGCACGCGTTAGAAGTTGCGCAAGAGATATTACAGAAAATTGAATCGCAAAAGATACAGGTGACATAGTGGCTGAGTGGATTGAAATCCGAGACGATATTCTGAAACGTATTGGCATAGTCGCCGATCGTGAAAGTATTGCCGTATATATTGTTGGTGGCTATGTGCGCGACTATCTGCGCGGTAAGGAAGTCAAAGATACCGATATTGTTGTTATCGGCAGCGGTGTAGAGTTTGCAAAAATAGTTGCGAAGGAGTTTGGCAGAACCAATTTGATTCTCTTTGAAAACTTCGGCACGGCAATGCTGCCATTGGATGATCGGAAACTGGAATTTGTCGGTGCGCGGAAAGAAAGTTACAGCAAGAATTCCCGCAAGCCGCATGTTAAAGGCGGAACACTAGACGATGATTTGTTGCGGCGGGATTTTACTGTGAACGCGATGGCAGCAAGTCTCAATGCAAAGACATTTGGACAGTTAATCGATCTGTTTGAAGGGCAAAGCGATTTGCGAGCAGGGATTCTACGCACACCGCTCGATCCGGAAATTACGTTCGATGATGATCCGCTTCGCATTATGCGCGCTATGCGATTTTCTGCACAGCTTGGATTTACCATTGATCCGCATGTGCTTGAAGCTGCAGGAAAGATGGCGAAGAGATTAGCAATTGTTTCACAGGAACGAATCTCAGATGAGTTTCTGAAAATAATGTCCAGCACAAGACCATCGGTTGGACTTCAGATAATGTACGATTCAAGTGTTATGGAAATTGTTTTTCCTGAAATCGCTCAGATGGCGGGAGTTGATCAGCGAAAGGATTATCACCATAAAGATGTATTTCGGCATACACTGCAAGTTGTCGATAAAGTCGCAGATGTTTCTGATAATCTCTGGTTGCGAATGGCGGCATTGCTGCACGATATCGCCAAACCGAAGACTAAAGTATTTGTACCAGGGACGGGATGGACTTTCCATGGACATGAAGATCTCGGTGCACGAATGGTGAAGAAGATATTCCAGCGGATGCGTTTCCCGCTAGAACATGTGTCATATATCGAAAAGCTTATCCGCTTTCACCTCCGTCCACAGGCGTTAGTCGATGACGGGGTGACAGATTCCGCCGTTCGCCGATTGATGTTTGAAACCGGTAATGATATTGATGATCTTATAACATTATGTCGGGCAGATATTACATCAAAGAACCAAAAGCTTATCGAACAAGTGAAGTATAATTATGATCTTCTCATAAAAAAAATGATAGAGGTAGAGGAAAAAGATCGTATTCGGAATTGGCAGCCGCCATTGCGCGGCGAAGAAATTATGCAAGTTTGCGGATTGACCGAAGGACCAATGGTAGGTGTACTGAAAGATATGATTACCGATGCAATCCTTGATGGTACAATTCCCAATGAACATGATGCCGCCATGCAGTATCTTCTTTCAATGAAAAATAGTATCATGAATCAAGCGCCATTAAAAAAAGGTTGACGACAGAAAGCATGAAACATTCGCATTTCTGGAGGCGTCTAAACTCTGGAAAAAGCTTGAGTTTCTTCAGTTCTTTTGAAACTTTACGGAAAGACAATCGTTTATTAACTATAGTTTTATTACCTGCCAACACTAGAATTATTGGAGACGTCTCAATGAAGAAAATGATTATGCTCATCCTGCTCGCAGTGTCGTTCTGCAGTGCGCAAATGCCAGTTGGAACGCCAAAAACACTTACACTGAACGATGCTGTTACTATTGCTCTGCAACGTAATTTAAATGTAGTGCAGGCGGCGAATAATGTAGATGCTGCACGAAGCACGGAGCTGGCGGGTTATGGTTCTTATTTGCCGTCTCTCTCTGCTTCTGCCCAATGGGGAAGGTCACAGTCAGAATATACAGTCGATTCAGTCTATAACCAGTTACTCAACCGGAATATTGCGACCGGTGGAAATTCGCTAACTACCGGCTATTCTGCAGGATTAAATCTCAATTATACTATTTTTGATGGGCTGAATCGTGAAATGAATCTTAGCAAATCCATTTCTGGCAAAGCTATTGCCGATCAAACTTTTTTGCGAACGAAACAGGGAATCGTGTATCAAGTGCAAGCAAGTTATCTCACCGTCTTGCGCAATGAACAGCTCGTGCATGTCAATGAGGAAAATTTGAAGCGTGAACAGGGGCAGCTGGAAAGAATTCAGGAGTCGAATCGTGTAGGGGCGTTGGCAATTGGTGATGTGTATCGCCAGCAATCTGCTGTGGCAACAGACGAATTTAATCTTATCACTGCACAAAATACATATGATAAATCGATTGCGGATTTACTTTCGCTTATCGGTTTGGATGTTCGGGATGATTATCATATTGCAGATACGACCGTCCCAACGGAAGTGGACTCGGTGGAATTTTCCCAACTGCCTTCACTTGAAAAATTTGAACAGTTTCGTAAGCAAGCGCTCGACGCACGCCCCGATTATCAAGTAGCATCGGAAAACTTAAAAAGTACATCGTATTCAGTTGTTTCAGCATGGGGACGCTACTTGCCGGGTGTGAATGCGTATGCAGGTTATAGTCTCAGTGCACCTGAAGTTTCGCAATTATCCGATAACAAAAATTACAACTGGGGACTAAGGCTGAGTTGGACATTGTTTGATGGATTTCTAACGAATGAGGGTGTCCAAATCGCAAAGGTTCAGAAGCGAAATGCTGAAATATCGCTCCAACAGACAGAGATGATCGTCAGTGTCGACGTGAAAAAAGCACTTCTCGACCTCGGGGCGTCTCAAAGACAGTATGAAGCAAGTGTAAAAGGCGTAACTTCTGCTTCGCAGGATCGTAGAGTAGCAGAGGAGCGGTACAACCTTGGCGCCGGTACGATCATCGATCTTCAAACGGCAAATGCAAATTTTGTGAATGCACAAGCGAATAAAGTGAACGCGACATACAATTATATTACAGCCAAGCGCAATTTGGAATACGTCACTGGGGAACGAACTTATTAAACAGAACTATCCATAGTGTTTGACAGTTAATTTCGAGGAGTAGATTATGGCAAATGGAAACGGGAAAAAGAAAAAAAAGAAGATTATCATTATTTCGATTATTGCGGTTGTAGTAGTAGCTCTCATTGTACTGGTGATTGTTGGCAGTCGTCGTGAGCCGGTTGTTTCCGTGCAAACCGAGAAAGTTCAACGGAGGACAATCACTCAGATCGTAACAGCGACCGGAAAAATGCAACCGGAAGTACAAGTCAAAATCAACGCAGAAGTGAGCGGCGAAATTATCCAATTGCCCATTCGCGAGGGTCAGCGTATCGCAAAAGGACAATTGCTTGTCCGCATAAAACCGGATTATTACCAGGCTCAATTAGAAAATGCACAGGCAGCATTAGAAATGGCAAATGCCGGCCTTCGGAAAGCCGAGGCAGATTACAATCGCGCAAAAGAACTTATTGTGAAAAAACTTATTTCTGATTCTGATATGGATATTGCAAAAGCGACTTACCAGAGTGCAAAAGCGGGATATGATCAAGCGAATGCAACCCTTAAACAGTTTCGTGACCAGTATTCGAAGACTACAATTTATGCGCCGATGACCGGTGTTGTCAGCCAATTGATATCTGAACTTGGCGAGCGTGTCAGTGGAAGCACGTTTACGCAGGGTACAGAAATTATGACCATAGCCGATCTTACTTCAATGGAAGCACGTGTCGATGTCGGTGAGAATGATGTAGTGATGGTAGGAAAAGGTGATACGGCGCGAATCCAAGTTGACTCGTATCCTGACCGTGTATTTATCGGAACAGTTTCACAGATTGCCAATACGGCAAAATCAACCGGTCTTGGAACACAAGATCAAGTAACCAACTTTGAAGTCCGGATTCAGATTACAACTCCTGAAGGGGTGCAATTTCGACCTGGCATGTCGATGTCGGCAGACATAGAGACTGAGACACATACAAATGTATTAACAGTTCCTATCCAGTCTGTGACTGTACGTGCACCGAAGAAAGAAATAAAAGAAACGCCCAAGGAAGGTGAAGCACAATTTGACACCGGTAAGAAGAAAAAGGATGAAGATAAGTTAGAAGAGGTTGTGTTTGTGGCAAAGGATGGCTTGGCTAAGACCATTCCTGTAAAGCGTGGTCTGAGCAACGATGCGTATGTTGAAGTGAAAGCAGACGGACTTGAAGGGCAAGACGTTGTTTCAGGGCCATTCAAAGCGATCAATCGTGATCTGGAAGTTGATTCCAAAGTAAAGATTGACAACAAGACTGAACGCAAAACAGGAGCAAGTGCAGATAAAGATAAAAAGTGAAAAGACAGAAAACAGAAGATAGAATAAGTAGATAACTGACAGCTGAAGACTGATAACTGATTGCTGAAAGAAGAAGATAGAACATGGAATTGCAGATGAAAAGTATATTACGGATATGTGGATTTGTGATTATCGTGCTCATTGTACAAATACATGGAAATCTCATAGCACAGACGGTTGATGAGGGCATTGCTCTCATTCAGCAAAAGAAATTTTCAGAAGCAAAGTCGGTGTTTGAACAAATTCTGGATAGAGACGAAAACAATGCCGAAGCGCATTACCGGTTAGGCCTTGTATATTTCAATAGAACGAATCCGCAACGGGATGTGGACAAGGCGGTCGACGAATTAGAGAAGGCAGTCGACTTAAAACCGGACAGTGCCAATTACCAATTTCGATATGGTGTTGCTCTCGGAGAAAAAACACAAAAAGCCGGTATTATCAAACAGGCATTTCTCGCACCCAAAGTGAAAAATGCATTTAAGCGAACGGTGGAACTTAATCCTCAGCATGCCCAAGCGCGTATTGCATTGGCTCAATTTTATTTGATTGCCCCATCTATTGTAGGTGGTGATGAAGAAGAAGGATGGAAACAGTTAGATGAAGCTATCAAACTTGATGAAGTCCCTGGTCGCTCAGTCAAAGCCTCGATGTTGTCTCGGGCAAAGAAAAACGATGAGGCAGAGAAAGAGTACAAGATTCTTGTTGTTTCAAAGCCAAAAGATTGGCGGACTTGGAAAAACTATGGGTACTTCTGTATGAATGCAGAACGTTATGATGATGCTGTCGGAAATTTTAAGAAATATATCGAGCTGTGTCCTGATACGGCAGATTCCTATCAAAGTCTTGCCGAAGCATTGTTGAAGAAGGGTGATACCGAAAAAGCCATGGAAAATCTGAATAAATCGTTGAGCATCGATAAAGAGTATATCCCGGCGATCATATCCTTGGGTGAGGTGTATCAGGCAAAAGGACAGAAGAAAGAAGCGAAAGAGACATATCAACGGGCAATATCGCTTACGCAAAACGAGTATTACAGGGATTGGGCAGAAAAGAAACTGAAAGAAATTGAGTAATAGGAAGGAATTCTGAATGTCCACAATTATCAGATTTACCAATATCGCAAAAGTCTATCAGGTCGGCGAAGAACAAGTGCATGCACTCGATGGTGTATCGCTGCAAATTCAGAAGAATGAGTATGTAGCGATTATGGGACCGTCGGGCTCGGGTAAATCGACGATGATGAACATCGTCGGCTGTCTTGATACACCGACGTCCGGTCTTTACGAGTTGAACGGTACCAATGTGAGCGACATGAACGACAACCAGCTTGCGAAAGTACGAAATAAAGAAATTGGATTTGTGTTTCAGACATTCAACTTGCTTGCTCGGTCAGATGTTCTCCATAATGTTGAGCTGCCGCTCATCTATGGCGGCATCGGTTCGACAGAGCGGAAAAAATTGGCTCGGGCAGCGATCGAACGCGTAGGATTAACGGATCGTATCCACCACAAACCGAACGAGCTTTCCGGCGGTCAGCGTCAACGTGTAGCTGTCGCTCGGGCGTTGGTTACACATCCTGCCATTTTGCTTGCCGATGAACCGACAGGAAACTTGGATACAAGGACCGGCGAAGAAATTATGCTGCTCTTCGATGCGCTGCATCAAGAAGGCAATACGATCATACTTGTGACGCACGAAGAAGATATTGCTCTACATGCGCACAGAAGAGTTCGATTGCGTGACGGAAAAATCGAACGAGATGAGACAGAAAAAAATCGAAAAAGTCCTGCACGATCAACATTGAACATAGCATAATATGATATTCGCATTCGATGAATTCAAGGAAGGGATGGGGATCGCATTTGCGGCAATACGTGCTAACAAAATGCGCTCGGTGTTGACCACTCTGGGGATTGTTATCGGTATCGTTTCCGTAACACTCATGGGAACGGCGATCGAAGGATTGAACCGCGCTTTTAATAAAAGCATCGCGTCTATGGGGACGGATGTTTTGTACATACAAAAATTTCCATGGTTTGATAATGGAGACAATTGGTGGAAGTTCAAGAACAGAAGAGATATCCGCATTCAGCATGCGAAAGCTCTTGAAAAATATTCCGAATATGCCCAAGCTATCAACCCTATGACAGGAACAATACGGAATGTCAAATATGGACAGAAGCTTGTTGAGAATGTCACTATTTTTGGCTCTGGACCCGACTTGCTTGAGACGAGCGGAGCGACTGTTGCCTTTGGCAGAGTTTTTACTCAATTGGAAGCTGAGGGAGGAAGACCGGTGTGCGCCATTGGTTCTGAAGTAGCTGCAAGTCTTTTCCCCAATGAAAATCCGATTGGGAAGGTGATTAAAATTGGTGGGTATGCTTTCCGTGTGTTAGGTGTATTTGAAAAACAGGGAAATTTTCTTGGCACGGAAAGCCTTGATAATAGAATTTATATGCCGATTAATCGGTTCTTTCAAGAATTTATGTCGTTCCGAAGCGGCATCACGATACTGGTGAAAGCAAAATCTGTGAAAGAGCTGGATGACACGAAGGAGGAAGTAAGGGGCATCATGCGCAAATCACGCGGATTGAAGCCGAAGGAGGAAGATGATTTTGCTATTAACCAGCAGGAAATGTTGGTTCAAACATTTAATCAAATTGGCGGTGTGATTGCCGCGGTAGGATTGTTTATCACGGGAATGTCTCTCTTCGTCGGTGGAATTGGAATTATGAATATTATGTTTGTTTCAGTCACCGAACGGACGAAGGAAATTGGCATCCGCAAAGCCATAGGGGCGCCGCGCCGAACAATCCTTCTACAGTTCCTCATTGAATCTGCTGCACTATGTCTTATCGGAGGCTTGATCGGTATCGTTATAGCCTTTCCATTAAGTCTTATTATCGATACAGTACTGCCAACAGCGATGCCCCTCAGCGTTGTAGCAATTGCTCTCTTGGTATCGGTATTTGTCGGTGTTGTTTCCGGATTCTTGCCTGCATATCGTGCATCTCGTCTTAATCCGGTAGAGGCGTTGAGGTATGAGTGAGTCGTGAAATTCTCTGAAATATTTAAAATGTCTCTTAATGCTTTACGCGCGAATAAACTGCGTTCGGCATTAACTCTTCTTGGAATTTTTGTCGGATTGTTTTCCATTATTGGCGTTATGACTGCTGTTCAGGTTCTGCAAAACAGCATCGAAAGCGGACTGAGCAATCTTGGATCCAATACTTTCCAGATTCAGAAGCAGCCAGTTATAGCAAATCGCACACAATGGATGAAATCATTGAAATGGAAAGATATTACATACGAGCAGGCACAAGCTGTCAAAGAGCGGATAACGCTTGCTCAATATGTTGGTATCGGAGCATTGCAGGGTACAGAAACCATCCAGTTTGGGACGCTCAAAACCAATCCGAATGTTGATGTTGGCGGCGAGGACCCGGAAGGAATGCAGACGAACAACTGGACTATTCAAGATGGAAGAAATATCACGGATGATGATGTGAAGTATGCTTCATTCGTTACAATTCTCATGGGTGATGTTGTGAAGAAATTGTTTCCGCATGGTGGTGCAGTTGGCAGTATTATTAGAGTCGGTACTCAGCGTTATACAGTCATTGGAACGTTTGAACCGAAAGGCTCCACATTAGGCGATAGTGAAAACAAAGTGATTGTACCGCTCAGTACATTCCTTCGACAATATGGCAAGATACGCAGTGTCTATATTAAGGTTAAAGCCAAAGGCCCGGAAGTGTACGATGATTGTGTTGAGGAGACGCGGATGATTCTTCGCACGATACGAAAAGTTGCTCCCGGCGATGAAGATAATTTTTCTATTTCCTCGAATGACTCGCTCATTGCTACGTTCAATGATTTTACACTCTATGTAAAACTTGGCGTGGGTTTTATGAGTTTTATTTCGCTGATTGCAGCGGGGGTCGGTATTATGAATATTATGCTTGTCTCTGTTACAGAGCGGACAAAGGAAATTGGAATTCGAAAAGCCATCGGTGCTCGACGCTCAAATATTTTGGCACAATTTATTACCGAGGCTGTCATTCTTTGTCAGATTGGCGGTGTGATTGGTATTGCCGTTGGTGTGCTGGGCGGAAATATTACTGCGCTCCTATTCCATTTTCCGCCGGTATTCCCCATTGATTGGGCATTGATTGGATTTGCGATTACCACGTTTGTCGGAGTTGTGTTTGGCGTGTATCCAGCATGGAAAGCAGCGAATCTTGACCCGATTGAATCTCTTAGATATGAATAAAAAGAGAAAGCTGGTCATATGGATCGACTTTTTTAAATTACCTCTGAAGAGCTTCTATGCAATTTTCTGAAATTATGAAAATGGCTTTGATAGCCATACGTTCCAATAAACTTCGCTCAGCACTCACTCTTCTCGGCATCGTTGTTGGAGTATTTTCCATCATTGGTGTGATGACTGCAGTGCAAGTTCTGCAGAGCAGTATTGAAAATGGTCTAAGTAATTTAGGCTCTCAGACATTCCAAATTCAGAAGCAGCCGGTGATGGCAAACCGTACACAATGGCTCAAAGCAATGAAGAGGAAAGATATCCGATATGCCCAAGGACTCATTGTCAAGGAGAAGATGACACTTGCCCATTATGTTGCCTTGGAATCTTGGAAAGGTGGACAAACCATTCAATATGGTTCACTGAAAACAAACCCCAGTGTTGATATCGCCGGTGAAGAACCCGAAGGAATACCGACAAATAATTGGACGATTAAAGAGGGACGCAGTCTCATAGATGATGATATGCGCTATAGTACCCGTGTCGCAATTTTAGGCGAGGAAGTCATTAAAAAACTATTTCCACGTGGAGGTGCTGTCGGTAATGAGATTCGTATCGGCGATGAACGCTATGTAGTCATTGGAACGTTTGATCCTAAGGGTTCATCGCTGGGTGGAAATACCGATAACCGTGTTGTCATACCATTAAGCACCTTTCTGAACGAGTACGGAAAACTTCGCAGCATACATATCATGATCAAAGCAAAAAGTGCAGAAGCTTATGATGATTGTGTCGAGGAAGCACGTATGCTTCTCCGGACTGTGCGTAATGTATCGCCAGGCGAAGAAGATGATTTTACGATTTTCTCAAATGACTCACTGATTGAAACATTTAACGAGTTCATCATGTACGTAAAAATGGGAGTCAGTTTTATAAGTTTTGTTTCACTTCTTGCTGCCGGTATCGGGATTATGAATATCATGCTTGTCTCTGTTACGGAGCGCACTAAAGAGATTGGCATTCGCAAGGCGATCGGTGCGCGGCGCTCAAATATTCTTGCTCAGTTTATTACGGAAGCTGTCGTTTTGTGCCAGATCGGGGGAATTATCGGTATCCTGCTTGGAATTCTAGGCGGTAATATTACAGCACTTGCCTTTTCATTTCCTCCTGTCTTTCCTTTAGAATGGGCACTCATCGGATTTGCTATTACAACGTTTGTTGGTGTGGTGTTCGGTGTGTATCCTGCTTGGAAAGCTGCAAATCTCGACCCGATTGATGCTCTTCGATATGAATAGGAAGTAAATCCATCTCTATCATGGATGAACCATTCCCTCATGAGTTCTTCTTTTCTCAGGTTCATTTCCATTACACATATTGGAAAACACGCAAATAATGAATACTATCTTAAAGCAAACGTTGTCATACTATAGGAGATTCAAAAATGCAAAAGATGATTCGATTGATTGGTTATCATATGCTAGTAGGGAGTATCTACTTCTGTATAGCAGTGAGTCAACCGAAAATAGAAGCCGGGGGTGCTGTTGATACGATGCAATACACCATAGAAAATTGCATCAACAAATTTTCTCTTGATAAAATAGAAAAGACCGAAGCCGGATATCAATACTGGTTTGCTGATCCAAATTTTGCAGACGGGAAAACTTTGAAGATGAGTGTAGTCGCACCTCATCAAGCGACTCATCCTCCCCACGTCCATTCGGAAGACGAATTTTTCTTTATTCTCGAAGGCAAAGCGGAGTTCTATCTCAAAGGGAAGTGGATCCAGGTGGAACCATATACAAGTTTGTATTGCCCTTCCAATGTTGAGCATGGTATTCGGAATGCTGGCGACACAGAATTGAAATACTTGGTAATAAAAAAGTATGATAAAACAAATCCGGTGCGAGTGGAGTATATAAAAAATCAAGGGAGCGCTCAATAATGAGAATGTTCGTTGCTGGCGGAATACTTTTGTATATAACTATCTCGGTAGCTTTTTCACAAAATCGAGTCATTCAGCTTTGGCCGCCTGGGACACCGGGATTGGAACATCAACAGAACACAAAAAAAGGCAATAATGTTACGGAAGTGTATCAGCCAGACCTAACAGTGTTCTTGCCGATGAAGAGCGATACGAATCATCCAGCAGTCCTTGTGTTCCCGGGAGGTGGGTATCGTCAGATTGTCATTGAAAAAGAAGGTTATAAAATAGCCAAGTGGTTGAATAACAATGGAATCGCTGCGTTTGTCCTTACGTACCGGCTCAATAATGATATTGCATTGCAAGATGCTCAGCGGGCATTGAGTTTGGTTCGAAGCAGAGCCAAAGAATTTGGCATCAATTCTGATAACGTTGGCGTGATAGGTTTCTCTGCCGGAGCGCATCTTTCCGTAAATGTAGCAACGCATCAGATGAAGTCCGTTCTGAATGATTGGGTTGACTCTGTAAGTTGTCAGCCAAATTTCATGGTATTAGTGTATGGTACGTATGATGCCTTTATCAATAGAATTAACAATGACACTCCACCGGCATTCATCGTCCATGCCGGCGATGATGATCGCGTATCTGTATCACAGAGTATCAATCTTTATACTTCTCTTCGTGCTCATGGAGTTCCGGCAGAAATGCATATTTACGAAAAAGGCGGACACGGCTTTGCGTTATTGGAAGACAGAGGGCCTGTCATCAGTTGGGCGCAGCGATGTATTGATTGGATGAAATTAAGAGGCATTATTTCTGCGTGGTGAATGCCGCCGCGCAGAAATTTTTACGTTAGATTTTTTCCACTATTACTGCTGTTCCGTAAGCTAATACTTCTGTCACACCGGCAGCGATTTCAGTCGCGTCATAGCGAAAAGCAAGTACAGCATTCGCATCGAGTTCTTCAGCATGAAGTATCATGAGTTCGTACGCATCCCTGCGAGTCTGTTCGCACAACTGGGTGTAGAGACTGATGTTGCCTCCGAAAAGAATCTGAAATCCAGCCCCGATATTTCCGAGGAGTGATCGCGATCGAACAATGATTCCACGAACAACACCAAGGTTTTTCACAACACGATACCCGTCAAGTTGAATATTTGTTGTGATCAGTGTGTGATCCATCCTTGTTTTCTGATTCATGGGGTTTCTCCTTTAACAATAATATTAGATGATGCCCGGATGTTTCCCTCCACCCGCTACAGAGAGATACAGAATGATCATCAGGAGGAGGAATTGGACAAGGTAAAACGTCGAAATGCTTTTATTCATAATCTTGATAGTCGCCTCAGCATCTTCAGGTGCGGTTTTCTCTGATATCCCTTGCATCAATTTTGTACGCCGCCGGACGAGTATGGGTCCGAAGACAGCTCCATTAATGAGAAGAAAGGCGAAAAGGATAATTTTTGCGATCAACCATCCCTCAGTGTACCAGAGGTTAATATTGCCGTTGTACAGGTTGAAGATATTCACGATACCTGTAAGAAGCATGATGATGGAGGCGATGGGAGAAAGCAAGCCGAAACGGCGGTTGATTTTTCCGACGAAGAGTTTCTGATTCCATTCCTTCTCCGCCTTGATTCTTCGCTCAAGAATCCATCCCCCTAAAAGCGCTGTGAATAAAAATCCAAAACCAATGAGATGAAAAAGAAAATTGATGGAACCATTCATAAACACCTCGCTGTCGGGATAGTATGTGGAATGTTTATCATTGCTGTTCTAAGATAAGAAAATGATTTGATAAAAAGGAAGTGATCTATGTCTGAGATGAGACTCTCATGAAGAGGGAATGAAGAAAACGCGATTCAATAAAAAAAAGGGCAGTCCAAATGTAACTGCCCTTGCTGTTTGTCGCTATTTATTTTGTTTAATGCTCTTTATCTCGCACGATATCGCCGACTTGAAAATTGGCGCCTTCAATCACTTTTGCCTTAGCGGCTTTACCCTTCAGCGCATCTTCTATCACTTCAATCTTGCCGACCTTTGACTCTTCAGAACCAAGGATCATTCCGGTGTCCGGATCTTTTACTTCCTCTCCCTTGCGGAACACGAAGAATTCCATGCCTGGTTTCACTTTTCCTTCAGAGCCGGGTTTCATCAGCACCGTACCGTCGGCATTCATTTTCAAAATCTTCCCCGACCATGGTATCTTCTCCATGTTTTCCGCAATCAGTTTGACGCAGCCGTTGATAGCTTCGCGTGCTGCTTTGCCGATGTCGGTATCATTCCACGAATCCTGATTGCTGAAATCGATGTCTTCATAACGAACAGAAATGCCGGTGGAGGACTCGGTGCCTTCTTCGCTTTCTGCTGCGACAATCTCTCCGGTGCTTGTGTTAATGAGACGAATATCGATAACTGCGCGTGATTGCTTTGTAGAAATTCCGCCGCCGAGAATCGACATACCACCGCTAATATTACTTTGTTTCTGGCCGAATTCTGAAACACTACCTACGATAAACAATTCTGCACCGAGAATCTGTCCAACCTTTGGTGCGGTTTCCGGTGTGACCATAAAGGATGTTCCAAATTGTTGCTCTTGGATAATTCGTTCGATCTCCTGCCGCTCGATAACCGCAAACTTGCCAGATTTCACGAGTGCGGTCACCAGCATATCAGCGATACCTTCACCGAGCGAGTGATAGCCGCTGCCAGTACGATCTTCAAAACGCGACACTGCTACACGCTTTTTCAGCTGGGCTTGCGCAGGCAGGGCAACTATGAAAAGACAAACGAGGAGGAGACAGAAAAAACGAGAAGTTTTCATATGAGGATCCTTTTTAATTGGTGAATAAAAAGTTATGGATTCAATGTCGGTTTGTATGTTGATCAAAATAGCGTTTAGATTTGAAATATGCTAATGTGCTGAATCACTTTTAATGCATTTCTGGATCCCCTAGTTGTGTATCGATTTCTTATACATCCCTGTGTGTCTCAATACTGTGCCGGACTTTCCATTCATCGGCGGTCATCCCATACATGAAGAGATCTACATAATGATCATAGAGGAATTCGGCTTGTCGTGTTCTTCCTTCTTTTATAAAGCCGAGCCGCTCTATAATGGCGCAACTCTTTTTGTTTTCGGTTGCGCAGCGAATTTGGACGCGATTGAGTTGGTACTCATTGAATGCATAATCTATCAAAGTCTGGCATGATTTTGTGACAATCCCCAATCCTTGATGTTCTGCACTGATCCAATATCCTATCTCTACATTTCTATTCATCCAATCGATACGCTGGAAGCCGATTACACCAACGAGCTGATTGTGGAACCATATACCGCACTGGAAACCGAGGTTTTGTTCATGTTGCTCTCGTGTCGATTGAATGAATGCTTTGCTTTCTTCTATTGTGGCGTTGGTATCTACCCATGGAACCCATTCCCGAAGGTATGAACGATTGTTTTCGACCAGATCAAATAAGGCAGTTGCATCGTCCATCTCCAATATTTTTAAAACAATTTCTTCATCAACTTTGAGGAGAAACATTTTCTATTTCAATGGAGTTCAATGTTCAACATAAATTCAAATCTTATCGCTCGGTGCATTTTTCTGTTGCGGGAAGAACTGAGTAAGTGTTATGCCGTAATTCTGAACGAACAATAACAACACTCCCAGCATGATCATTCCGACATTTTCTAAAATTTTTATATATCCGATTTTGCCGACGTTTGGATCTTGGGTAAAACATCCACACGAGATATCCAGCCCGCGTAGAAGGGCGGAAATTATGAGAATGGTAAATCCAACAAGCATAAAGGTAATGAATAGTGCGCTCGTGCGCGGATACAAACCGAGAATGAGACTTAGTCCGCAGAGTAATTCTAGAGAAGGGAGAATCGTTGCGATCACCATTGCGAGCGTTGGCCCCACAATTTTGTAGTTTAGAATAGATGCTGCAAATGCAGCGGGATCAGCTATTTTATCTAAGCTTGCAACGATGAATAATCCTCCAAGAAAAACCCGGACAAGAAGAATGAGAATGGTGTTCGTGAGAATCGATTTCATGTATTTTACTCGTTGAACTGAAGGCAAGCGAGAAAACAGTATTTCATTTACTGTAGGATTCTATCCTTTATCAATAGACAAATTGTTTGCTTTCCACTCCTGCCATCCGCCGAAAAAAACTTTCACATTTGTAAATTTCAATTCTATCAATTTAAGCGCTAATTCTATGCTGGAGTTGCATTCAGCACCGTCGCAATAAACGATGAGCATTTTTTCTTTTGGTATGCTTTCTAACCAGACGGGGTGTGTATCGATCTCCTTCAATGCAATGTTGATGGCGCCGCGGATGTGTCCCACTTTATATTCGAAGTCATGTCGAGCATCGACGAAGAGCGCGCCCTGTGATTCATACAAATCCTTGGCCTTTTCTAATGAGATCATTTCCAAGTTGGCGGTTGCCGCAGAAAAAACTGGTTTTTTCTCAGAAAAAAAACCTTGTTTCGTCACAAATGTGTAAGTGAATCCCAGTACTGTTGCTGCGGCGATCAGGAGCAATGCCTCATGGATTGATTGACGATGTGTCTTCAATTCTCTTTGATTCCTATATAGGTAATTCGTATTTCTACAAACGGCTGAATCTTATGGTTCGTTATAATATAAAAATGTTCATTGGAATAACCGCGTTTATTCGGTACTACCGTTACCTGTATGTTAAGTGTATCGTCGGGTTGTAAAGTCTTTTTCTCCATTTGAATGGAAATTGATGCCGACGAGACACTGTCTCCTTGAATGACAATTGGTGATCCTGATACATTCTTCACTGCCATTATTTGTGTTATAGGTTTCCCAATCGTTATATTATTCATAAAAAGCATATTTGATCCGCTGATCGGCTGAAGTATTTCTTTTACCTCTACGAGTAATTTGACAATAATAAATTGCGATGTCGGATCGTTAGTATTGATGTTCACATGCTTTTCTACTTTCCCGCGATACCCGGCGGAGTTAAACTCCAATTCTACATCATCAGATTGACCGGGAAGGAGAAATGCTTTTGGCTGTTTTACTGCCGTACATCCGCATGTAGGTTGAACAGAAAAGATGCGTAATGTGTCGTTGCCAATATTCTTCAGTACGATCTTTCCTTTTTTCTTTTCACCACCATACATCTTCCCAAGATCGACTTCAGGTTTGTCAAGAGAAAGTTTTGGTTGTGAAAAAGCAATACCGGTGACAATGAATGTCAGAATAAAAAAACGATAAGTCAGTTTCATAGTTTCATCTCTTATATTGAGTGAGTTGTTGATTGTTTCCACCATACACCCGTCAAGGCCATTTGTTTTAATATGGGGGCAATGCGGTAGCGTTCTTCTTGTAAATCAGTATGAAGTGCTGTGAGAACGGCATACACCTGATCCAATCCGATTTGCTCAGCCCATTCGATCGGGCCCAGCGGGAAGTGCATGCCAAGTGTTAATGCTTTGTCAATATCGTCAGGGGCAACGATATCTTCTGTTATTGCAAATGCCGCTTCGTTGATGACTTGACACAAAATTCGCGGTAGAACCATACCTATTCTATCTTGCACGATCTCGATTTCTTTGCCTAGTGTAAGGAAAAACCGTGAAACGACTTCTAAAGTTTCCATCGGTGTATAGATTGTCGGCGCGACCTCGACCAGCGATTTATCGATGAATGTTGGCAGCGCAGCGATACCGACAAGTCGGTGTTTCCCTGCTATCCAAGCGGACTGTTCTGTTGCTGTTATGGTTATAGATGAAGAGAGAATTGGCGCAGTCTCTGGTAATGCTTTTGCCAACTTTTCAAGATTCTTTTTCTTTGTGAGAACATCGATGTTCGTTAATTCAATCGCTACGGATGTATTTTCTGGCACAGTACTTGAAATTATGATGCCGGAAGATAAAGTGTTTTGTTTTTTCGCAAGTGATTTATTCCATGAAGCGCACACATCGTACCCATGAGCTATGCACAATTCTGCGTATTGCTCAACCATAGGAGCTTCACCCACCAAGTACACGAGGGCTTTGTCAGATTTATAACTCTCTTGAGAGTGCGGAACTTTCACTTTTTGTAAGTCATGCTTTTCAGTTAGAAGGCTTGGAGTTTTTGGCACTTTTTTCTTCGTGTTCTTCGAGGAAGTTTTTATAACCTTCGCGGTAGTTTTGGTATTCTTTTCTGATTTTTTCTTATTCTTCTTCAATCTTTATGCCCCACTATTTCATTTCTTCGTAATTGAAGAATCCCTTTGCCGATTTTTTCCCCAGTAATCCGGATTCCACCATTTGTTTGAGGATCGGATGCGGGCGCAGACGCGGCTCGCCGTACGATTGATCATACAATGATTCTGTCTCAGCGAGCGCTGAATCAATGCCCATCTGGTCTAATGTTTCAAATGGTCCCGCAGAAAAACCGCCGACTTTCTTTACAATGTTATCAATCTGTTCTGCATAAGCAACATTCTCCCCAAGCAAACGCAGCGCTTCGCTGAACATTGGAAGTGATATACGGCTAGCGATGAATCCCGGAGTATCCTTGACGATAATAGGGTCTTTTCCCAGTAACTTTACCCATTCGATAGCTCGATCAAGAGTCTCTGTGTTGGTTTTGTAACCCTTCACCACTTCAACAAGCACAGCATTGTTGACTGGATGAAAAAAATGCAAGCCGATGACACGTTCCGGATTCCTTGTCAAAGCCGCGATTGATGTGATGGAAAGGGAAGAAGTAGTACTTGCCAAAACAGCGGTGCTTTTAGTGTTTGCATCAAGGTGTTTGAAGAGATCTTTCTTTACACGAATATCTTCAATGACCGATTCGATAATGCAATCGCAGTGTCCAAGGTCGGGTAGACTCGTTCGCGTGCGGATGCGCTCGAGGGCTGCAGTGAATTCCTCATGAGGCAGTTTCCCCAAGTTAATCATTTTCCGCAGATCAGCTTTGATGCGCTCGATCGAGCGGCGCAGAATGGTTTCGTTCACATCGTATAATTGAACATCAATTTTGGAGAGTGCAGCAAGTTGAGCAATTCCCGTGCCCATCGTTCCCGCGCCAACAATGCCGAGGTGTTTCAACATGGTTTTCGTGTATCCTTGTAATGATAGAAACATACTCAACAGAAGCCGAAAAAACAACACATGATTATTGCGGAATATGCTTGTATTATGAGTTCGAACAGCTCTGCGCAATGTTTCTTTCTAGAATGAAAAAGTAAATGCGAAAGAAAAAAGGGCTACCGAATAAAGAGCATCTTTTTAGTGATTATCGTTGTATTGCAGGTAAGCCGATAGAAATAAATACCGCTGGAAATATTTTGGGCATTCCACTGAACCTCATGCGGTCCGCTGAATTGTTTCTGATTTACAAGAGTCGATATCTTTCTTCCCAACATATCGAATACTTCCAATGTCACTAATCCTTTCGTGGGGAGAAAATACCGTATGGTTGTTGACGGATTAAATGGATTAGGATAATTTTGTTCAAGAGTAATAGCACGAGGAAGAAGTGGGCTGTTATTTATAGCACCAGAATTATTCTTTGCTATATTACAACGAAAAGAGTATAAGCCAGAATCTTTCTCTATCCATGCTGAGAAGACAAAATAACCAGGTTGGACATCTATTCCCTCAATGGTGTTCGCAGTCCAGAATTCTTGTCGACTTCCATTGATATCCCTAGTAAAAGCATTTGAATCGTTCAATGTCCGAATGAGAACGAGACAATCAAAATAGAAATATGTCGATTGTGAAGATTTTGTCACAACAGGCAAGATAAAAGCAGAGATTGGAATATTCATTCCACTACTGTCATATGTGATGATAGAAGGTATTTCCCAGAGTGGAGAAGAATATTGATTATAACTTGTACCGATGATGTTTCCAATTCCTTTGTCAGTCTTCATCCAGCAAAGAGATGAGGAGAAATTCCATGGGGTGGTAAGAAATATCGGATATGATGCATTTTGACTATACGGTATTGTATCATTTGAAATGATCAAGCCGGAGACGTTGAATGTTGCATAGCGAAGCATAGAAGTTGAGTTATGTGTTTCCCATGCTATCATTCCATCACTTAGAGCTGGACGGACAGAATCTGTAAGAGCATTTGTCGCAATTCGGATCCTTGAAAGAATTGAATCGGATGTGAGGTTCACTATGGTGAGTGAATCATTTTCATTCCATCCAACAGCAAATGAAAACAGCGGTGGATAGGATGATATATCGGTTTGAGTACTGATGAGTTCTTGTTGTCGATATAGAGAGGGAGAGAAATATCGAGGTGTCTCCCAAACACTGTCTTGTCGACAATGTGAATACATAATACGCTGTTCAGATCCAAGACCCTCCTCCCAAAAAATGTATTGATGATCAAGACTATCCGAATTGTTGTATATTCCAATGAATTGCATTTTGCCAATCGAAGAAGGTCTTGTTATAACTGTTTGGAAAGAAGGAACAACAGATTCGTATGCGTTGAGATTTGCTACCTTGATATTAGAGACTGTTCCGGAGTCTTCTACTATGCTTATAAGCGTACTATTTTGAAAGTAGTAAGAGGAAGAAAATATTTTCATAAATGTTGGATGATGTAATCTCGAAGAAGAGGAATAAAGTGTATGCACACTATCAAACAACGTTTGGCTTATACCAATGGCGGTTGAAACGATAAAGAAAAAGAGGTACAGGAAAAGTTTATTTTTCATTGGCGCACCTGTAGTAATGTGTTTATCGCCTTTAATATAGATGTGTTCCAGTAGATTTGCAACCTTTGATTGTGGTTTTTCTCGAATGCAATTCTCCCACTTTTTTGGTAATTTCTATATGAGGTTATCACTCTTGCCGAAAAAAACAAACGAAGGAAAAATAGTCTCAGTCCTCTGGAATGAGAATCTCGTCAGCGTTCTGCTCGCAGCAATTTCATAAGGATTTTGAGCAGTATTATATCGCTATGCTTATACGTGAAGCTGGTTGGTTGATAAGACAGGGTAGAGCTCCAATGGCAAAAAAGGTCATATTTGAGGTACTGCGTACTGAACCGGGTAACCTCGATGCAAATTGGTTGATGAAACGGATAGAATAATTTTTTGACTTTTATAAAAAATAACTTGACAAACAGATTAGAACTTGCGATATTCATTGTATAGTCATCGGTTAAGTAAAATTGCAATTTTTAATTGTGTATCGATGAAGGTGGCATCCTTTTCTATCGGTTTTATTTATTCTGATACACTTCGTCATTCTTTAAAGTTCTTAAAATACTTAAGTATGTAGTGTTGTGCTGGGGTCTCTTGATTTTTTTACCAGAGGGTACCTCTATGAGGTAATAGCAGCAGAAGTATTTTTTGATGTATCGAGTTGTGTCTCATTCACCCATTGAATAAAGAATCCATTATCAACCCTATTTTAAGAAAGTCCAAAATTCGCGGTCAATTCTAGAAAAGGAGTGGTACATCTATGCCAGTATTGTTCTCTTTAAAAAGAATTCTGTTTCTCGCCGTCTTTGTCCCGATAATCGCATTCGGACAAGCAACCTTAAAAGGTACCGTAACAGATGCTTCAAATAATGAGCCGTTAATTGGAGTAAACGTGATTGTGCAAGGCACATCCTTAGGTGCAGCGACGGATATCGAGGGTAAGTTTCTGATCTTCGGAATCCCTGAACGTGTCTTTGATATAAAAGTATCGTGTGTTGGTTATGAATCATTGATTAAAAAATTAGATTTTTCCACGGTGAAGGATGTAGTAAGAAAAATCCAATTGAAGCCAGCGATTATCCAAGGTGAAGAAGTTGTTGTGACCGGACAAGTACGCGGTCAACAAGCAGCCATAAACCAACAACTTACCGCAAATACAATGGTCAGTGTTGTTTCTTCAGAAAAGATTAAAGAATTGCCGGACGCAAATGCCGCAGAAGCCATAGGGCGTTTGCCTGGGGTTGCATTACAGCGTTCAGGCGGCGAAGCGACTCAAATTGTTCTGCGAGGTATGAGCGGTGGATTCAGCAGTGTGACGATAGATGGTGTCAGAATACCTCCAACCGATGCCAATTCCAGAGATGTTGACCTTAGCATGATGTCTCAAGGTTCATTAGCCGGTATAGAACTCTATAAAGCTTTGACTCCGGATAAAGATGCAGATGCAATAGCTGGTACAGTAAATCTCGTTACTAAAAATGCACCTGCGGAACGATTCGTTCAAGTTAATGCAAAAGGCGCCTATGAGAAACTTGATAACACACTTCAACAGTACGACTTTTCTGCGAAGTACGGTGAACGCTTCTTCAATGATGTCCTAGGTGTGCAATTATCAGCAAACCTTGAACAAAGAGTCCGCAGTGATGAAAATTATCGAATTGACTATGATATGGTACTTAAAGCAGGAGATTATTCGATTAATGATTTCACATTGCAATATATAAATGAAGTGAGAAAACGAAGCGGTGTGACTTTCATCCTTGATGTTAATACACCGGATAACGGATCCATTAAGTTGAGCAATCTCTTCAGTCGAACAAATAGGAACTATATTACTTATGGAAGAGATTATCCCACGGGAATGGCTGGCACGAATACGGGAAATCCCATATATACCATTCAGGATCAAGAACAGGAAATTGGCAATTTTAATAGTTCGCTCCATGGGAAAAATTATTTTTTAGGTCTGACTGCCGATTGGGGACTTTCTTTTGCTCAATCAAAAGGGGATTTTCCGTATGATTATTATATGGATTTCGAGGAATCCTCCAGCCTTAATTCCGGTATGAAACTTCCTATCAAACCAGAAGATGAGAAAAACCCGGAAGCGCTCATCAACTATGCATACAATAATTATAGCAAAGCGAATATCGTGTGGGCAAATTATAATAGCGAGAAAAATCTTGATAAAGAAAAAACAGCGAATCTTGACCTCTCGAAACAATATACAATAGGGAATTTGTTCTCTGGTGAATTGAAGGTGGGGGGCAAATATAGAATCAAGAATCGGATGAAGGATGTGAGCAAATTGACCAACCAATATCAGATAATGCTTTTTCACATGACCGGGAAAAATTTTGATGGAACCAGATTCCAGGATCTACAATTAGGCGGCAACGGTTCACTCGTTCTTCTTCCTAATTTTCTTGATCCAACTCCAGCAAAGAGGAATCTCTATGGAAAGTATCCGCTCAATCCTATGGTGAATGCGGATGCATTGCGTTTGTGGTATGATCTTAACAAAAACGGTATAAACGGTTCAATTCCAGAATACCAACAGAATTATTTTGTCGGTGCTAATGCATATAATGTTACAGAACGAGTTTCAGCAGGCTATATCATGAATACGCTGAACTTCGGGCAAGATGTAACCCTTATTGCCGGTGTAAGGGTAGAAAAAGAAAATAACGACTATGGATCAAAATTCTCGCCACAAAAATTATCCGGATTTCCAACTGTGTCGGGCACTCTCAAGGATACTATGGCGTCCCATGCTGAGACTGTTTGGCTTCCAAACGCTCAGTTAGTGCTGAAACCATTTGATTTTATGAATGTGCGTGTTGCCGCCTATAGAGCATTAGCAAGACCTGATTTCAATTACAGATTGGAATTGTTTAATGCCCAGGATGAAGGATCAACGGTTCAAAGAGGAGACAAAAACCCCAACCTCACCGTCGGGAATTCTCAGATCGCTGATGCAAAAGCATGGAATTATGAAATCAGTACATCGTTCTTTGGTAATACGATTGGATTACTTACCATTTCTGCGTACTACAAAGATATCAAAGATATGTATCATCTTGCAGGAAATATACGGGTAAACGCAGCTGAAGGCCAATCATACCTTGATAGTGTCGGTCTTCACTGGAAGAATGTATTTGCTGGCCCCCCTCCTAAAGATTATTATATTACCTATCCATATACTTCTCCAAAACCAACCCATGTTTGGGGGTTTGAGATCGAACATCAAATGAATATGAGTTTTCTCCCATGGCTTCTCAAGAATTTTGTGTTATCATATAATATATCTATCGTCCGATCGGAGACATCAATACGATCCTATTATACAATAAAATCTATAGATTCATCACTGTTTCGTGGTAGATGGACACGAGATACGACAGAACTTGCACGATATATGGATCTCAAAGAGAAATTAGAGGGGCAGCCGGAACTCTTTGGCAATGTTGCCCTCGGCTATGATATCGGAGGCTTTTCAGCACGGGTCTCTCTCTTTTTTCAGGGCGAATATACAAAATATTACTCAGCAGACAGTAGAGAAGACCTTGTCGTTAATAAGTTATCGAGATGGGACATAGCTCTCAAACAACAAATTACCAATAGCATCGCCGTTATGCTGAATGTGAACAATTTGACAAATGCTGCTGAGGTTGTTTCATTAAAAGATAATGTCTATGGATGGAACTTGGTGCAAACAAGTGAAAGCTATGGTTTAAGTGCAGATTTCGGAGTACAAGTAACGTTTTAAATAAATCACTTATTCATTCATGTGCCACCATTAGGAGGATTTTATAATGAAACAAATATATAGTTTTATTGTTTTCTCGGTGATTTTATTTCTACCGATATTTCTCTATAGCCAGAACAATCTGGTGCTTCCAGAGTATTCGGTATCAGGTAGATATCTCAATGATCAAATAGCTGCTGATACAGCAGCGGATGGGACACATGACACCACACGTGTGTATGTCCTGAATCGTAACGGTCTCTACAAGGTGAATGGAAGTATTAATAATAATGGTTGGACGTTGCGGATCAGAGCATCCTATGACGCAGGTTTTCTACCTTACATAATACTTGTACCGGGATCAGGACAAACACTAGTCCCAGCGCAAATGATTCTGGCAGGTGGAAAAGTATATTTGACTAACCTTCAAGTTTCAGGATATAACGAAACAGTCCCTTCCACTATTTCTACTATGAACGTATCCATCGTTACTAATAATGCTACGAACAATGATATTGTAGTAGACAGTTGTATATTCTCGAATGTAGTTCGTGGTATCCTGTGGATGAACATTAATGCTCGGTTCGTCAAAGTAACCCATTCAATTTTTGCCAATAATGGATATTTGGGAAATAATGATATCGGTAACGGTAGAGCTATTGATCTCAGAGCTGGATCGTGTGACACATTATTCGTTCAGAACAATACATTTGTGAACACGCAAGACCGCCTCATTCGTCATTACGTTAGTACCGGGCCACTAAAATATTTTTTGTTTGATCATAATACAGTTGTGAACAATATGTCCTTCCACGGTTTTATTGGTTTAGGATTGATGAATGCAGCAGGAGGCTCCCAAGCTATCATTACAAACAACTTATTGTTGGATCCATTTGCATTGGGTAATGATACTGATGCAGTCCGTCAAGTTGAATTTGCGGATAACCACGAACTTGATACCTATGGACGTTCAAGGATGGTGTGGTTTGCCGCTATTCCGGAACCTACAACACAATGGACCATACAGAAAAATTATTATGGTATTTCTGCAGAACAACAGGCATTCTATGATGCTAATGCATCTGCCGGTGTCACTGGTGAAGGTCTTGCATTGCCATGGCACATTAATGCCAAGATTGGTATAGATTCTCAAACCGCATTCGTCAAAGTACCATTAACGATGACAAAGGCTCCAGCAGTTATGACTGCCATGATGAATTGGTACAGATCGCCAACTGGAGCTCATAAAACAAAATTGAATAGTAGTTGGACTCTTGCGTATGACTGGAACCGTATAAGTTATGTCTATCTTACCGACACACTAAACTGCAATTTCAAATGCAATACCAATCTTTCTGCTGCAGCCACAGATGCAAAAGTCATTGGTGATACACGATGGAGTTGGACAGGGGCAGTCGGTGTCGAGAACGCAGCAACTCAAGTTCCTGCGAAGTTTTCGTTGGATCAAAATTATCCAAATCCTTTCAACCCGAGCACAAACTTTACATTCAGCGTTGCTAAGACGGGCTTGGTATCGTTAAAGGTTTATGACCTCCTCGGTCGTGAAGTGGCAACGTTGGTTAATGAGGTTAAAGAAGCTGGTAATTATCCGATCGAATGGAATGCGGCAGGTTTTGGCAGCGGCATCTATTTCTGCAAGATGCAATCAGGGTCGTTTACAGCCACGAAGAAAATGATTCTGATGAAATAACGTTTTGTGCTATCCCCGCATAAAATCAAGCGTGGATCAAGCAATCTTCAATATATATAAAGCATCCAGTTCCCCTAAGACTGGATGCTTTTTTTTATATGGGAACCATTTTTTGTCTTGTCTTCCCATTATTGGCAGCCACGCTAAGAAGCAACGTGACATGATACATCGAAATAATATCGATTAAACAAGGAAGTGAAAAATGATTAGGAAAATATCTCGTTTTTACAAGGGCCTTTTTTGGGGCTTCTATAAAGGACAAATCAAAATGTGGAGTCCGACTCCCGAATTTGCAGCTGCTGGTATTTTGACTGCACTATTATATTTTTTCATATTCAACCTCACCATCTTATATGAAATTGTAATTGGGACAAAGATTATACCCAAAGGATTGCCGGCCTTTGTATTTGGCATTGTCACTTTGTCTGGATTAGCATTAAACTATTACTGCTTGGTTCCAAGAGGAAAGTTTAAACAAACTGCGGCAGAATTTGAAAAAGAACCAGAGATGGTAATACGAAAATGGGTGTTGGTGTCTTATCTATCCTTTGGACTAATGTTCATCCTTTTCTTAGTCTTGCTATTCATAACAAAAGCAAAGCACTAAATTATATATGGTTATCCATCAATGGTCGGGAGTTCTGCTTGCTCTTAACTTTATTTGGATCACAACGCAAGAGACATTTTATCTTTTCCATCAACCCGCGAAATGTCTTGTCGCGCGAAGCAGAAGCTTCGCGGTACACTCCATTTTGTGTTTGATACTCGCCCAATAAGGAGGCGGGTAAAAATTAAACCCTTACGAATTGTCTTGCCCTGCAGGTCGAGAAACGCTGTCTCGACCATTGTTTTGTAGGGTCCCGCTCAGCCGGAGGCATTAAACAAAGTCACACGAAGTGTGATACAGTTTGGTATAACACCGAAGAACCAAATTTTTGTCCGACAGCGTTTCAGACTCTATTAAAAACTCAAAAATGACTTTTTAAGGGACGACTAAACTGTATTTTCAAAATATATTTTCAAAAATACCGTTGACTATGTGCAAATTTTTTCTATATTTATAGTTCGGCAATTCGGCGTACCGGGCGAATCACCTGATGCGAAATCGCAGAGGGGTTGAATATCGCTTTGGGTACAATTCTGCTGGCGTAGCTCAGCTGGTAGAGCAGCTGATTTGTAATCAGCAGGTCATCGGTTCGAGTCCGATAGCCAGCTCAAGCAGAGTTGTTGGGCAGGTAGCGAAGCGGTCAAACGCATCAGACTGTAAATCTGACGGCTCATGCCTTCGAAGGTTCGAATCCTCCCCTGCCCACGGAGATCTTGAGGGATGGGGTTGATAGCGTGTGTTGTTTGATAGATGAGTTATTGAACGAGCTGGAATGGTATGAACGCGGGAGTAACTCAGTTGGTAGAGTCACAGCCTTCCAAGCTGTTGGTCGCGGGTTCGAGTCCCGTCTCCCGCTCCACAGTGTCTGAGCGCTTGCGTAGCTCAGTTGGTAGAGCACTTCCTTGGTAAGGAAGAGGTCATCGGTTCAATCCCGATCGCAAGCTCGAATACGTTAGGAAGAAGATGAAGGAACGAATATGCGAGACATCATTACTTTAGAATGCACAAGTTGTAAACGGCGTAATTATTCTACAACGAAGAATAAAAAGAAACAAACCGGACGGGTTGAGTACAAGAAGTATTGCCCCTGGTGTAATAAACGAACGCCGCATAAAGAAACCAAGTAACGATTTTTGCATTCTGATGTATACTCAAGTTGAGAAACGCACGCGAGTTATTCAATCTGTAGAGCAGACGTGTCTGCGCCTGCACAGTGAGCAAAAATGATGATACGTCAGTAGCTCAATTGGCAGAGCAGCGGTCTCCAAAACCGCAGGTTGGGGGTTCGACTCCCTCCTGACGTGCATAATCACTCAAAACAAGAAAGAAGATATTGAGCGATGAAAGAAAAAATTATCAACTTCTTTAAAGATGTTGTGAAGGAGATGGACAAGGTGACTTGGCCTTCACGTGAGGAACTCATGGAGCAGACTAAAATCGTCATCATTGTCACATTAATTATAGCGGTCTTTGCTTGGGTTGTGGACTTTGCGGTAAGCGAAGTTCTCAAAGCAATTTTGTAATTTTGAGGGATCAATATTGGATAAGCGCTGGTATGTAGTTCGAACGTATTCGGGACACGAAACCAAGGTCAAGACATACTTGGACTCGGAGATTGCACGGATAGGATTGCAGGAAAAAATTTCGAATGTATTGATTCCTTCGGAAAAAGTGTTTGAAATTAAGGATGGAAAAAAGAAGTCGAAAGTGAAAAATTTTTTCCCGGGGTACATCCTTGTTGAAGCAATTTTGGATAAAGAGACGAACCACGTCATTCTTGAAGCCCCATCGGTGATGGGATTTGTACCGGACAAGAATAATCCGGCCGCATTACAACCGGATGAAGTGCGTCGTCTCATCGGTAAGATGGAACAAAAGGAAGAGACTCAAATCGTCGATATTCCATTCCATGTCGGTGAAGCAGTGAAAGTGACAGATGGACCGTTTAATAATTTCAATGGATTCGTCCAAGGAGTAAATTTTGAAAAACTCAAAGTGAAAGTGATGGTCAGTATCTTTGGGCGCAAGACACCGATCGAACTTGATTTTTCACAAGTAGAGATAGAAAAGTAATCCGAGTATTTTGTAATTCATAACGTAAGGCATGGTATATGGCAAAGAAGGTAACGGGTTTCATCAAACTGCAAATTCCTGCCGGTCAGGCAAATCCTGCACCGCCGGTGGGTCCCGCGCTCGGTCAAAAGGGCGTCAACATCATGGAATTCTGCAAACAGTTTAACGCCAGAACGAAAGATCAACAAGGACTCATCATTCCTGTGGTTATTACTGTGTTCAGTGATAAATCATTTTCATTTATCACGAAAACGCCGCCTGCGGCTACCTTATTAGTAAAAGCTGCAAAATTGGAAAAGGGTTCCGGTGAACCAAACAAAAATAAAGTTGGAAAAGTAACTAAGAAACAAGTTCGCGAAATTGCTGAATTGAAAATGCCGGATTTGAATGCAGCAAACGTCGATTCGGCAATGAGTATGGTGGCCGGCACTGCCCGCAGTATGGGTATCACGGTTGAAGAATAAGATTGTTCGAGATGGAGTGAGGAAATGAGACAGCATAGTAAAAGATTCAGAGCCGTTGCAAAGAAAATTCAACCGAAGAACTATACAATCACTGATGCGGTAGAGTTAGTGAAACAATCTGCTTCCGCAAAGTTTGCCGAAGCGGTTGATATCGCTGTTCGACTTGGTCTCGACCCGAAGAAGGCAGATCAAGCACTTCGAGGAACAGTAGCATTGCCGCACGGTATTGGAAAAGAAGTTCGTGTACTCGTCATTGCCAAACCGCCGAAGGATGAAGAAGCCAAGGCTGCAGGTGCAGATTATGTCGGGTACAAAGAGTATCTGGAAAAAATCCAACAAGGTTGGGCAGATGTCGATGTGATTATTGCCACGCCAGATGTTATGGGCGATCTTGGAAAGCTCGGGAAAATTCTCGGTCCTCGCGGCTTAATGCCGAATCCAAAGAGCGGAACGGTGACACCGGATGTAGCGAAAGCAGTGAAGGAAGTGAAAGCCGGTAAAATCGAATTCCGCGTTGAGAAGGCGGGTATTGTCCATGCAACAGTTGGCAAGGCAGGATTTGAAAAAGAAAAATTGGTTGAGAACATTCATTCATTTCTCAATACCATCATGCGTTTAAAACCCGCAACAGCAAAAGGCCAGTATGTTAAGAGTATCGCCATCTCCACAACAATGGGGCCTGGCGTGCACATCGACCGTGCTGAAACCGAGATGCATTGAAATAGAAATTACGCACTCACGTTCTCGTAAACTGTTGGATGCTCCGTTGAACGCGGAGGCTTCTCATTCAACAACAAGAACTAACGTATAAAGGGAAACCATGAAACGCAATGAGAAAGAGGCGATCATCGCCGAAGTTGCTGAGAAAGCTGCGCGAGCTGTTGCGATGTACTTTGCTGATTTTTCCAAACTCACGGTCGCAGAGGAAACAGAACTGCGTCGTGAATTTCGGAAATCCGGAGTTGAGTACAACGTAGTGAAAAATACACTCGCACGGAAAGCTCTTCAACAACTTACCGGATATGATCGGGTATATGATAAGCTCGTTGGTCCGACCGGTATCGCATTTTCATACGACGATCCATCGACACCGGCGAAGATTATCAAGAAGTATTCTGAGAAATTAGGAAAGTTCAAGCTTAAAGCCGCTGTCATCGAAAAACAAGTCTACGATGCCACAAGGTTAAATGAGCTTGCGAACATGCCATCGCGAAAGGATATGATCGTTGCTATTCTTGGAAGCTTACAAGCACCTACTTCTGGTATCGTTGGTGCGATCAATGCAGTTGCTCGTGATCTCGTCTGTGTTCTTGACGCGATCGAGAAGAAGAAGGCAGCTTAATTTAGAATTTGAAAACTATTATTTAAAGGAGAATTACCATGTCAGTCGTCGCTGAAATTGTTGAAAAAATTGAAAAACTTACTCTGCTTGAAGCCGTAGAATTAAAGAAAGCACTCGAAGAGAAGTTTGGTGTTACTGCCGCTGCCCCGATGATGATGGGTGCAATGATGCAGGCCGGCGCAGCTGCCCCAGCTGCTGTCGCGGAAGAACAAACCGAATTCAATGTCGAATTGAAGAGTGCAGGCGCGCAGAAGATCAACGTCATCAAAGTTGTACGTGCAGCAACTGGTCTCGGCTTGAAAGAAGCTAAAGATCTCGTCGATGGTGCACCAAAGACCGTGAAGGAAAGCCTCTCAAAAGACGATGCTGAAAAGTTGAAGAAGGAACTCGAAGAAGCAGGCGCTACCGTCGAGCTCAAATAAATCAAGTAGCAAATCCATCGTGAACTTTCCGAGTGAAAATCTTGTTCAGATTGTGGTGGATGCATAGGTCGCTAAGCCGATGGCTCGCCTTTTTATGAGGCTCTGGAACCATCGGCTTATGCCGTCTAAGGACGAGCATTTGGCGGTCATTTTGTGAAAGTTTGTTTTTATCAACAAGGAGTGGTTCCTTTGAAAAACCAATCCAATGGTTCCCAAGAACGTGTGTTGTTTGCACGAATCCCATCGGTCATCGAAACGCCAGATCTTCTGAACGTCCAGATCGACTCGTTCAACAACTTTCTTCAGGCTGATACGCTTCCGCATCGCAGGAGGAAGCTCGGCTTGCAGCAAGTATTTGAAATGAATTTTCCGATCAGCGATGCGCGGGAGAATTTTCTTCTCGAGTTCGCCGAGTACTACGTCGAAAAGCCGAAGTATTCAGTCGTCGAGTGCCAGGAACGCGGTTTGACATTTGCTGTTCCGCTGAAAGCGAAGCTCCGGCTCTCTGCCAAGAAAGAAGGCGGAAAAGAATTTGTCGATACAATCGAACAGGAAGTCTATCTTGGTAATCTTCCTGCAATGACGCATCGCGGTACGTTCATCATCAACGGTGCTGAACGTGTAGTGGTGAGCCAGTTGCATCGTTCGCCAGGCGTGTTCTTCGGCGAATCGGTGCATCCGAACGGAACCATGATGTATTCTGCGCGCATTATTCCATTCCGCGGATCATGGGTGGAGTTTGCTACCGACATCAACAATGTCATGTACGCTTACATCGACAGGAAGAAAAAATTCCCCGTCACTACATTGTTGCGTGCGCTTGGTTATTCGTCGGATGACGATATTCTTGATTTGTTCGGACTCGTGGAAGAGATCGATACAGCAAAGGTTGATTTAAAGGAATACATCGACCGGAAAGTGTGCAGCGATGTGTTCGATAAAAAGACAGGTGAAGTCTTTATTAATAAAGATACAAAACTCACTGAAGAACATATCAAGCATCTCAGAAAAGCAAATATTAAGAAGCTTCGATTGTTGAAAACAGATGAAGCATCCTCCAGTTCCGTCATTGCAAATACTATTTTGAAGGATGCCGCACGTTCTTCTGAAGATGCGCTTGAAGCAATTTATACTCAGTTGCGTTCCGGTGAAGCGCCGGATTTAGATACGGCAAAAAACCTCATCGACCGATTGTTCTTCAATCCGAAGCGCTATGACCTTGGCGATGTCGGTCGGCACAGGATGAACATTAAACTCAACCTGAATATCCCGGAAAATGTAACGACGCTAACGAAAGATGATATTATTGCTATCATCAAATACTTGATAGATATGCAGCAAGGGAAGCGAGCAGTCGATGACATTGATCATCTTGGGAATCGTCGTGTACGAACGGTTGGCGAGCAGCTTGCCCAGCAATTCAACATTGGTTTATCCCGGATGACGCGCACCATTCGTGAACGGATGAACTTGCGTGATGCCGAAACAATCACACCGCAGGATTTGGTGAACGCGCGAACAATCACCAGCGTTATCAATGCGTTCTTCGGAACGAACCAGCTTTCACAATTTCTCGATCAGACAAATCCATTGGCGGAGATGACGCACAAACGGCGTGTTTCTGCACTCGGGCCTGGCGGTTTAACACGTGAACGCGCAGGCTTCGAAGTCCGTGACGTGCATTATACACACTATGGTCGTCTTTGCCCGATTGAGACGCCTGAAGGTCCAAACATCGGTTTAATTTCTTCGCTTTGCATCCATGCGCGTATCAATGATTTTGGTTTTATTGAAACACCATATCGGAAAGTAAAGAATGGCAGGGTTGTTGAAGAGATTGAATTTCTAACAGCGGAGCGCGAAGACGAAGTGACTATCGCGCAGGCAAACACTGTTCTGGACGAACGCGGCCGTTTCCTTGAAGAAAAAATAAAGGCGAGATTCCAAAGCGATTATCCGGTCACAGAACCTGATAAAATCCAATATATGGACGTTGCACCGAACCAGATTGTAAGCGCAGCAGCAGCATTGATTCCTTTCCTTGAGCATGACGACGCTAACCGTGCTTTGATGGGATCAAATATGCAACGCCAAGCTGTTCCGTTGTTACAACCTGAAGCACCCGTTGTCGGCACTGGGTTGGAAGAAACCATCGCACGTGACTCACGTACGATCATTGTTGCCGAACGCAACGGCTTAGTCGAATCTGTTAATGGTGACAGCGTTGTTGTGTTGTACGATATTGACGAGAACAGCACTGAGGCAATTATCAGTTTCGACGACAAACGTCGGGTAGAATATAAGCTCACAAAATTCCTCCGTACAAATCAAGACACCTGCATCAATCAAAAACCAGTTGTCAAGGAAGGTCAACGTTTCAAGAAAAACGATGTGCTGGTTGATGGTTGCGCGACTGATGGCGGAGAACTTGCGCTCGGTAGAAATATCTTGGTAGCGTTTATGCCATGGCGCGGATATAACTTCGAAGATGCCATCATTGTCAGTGAGCGTATTGTGTCGGAAGATGTCTTTACGTCCGTGCACATCGAAGAGTTTGAATTACAGGTGCGGGATACGAAGCGCGGTGAAGAAGAACTCACGCGGGAAATTCCGAATGTCAGTGAAGAAGCAACGAAAGATCTTGACGAAAACGGAGTTGTCCGTATCGGTGCAGAAGTGAACGAGGGCGATATTCTTATCGGTAAGATCACACCAAAAGGTGAAACCGATCCTACACCGGAAGAGAAACTGTTAAAAGCGATTTTCGGAGAAAAAGCCGGTGATGTAAAAGATGCTTCGCTGAAAGCGCCTCCGGGTATGAAAGGCATTGTTATTTCAACGAAGCTCTTCAGCCGTAAGAAGAAGGATACAGAGAGCAAGAAGGAAGACAAGAAGAAACTGGAATCACTCGATCGCTTGCGGCGCAAGGAGATCAAAGATCTGCACGAGAAGCTTGGACGCAAGCTGGACCAGGTGCTCGAAGGTGAAAAATCTGTTGGCATCCGGAACACAGATGGCGAAATTGCTATCCGTGCCGGTGTCATGTTTAAAGAGGACACCCTCCAAAAGATAGAAGATCTAGACAAGCTTGATTATAATCAAGAGTGGATCGATGATAAGCGTAAGCAGAATACCATAATCCGCATCTATGAAAATTTTCGCCAGAAGATGAGCGAGATAGAAGAACTCTATCGCCACGAAAAAAATAAAATACAACTTGGCGACGAATTGGCTCCAGGTATTGTGCAACTCGCAAAGGTCTATGTCGCGAAGAAGCGCAAGCTTCAAGTAGGTGACAAGATGGCCGGTCGTCACGGAAACAAAGGCGTCGTTTCTATTATTGTGCCAATGGAAGATATGCCGTTTCTTCCTGACGGGCATCCGGTTGATATCGTACTTAATCCATTAGGTGTGCCGTCTCGTATGAATTTGGGACAGTTATTTGAAGTAGCGCTCGGCTGGGCAGGAATAAAACTGGGCGTAAACTTTGCCTCACCGATCTTTGACGGTGCAAAATGGGAAGAAGTACAGGAATGGCTGGAGAAAGCCGGCATTAGCAATACATCGAAGACGCTCCTGATCGATGGACGAAGCGGTGAACCGTTCGACCAGGAAGTTACGGTCGGATACTTATATATGATGAAGTTGTCGCATATGGTGGACGACAAAATTCACGCTCGCTCTATTGGACCATATTCGCTCATCACACAGCAGCCGTTGGGTGGTAAGGCGCAATTCGGTGGTCAGCGCTTTGGAGAAATGGAAGTGTGGGCACTCGAAGGATACGGTGCGGCGAATATTCTTAAAGAAATTCTCACCGTCAAATCTGATGACGTGCTTGGGCGTGCCAAAGTGTACGAAGCTGTTGTGAAAGGTGAAAACCTTCCTGAACCAAATGTACCTGAATCATTTAATGTACTCGTTCGCGAACTGCAGGGACTGGGTCTGGAAGTGAAGATTGAATGATGGTGATGCGCGCTGCTCAAAAGCAGTCATCACTCATCCAATAAAGAACATAGTTTGATGGAGGCGGTATGCCTTATACAGAATTAGCAGCAAAGAAAACATTTTCAAAAATTACGATTAGTCTTGCATCACCGGATATGATCCTGAGCCGGTCGCACGGCGAAGTAACAAAGCCGGAGACGATTAATTACCGTTCATTCCGTCCCGAGAAGGATGGATTGTTCTGCGAAAAAATATTCGGTCCGGTTCGCGACTGGGAATGCCATTGCGGAAAGTACAAACGCATTCGTTATAAAGGTATTACATGCGATCGTTGCGGCGTCGAGGTGACGCAAAAGAGCGTTCGTCGCGAACGGCAGGGACACATTACGCTGGCAGTGCCCGTAGTACATATTTGGTACTTCCGCTCTGCACCTAGCAAAATTGGTACAATTCTTGGTATTGCCAGTAAAGAACTTGAAAAGATCATCTATTACGAATCATATGTCGTTGTCAATCCCGGCACAACCGGTTTGCAACAGTTCAATTTGATTTCGGAAGATCAGTATCTCGAAGTTCTTTCTTCGCTTCCGGAAGAGAATCAGGAACTTGAAGATAACGATCCGAAAAAGTTTATTGCAAAAATGGGCGGTGATGCGATCAAGGATTTGTTGAAACGTGTGCATGTAGAGGATCTCGCCGCAGAATTGCGCGCGCAGCTTGCAACGGAAACCTCAGTCCAGAAAAAACAAGACGCGCTGAAACGTTTGCGCGTTGTTGAAGCGTTCCGCAACCCGGAGAGCGATGTACCGAACAAACCGGAGTGGATGGTATTGGATGTAATTCCGGTTATTCCACCAGAATTGCGTCCGTTGGTTCCATTGGAAGGTGGACGTTTTGCAACATCGGACCTGAATGATTTGTATCGACGCGTTATCATCCGTAATAATCGGCTGAAGCGCCTCATCGAAATTAAAGCGCCGGAAGTAATTCTACGCAATGAAAAGCGCATGTTGCAGGAAGCAGTTGATTCGCTGTTCGACAACTCACGTCGTGTTAATGCGGTTCGTTCTGACAATAATCGAGCTTTAAAATCTCTTTCAGATATGCTCAAAGGGAAGCAGGGACGCTTCCGTCAGAACCTGCTTGGTAAGCGCGTTGATTATTCTGGGCGTTCGGTTATTGTGGTTGGGCCAGAATTATATTTGCACCAATGCGGTTTACCGAAAGATATGGCAGTGGAGTTATTCAAACCGCACATTATCCGCAAGCTCATCGAACGCGGTTTGGTCAAAACAGTGAAGAGTGCGAAGAAGATGGTAGACAAGAAGGGTCCTGACGTATGGGACATCTTGGAAAACATCATTGATGGCCATCCGGTCATGTTGAACCGTGCCCCAACATTACACCGTCTCGGCATTCAAGCATTTCAACCGGTGTTGGTTGAGGGCAAAGCTATTCGTATTCATCCGATGGTCTGCACAGCGTTCAATGCAGATTTCGATGGTGACCAGATGGCCGTCCATATACCGCTTTCGTACGAGGCGCAGCTTGAAGCGCGAATGCTGATGCTTTCAAGTCATAATATTCTTTCTCCGGCAAGCGGCACACCGATTGTTACACCAACACAAGATCAAGTGCTCGGCTGTTATTATCTGACGAAATCGAAAACAGGCGATGTTGGAGAAGGAAATATCTTTGCTTCTCCCCAAGAGGTTATCATTGCGTATGATCAAGGCAGAGCTGGTTTACATGCAAGGGTGAAAGTACGAATCAACGGAACCTTGGTTGAAACGACGACAGGTCGGACCATCTTCAATCAAATCGTTCCACCGGAAATTCCTTTTGTGAACGAATTGCTGAACAAGAAACGTCTTGTGCAGATAATTTCGACGGTGTTCCGCCGTTGCGGCAATTTGGTCACTGCAAATTTCCTTGATCAATTGAAGACGCTTGGGTTCACATATGCAACCAAGGGCGGACTTTCGGTTTCTATCGGTGATGTTGTTATTCCAAAAGAGAAAATTGATCTAGTCGTCAAAGCGCAAAAGGATGTAGAGAATGTAGAATCGCAATACTTCCGAGGTTTCATCACGAATGGCGAGCGATACAATAAGGTGATTGATATCTGGACACGTGTTACAAGTAGAATTGCAGATAGATTGTTTGAAGCTTTGCAGCGAGATCGCGATGGATTCAACTCTCTTTATATGATGGTCGATTCCGGTGCACGCGGTTCAAAGGAACAGGTTCGTCAGCTCGCAGGTATGCGCGGATTGATGGCGAAGCCGCAAAAGAGTATGTCCGGCGCAACAGGAGAACTGATTGAGAATCCGATCATCGCAAATTTCCGTGAAGGTCTATCGATTCTTGAATACTTTATTTCTACGCATGGCGCACGTAAAGGTCTTGCCGATACCGCATTGAAAACAGCCGATGCCGGGTACCTCACGCGCCGACTCGTTGACGTTGCACAAGATGCAATCATTGGTGAAATCGACTGTGGAACGATCAAAGGTGTATCGACCAGCGCATTGAAAGAGGCTGAAGATATTAAGGAACCATTGACTGAGCGTATTCTCGGTCGCGTCTCCCTCCAAGATATTATCGATCCAATTTCAAATGATGTGATTGTCCATGGTGGTGAGCTTATCGACGAGGACAAGGCGCAACAGATTTCTGAAACATCTATAGAGATGGTTATTATTCGTTCAGTACTCACATGCGACTCTCGCCGTGGTGTTTGCGCAAAATGTTATGGCCGCGATCTTACGACGGGAAATCTCGTAGAGCCGGGTATGGCGGTTGGTGTTATTGCCGCACAATCGATTGGAGAGCCCGGTACGCAATTGACATTGCGTACGTTCCATACGGGCGGAACAGCAAGTCTTATTGCTGCACAATCACAAGTCGTTTCTAAATTTGACGGGCGCATCAAATACGCCGGTATCAAATTTATCGAGTTCACAAAGGAAGGTGATAACCGGTTGATGGTTTCCGGGCGAAGCGGTGTCATTAACGTGTTAGATAACGACAATCGAATTCTCACAAAATATGATGTACCGTATGGTGCAACTTTATTGGTTCGAGATGATGCAAAGGTTGCAAAAGGCGAACTTGTCTATGAATGGGATCCATACAACGCGGTGATCGTTTCTGAACATAGCGGCACAATTCAATATGTCGATATGAAGGAGAAAGTAACCTATCGAGAAGAGCCGGATGAGCAAACAGGACACATTCAGAAAGTAGTCATTGATAGCCGCGAGAAAACTCTTATTCCAGTTATTGCAATCGTCAACAAGAAGGGTCAGAAGGTTGCATCGTATCCCATTCCCACGCGCGCACACGTCAATGTTGATGATGGAGAGGAAATCCAGGCTGGTTCCATTTTGGTCAAGATCCCACGTGATATCGGCAAGACACGTGACATCACCGGTGGTTTGCCCCGAGTAACGGAACTCTTCGAAGCACGGCACCCGAACGATCCGGCAGTCGTTGGTGAAATCGATGGAACAGTTACTCTTGGTCAACCGAAACGCGGTTCGAGAGAAGTGTTCATCGAGAGTGCGGATGGTAAGGACAAGCGCACATATCTCGTTCCACTTGGCAAGCATCTTCTGGTTCAGGAAGGTGATTTGATTCGGGCAGGCGAACGCATGTCGGCGGGCTCGATTGATCCTCATGATGTTCTCCGCATTAAAGGAACGACTGCAGTGCAGGAATACCTGGTGAACGAAATTCAAGAAGTTTATCGGATGCAGGGCGTAAAAATTAATGATAAACACATTGAAGTCATCGTGCGGCAAATGATGCAGAAGGTTCGAATTGCAGATCAGGGCGACACAAAGTACCTCGAAGGTGATCACGCTGACAAGAATCAGTTGCATGATGAGAATGATGGTCTCATAGACAAAATCGTTATCGTCAACAAGGGCGATGCAAAACTGAAAAATGGTCAATTAATATCCAAGAAAAATGTACGTGAAACAAATATCGATCTCAAGAAGAGATCTAAAAAGGTTGTTGATTTCCGCGATGCTTTACAGGCCACATCTGATCCTATTCTTTTAGGCATCACTCAGGCATCTCTTACAACGGATAGCTGGATCTCTGCGGCTTCGTTCCAGGAAACCACAAAGGTATTGACTGATGCAGCCATTGCAGGAAAGGTCGATCACCTTCTTGGTCTGAAGGAAAATGTCATTATGGGACGCCTCATTCCGGCCGGAACAGGACAGAAGAAGTTCAAGGATATTATTGTCACCGCCCCTGAACCGATGCTGCCTGGTGCGATAGAGGAGGTTTCCGAAGAAGCAAATATTTCAGAAGTCGAAACGAAGAAACCGAAACGAAAGATCAAGGTTATAGATTAGTTTTTTATTGTCTTGAGGGTTTTTACATTGACTTCTAAATCAAAAAACATTATATTGAATAACTTGTACTTCATGTAGAAGTAGAAAATTTGGAGAGTGTAGAGTTGCCGACGGTCAATCAACTTGTTAAAGAAAGTCGAGAAAAGGTGTTGTGGAAAAGTAAGTCACCGGCTCTCGATGGCAATCCTCAGAAAAGAGGAGTTTGTACGCGCGTGTATACTACAACACCCAAAAAGCCTAATTCGGCATTACGTAAAGTTGCACGTGTTCGTCTGACAAATGGAATTGAAGTTACAGCATATATCCCTGGCGAAGGGCATAATCTTCAAGAGCATTCTATCGTCCTTATTCGAGGCGGAAGAGTTAAGGATTTACCTGGTGTGCGTTATCATATTATTCGTGGCACGTTAGATACTCAGGGCGTGCAAGATCGAAAACAAGGACGTTCAAAATACGGAGCTAAGAAGCCAAAGCAGCAAGCTTGATTATCGATGAGAAAAAAAAGAGCCATACGTCGGCGTGTGACGCCGGATCCAAAGTTCGGTGATGAACTTATTTCCCGCTTTGTCAATAGTGTATTACAAGATGGAAAAAAGAATATAGCCCGTACTATCGTCTACAGCGCCCTAGAACAAATAGGGCAAAAAACAGATAAGAATCCGTTAGATATATTTAAAAAAGCAGTGGACAGTAAGAGCACGAAGAGTTGGCGGTGCAACCTATCAGGTGCCTACAGAAGTTCGTCTCGAGCGACGAACCGCTCTCGCAATTCGTTGGCTGATCAATTACGCCCAAGAACGCTCGGATAAATCAATGGCGCAAAAGCTCGCAGCAGAATTACTTGCTGCGTCTATTGGTGAAGGTGGTGCGGTGAAGAAAAAAGACGATGTACACCGTATGGCTGAAGCCAATAAAGCTTTCGCACATTTCAGGTGGTAGAGTTTTTTTTATTTTTTCTTTATTTCTCGTAACCTGCCCAGTCGGCATATGCTGAATTAATGGGTTGGAGTATGTAAAAATTTATGCCTCGTGAGTATTCTTTAGAAAAAACTAGAAACATCGGTATTATGGCGCACATTGATGCCGGTAAAACGACGACAACGGAGCGTATTCTGTTTTATACGGGTCGTTTGCATCGTCTTGGTGAAGTTCATGACGGCGCTGCAACTATGGATTGGATGGAGCAAGAAAAAGAGCGCGGTATCACGATCACCAGTGCTGCAACGACATGTTTCTGGCGCCAGCATCTTATTAATATTATCGATACTCCGGGCCACGTTGATTTTACAATTGAAGTCGAGCGTTCGCTTCGCGTACTCGATGGTGCTGTCGCTTTGTTCTGTTCGGTTGGTGGTGTGGAACCGCAGTCCGAAACAGTGTGGCGGCAGGCTGATAAATATGGTGTGCCACGTATCGCATTCGTGAATAAGATGGATCGTGCGGGAGCAGATTTCCTTGGCGTAGTGGATATGATGAAGACTCGTCTAAAGGCAAATGCTGTCCCGATACAATTACCGGTTGGTGAAGGCGACATGTTTGCAGGCATCATAGATTTGATCTCGATGAAGGCTCGCATGTATCACGAAGAGACACAGGGTGCGACCTGGGATGAAATAAAAATACCGGAAAAATTAAAACCGAAAGCAAATGAATATCGAATCAAGATGCTTGAGGCGGTTGCAGATGAAGATGATAAGCTGCTTGAAAACTATCTTGAAGGAAAAGAAATTTCACCCGAAGAGGTTCGACGGGTACTAAGACGCTCTACAATAAAAGGTGGCATCATTCCTGTCCTTTGCGGTTCTTCATTCAAGAACAAAGGTGTTCAAGATTTGATGGACGCCGTTGTAGATTTATTACCGTCCCCTTTAGATATCAACACCGGAGTAATTCATGGTCACCATCCACACCGGCATGACGATGTTGTACGGAAGGTAAGTGATACAGAAAAATTTACGGCGTTGGCGTTTAAGATCATGAGCGATCCTTTTGTCGGGCGGTTAACGTATTTTCGTGTCTATGCCGGAACACTGTCTGCGGGTTCGTATGTGTACAATGTGATCTCCGATAGGAAGGAACGAATTGCGCGTATTCTTCGGATGCATGCGAATCACCGTGAAGAAATCCAGGAAGCATATGCAGGTGATATTGTTGCTGCCATTGGATTGAAAAATACCCGTACGGGTGATACACTGGCAACCGAAGATGATCCAATCGTACTCGAACGGATGGAGTTTCCTAAACCGGTTATCGACGTTGCAATCGAACCGAAGACGAAGGTGGATTTGGAAAAAATGGGCGAGGCAATGCAGCGTCTTGCTGAAGAAGATCCAACATTCCGTATCTCAACGAACGAAGAAACAGGACAGACAATTATTAGCGGTATGGGTGAGTTACATCTCGAAATTATTATTGACCGGATGAAACGTGAATTTAAGGTCGAGGCGAATGTCGGCAAACCGCAAGTTGCATATAAAGAAACGATCACCAAGAAGGTGACGGCAGAAGGCAAGTTTGTTCGTCAGTCGGGTGGACGCGGTCAATTCGGACATGTCTGGATCGATGTTGAACCGAATGAAAAAGGCAAGGGTTTCGAATTTGAGAACGATATTGTCGGTGGCTCGGTGCCGAAAGAATATATCAAACCGATTGAGCAGGGGATTATTGAAGCGATGCGTAATGGCGTCCTTGCAGGCTATCCCGTAGAAGATGTTAAGATTAGATTGTTTGATGGATCGTTCCATGCGGTCGATTCATCGGAAATGGCATTTAAGATTGCAGGCTCTATGGCATTCCAAGAGGGAGCAAAAAAAGCTGGACCCGTTCTTCTCGAACCTGTGATGGCAGTAGAAGTCGTGACCCCAGAAGAATATCTTGGTGATGTCATGGGAGATCTCAATTCACGCCGCGGCAAGATTGAAGGAATGGGATCTCGAAAAGATGCTCAAGTAGTGACGGCACATGTGCCGCTTTCAGAGATGTTTGGATATGCGACACAAGTTCGTTCGATGACACAGGGACGCGCTCTCTACACAATGCAATTTTCACACTACGCACCAGTGCCGAAGAGTATTGCCGAACAGATTGTTGAAAAGGTTCGCGGTAAAAGTAACGTTGCTGCATAAGGTTTTTAAATAGTGTCGGTACGATCGGCCACGTTGACCACGGAAAGACCACTCTGACGGCTGCTATCACTATGGTGCTTGCCAAGAAGGGTCTCTCGCAGATTCGCACATTTGATTCAATTGACAACGCTCCAGAAGAAAAAGCGCGTGGTATAACGATTAATACCGCACACGTTGAGTATTCCACTGAAAAGCGTCACTATGCGCACGTGGATTGCCCGGGTCACGCCGATTATATCAAGAATATGATCACTGGTGCCGCTCAAATGGACGGTGCCATTCTCGTAGTTGCTGCGACAGATGGTCCAATGCCACAAACTCGCGAGCACATTCTTCTTGCCCGTCAAGTGGGGGTTCCAAAGATCGTTGTATTTATGAATAAAGTAGATGCGGTTGACGATCCGGAGTTGTTGGATCTTGTTGAAATGGAAATTCGTGATCTTCTCAAGAAGTATGAATTCCCCGGCGATGAAACGCCCATCATTCGTGGCTCTGCGTTAAAAGCAATGGAAGCTGCTCTTCGCCCTGACGTGAAGACCGACGATCCTGCATTCAATTGCATTATGGAATTAATGAATGCCGTCGATTCGTACATCCCGTTGCCGTTGCGCAATGTCGACAAGCCATTTTTGATGCCGATCGAAGATGTATTCTCTATTACTGGTCGTGGTACGGTCGGAACAGGTCGTGTTGAACGTGGTCGTGCAAAGGTCGGCGATGAAGTAGAGGTGATCGGTCTTGGTGCACATAAGAAGACTGTCATCACAGGCGCTGAAATGTTTCGCAAGGAATTGGATGAAGTTGTAGCAGGTGATAATGCTGGTTTGTTATTGCGTGGGGTTGAAAAAGATGAACTCGAACGCGGTATGGTTGTCGCCAAGCCGGGATCAATTACACCACACACGAAGTTCACTGCACAGATTTACGTATTGAAGAAAGAAGAAGGCGGACGTCATACACCATTCTTAACTGGTTATCGTCCTCAATTCTACTTCCGTACTACCGATGTGACGGGTGTTGCAGAATTACCCGCCGGAGTCGAAATGGTGATGCCGGGTGATAATCTTGATGCAATTAACATTGAGTTGATCTCCCCCATTGCAATGGAAGAAGGACAGCGGTTTGCGGTTCGTGAAGGCGGACGCACAGTCGGTGCAGGTGTTATTGGAAAAATCATAAAATAAAATATCGTTTATTCCGCTCTTGGGGGAACCCGAAAGCGGAGAGTAGTCTAGGAGTCTTCCTTGGCTGGACAAAAAATAAGAATAAAGCTAAAATCGTTCGATCATAACTTGATCGACAAGTCTGCAGAAAAGATCATCAAAACTGTAAAATCGACAGGTGCGATAGTATCGGGACCGATTCCGTTGCCAACAAAGCGCAGTCTCTATACGGTCAATCGTTCTCCACACGTTGACAAAAAGTCGCGCGAGCAGTTCGAGACACGATCGCACAAGAGATTGATAGATATTCTCAACTCCACAAGTCGTACGGTTGATGCATTGATGAAATTAGAGCTTCCTGCAGGTGTTGATGTCGAGATTAAAGTCTGATCGACAGAATATAGTTGTTTGAAGTGAGTGTGTAGTGAGAGCGGCAATCCCCTTGTGAACGTTCTCATTTTGGATGACTGAGCCCAAAGGCTCATGCGTTAAAGACGCAAAGGAGTAGAAACAGTGAGTGGTATTTTAGGCAAGAAAATTGGAATGACAAGTCTCTTCGATGAGAATGGCGAAGTAGTTCCTTGTACCGTCATCGAAGCGGGCCCGTGTTACGTGACCCAGGTCAGAACCAAAGAGAAAGATGGGTATGAAGCAGTCCAACTTGGTTTTGATGAAAAGAGAGATCGTCTTGTCAACAAGCCGCTGAAGGGACACTTCGCAAAAGCAGCAACGAAGATGTTGCGCCTTATGCGCGAGTTCAAAGGCTTCAATGGAACTCATTTGAAAGCTGGCGACGAAATTAAAGTGGATATGTTCCTCCCGGGCGATATTGTTGATGTAAGCGGAAAATCGAAGGGTCGTGGATTTCAAGGCGTGGTGAAACGCCACCATTTCAGCGGCGTCGGTATGACAACGCATGGTGCGTCAGATCGTGTTCGCGCTCCTGGATCCATAGGAGGAAGTTCATATCCCTCGCGTGTCTTTAAAGGCATGCGAATGGGTGGTCGGATGGGATTTGATCGTGTCACTGTCAAGAATCTGAAAGTTGTGAAGGTTATTCCGGAATCCAATATTCTCATTATTCGCGGTTCAGTTCCCGGTGCGATTAACGGGTATTTGGAAATTGAGAAGAAACATCATTAAGAGTTGCCTTGTAAGGAAAAAGTATTATGCAGGTTGATGTCTATAAAATAGATGGCACGCTAAGCGGTGTAACGGTCGAACTTGATCCGAAAATTTTTGAGATCGAACCGAACGATCATGCTATCTATCAAGCAGTGCGCAGCATCCAAGCAAATAAGCGCCAGGGCACGCACAAAGTGAAGGGACGCAGCGAAGTGAGCGGCGGCGGCAGAAAACCATTCAAGCAAAAGAAGACAGGCCGTGCTCGCTCCGGATCAACACGCTCTCCGTTGTGGATAGGCGGCGGTTCAATCTTTGGACCAACTCCGCATGAGTATTCGGTCAATCTTCCGATTAAAGTTCGGAGGCTTGCCCGCAAATCCGCCCTGAGCTATAAAGCGAAGGATGGAGCTATTAAAGTGATTGAAGATTTTCAGTTTGATGAAGTGAAAACGAAAAGAATGACTTCCGTGTTGAAAGCTCTTGCTATCGACAAGCAAAAAACATTATTGCTGACAAAAGGAACAGATCAAACGCTGGTGAAGTCAGGACGCAATATCGCAAAACTGCAGGTACGCGAGGCGGACAAAGCTTCGACATTTGAAATTCTCAAGAACCAGGTGCTTCTGATTCAAAAGAGCGCTGTGGATTTGTTACAACAATCTTTGAAGAACTAGGACAACAGGCAATGATAGGTATTCTCGTTCGACCGATTATCACGGAAAAAATGACGGAGCTTGGTGAAAAACGTCAATACGCGTTTGAGGTTCCGATTTCGGTGAATAAGATAGTAGTCGGTAAGGCTATCGAAAAGAAATTTAGCGTTAAAGTAACAAGCATTCGGACTGTGCTGGTCAAGGGCAAACGTAAGAGCCAGATGACGCGTCGCGGCCGTTTTGAAGGACACACCAAGACATGGAAGAAGGCAATCGTAACGCTCAAAGAAGGCGATAAAATCGATTACTTCGGTAACGTCTGATTGTGAAAGTATAAGAGACTATGGCAATTCGAAAATTACGACCAATGACTCCAGCGACGAGATTCTATTCAATCTCGACGTTCGAAGAGATAACGAAAAAAGAGCCGGAAAAAGCGCTGCTCGAGTCGAATAAGAAATCAGGTGGACGAAATAATCTCGGACGCATCACTTCGCGGCATCGCGGTGGTGGACACAAACGTCAGTACCGCATTATTGACTTCAAACGAGACAAACATGATATCGTTGGAACAATTGCTGCTATAGAGTACGACCCGAATCGTGCTGCTCGTATTGCGCTGGTGCATTATCCCGATGGCGAGAAACGCTACATTATCGCTGCTATGGGAATGAAAGTCGGTACAAAAATTGTCTCCGGTCCACAAGCTGAAGTTGATCTTGGGAATGCGCTGCCGCTGAAAAATATTCCTGCAGGCACATTTATATATAACGTCGAAATGTTTCCAGGCAAAGGCGGACAGATTGGTCGTAGTGCAGGCAATTCCTTGCAAGTGATGGCGAAAGAAGATGATTGGGTTTCGCTCAAGATGCCGTCAGGAGAAATTCGTAAGTTCCATTCTGGATGCTATGCAACTATCGGTACTGTCGGCAATGCAGATCACGAGAACATCAGCCTCGGAAAAGCCGGACGCTCTCGCTGGCTCGGCATTCGTCCACAGTCACGTGGTATGGCGATGAACCCCGTAGATCATCCGATGGGTGGCGGTGAAGGTCGTTCTAAGAGCGGTGGCGGTGGACAACATCCGGAATCGCCATGGGGTAAGTATGCCAAAGGTTTGAAGACGCGCAAGCGAAAGAATCAATCAAATAAATACATTATTAAACGTCGTAAGTAATCGGTAAGCACCTATGAGCCGTTCAATCAAAAAGGGGCCGTACGTCGACCTCAAACTGCAGGGTAAAATAGAAGTACTCAACAAAACGAACCAGAAGCGTGTCGTTAAAACCTGGTCGCGATCGAGCACCATCATCCCAGAATTTGTTGGACATACCTTCGCAGTGCACAACGGAAATAAATTCATTCCGGTGTATATCCATGAAGCGATGGTGGGACACAAGCTTGGTGAGTTTGCACCAACCCGAGTATTTCGTGCACACCCGGGTATCAAGAGTGAAAAGACAACGGCACCAGCGTAAGAACTGTTTGTTGAAGAGTGAACCATGGAAACAAAAGCAATTAATAGATATATCGGAACTTCACCGCGCAAGATGCGGTTGGTTATTGACCTGATTCGCGGTAAAGGAGTAGAAGAGGCATTGAGTATTCTTCACTTCACAACGAAGCACGCTGCAAAAACAGCAGAGAGAGTTCTTCGATCAGCGATCTCTAATGCTCAGAATAAAGAAGAGAGCGGACGTGTGGACACTGCAACTTTGTTTATTAAGAAAGCGTTTGTCGATGGCGGAGCAATGACGAAGCGGGTGATGCCTGCGCCCATGGGGCGAGCATTCCGTGTGCGAAAACGTTCGAATCATATCACCATCGTGTTGGCACAGCGTGAACAAGCAAAGAAGCCGGCACCAAAAACAAAAGCGGTAGTTGAAAATAAAAAAACCGCAACAAAGAAATCGGAAACAGCATCAAAAGAAGTAACCGAAAGTTAATCGGAGGATCACTTGGGCCAAAAAACTCATCCAGTTGGATTTCGTCTCGGAATCGTGCGTGCGTGGGATTCAAACTGGTACGATGATAAAAGCTTTGCAGGTAAATTGCAAGAAGATATTGTGGTACGGAACTACGTTCGAAGCCGATTGAAAAAAGCTGGTATTGCACGAGTTCAGATTGATCGGACTCCTAAACGCGCAGTAGTCACCATTCACACGTCACGGCCCGGCATTGTGATTGGCAAGAGTGGTAAAGAAATTGCTCAATTGGAAGAAGAACTTAAAAAAGTAACATCAAAAGAAATTAAAATTCTTATCCATGAAATCAAACGCCCGGAATTAGATGCCTATCTTGTGGCAGAAGCCATTGCCGGACAGCTGGAAGGACGAATCTCGTTCCGCCGCGCAATGAAACAATCGATTACCGCTGCCATGCGCATGGGTGCTGAAGGAATAAAGGTGATGTGCGCAGGGCGTCTTGGTGGCGCAGAAATCGCGCGAACGGAGCATTATAAGGACGGACGTATTCCTTTGCAGACGCTTCGGGCAGATATCGATTATGCAGGTGCAACCGCGAACACTATTTACGGAACCATTGGTGTCAAAGTATGGATCTGTAAAGGTGAAATCATCGGACCGCAGTCCTAAGGAGTGTTGAGTTATGTTGATGCCAAAAAGAGTAAAATTTAGAAAAGCGCAGCGCGGACGAATGAAAGGAAAAGCGACACGCGGTGCAACGATTGCATTTGGTGATTTTGGTTTGAAGGCGCTGGAACCGGGATGGGTAACTCAGCGTCAGATTGAAGCATCCCGTGTTGCACTGACCCGTATGATGAAACGCGAAGGCAAAGTGTGGATTCGCATTTTTCCGGATAAGCCGGTTACAAAGAAGCCTGCAGAGACTCGTATGGGAAGCGGTAAAGGCTCGCCGGAATTTTGGGTAGCCGTAGTGAAACCGGGCCGGGTTTTATTTGAGTTGGGTGGAATCAACCGCGCAACTGCAGCAGAAGCAATGAAGCTTGCAGCACACAAGCTCGCGATTAAAACAAGGTTTGTCACCCGTATTGATTATCAGGGTGTATAAGAGGTAAAGCGATGAAGGCACATGATTTGCGACAACTCTCGGACGTAGAGCTGCTGAAGAGAATTCAAGAAGAAGAAGAGAACCTGTCCCATCTAAGATTTCAGAAAGTCATTGGACAGTTGGAGAACCCGATGAAGTTAGGCCACGTTCGTAAGACTATTGCGCGAATCAAAACGATTCTCCGCGATCGACAACTGAATCCATCAACCGAACAACCTGCGCAGGTTGAGAAACAAAAGTAATGTGAGATGACGATGACAGAAGTACCAAAGGAAACTCTGAAACGCGCACGGCGCAAAGTTCGAATCGGCAAAGTGGTTAGTAACAAAATGGCAAAGAGTATCATAGTTGCGGTTGAGCGACAGGTTGCACATGCACTCTATAAAAAAATATTCCGCCTTACCACCAAGTTGATAGCGCATGACGAGAAACAAGAAGCTGGTATCGGAGATACAGTGAAAATTATGGAAACCCGCCCAATGAGCGCACGCAAGCGCTGGCGGTTGGTGGAAATTGTTCAAAAAGCGAAGTAGGCGAAGACGATGATCCAGGAAGAAACTAATTTAGTTGTTGCCGATAATTCGGGCGCGAAAAAGGTACGATGCATCCGCGTCCTCGGTGGCCACGATAGGCGTTATGCCGGTGTCGGTGATCTCATTGTGGTGTCCGTGAAGAGTGCCATTCCCGGTGCTCCTGTAAAAAAAGGAGAAGTATCACGCGCCGTTGTTGTACGAACGAAGAAGGAAATTCGACGGAAGGATGGTTCCTACATCCGCTTCGATGAAAATGCTGCTGTGTTGCTCAATGCTCTGGGCGAGCCACGCGGAACGCGCATCTTTGGTCCGGTTGCGCGAGAATTACGTGAACGTCAATTTATGAAAATTATTTCCTTGGCACCTGAGGTGCTCTAAAAATTATGGCGCAGAATCTACACATACATAAGAATGATACAGTCTTCGTCATTTCGGGCGCGTTCCGAAAAAAGCAAGGCAAAGTGTTGAAAGTGTTTCCCGATACACAACGGGTGATTATCGAGAACGTCAATTTAATTAAAAGAGCCACACGTCCTTCACAGAAGAATCCGCAGGGTGGGGTTGTTCAAAAAGAAGGAGGCATTCGCGCGTCAAACGTGAAGGTCGTTTGCCCCAAGTGCAGTAAACCGACTCGTATTGGGCACAAACATGTGAAAGATGCAACAAGCGGCAAAAAGAAGACAATGAGAACCTGCAAACTATGCAATGAGATGTTCTAAGAAAGTAATCCATGGCGAAAGAAACAACTCCTAAAAAGGAAAAAATTGCAAAGGCTGCCCCCGAGTCCAAAGGCAAGAAAGAAACAGTTGGACAGGAAAAAGGAGTGGCTGCTCGTTTGTTTGAGCGTTATAACAGGGAAACTGTTCCATCGATGATGAAAAAATTTCAGTACAAGAGCAAGATGCAAGTGCCACGGCTGGAAAAAATTTCTATCAACATTGGCGTAGGACAGGCGACACAGGATCCCAAATTATTGGATGTTGCCGTACACGAATTGGAGGCTATTACCGGGCAGAAAGTAGCGATCACCAAATCCAAGAAGGCAATCTCAAATTTCAAGTTGCGCGAGAATCTTCCCATTGGATGCCGCGTCACCTTACGCAGGGCCAAGATGTACGAGTTTTTGGATAGATTTATTAGTGTCGCATTGCCGCGTGTGCGTGACTTCAGGGGTGTTTCCGATAAGTCGTTCGATGGTCATGGCAATTATACTGTTGGAGTTAAAGAACAGATTATTTTCCCGGAAATTGATGTAGACAAAGTAACACGGATCTCTGGAATGGACATTACGTTCGTCACGACTGCCAAGAATGACGTTGAAGCGTATGAATTATTAAAAGAGCTTGGCATACCGTTTGTCAAACGGCAAGAAGTTGTTCAACCCGTAACCCAGAACAAGTAAAGCAAAGGAGTTCGTTTGGCACGCTTAGCGATGCGAGTAAAGGCGAAGAGAACGCCAAAACACAAAGTATCACAACACAATCGTTGCAATATCTGCGGGCGTCCGCGCAGTTATTATCGCAAGTTCGGCCTCTGCAGGATCTGTCTTCGTAAGCTCGCGCTTGAAGGTAAGATTCCAGGTGTTCGCAAGGCAAGTTGGTAACACAATAATAAGAGAGTTCAATCGATGTCGAAAACTGATCCTATTGCCGATTATCTTACGAGAATTCGCAACGCAGCAAAAGCGAAGCACCGTCGGGTAGATATACCGTCCTCCAAATTGAAGAAGGCGATTTCTCAAATTCTTCTGGAGAAAAATTATATTTCTGGGTTCACAGTGCTCGAGGACAAGAAGCAGAATGTCCTCCGGGTTAATCTCAAGTATCACAGCGGAAAACCGGTCATCACCGGATTACGTCGGGTGAGTAAGCCGGGTATTCGATTATACCGCGGCTCCAATGAATTGCCTCGTGTGCTCGGTGGCTTAGGTGTTGCGATCATCACCACATCGAGAGGTGTGATGACGGATGCACAGGCGAAGAGAGATAATGTTGGCGGCGAAATTCTTGCTTACATCTGGTAAGTGTTTGAAGAGGAGAGAATATAGTGTCACGTATTGGTAGAAAACCGGTTCAGATTCCCAAAGGAGTCATAGTCACTTTGAAGGATGGTGTCGTATCCATCAAGGGACCGAAAGGTGTCTTAGAGGAAAAAGTACATTCGGATATCAGTGTCGAGGTGAAGGACCAACAAATCCTTCTCAGTCGAAAGTCGGATGAAACGAAATATCGTGCATTGCACGGATTATGGCGCGCACTGATTCAGAATATGATTACTGGCGTAACCGAAGGATTTTCCAGAAAGCTGGAGATCGTCGGCGTCGGTTACCGTGCTGAAATGAAGGGGACACGATTAAATCTTCTCCTTGGTTACAGTCACCCGATTTTATTTGGCGCACCCGAAGGAATTAAAATTGAAGCACCGACCCAGACAAGTATTCTCATAAGCGGCGTCCACAAACAACTTGTTGGTTTGGTTGCAGCGAAGATACGTTCGTTCCGTCCGCCGGAGCCGTATAAAGGCAAGGGCGTCAAGTACGAAGGTGAGTACATTCGCCGTAAAGCTGGTAAGGCGGCTGCTGCGGTTGCGAAGTAGTGCAGAAGATTTTGAGGTAAGGAAGAAAGAATTATGATTCGAAAGAACACAGTGGAACGCCTTGCAAAAAAGCAAGCGCGCATCCGAAAGAAAATCAAAGGCACGCCGGAGCGTCCTCGTTTGGTCGTGTTTCGCAGTGCTAAACATGCCTATGCGCAGATCATTGACGACACAACTGGAAAAACGTTGTTGTCAGTATCAACATTGTCAAAAGATCTTCGCGAGGATGTGAAGCAAGCGAAAACCCCGATTGCGCGTTACAAGCTCATTGGCGTTGCAGCGGCAAAAAAAGCACTTGAGAAAAATATCAAAGAAGTGGTCTTTGACCGAAGCGGTTATCTATATCATGGCCGTGTTAAAGCACTCGCGGATGGTGCTCGCGAAGGCGGACTAAAATTCTAACTCCCCATACTCGTATGAAAAACATGGTAAAAGTCAAAGTAGGCGAATTCGAACTTAAAGAACGATTAGTGAACGTCAACCGTGTAGCGAAGGTGGTCAAAGGTGGACGCCGCTTCAGCTTCAATGCCATCGTTGTCGTGGGTGATGGCAATGGTCACATTGGCGTCGGTCTCGGAAAAGCGAATGAAGTACAAGATGCGATTGCGAAAGGTACGGACGATGCGAAGAAGAGCCTCGTTTTTGTCCCTATCGTGAAGGGAACTATTCCGCACTCGGTCATTGGAAAGTTTGGCGCAGGAAAGGTGATGCTCAAACCGGCAGCTCCCGGAACCGGTCTCATTGCCGGCGGTGGTGTCCGTGCTGTTCTGGAAATGGCAGGCGTGAAAGATGTGCTCACGAAGCAAATGGGTTCACCGAATTCCCACAACGTTGTTAAAGCAACTATGCAGGCGCTTCTGAATCTTTCAGATGCTCGAATGATTGCCGAACGCCGCGGAATAACAATTCAGGAACTGTTTCAATAAACTCTTAGTGAAGTCGTACTATGTCGGAACTGAAGAAAATTAAAATCACACAGGTCAAGAGCATGGTTGACCATCTCGAGAATGCCAAGCTTACCATCAAAGCACTGGGACTCGGCAGGCCGAATTATTTTGTTGTTAAAAATGACACCCCGCAGATTCGTGGTATGATCAACAGAGTCCGGCATCTTGTCAAAGTGGAAGAGGTACAGTAATGGCGAAAGACATTCTTAGCAATTTAACGCCAGCGAAGGGTTCTCGGAGAAAGACAAAGCGAATCGGCCGCGGTCAGGGTTCCGGACACGGTGGAACGGCAACCAAGGGACACAAGGGTGCCAAATCCCGTTCGGGTCATAAGTTTAAGATGTGGTTTGAAGGTGGACAGATGCCGCTGACGCGACGCGTGCCGAAGTTCGGTTTCACACCACGCAATCGTATCGAAATGCAGGTCGTGAACATTGCAACGCTCGGCATACTGGCTGAAAAAAAGAAAGTTTCCAACGGCGTGGTGACACCGGAAATTCTTTTCAAGACTGGCACAACTGCTAAGAAAAATGTTCCGATAAAAATTCTTGGTAATGGTGAAATAAAAACAAAATTAGATGTCACTGCACATGCATTTAGTAAATCGGCGATTTCGAAGATCGAAGCCGCCGGAGGAAAAACCACAGTTCTTACAAAGACAACCGCGAACTCATGAGCAAGCTGACTGAAACCTTTACGAATATTTTTAAAATCCAGGAGCTGCGCGAGAGACTATTGTTCACAACGCTCTTGCTGATTATCGTACGTATCGGCTCGCACATTACTGTGCCTGGCGTCGATGCAGTTCTCTTGGCAGACACGATCCGGAAATCGTCTGAGAATACGCTTTTTGGATTGTATGATCTTTTTGTCGGAGGTGCCTTCAGCAATGCGGCAATCTTTGCACTCGGCATTATGCCGTACATCAGTGCATCTATCGTTATCCAATTGCTCGGCGCGGTGGTTCCGTACTTCGCCAAGCTGCAAAAGGAAGGCGAGGAGGGGCGCAAGAAAATTACGCAATACACTCGTTATGGCACTGTCGCTATATCGCTTATGCAGGCGAGCGGTGTGGTAGCGAAACTTATGAGCGTTGCTCCCGGTGGAAATCCCATTGTGCCGATGGGAGTCCGTGGTCCCGGATTCTATGTGAGTACGATGATTATTCTTACTACCGGCACTATCTTTATGATGTGGCTGGGTGAGCAGATCACTGAGCGCGGTATCGGTAATGGAATCTCGTTGATTATATTCATTGGTATCGTAGCGCGTTTCCCGCATGCTATTCTGAATGAATTCCAGCTTGTTACAGGCGGTACACGAAACCTCATCGTCGAGTTAGTGATCCTCGTTCTTATGGGCTTTATTGTCGCAGGTGTTGTTCTTATTACGCAAGGTACTCGCCGCATTCCAGTACAATATGCGAAGCGTGTTGTGGGAAGAAAAGTATACGGCGGTGTAACACAATATATCCCGCTGCGCGTAAATACAGCTGGTGTTATGCCGATCATCTTCGCGCAAGCGATCATGTTCGTTCCGCAGATTGTTTTCTCGTTCTTCCCGGAGAACGAGTTCATGAATGAGTTCTCCAATAATTGGTTTGGTTATACTTCATGGACTTATTCCTTCGTCTATGCGCTGATGATTGTTTTCTTCACCTATTTCTATACTGCTATTGCTTTCAATCCGAAAGATGTTGCAGATAATATGAAGAAGCAGGGCGGATTTATTCCCGGCATTCGTCCCGGTACACATACAGCAGAATTCGTCGATAATATTTTAACAAAGATCACACTTCCGGGTTCGATCGGGCTGGCGATCATTGCCATCCTCCCAACGATGATGATTAAATTAGGTGTGACGCCGAGCTTTGCATCATTCTTTGGTGGAACAAGTTTACTTATTATGGTAGGTGTCGCACTGGATACATTGCAGCAAGTCGAGTCGCATTTATTAATGCGTCACTATGATGGGTTTATGAAGAGTGGTAAGCTCAGAGGCAGACGGTAGGTCTCGTTATCTGCGATGATTCCTCTGAAATCGATCGAAGAGATTGAGTTCATTCGTGAGAGCAGCCGAATCGTCGCCGATGTGCTCAAGTTAGTGGGTGCACAAGTTCGACCGGGCATGACCACACTGGAGCTTGACAAAGTTGCAGAAGACTTTATTCGCTCGATGAGCAGTGAGCCGGCGTTTAAAGGTTACGGCTGGGATAAGAAAAATTTATTTCCGGCAACGCTTTGCACGTCGATAGATGCAGAAGTTGTGCATGGTATTCCGAGCAAACGAATGTTAAAAGATGGAGATTTGTTGTCCATTGATGTTGGTGTGAAGAAGAATGGTTTTTATGGTGATGGAGCGTGTTCTTTCGCAATTGGAGAAGTATCCGAAGAGAAACAGCGGCTGATGCGTGTCACACAAGAATCGCTTGCAAAAGGAATTGAACAAGCGGTTGCGGGCAAGAGAGTGCACGATGTTTCGAACGCGATTCAACGCCATGTAGAAGCAAATGGGTTTTCAGTTGTCCGGGATTTAGTCGGACACGGAGTTGGTAGGAAATTGCACGAAGAGCCGTCTATTCCGAATTTTGGAGAACCGGGAACAGGTGTAGTATTAAAAGATGGAATGACGCTCGCCATCGAACCGATGGTCAATGCGGGAACGTGGCGGGTAAAAATAGCAGCGGATGGTTGGACAGTCTTGACAGTCGATGGAAAACCATCGGCGCATTTTGAACATACAATAGCGATTGTGCACGGCAAGGCGGAGATACTTACCTTGTCCTAAGGAAGAATGGCGAAGCAAGGACCGATCAAAGTTGATGGAGTAATTACCGATACGCTGCCGAACGCAACGTTTCGTGTGAAACTCGATAACGGCGTGGAAATCTTTGCACATATCTCTGGGAAAATGCGGATGCATTACATCAAAATTCTTGTTGGAGATAGAGTAACAGTGGAGATGTCGCCGTACGATTTATCAAAAGGCCGTATCACGTATCGATACAAATAGAGATTCTTATAGGATTGAGGAGCAAAGTATGAAGGTTCGGTCATCAGTAAAAAAATTGTGTGAGAACTGCAAGATTATTCGGCGTAAAGGTGTCATCCGAGTAATTTGCAAAAATCCAAAACACAAACAGCGGCAAGGATAAACAAGGAGTAACGACGTGGCTCGTATTGCTGGAGTTGATTTACCCAAAAATAAGCGTTCAGAAATTGGCCTCACCTATATATACGGTATCGGCCGCTCCGCAGCGCTGGAGATTCTTGAAAAGGCGAAGGTCGATCGTGCAAAGCGGGTCGGCGATTTAAACGATGAAGAGGTGGCGGCGATTCGTTCCATCATTCAATCAGACTTTAAGGTGGAAGGTGCATTGCGGAGTGAATATCAACTCAACACCAAACGGTTGATGGATATTGGCTGTTACCGCGGTTTGCGTCATCGCAAAGGTCTACCGGTTCGTGGACAGAGAACACGTACCAACTCGCGCACGCGCAAAGGTAAGAGAAAGACGGTCGCCGGCAAGAAGAAAGCACTCGAGAAGAAGTAATCAATCAGTTGAAAATCTTTTAGAAGGAAGATTGCATTGGCAAAACAAACAGCACCAGTAACAAAAAAGAAAAAGAAAGTTCACGTTGATGCCAACGGGAAGGCGTTCATTAAGGCGACCTTCAATAATACTATCGTGACATTGACTGATACGTACGGGAATGTCATTGCATGGTCAACATCGGGCAAGAACGGATTCAAAGGATCACGCAAGAGCACTCCATTTGCTGCACAGGTTGCCGCAGAAGCTGCTGCGAAGGAGGCACATGGTCTCGGCCTTCGCCGTGTAGAAGTGTTCATTAAAGGACCAGGTGGCGGACGTGAAGCAGCGGTTCGGTCCTTGCAAACAGCGGGACTCGAAGTTATGTTGATTCGAGATATTACACCGATTCCGCATAACGGGTGCCGTCCACCAAAGCGTCGAAGAGTGTAGTGAAGGTACGATTGGCTGATTGAGTGATTGGGTGATGGATCAATCACAGAATCACGAAATCACAAAATCATAAAATGAATTAGGAGAATTATGGCAAGATACATTGATGCCAATTGCAAACTGTGCCGTCGAGAGAAGCAAAAGTTGTTCCTTAAAGGAACAAAGTGCTTGACGGAAAAATGCCCTTTGGAAAAGAGGAATTATGCACCCGGTCAGCATGGGCAATCCCGGCGATCGCGGATTTCCGAGTATGGCGTGCAATTGCGCGAAAAACAGAAAGTCCGTCGGATGTATGGAATTCTGGAAGCACAATTCCGAAACTATTTCCATCGAGCGTCTCAGCAATCTGGTCGAACCGGTGATGCATTGGTGAAAATGCTGGAACGCCGACTTGATAATGTAATCTATCGGTTAGGTTTTGCACCATCGCGTAAATCAGCACGGCAGTTGGTCGTTCACAGACATTTTGTGGTCAACAATCAGATCGTTGATGTCCCATCGTTCCTTGTGAGTCCGGGTGATATTATACAGGTACGGGACCATGCGAAGAAACTTTCACTGATCCATGATGCAATGAAACGCGTGAAGGACACTTCTATGCTGCCCTGGCTCAACATCGACAAAGCAACGATGACCGGCACGTTTCTGAATATTCCAGAACGTGCAGAAATTCCATTGAATGCAAATGAGCAACTGATTGTTGAGTTGTACTCGAAGTAATTGAACTATGAGCCAAGAACTATTATCCGCCTCGATGAACTCGGGAAAAGGAACACTATGAGTACTCTTCAAATACCTGAAAGGGTCGAACTGGAACAGTCGACATATTCCACCACCACAGGAAAATTTACACTTCAACCTTTAGAAAAAGGATTTGGAGTGACGATGGGAAATTCGATGCGCCGTGTATTATTATCATCGTTACCGGGCACAGCAATTACCGCAATTCGTGTTGAAGGAATTCACCATGAATTTTCCACGATCAAAGGGATGGTAGAAGATGTTGCGGATTTTATCTTGAACCTGAAACAGGTTCGTATCAAACCGATCAACAAGAAAGCGTCCAAGGTGATGCTGCACGTAAAAGGTCCTGGCAAGTTGAAGGCTGGAGATATTCAGAAGGCTTCCACGGAAGTTGAAGTTCTGAATCCGGATCACCATCTCGCTTCGCTCAATAAAGATGCGGACTTCGAAATCGAACTTCGTCTTGGACGTGGCAAGGGATATTTTCCTGCAGAGGAAAATAAATCATCAGACCAACCGTTAGGAACAATAGCCATCGATTCGATCTTTACACCCATCACAAATGTGCGTTATACGGTTGAGCCGACGCGTGTGGGCGGGCAGACGGACTTCGAAAAGCTCGTGCTTGATATTGAAACTGATGGTTCGGTTACTCCGGAAGAAGCAGTCACGTATGCCGCAAAAATCTTGCGTGATCACTTGCAACTCTTCATCAACTTCGGCGTGGAGCCGGAGGCGGAAAAAGCAGAGACAGAGCAGGAAGCAGAAGTCGGCAGAGTGCGCAAGATTCTTCGGTTGTCTGTGGATGAATTGGAATTATCGGTGCGTTCGCATAACTGCCTGCGCTCTGCTAATATCAAAACACTGGCAGATCTTGTGCACAGGAGTGAATCCGAGTTATTGAAGTTCCGCAATTTTGGGCGCAAATCGCTGGCAGAGCTTTCCGAAATCGTTGATCAGCATGGATTAACGTTTGGAATGGATGTGGACAAGTATTTGAAAGAAGGTAACGACTAAGTCGTAGAAGGAATGTGAAGTATGCGTCATCAGAACTCAGGACGAAAACTCAATCGAACCGCAAGTCACCG
>JBEKNC010000020.1:0-94470 GCA_049523215.1 Bacteroidota bacterium | reverse complement strand
TATAAATGGGCTGCTCTCAGACATTCGATGATGCGTTCTCTGCTGGGCAAACCATTCATGGTGATGGAACAGGCTCCTTCGCAGGTTGACTGGTATCCTGTGAACATAGCCAAACCTCCCGGTTTGATGCGTCTTTGGAGTTATCAGGCTTTGGCGCATGGCTCTGATTCAGTTATGTTCTTTCAATGGAGAGCCTCTAAAAAAGGTGCCGAGAAGTACCACAGCGGCATGGTCCCGCACTATGGTGAGAACTCCCGTGTGTTCAAAGAGATCAGCGCTTTAGGTAATGAATTGAAGAAAGTAAAGGATATTGCCGGTTCTAAAGTGAATTCAGAGGTTGCTGTTCTTTTAGATAACGATTCCTGGTGGTCTGTAGATAGCCCGTACGGCCGCGGCACAAAATCATTAGATAATGAAGTCTTCTGGTCTGCCAATGGCCAACCCTTCCCCACGGTCTTGGTGAGTTATTTCGGTGAACTGGAATATTATTTCAATGCCTTTCACGACTTGAATGTTCCTGTAGATGTCATCGGTATCGATTATGATCTTTCAAAATACAGGATAGTCGTTGCACCGCTTTTGCATATGATCAAACCCGGATTGAAAGAGGCCGTGCAGGACTTTGTCAAAAAGGGCGGCATATTCATCACCACTTATTTCTCAGGGGTCATCGATGAATTCGTCGGTGTCTTTTTGGACGGTTATCTTGGTCCATTAAAGGACGTGCTGGGAGTGAAAGTTGAAGAATATAATCCTCTGCCTCCCGGCGGCAAGAATGGGATGATGATGACGGAAACTGCAGAAGGTTTCCATGAAGAATACAGCTGTTCTATTTGGTGTGATATCGCTCATACGACAACGGCTAGAACACTCGCTATTTTTATCGGTGGTTACTATTCAGGAGCGCCATCTCTTACGGAGAATAAATTCGGAGATGGAAAAGCATACTACGTGGCTACAAGGCCGGACAAAAATTTCATGCGGGACTTTTTATCCAAGGTCCTGAGTGAGCAGAATATCAAAGTGTCACCGCTGCCTGAAGAAGTTGAATTGGTGGTTCGTTCACGAAATGGCGAGGACTATAATTTTTATCTGAATCATGGAGAGACAGAAAAACAAGTTAAGCTGCCCGAAGGAAAGTATGAGGACATGCTTACCGGCGCTGTATATGAGAACATTCTACATCTAGCTAAATATGGTGTTTACATTCTAAGGATAAAGGAAAGAAAGTGATAATGGAAAAGTCGGAACTAAAGACCGTAGACAAAGTACCTTTTCGGGAAAAAATTGCGCTGGGTGTAGGTGGCTTCAGCAATATGTTCGGTTATATCGGTATCAATACGATCGCAAGGACCGCATATATAATGATACTGGGATTGAATGCGGCATGGGTAGGTTTCGCGCTGACAGTTCCCAGGATCTATGATGCATTCGCCGATCTGTTCATGGGAAAAATTTCTGATAATTTTCACTCGCGTTGGGGACGGCGCCGGCCGTTCATTGTATGCGGTGCACTGTTAATGGGAATAATATTTGGTCTGATCTGGATGGTCCCTGATGCCTGGAGCCCTACATTGAAGATCATATATTTTATTGTTATGCAGATTGTCTTCTACACCTGTTATACTATTTTTGCCGTGCCGTTCAAAGCTTTATCGTACGAAATGACACCCGACTATAACGAGCGTAATCGTGTCATGGCGTTTGTTGCATTCTTTCATAAGTCCGCAGAATTCTTATACGAATGGATCATTCCGCTGGCTGCGGTCATCAGTTCGGCATATTTTGCATCAAAACTACCCCCAGGCAGTAAGGTGGAAATGACAGGGATTATCATTGTAGCATGGCTGGTCGGACTGATCATCATGAGCGGATTTGGTATGATCCCGGGCATCTTTGTACGTGAACGTTTTGCAAAGAAGATAGTACGCCAGGAAAAAGTGAAAGTGTTCACAGCCGCAAAAGAAGCATTCAGGAGTCGTCCATTCCAGATTTTAATCAGCATCGTCATGCTGAATACGCTTGCAGGTATACTGGCTTCAAACATAGACCATTTTGTCATGATCTATTTCATGGCGAACGGCGATATTGCACTTGGCAGTATATGGAAGGGCTTACTCTCATCGGGTTATGCTATCACCGGATTTGCATTTATTCCAATCATCACATGGATCGCAAATAAATTTGGTAAAAAACAAGCCCTCTATATTGTTTACTCATTAAATGTTTTTGGCGGTATTATGAAATGGTTCATTTTTCAACCTGGCCATAATTTATATTATATCGGCACTGTTGCAATTGATCCGATTATTCTGATCGATCCAATTCTCTGCGGGCCGATGTGGGTCGCTGTGAAGATCCTGCTTGAATCCATGATGGCGGATATATGCGATGAAGATGAATTGAAATATGGCCAGCGCCGTGAAGGTGTGTTCGGTGCTGTATTCTCATGGCTGGAGAAATCGGCATTGTCACTTGCTTCTTTGGGCGTCGGCTTGACTATTTGGCTCGCCGGTTTTAGGAGTGAACTTGGTGGTGCTCAGGATCCCAATACATTCCTTATCATGCGCCTGTTCTTATCTGGTGCCACATCGATCACAGCATTATTTGCAATTATTGCTTTAAAATTCTATCCTATTACTGCTGAACGTGCGCATGAAACACGCCGTAAGCTTGAAGAAAGAAGAGGTAATGTTACGGTCTAAATTGACCGTCAGAGGAATCTTAATTCGATCATAACTGAGCAAAATAGTAAGATGTGAGCATCATGAAATTCATACGTCTAATTCCCACCGGAACTACGCAGCGCAGCATGTTGCATTATAGTGTATCGCTTATTTTCGTGTGTGCTGCATATGTTTCTCTGCTCAGTGCGCGCCAGATAAAAGATGACAACCCTGCCCCTGTAAGTGAATTTTCGGATTCCGTGATTGTCAACAACGGATTTGAGACGGATGCGCCGACGTTTTTCCCACATGGATGGACCACATCTGCAGATATAAATAATTCTGATGCGAGCTGCACTGTGGAGGGCGGATATTCCGGCAAATATGCGCTCGAACATAGAAAGGGGATAGCGTACAAAGTCACTACATCGCAGACACTGACAGGTCTGTCGAATGGTTATTATTCTCTCTGGGCTTGGGTCAGGAATAGCGGAGGTCAAAACTTTTGTTTCCTTGCGATGCAGGCGGATGGAGATATTCAGAGGATGACAAGCCTTCCGGTTGCGGATGAGTGGATGCATGTTGTTGTAAGGGGCGTCACGGTCAAAAATGGAAGATGCACGATCAGTCTGTCATCGGATGCGAATGCCGGAAATTGGTGTCAGGTAGATGATCTGCAGCTTGTAAGGGACAGTAAACCGTATACATTTTTAAAAGGCGGGGATATCTCTGAACTGAGCTATATAGAATCGATGGGAGGAAAATTTTTCGACAACGGCAAGGAAAAGGACTGTCTGCAGATACTCAAGGACCATGGATTCAATATAGCGCGCCTGAGGCTTTATAATGATCCGGGCAATCCAAACTTCAGTCCTTCTAAACGCCTTCCTGCAGGTTTTCAAAACCCGGCGGATATACTGGCCATGTCAAAGCGTGCGAAAGTCATGGGTTTCCAGATCGTACTTACTTTCTATTACAGCGATTACTGGTCGAATGGAAAACCTCATGAGTGGGATTCATTGAGTTTCAACGATCTTAAAACCGCTGTGTACAATTATACTTTCAATTTCATGTACCAGATGCAGGCACAGGGAACAGCGCCTGAATTTGTCTCGTTGGGGAATGAGATCACAGGCGGAATTCTCCTTCCGTCCGGACCCTCAAGCGACTTCAGATCGATGAGCGATCTTCTTAAGGAGGGATATAAAGCTGTCAAAGCTGTATCTCCTTCCACAAAAATAATACTCCATCTTGATGACGGCGGCAATTCTGACAAGTACAGTTGGTTCTTCGGCCAATGCCGGGAACACGGTTTGCAGTTTGATATAATTGGCGCTTCCTATTATCCCTTCTGGACTAAGAGGACCATTTCGCAAATTCGCGCTTGGGCGAACTATGTAAGCGCTAAATTTGACAAGGATATCATGATCATGGAAACCGGGTACAATTGGAACCCGACAATCCGTGATGGAAAAATAGGACAACTCAACAATAATGGCCCGTATGATACTGTCTATCAGAGTTCACCTGCCGGACAAAGGGATTTTCTCTATGAGTTTTTCAACGGCTTGAAGACTGTCAAAAATGGAAGTGTCATCGGGGACTTGTACTGGGACCCGGTGATGATCGCAGTACCTGGCGTTGGATGGGAATTGGGCGGTCCCAATGCTGTCTCAAATTCTACATTGTTCGATTTCAATGGTAACGCACTTCTCGCACTGAAAGCGTTCCGGTATAATAATTGACAGCCTGATAAGTACAGAGCTTTTTATGTACAATGCTTGCTTATTCTGCAACCCACAGAAGAAAAAGGATCGATACAAGTGCTCGCTGAATTAGAGACGTTGCCCAGCGGTGATATTGTGTTATTCTCAAGATAAAAAGAATGGATAATGATATAAAAGTGTTTCGTAAAACTTCACCTCATGTAATTCTAAAGCAACTAGGCATCACTGTTTTCCTTTTTTTAATACTATGTATTGAGTCGAGAGCACAGAATTATGCGGTAGGGGCAGATTTGTCTTTTATGAAACAAGCGGAAGATAATGGATTTGCTTTTAAAGAAAACGGACACATAAAACCTTGTCTCCAGATATTCAAAGATCATGGATATAATTGGATACGCTTGCGATTGTTTCATACACCGAAAGAATTACCGAACACTCTTGAGTATACCATAGCAGCAGCCAAACAGGCGAAAGCTCTTGATTTTAGGTTCTTGCTCGATTATCATTATTCCGATACTTGGGCGGATCCGAAAAAGCAGTTTATTCCAAAAGCCTGGGAAGGAAAATCTCATGCTGAATTGGTCAAAGCAGTATTTGAATATACACAAGCCACAATGATCGCATTTCGCGACTCTGGAGCGTTTCCGGATATGGTAGAGGTTGGGAATGAAATTATCAATGGAATGCTCTGGCCGGATGGGAAACTGCCGGAGAATTGGAATAATTTTGCAGAATTGGTGCAAGCAGGTATTAACGGAGTATATGCAAGCTGCGGAAACAATCCCTGCCCTAAAATAATGATTCATATTGATAAGGGTGCGAATAAAAATGCTACAAAATATTTTTTTGATAAACTTAATTCTTATGGAATACGGTACGACGTAATCGGACAATCCTATTATCCCTGGTGGCATGGCAGTTTGCTCGACTTACGGGAATGTTTAAATTTTACAGCGAATGAATACAAGAAAGATGTCATTGTGGTCGAAGCTGCGTATAACTGGACACCAAAAGAATACATTAATAAAAACGCCCCATTCCCAGAATCTCCAGAAGGTCAAAAAGAATTTTGGGAGGAAGTTAACAGGATTGTTTTGGGCGTGCCAGATAACAGAGGCGTTGGTGTCTTCTGGTGGGAACCTGCTGTATTGCGCAGAGGTACCAGAAGTTTTTTTGATGAGAAGGGAAATGTATTACCTGTGATTAATGTGTTTGACAGGTTTACGAGAAGGTAGAATTCGAAGGGCAAATCGATTAATAAGTTGATGACCGTTAACAAAGGACTGTTCTCAAATAATGGGTATAAGGAAAGATATAATGAAACAATCAAAAATGTTATTTTTTATAAAACATTTACCGGTATCAATTCTCTTTCTTTTATTTCTATTTCAACCCCAGGAAGTACATTCACAGTTTGCAAATGGCGCGGATATCGGCTGGTTATCGCAGATGGAGGCGCAAGGATATGTATTCAATAATGATTCGGGAGTTCAAGAGAACTGCTTGGTCATTCTAAAGGAACACGGAATTAACGCACTCCGGTTCAGGGTCTGGGTTAATCCAACCGGCAAGTATTGCAGTAAAAAAGACGTGGCTTATATGTCTCACCGGGCAGACAGCATGGGGTTTAGAGTGATGATAGATTTTCATCTTAGTGATTGGTGGGCAGATCCCAAAACCCAAACTAAACCTGCAGCATGGGCAAGCCACACCGTCGCACAATTGGATTCAGATGTATACCATCATGTTTATGAAATATTGGACACCTTAAAAACAATTGGTGTTACACCAGCGTGGGTGCAAATTGGGAATGAGACGAATGATGGTATGTTGTGGGAAGATGGAAGAGCGTCGACCCATATGAACAACTTTGCTGCAATGGTTTTGAGCGGCTATAATGCGGTTAAAGCTGTTGATACCACTATCCAGGTCATTGTTCATCTGTCAAACGGACATGACAATGCGATGTTTAGATGGATGTTCGATGGCCTGATAAGCAACGGCGCCAAATGGGATATCATTGGAATGTCGGTGTATCCCTATTGGGCGAATTGGCCCAATAGTTTACCATGGGCTACTGATGACAGTCTGGCTCTAATAACTATGAAGGATATGATTGCCAGATATCAAACAAAAGTAATGGTAACTGAAACTGGTTATTTGTACAACCAAGCTGTTGATGCTAATAAATTTCTTATAGACCTTATAAGAAAAACAAAGTCAGTAGGTGGGCTTGGTGTTTTTTATTGGGAACCCGAATGTTACAACTGGCAGAGCTATAACCTCGGTGCATGGGATCCCTCTACAAAAAAGCCGACAGTTGCAATGGATGCATTTTTAGATACGGTTATTACTTCTGTAAATCGGGAAGAAATTATTTCTCATTATGCTCTCAACGTTTATCCCAATCCCTTCAATCCAACAACTACAATCGAGTTCACGCTTGCCGAAGACAGCCATGTTTTAGTAAAGGTGTACGATGTGCTGGGCCGAGAAGTAGCAATCTTGATAAATCAAGACTTGAAAGCAGGTGAACCGCACAGTTCTGTCTTCAACGCTTCGCGACTTACTTCTGGTATATACTTTTGCTGCCTGGAAACAGAAAAGAGTTTCTTAGTGAAGAAACTGATGTTGTTGAAATAAATCGAAGATCTTTCTGCAAAAAAAGTTAAAAAATGACTTAGTCGTTTCTATTTATTTAGAGCCAAGGTTTTTGCAGAAATTTGAGTTCGTGGGTTCGTAGCGGGGTCATGAAAAAAAGAGGCCGAAACTTTTCAGAATCGGCCTTTCGTGTAGCGGGGGCAGGACTTGAACCTGCAACCTTCGGGTTATGAGCCCGACGAGCTACTCCGCCTTCGGCGGACTCCACCCCGCGATGTTATTCTTTAACCACTCTCTACCAATTCCACTTTTAAGCCATTTTTCATGTTCCATCGCGTCGGCTCTTGTTATAAATTCCTTTGAATAAATAACTTTCCAATTCGTTCCTTTTTTTGTAAAGTGTGTGGTCTTGAGATGATGACGTTCGATTCTTAAGTCAAGGTTAGAAGTATGTCCGGTGTAATGATAGTACTCGTCACTTACCAATACATACGTGTAGAAAGGCATCCTTTAACCCTCTAAATAAAAAAGCCCTTGAAAACTACTCAAGGGCTATCGTAGCGGGGGCAGGACTTGAACCTGCAACCTTCGGGTTATGAGCCCGACGAGCTACCAATTGCTCCACCCCGCGATCTTTGGTATTCTAATATACGACCATTTTGATGCTCAGTCAAGATGCTTTTTTCTGCGATCGGATTTCACTCTAATAAAAAGCAAATTTAAATTTGCATGCTATTCTGTCCTAGTACCAGCATTATGTGACACAACTTTACTCAAGTGCTATTGATTTGTGACTCTCTCTGTCATACCTTCTTGCATTTTCTGTGATTTCTGACTAAGTTTAATAAGTTTAGCATGTATTGAAATCGCATATCTTACATATAATCTCTTTGGAGGAACAAGTACAATGGCAGTAAAAGTTGGTATTAATGGTTTCGGCCGCATCGGCAGACAGGTCATCAACGCTATGGCCGATAAAGGCATTCTCGGCAAAACATTGGATGTCGTTGCCGTCGTCGATGTGAGCACAGATGCAAAATATTTTGCCTATCAATTAAAATATGATTCGATTCATGGACATTTCCGCGGCACACTCGGCAGCGAAAAGAGCAGCCCCTCGGTTGAAGCAGATGATGTGCTGGTTGTAAACGGCCACAAAATCAAATGTGTTATGGCTCAGAAAGAACCATCACAATTACCTTGGAAAGAACTTGGTGTTGATATCGTAATCGAATCGACCGGTTTGTTCACCGATTCCGAAAAAGCGAAGGGACATTTAGCAGCAGGGGCAAAGAAAGTAATCATTTCGGCCCCGGGAAAAGGCGAAGTGAAAACGCTTTTGATGGGAGTAAACGACAATGAATATGACCCTGCTAAACACAATATAGTCTCGAATGCATCCTGCACGACTAATTGTTTGGCTCCATTGGTGCATGTAATTATTAAAGAAGGTGTCGGTATTGAAACCGGATTGATGACAACGATCCATTCGACTACTGCAACGCAAAAGACAGTCGACGGTCCGTCAAAGAAAGACTGGCGGGGCGGTCGTGCGGCTTCCATAAATATCATTCCCTCCACCACTGGCGCTGCAAAAGCTGTTGGAGAAGTTTTACCAGTGGTAAAAGGTAAATTGACAGGTATGTCGTTCCGGGTTCCGACTCTGGATGTATCTGTTGTCGATTTAACGTTCCGTTCAGCCCGCGATAGTTCCATTGAAGAAATCGATGGTTTGTTGAAGAAAGCATCCGAAACCTATCTGAAAGGTATTCTCGGGTACTGCAAGGAAGAAGTCGTCTCGACTGACTTTATTCATGATGATCGTTCGTCTATTTATGATTCTCTTGCAACAATGCAAAACAACTTGAAGGGTGAAAAGAGATTCTTTAAAGTTGTGTCTTGGTATGACAACGAGTGGGGATATTCAGTCCGCACTGTTGACCTAACCGCTTTGATTGCATCAAAATTATAAAAATTCAGAGGTGTTTCTTTCTGCCCGTTGCGACCAACATCGGGCAGATTGTTAATTTCCATCGGGCTGACGACTTCCAAGGTCGAAGCCCGTTTTTTATATGAACCGTAACGAATAACATCCATCTCTCTTTCCGGAGAAGACTATGAATAAAAAAACTGTGACCGATATTGATTTTAAAGGGAAGCGCGTGATTATGCGCGTGGACTTCAATGTACCACTTAAGAACGGCGTCATTCAAGATGATGTTCGCATGCGTGCAGCGCTGCCTACGATTAATTATATTCTCGAAAAGAAACCAAGGTACCTCGTGCTGATGTCGCACCTCGGCGATCCGAAAAAGGATACGCAGAAGGCAAAAGAGAAAGCTGAGAAAGACGGTAAACCGTTTGATGAAGCAAAATTCATCGAAGGCAAATTCAAGATGAAGCCGGTGGTCGAACATCTTTCTCAACTTCTTGGTAAGCCCGTGAAACTTGCTCCGGCGGCAATTGGCGCCGAAACGAAAGCAATGGTTGACGGCCTAAAGGATGGCAAAATTCTGATGCTCGAGAATACACGCTTCCACAAGCAGGAAACATCAAAGGAAGTTGCCGATCGTGAACAAATGGCGAAGGAACTCGCGTCGTATGGCGATGTTTTTGTTAACGATGCGTTCGGAACTGCACACCGCGCACACGCCTCTACGGAAACAATTGCGCATTACCTGCCTGCGGTTGCAGGATTCTTGATGGAGAAAGAACTTGCCTATCTCGGTAAGGCAGTGGAGAATCCGGCGAAACCGTTCGTTGCAATTATCGGTGGTGCTAAAATATCCGGCAAAATTGATGTTATCCAAAATTTGATGGGAAAAGTCGACGCACTCCTTATTGGCGGCGGTATGATGTTTACATTCTATAAAGCGCAGGGAATGGAAATCGGGAAATCGTTGTTAGAACAAGATAAGGTCGATCTCGCAAAGAAAATATTAGATGAAGCGAAGGCCAAGAACGTGAAGCTGCTCTTGCCGATTGATTGTGTTGTCTCCGATAAGTTCGACAACGCGGCTGCTACGAAAACAGTGAACATCAATGCTATACCCTCTGATTGGATGGGAATGGATATCGGTCCTGAGACGATCAAGTTGTTTGTAAGCGAAATCTTGAAAGCGAAGACGGTCGTATGGAACGGTCCGATGGGTGTATTCGAAATGTCGAATTTCGCAAAAGGAACCACGGCGGTTGCTCAAGCGTTAGCAGATGCAACGAAGAAAGGTGCCACGACGATTGTTGGCGGCGGAGATTCTGCATCAGCAATTGCGCAAGCCGGACTCGATAAAGCCGTCTCGCATGTTTCCACAGGCGGTGGAGCTTCGCTGGAGTTTTTGGAAGGCAAAGTTCTTCCCGGCGTAGCAGCGTTGAATGATAAATGAGAAACAGCAAATAAAAAGTAAAAAGTAAAAGGTAAAAGGAGATGAGCCGTTGGCTAAAGGCTGAATGCTGATAGTTTTTTCCTTCAATCACCAAATCATTAAATCTCAAAATCACTAATTTGATAAATCGAAAATTAGAAAATGGCTTACGGCAATCAAGGTAATTATTATCGTCCATCGATGTTCGGGGGATTTCAGTTCTTCCCCCCGGTGGTGAAAACGTTGTTACTCACCAATACAGCAGTATTTATTCTGATGTGGTTCTTCGGATCCTTTTATATCGGAGAAATTGGTTTCAGAAGAATATTTGATGAATTTTTTGGACTCATGCCTTTGGGCACGTTGGACGCGCCTTTTAAAAATGGATTTTTTCCCTGGCAGCTTATTACATATCAGTTTGTGCATGCAGATTTCTGGCATCTCTTCTTTAATATGGTGTTCGGGCTGTGGATGTTTGGAATGGAGGTTGAGCATGTATGGGGTTCGAAAAAATTCCTGATCTATTATTTGTCCTGTGGAGTGGTGGCAGGAATTTCACAGTTAGTTCTCTCACCAATATTCGAACCTGCACTCGGTCCAACAGTTGGTGCATCTGGTGCGATTTATGGAGTGCTCATTGCCTTTGCAGCAATATTCCCGGATCGATACATTTATCTTTACTTCTTGATTCCCTTGAAAGTAAAATACTTTGTTATGATACTTATCGTTTTCGGCGTTATATCGGTTGGCGGACAAGGGAATATCGCAAATCTTGCCCATCTCGGCGGTGCACTTTCAGGGTATCTTTATATTTTGTATGATCGACGGCGCCTCATAAGTGGAAGGAGAAGCACGGGGACATTTCAGTCGAGCATGGCATCTGCACCATGGAGCAAGCCAAGCAGTACCGCTGGTGATGTGGTTGATGCAAAGGTATTCGATATCAATGAATCGAAATCATTTGAATCAAAAGAGAAACCGATCGATGCGCAAAAACGCATTGATGACATTCTCGACAAGATCAGTCGGAGCGGTTATCAGAGTTTGTCGGAAGAGGAAAAGAAGATTCTTTTTGAAGCCAGCAAACGTATGAATTAATTTGTAGGGACACGATACATCGTGTCCTTTGTTTTGTATGTGGAAAGATGAACAATCGATGAGTGAACACCATCAAACATATAAAGTGGGAACGCGAAGAAAAACCCGTCAAGTAAATGTTGGCAGCGTCAAAATCGGTGGCGATGCGCCGATCTCTGTTCAGACGATGACCAAGACGAAGACTGATGACATCGCAGGAACTGTTGCGCAAATTAAGACTGCAGCAGAGGCGGGTGTCGATATCGTTCGTGTCACGGTGAATGACAAAGAAGCGGCAGCCGCGATGCCGGAGATCGTCAGACAGTCGCCGGTACCAATTGTAGCGGATATTCATTTCAATCATATTTTTGCATTGAAGGCGATAGAAGCCGGCGTCGCAAAAGTCCGCCTCAATCCAGGCAATATTGGTTCGAAGGAACGTATTAAGCAGGTACTGACGGCAGCGAAGGAACGGGGAATCCCAATCCGCATTGGAGTCAATTCCGGTTCTCTGGAAGAAGATATTCTCCAAAAACACGGATATCCGACGGCAGAAGCACTGTTTGAAAGCGCGATTCGGCATGTGCAGATTTGTGATGAGCATAATTTTAAAGATGTTGTTATTTCTGTAAAGTCTACAGATGTTAAATTGATGATTGAAGCGTACAGATTAGTTGCAGAGCGAACAGATATTCCTCTTCATCTTGGAGTGACAGAAGCCGGGCCAACGCGAAGCGGCACCATCAAATCGTCGGTAGGTATCGGTGCATTGCTGGCACAAGGGATTGGCGATACAATTCGTGTTTCGCTGACTGATGATCCGGTGAAGGAGGTCGAGGTCGGAAAAGAAATTCTGCGTTCGCTCAGCCTTGCCTCTCGCAATATCGAGTTGATCGCCTGCCCGACATGCGGCCGGCTCGAAGTTGATTTGTTTAAGATTATGGGAGAGTTGGAAAAAAAACTTGCTGGCGTAAAAAAACCGGTATCGATTGCAGTGCTTGGCTGTGTAGTCAATGGCCCTGGTGAAGCAAGTGCGGCGGATATTGGCATTGCAGCAGGCAAGGGAGTGGGAATCCTCTATCGTAAAGGCGAAATGATCAAGCGCGTCAAAGAAAGCGAGATTGTTTCAGCTATTTTAGAAGAAGTGGAGAAGTTTCAGCCAAAGAGTTGAATGGGGCATGTACATTACGCTGAAGCTGCTATCATTCGGCTGCCGTACACTGCCGACCATCGGTTCTACTGACACACCACAGTTTCCCGCTTGATGTACAGAATACATAGTACATATTCTCGAAAGTTGGTGTTTTGCCGGCTTTTTTTTGTTGTATCCCTGTTTCATTTCCTCGTCTTACATGAATTAAAAATAATATAACATTGCAAACCTTTTGCTCTCTGCCGCGTCTAATTTATATAACTCACAGGGAGGATAGTCTCAATAGTAAAAGGAGTAGTGTACTATGAAGAAACTCGGAGTATTCGTTGCGGCCGCACTGGTAATGGTGAGTGCTGGTCTATACAGCCAACCGGCGGAAGGTAAAATGCGCCATAAATTCATGGAACAATTGAAGCTGACTGAAGAGCAAAAAAAGGATTTTGATAAAATCCATGTTGATATGGAGAAACAAGAAATTGCTCAGAAAGCAAAAAATGAAACAGCACGAGTCGAGCTTCGGCAATTATTTAAGGCGGATAGTCCTGATAAATCAGCCATTGAGAAAAAAATGAATGAGATTGCGGATCTTGAAGTGCAGATGCATATGATCAAGATCAACTCATGGTTTGACATTAATAAACTGCTGACGCAGGAACAGCAAAAAACTTGGAAAAAGGCTCTTGAGCATGGTTCTGAAATGGAACACAGGAAGATGGAAATGAACCATCGTGGCGAACATTCCATGCCGCATCACCAGGAAGAACCGATGCCAAAAAAATAATCGGAATTGAACAACTCTATCTGAATGAGAGAAATGGGTCGGGAGATAATCTCGGCCCATTTCCCTGTACATCCATAACCCTCTGAATCCTTTCGTGGAACTCCGCATCACATTTTAGAGTTAGTATAGGAAAGGATATGAATATGCCCGTTTATGATTATCGTTGTACCGATTGCGACAGAACTTATGATGTGTTCCATAAAGGCCGTGAAGTAGTCGAAGATGTTGTTTGCCCCTCCTGCGTTTCTGTACGCCATAAGAAGCTGATGTCTGTTCCGGTTGTGTCGATGAGTTCAACTTCGGCCGGTTCAGATTATTCTGCAGGTTCCTCATGTGAACCAGGCGGATGCTGCGGCGGTTCCTGTGGTTTGAATTAACCATGCACAAGTTCTCACCGGATAAAGCGTTTATTCTGGAAGATGATGGACGATACGTCTTGCTCCAACCGGAAAAGACACTTCGTCAGTTCGGTCTTCGGGAAGGAATGACATTCGTTGATATCGGTGCCGGAACAGGATTTTTCTCGCGCGCCGCATCGAATATTGTTGGTGAAAAAGGAACTGTGTATGCAGCCGACATTTCATCCGAGATGCTGGATGCGTTCCGACGCTTTAGTGTTCCGAACAATGTTCAGCTTCTTCAATCCAATGAATATGAAGTTCCTATTCCATCCGCACAAGCAGATCTCGTTCTCTTTGCTTTCGTATTGCATGAGAGTGAGGATATTCCGCGATTTCTTAAAGAAGCAATGCGTTTGATGAAGCCGGATGGACGTATTGCGATCATCGAATGGAAGAAACAAGAAGAAGAACATGGTCCATCGATGGAAGAGCGCTTGAGTAAAAATGATCTGCTTTCTCAGTGCAAAGGGTTTACTCTCCTTTCATCCGCAAATTTGAATCCTTCCCATTATTCCTGCATCCTACAAGTAGATTAGTTTATCACTGAATCAACATAGATGGAGAAAGAAATCAGATATGACGGCATCCCAGATTTTTCTATATGTGATTGCCGCTCTGATTATCCTCTTCTACATCCGGCGTTGGATGCAAAAGGCACATATGAAAGAATATTCAGCTTCAGAAGTATCAAAGCGGATGAATGACGACTCTGTTGTTTTGTTAGATGTACGTACACATCAAGAGCGAAATCATAAACACGCTAAGGGATCACTGCACATACCGGTGAATGAGTTGTCGCAGAAGCTGAAGATGCTGGAAAAACATAGGGAGATGGTTCTGATCCTCTGAAATAGGGAAGGTCAGGTTAGAGATCCTTTCATTCAAAAAACTGAACGAGTTTAAGAGTTTGTGCGGATGTGGCAATTTAATTGCTTGGGTTGTATATTCATATGTCAAGAGATAATGATAAATAAAGGAATGAATGGAATCGGTAAGGAAAGACTTGTTATGGAACATGGTTCAATAATCAACCGCATTGCATTTATCGGCAATTACTTGCCGCGCCAGTGCGGTATCGCCACATTCACTACTGACTTATGCGAGGCTGTTGCATCGGCGTATATTGAAACAACATGTATTGCCTTACCGGTCAATGATATCGAAGCCGGGTACCCCTATCCGGCCAGGGTTCGCTTTGAACTCGCGGAGAAAGACATCCGTTCGTACACACGCGCAGCCGACTTTCTCAATATCAACAATGTCGATCTGGTATGCCTGCAATTCGAGTATGGAATATTCGGTGGAAAAGCAGGAAGCCACATCCTGACACTCTTGCGTGATCTGCGAATGCCGATTGTCACAACGCTGCACACCATACTCGACTCCCCAACCCCTGATCAGCGATTGGTGTTGGAAGAAGTTGCCGCTCTTTCGGATAGGTTGGTCGTCATGAGTGAACGCGGCTCTGAATATCTACAAAAAATCTATCATGTATTGCCGGAAAAGATTGATCTGATTCCGCATGGTATTCCTGATGTGCCGTTCGTTGATCCAAGCTTCAATAAAGATCTGTTTGGCGTGGAGGGTAAAACTGTTTTACTGAGTTTTGGTTTACTCTCAGCAAACAAAGGAATCGAGACCGTTATATCTGCCCTACCCGACGTTGTTGCCCGCTATCCCGACGTTGTCTATATCGTTGTTGGTGCGACACATCCTCATGTTATTCAGCATGAAGGCGAAACGTATCGACTCTCTCTTCAATGGTTAGCTCAACAGAAGGGCGTAGAAAGTCATGTAATCTTTTACAACCGATTTGTCAGTCTGGAAGAACTTGTCAAGTTTATCGGAGCCGCTGATATCTATATCACGCCCTACCTGAACGAGGCACAGATAGTATCCGGAACCCTTGCGTACACATTAGGAGCGGGTAAGGCGATCATCTCTACACCATATTGGTACGCACAAGAAATGCTTGCCGATAAGCGAGGTGTGTTTGTCCCCTTCCGTGATCCCGCGGTCTTGGCTGAGCAAGTGATGAATTTGTTGGGCAATGAAGCAGAGCGGCACGCAATGCGCAAGCGTGCGTATATGTTTGGACGAGCGATGATTTGGCCTGAAGTCGCGAAACGCTACATGGAATGTTTTGAACGCGCTCGAGCAGAACGTCGCCATTATATCCCGCCAGGATTTATTGCGAAAGCACTCGATAAATATCCCAGTGAATTACCTCCGCTCAAGACGGATCACTTACGAGCCATGACAGATGAAACAGGAATTTTGCAGCATGCTCTTTTTACTGTGCCAAACTATTCTCATGGATATACAACTGATGACAATGCACGTGCTCTTTTAGTGAGCATTCTCTTAGACGAACTCGGGAACAGCGAGAGCGTAGGATTAGCTTCCCGCTATCTTGCTTTCCTTGGGTTCGCATTTAATGCTCAAAATAAACGTTTTCGAAATGTCATGGATTATCAGCGCAAGTGGTCAGAAGACGTAGGTTCGGACGATAGTCATGGCCGAGCAATTTGGGCATTAGGAACCGTCTTGAGCCATTCTACGACACCGTCATTCAATAGTATGGCAGGCTGGTTGTTTGAGCAAGCCCTTCCTTCCATCCTTGTAACGACCAGCCCGCGTGCCTGGGCATTTGCGCTCATCGGCATTTCCGAGTATTCACAAAAGTATTCCGGCGATCGGATGGCCAACCAGGTCAGCGAAGAATTGGCAGGCCGACTTTTGCGATTGTATCAAAGTAATCGTTCGGAAGACTGGCGCTGGTTTGAAAGAAAGCTTACGTATTGCAATGCGGCCCTGTCTCATGCTCTCCTCATCTGCGGCAGATCAATTCCGAACAGTGCAATGACTGATGCCGGATTGGAGTCGTTACATTGGCTGGCCGGTCTGCAGTGCGCAAGTGAGGGGCATTTTGTTCCAATAGGTTCGAACGGATTTTATCCGTTTGGAAACGAACGTGCCCGCTTCGATCAACAGCCGGTCGAAGCACAGGCGATGGTTTCGGCTTGTCTCGAAGCATTCAGAATTACAAAGGACAAACGCTGGAGCAAAGAAGCCCGGCGGGCATTTGAGTGGTTCCTCGGGCGGAACGATTTGAAGCTTCCTTTGTATGATGCAACAACAGGTGGTTGCCGTGACGGTTTACATCCCGACCGGCCGAACGAAAATCAGGGAACAGAATCTACACTCGCATTTCTTCAGTCCTTGTTGGAATTGCGTTTAGCCGAACAGACACATTTATCTATGGAGGCATTATTAAAGCGAACAATCAGCATTTAGAACTTTTTCACCGTCATAACCTGAATCCTATTCTTACAGCCGCCAATTGGTCGTATCCCATTAATAGCGTGTTTAATCCCGGTGCGACTTTGTTGCTGGATGGAACCACTTTACTTCTATGCCGTGTGGAGGATCGGCGCGGGCATTCACATCTCTGTGCTGCTCGCTCTGCCAACGGCGTGGATAACTGGAAGATTGATTCACGCCCAACTTTTGCGGCGGATCCTGAACACTTCCCGGAAGAACTCTGGGGTATTGAAGACCCGCGTATTACATACGTTCCGGAATTAAAAAAATATGCCGTTGTCTATACCGCTTACACGCGTGATGGTCCCGGCGTAGCCCTGGCGCTCACCGAAAATTTTAATACCTTCGAGCGCTGCGGGTTGATCATGCACCCGGATGATAAAGATGCGGCTCTGCTGCCACGTCGCATTGACGGACATTGGGTTTTAATCCATCGACCGGTGAGTCCTCAGGGCGCTAATATGTGGATATCGTATTCGCCTGACCTCCGATATTGGGGCAATCACAAGCTGATGCTCGCAGCCCGGAAGGGTGGGTGGTGGGATGCAAATAGAATAGGACTTTCGCCCCCGCCAATCGAAATACCGCAAGGCTGGCTGACGATTTACCATGGCGTGCGGCAGACACCGTCCAGCTCAATTTACCGGTTAGGACTCGCGCTGTTTGATTTGCACACACCGGAACGCTGCCTCAAGCGCAGCAACGAGTGGATGTTCGGCCCGGAGGAATCCTACGAACGGCGCGGCGATGTGGATGACGTAGTCTTTCCATGCGGATACACTATTGCCTCTGACGGCGACACGATCCGTATGTATTACGGCGGAGCTGATTCGAGCATTGCATTAGCCACGGGCAGTATCCGTGCCATGGTAGAGTGGCTTGAACAACACGGAGAAAATTATTAGGTAACCTATACACAAATTATCGGAAGGATAATACAATGAGTTGGAAAGATGAAATCTATGAAAAAAAAAGTAGGCTTGTGGATTGACCATACGAAGGCTGTGATTTTTAGTTTGGCAGACGAAGGAGCTGAAATAAAATGTTAAAAACAACAAGCTGTTGTAAAATGTAATTTCCAAGGAAGATGTAACAAGATGATGATACAGAATGCGATTAAAAAGATTGAAGAGAGGGTTCGCAAAGACGGGTTTCTCTCAGAAGAAAGAAAAAGCGAACTTTTAAGTTTGCTTACAACGATGAAGCCTGAAATGACGAAATTATACAAATCTCAAGGAGAATATGTAGAGAGTATGCTGCGGTTCAACAACAACAATGAGGTGAGTGCATGGAAGAAAAACAAGTAGTCGTTGGTGAATATGAAAACGAAATTGATGCTGAAATTGTAAAAGGACATCTCCAAGCATCAGGTATTCCGGCATCCATAATCAAAGGGGGTGGAATGCTACCATCGCTGCAGAATGCGGAAGGTGTTCAATTGGTGGTTGCTGAAACTCTGAGTGAGAAAGCCAAGAAAATTATTCAAGAACATTCTTCTTAAACGTATCAAAGAAGTGTCCCATATACCTTAGCCGAATCACGAAATAAGGATTGTAATATTATGATAAGTTCAGAGATCACGGTTGCAGAGTACCTGCTAACCCGGCTAAAAGAGATCGGAATAGATCATCTCTTTGGCGTGCCTGGAGATTTTGTTCTGGGTTTCTTCAACCAGGTACTGAAAAGCGACCTGAAATTCGTGGGCACATGCAATGAACTCAACGCGGCTTACGCCGCCGATGGCTACGCACGTATTCGGGGGATAGGTGCATTTTCATCGACCTATGGCGTCGGAGAATTGAGTGCCATCAACGGCGTGGCCGGAGCTTTCGCCGAAAGAGTACCGATTGTCGTTATCACCGGTTCGCCCGCGACGATTCATTTCCGCACACGACCGTTGTTGCATCACACCTTGGGCGATTATCAGATCCCTTTGAGGATGTATGAGAAAATAACAGTCGCCTCAACCCAACTTGTTTCCGGCGAAACAGCCCCAGCCGAGATTGACCGTGTGTTGTTGGCGTGTCTTTCTCATCAGCAGCCGGTTTATATAAGTCTTCCTTCGGATATTGTGATGATGAAATGTAATCGGCCCAGTGCTTTCCACTTCCCAATACACCCCCATAGTAATAAGGATGCACTCGGGGAGGCGATCAAGGAAGCAGTTAGAATGCTGGATAAGGCACAGAAACCGGTTGTGATTGGCGACGTCGAGTTAATACGCTTTAAGTTGCAAAAGGAATTCGCAGGTTTTCTCGACAAAACGGGTTTCCCGTATGTCACTATGATGTTGGGTAAGACGCTCCTTTCAGAGCACCACCCGCAATTCGTTGGTCTCTTTGAGGGAGATCGGAGCCGCGACTATGTACGGAACCAGGTAGAGTCCTCTGACTGCATTTTGCAACTTGGGGGCATGATGACCGATTTAAACACGGGCGGCTTTACAACAGATCTCGACGACTCAAAGACGATCAGCGCCAACATCGACTGCGTAAAGATCAAGCACCATTACTACGAGAACGTGCATCTCCATGATTTTATCCTTGGATTGACGGAAAAGCTTTCACGGCGAGATTCCGCAACTCTGGAGATCCAATGCGCCGCAGATGGCTGCGTACACCGGTATACGGAGCCGTACCGGCCTGATGCGCCGAAACCGCTTACCATCAAGCGTTTCTTCGACCGTATGAGTCATTTTATAAAAAACAATTCAATAGTAATTGCTGAAACAGGCGTATCTCTCTTCAGCGCCGCGGAGATGCTTATGCCGGAAGGAGCGACATTCATTGGGCAGGCCTTTTACGGATCGATCGGTTATACAGTCGGCGCAACTCTGGGTGCTGGCATGGCAGCAGAGGACCGGCATGTCGTGCTGTTTGTGGGAGATGGTTCTTTTCAAGTTACCTGTCAGGACCTTTCGACGATGATCCGGAATCATCTCAAGCCCGTCATCTTTCTCATTAATAATGAAGGGTACACGATCGAACGGGTGATCAGTGATCACTCCTACAACGATATCCAACCCTGGCAATATCACAAGCTCGCGAATGTATTCGGAGGAGGGCTGGGTCTTGATGTCCATACGGAAGGAGAACTTGAAGATGCACTGGGTAAGGCTGCCGTAACGGACGGCCTCGTATTCATCGAAATTCACGCCGGCCGGTTGGATTGTTCCGAGTCCCTTCGCACTGCAGGCCGGTCGATGGCAAAGACAAATCAGCTCGACTGATGCAAGACGGGACTCAATGCGGCAACGAGTAGATGTTCGGCCCGGAGGAAACTTGCGAATGTCATGGATGAGGTATTCTTTTTATCGGAAGGATAATACAATGAATTGGAAAGATGAAATCTATGAAAAAAGAAGTAGGCTTGTGGATCGACCATACGAAGGCTGTGATTTTTAGTTTAGCAGACGAAGGAGCTAAAATAAAACGAATATCATCAGAATTAAAAAATAATGTCCGGTTCTCCGGCAGAGCACAAAAGGAATCGGCAGAGGAGCATGAGGACAAGCGTTTAACCGGCCATCTGAATAATTACTATGATGAAGTGATTGACTATTTTTGTGATGCAGAATCTATTTTGATATTCGGTCCCGGCGAGACAAAGAGAGAACTCAAAAAAAAGCTTGAAAGTAGAAAACTCCATCGAAAGGTTGTAGGCTTTGAAACAGTTGATAAAATGACAGATAACCAGATTGTGGCAAAAGTTCGACAACACTTTCTGAAATAGAATCTGCCGGTCTGGGATGTTCTCTCTATAGGAATAGTCATCATAGGATATGTTGCCACGGCGGAAAAAGAGGAAAACATTTTTTTACAAGAGATCGAAATTATGAAGAAACTAAAGGATGGAAATTCTTTACCTAATCATTTAACAGTGTTGTTTGAAAATATCAATGGCGACACAAAACCCAAAATTAAAACAGGAGGTAGTAGAATGAAACCGAAAGCAATGTATCCCTTGGCGTTTGTGGTAGTTGCGGTCGCAATGTTCGTCGCCAGCACATCGGTGGCAACTTCCCAGACCGTGCAAATGAACAACCCATCCGGGCCGGTCCCAGTCAATCCTGGCGCGCTCAGTGCGACAACGACTATCCTTAATCCTGGCGTGGTCAGTTGGGTTCACTTTGGTGACTTGAATATCACCACGGGTGATCAGGAGAACTATGCAGACTTCAAGAATATCATCCGTGCCACCAATCAATATCTCAAGAACGGAGTGAATTTCGCGCTGCTTCCAGGAGACAACGCTTATAATCACGCCGAGAGTGAGTACCAGCTCATCAAGCAAGCAGCGGATGAATTGCAAGTACCGTTGTATGCCATTCCGGGCGAACGCGATCACAAGGGCGGGACCGCTCTCTACAACAAGTATTTGGAGCCAGTGAACTACCAGAGCTTCACGGCGGATAAGTACCACTTCGTGTTTCTGGACGTGATGAGCGGCATCAGCGATGCTCAGAACTCGTGGCTGACCAACGATCTGGATATAGCGGCGAAGGCCGGTCTCAAGAGTGTGATCTTTATGCACTCCTATGAACAGACATCGGAATTGAAGGACGTGATCCAGCGTGACAATGTGATCATGGTAGATGCAGGACACACGCACTATAACGATATTGCTAACGATGGAAACACGATCTATGCCGCCACGCGCTCAACCGGCGAAGTGACCGAAGGGCCGGTAGGGTACTCGATCATCAACATCGATAACGGTGTGGTCAGTTGGAAGTTTAAGACGTTGGGGAGTTGGCCGTTTGTGATGATAACCTCACCAGCGGATAAACTGCTCATGATCGGTGGTTCACAAATCGTCAAGGATACGGTAGACATTCACGTCAAAGTTTGGGATGACAAGGGCGTTGCTTCGGCAACCATGCAGATCGACGGTGGACTGGCGGTGTCGCTGAATCGCATCGGCGAGACACAAATGTGGAGCGCGCGCTTTGACGCGACCAAAGTTTCCGACGGCGACCACAGGGTCAGTGTGACCGTGACTGGCGCGGGCGGCAACACGGACCAAGACGTGGTTACCGTAACGGTCAATCAGTCGGGTAGTGTCCCGCAAGTGAAGCGGTCTTTCGGTCCAGAGGGTAACTCTGTCGGCTCTTATACCGAAAAGGGGTTGCTCGGCACTCACACCACGAAGTCTGGATATCCTGATAAGGGCGGAAAGCACTGAGACAAAGGTGGCAAAGGCGAGGCTGGCAAAGCGAATGAGCCGGCCACCGTCATAGTGTAAAATGCCGCTATGCGATGATCTCGTGCCTTATCGTCAACGACGCTGTTAAGGGTCGCGATGATGAAATGGCGCGTTGGCGAATGATGGCGGTGCCGAGAAGAATAAATTCATTGAGCAAGAAATCACAATATAGCATTCCAGGAAGGTGCTAACATGACGAATACAGACGACAGACAACATCGTTCCATCCTGCAAAGAATTGCACGTCGGGTGATGATGGAAAGAGGGCTACTTCCGGATTTCTCTGACCAGGCGATTGCCGAGCTTAACGGAATCCATGAGGCTGCGACAAACATTGAAAAATCGACGCGTGATCTCAGGAGTCTTGAATGGTGCTCCATAGATAACGATGATTCGCGCGATCTGGATCAGCTTACCGTTGCCGAAGCCATGCCCGAGGGGGCCGTAAAGATCCTTGTCGCCATTGCCGATGTTGAAGCTGTTGTCAAGATACCATCAGCGCTTGACGATCATGCAAAACACAACACCACATCGGTCTATACCGCTGCGCAGATATTTCCGATGTTGCCCGAGAAGCTCTCGACCGATCTCACATCTCTCAACTTTGAATCAGACCGACTTGCCATCGTCATTGAAATGGTTATTGCCATGGATGGGTCGCTTCGAAGTTCAGATATTTATAGAGCGATGGTTCGCAATCGCGCAAAGCTTGCCTACAACAGCGTTGCCGGTTGGCTGGAAGGGAGCGGGCCGATGCCGCAGGCAATCGGCACAGTCAACGGTCTTGACGAAAATCTCCGACTCCAGTATCGCACAGCGCAAAAGCTGAAATCGCTCCGGCATCAGCATGGTGCGCTTGATCTCGAAACAATAGAAGCGCGTCCTGTATTTGAAGGAGATGAGATCAAAGATTTGGAAGTTGAAAAAAGGAACAGTGCAAAAGATATCATAGAGGACTTTATGATCACGGCAAACGGTGTGACGGCACGATACCTTGCAGCTCAAAAGTTACCGTCGCTGCGGCGCGTTGTCCGAACACCAAAACGCTGGGATCGAATCGTCGAGCTTGCCTTAGAGCAGGGTTTCACACTTCCTAAAGAGCCCGATTCAAAAGCATTGGATGAATTCTTGATATCTGCAAAATCCAACGATCCTCTCCGCTTTCCCGATCTTTCTCTCAGTGTCATCAAGCTCTTAGGTGCTGGTGAATATGTCGTCGAACTTCCGGGAGGGAGTTCTGCCGGACACTTCGGTCTTGCGGTCAAAGATTATGCTCACTCCACAGCGCCGAACCGCCGGTACCCTGATTTGATCACGCAGCGGTTATTGAAAGCAGCGATGGCGGAAGGTTCCATGCCCTATGCGACCGATGAATTGGAGGCGCTCGCAAAACACTGTACCGAACAGGAGGATGCGGCGAAAAAGGTTGAACGGCAGGTTGAAAAATCTGCAGCGGCTATGGTATTGGAGTCAAGGATAAATCAACGGTTCGATGCCATCGTTACCGGTGCATCTGCCAAAGGGACGTGGGTCCGTCTTCTGCATCCGCCCATTGAAGGAAGAGTGGTGAGTGGCTTTGAAGGTTTAGATGTTGGTCACAGATGCAGTGTACAGTTACTTCATACAGACGTGGAGCGGGGATATATTGATTTTAAAAAGGTAGAATAAGAAGTAAAGTCCACAATTGTACAGTGATTCAGCGGACTTCGTCCATCCGATGTCAATGTGTCGGTATCAATAAAAGGATTAATTACTTTCTCATACATTTGAGCGATTGTTATGTTTTACAGTTATTTGTACTATGTAAGATAATCATGATGATTGCCGAAGAGACGACATGTTGAAATCAAAATTCATTAAATGTATTCTGCTTTGTGTTATCGGAATACTCTGCGCCCATGCACAGCAGAAAACTTCGGTACTCATTCAGTCTACGGACGAGGATGAGAGGATCGATATTTCTGTCGACAAGTCGATCTACTTTCCGGGTGACACGGTTTTTTTGGTCATTCAACGAAACGATAATACCGCGACAGCGGGAATCATTACTCCTATACTGCTTATCGAAGGAACAACGTTCAAACCAATTGGACGACTTAGATACGTTACTGTCATTCCTAAAACTATAACGCCAGGAATATTTCCCATCGGGCTTAGAGTAACGGATTCCGGGGGGCGGCGATTTCGGTATGTAACGGATTGTATTGTAACGGTGGAAGAACACCAAGATGTTGAACAACTCAGTAGATACATCAGCATTATTCCCGATGCCGGCAGCAATAATATCCGGACGGCAGTTACACTGAATCGCGGGCAACTTCGAAATCTCATGGTGCGGTTTTATCGCGATAGTATTCGGCTTGGCATGGGACCCCAGTTCGTTAGAATAACAACAACGATAATGTTGCGAGACGGCATAGCGGCTCCATCGTACGAACGACGTGTAGTAACGTATCGAAGTCATGGCGATCCCTACAAAGATCGCGCAATGTTCATTCAGTATCGCGCTGCCTACGGCGCGTTCGCCAACATCCGTCCGGAAGAACTTGAACAAGTGCTGGTGCCGGTAGATTCACTGCCTGACTGGGCAATTCTTGGCGTCCATATCGAACCCGATTACACTATTAAAATCGGCGCAGTGGATCGTTCTAACAGTGTGACACAATATTTTCGGGTGAGAGGTTCAACAATCGAAGCAGGATTCTCACTCGCCATCCCCAAAGTGTTGTACGATACACGATCCGACGATTCGATTCAATATGGAAACTACAGCGCGATGGTACGGTTTTATTATATTGATCCAGGATCAGGGAATCGATTTCCTGTCAGCGCGGGGATAGGAATTTTTGGCGTGAATTCACCTGTTGATGTTGGAAGAAACAGAGGTGGTTTTGCTTTGTCGATGTTTCTGGATTTGGCGGAGATGGTACGAATAGTCAATATCGGTTTTACAAAAAAAATAAATATTGGTCTGGAATTGGACCCATTTTTACCCATCAAAAATAAAGGACGATTTTTATTTGTCGCGCAAGCAGGTTTTTCGTTTTGACACATATTAACAATCGGATAACCATGGAAAATGATTCCATTGTAATCCGCGGGCAATTGGACGCCAGTTGTTGTTTGGACCAAATGTGAGGAAATGACTGACGTATGCCGAAAACGTAATTGAGGGATTGGAAAATGCTCCGAAGGCTTTCATCGGGTTGTTTGCGGGAGAAAATCTTGGCAAACAGCTTGTGAAAGTTAGTTGACAAACAGTAAAAAAGGTGTACAGTGGAAATACACATACGCGAGAACGAACAGAACCTGCTGCCGCCGGCTGATTTGGCGGCAGAAATCCAGAGATTGCAAGAAGAGCTAATACATGAGCGTGACCGGAATCTGCGCACACTTGCAGACTTCAAGAATTATCGTCGCCGCATTGAGCGTGACGGCAACAAGATTGCCGAGGAAAGTAAACGGGGAATGATGCTTCCCCTGTTAGACATCATCGACGATATGGAAAAAGCGTTGCAGTGCGCAAACGACGCGGAGCAACCCTTTGTGAAGGGAGTGAAAATCATCTATCAAAAACTTCTTGCGTTGTTGGAGACGTATGGAGTTCTCCCTTTCGAAAGTGTCGGTACGCCGTTCAACCATGATCTGCATGAAGCTGTGGCGATGGCGAAACATAAAGGTAGTGAACCGGGAACCGTTGTCGATGAGCTCCGACGCGGCTATCTCTGGAACAATGAATTATTGCGCGCAGCGCAAGTACGAGTTGCCGGATAACCTGCTGAGGCAAACGAAGTCAGCACCGGTGTCGAACAAGAAGAAAGAACAATGATAAAAAAACCGCCGACTAAAAAAGCATCACTCAATTGGAGAATACTATCGCTGCTGAAAGTTGCGAAGTATGTAAGTTTTGTTATTGGGACCGTCATACTCATCTGTGTATTGATAATCATTTTCTTTCCGGATCCTTTTATCAACACACTCTTAAAAGACCGAATTACGAAAGCTCTTACAGAAGCTTATCCGGCATACTCAGTACAGCTTGGCGACATGCATTGCAATGTCTGGAAAAATCGTTTAGGGTGTGATTCTATAACACTGAAGACTAGAGAGTTTACATGCAGTGCTGCTTCATTCTCTATGAGCGGAATCGATTGGATGGATATTCTTCGACAAAGAGATTTTACTCCTAATACTTTTACAAGCTCAGTAATAGATGCACATAAAATTGTACTTATTTTTCGTCAGTCTCAGAATGTACTTCGTTTTGGAATGCTGCATATATCGGTGCCTGATTCTGAAATGGTGGCTGATTCAATTAAGTATTATTCTTTACTACACGATGAACAATTCTTTGCAAATAGTCAATTCAGACAAACCAGATTTCGTTTTGATGTTCCTCAAATAAAAATAATGGGTTTGGATGGTATCGCATTGCTTCAAGGAAATATGTATAAGGCCAAAAGCATTAATATACATGGTGTTTTTGCCGATATTCTGGTGAACATGGATAAGCCCTATGACAAGAACTCATCGAAACCACAGATGCCGAATGAAGCTCTATCTTCGATGAAGGAAATAGTTAAGGTGGGTAGTTTGAAAATCATTAATGGACGGTTGAAATATTCCGAGAGATATGCTGTTCAAGCAATACCTGGAGTGATTACGTTTAATAAAATCAATGTTTCAGTAAGTGGAATTGCTAATCATACATCTCACCCTGACACTACAGTTATTCATGGGGAGGGACTTTTTATGAATTCCGACACAATGAAACTGTTTATGGCAATTCCTCTCACATCAACGGATTTTTCTTTACGATACTCCGGTTCGCTGAGCACGATGGATGTTACCGAACTAAATTCATTCATTGAAGCAGGTGAACATCGACGTATTAAATCCGGAGTCCTTCATTCTGCAACGTATAATATCAATGTTAACTCGGGGCATGCAAGCGGTACCTTGCGAGTCGAGTACAAAGATCTATCCATCGTCGTTCTCAATAAAAATACCGGAAGTGAAAAAGGATTTTTCGATCGGATCTCCTCTCTCATTGGTAAAATATTTATTATCCGCAGAACCAACATGCCAGATGAAAAAGGCTTAATGAAGATCGGTGAAATACAATACACACGGGATCCGGAAGATTATTTTCTCCAGTTTGTGTGGTTTGCTCTTCGCAACGGTGTTGCGAATGTAGTTGGATTTTCTAAAAAATAACTTTAATAAGAAGGAGCGAGAACAACATGCTTATTCAGGCAGTATTGACAGAATGTACTCGGTTGAATGAGTAAAGTTATTATTGGTACCGATACCAGTACATGCAATATTTATCAATTACAATTATAAAGGAGTTATCAAACGAATTCGCTGATACTTAAAGGAAACTGGAATGAATCCGCAGGTACGCTCAAACAACAATTTGCAAACCTAACTGATGATGATTTGCTTTTCCAAAAAGGTAAGGAAGAAGAATTATTGGGAAGATTGCAGAATAAACTTGGAAAAACTACGGAAGAATTACGAAATATAATTTCGAAATTATGACGGTTAGTTTGTCGAGAAATTTAATGCGTTCCAGTTGCGCGAGTTTCCTGCATACTATAATAGAGAGAGATCGCAACAACAATCCTAACTGTATCAACAGTAACAAGCTGATCGGAACATGAGCACATGGAGCCAATCTTTTTCTTAAAAGGACTGATTATTGGATTTGCGATGGCGGTGCCTATTGGACCGATTGGAATAATGTGTATCCGCAAGACTCTGGCTGAGGGACACTCGCGCGGTCTGATCATCGGCGTTGGGGCTGCAACCGCAGATTCGCTGTACGGCAGTATCGCTGCGTTCGGTCTCACGTTTATTTCGGATGTGATCGCCAGCCAGCACTTTTGGGTGAGTCTGATTGGAGGAGGATTACTCTTGTTTCTTGGGATAAGGACATTTCGTGCTAAGCGCAAGGATCCTATAATCCCCTTCGACAAAAAAGGTTTATTGGGCTCGTACATCTCCGCTTTTTTCCTCTGGCTGCGTCTGGTTGGAGGAGGATTACTCTTGTTTCTTGGAATAAGGACATTTCGTGCTAAGCGCAAGGATCCTATAATCCCCTTCGATAAAAAGGGATTGTTGGGATCGTACGCCTCCGCCTTTCTCCTCGCACTTACCAATCCAGTGACCATCTTTGCCTTTGTTGCTGTGTTTGCTGCCTTTGGACTGGGACATAAGCTCTTTATCGTTTCAGCATACATTCTTGTCCTCGGAGTGTTTACAGGTTCGTGTCTATGGTTTCTGACTCTTGGTTACGTTGCTACGTTATTCAGAAAAAAATTGGACTCAGAGGGACTCAGATGGGTCAATAGGATTTCCGGTGCCTTGATCATTATATCTGGGATAATTGCCCTTGTGAGGTTGATATGACCTTTGCAACCATCAATCTTTCTCTATACACTTTTAAGAAAAGCATGCGCATTGCGATCGTGACAAAGAAAAAACAAGGTGATAGAGCACATGAAAAATGAACATCCACCAACTGATCGACGAAAGCTGTCGCCGCTGAAGATAGCGTCGTATGCGGGCTTTGCTGTAGGAGCGATTGTGCTCGTTTGCGTGCTAACCCTCCTATTCTTCCCAAATCCTATTGTGAACAGATTCATCAAGCCCAGGATTACAAAGGCTTTTGCTGAGGCGTATCCCGCGTACTCGATACGCATCGCCAACATGAATTACAGCGTCTTAAAGAATTGCTTTGGATTTAACTCCGTTGCGCTGCACGCAGTCGATGGCACGTTCTCGAGCAAAATGGGTTCGTTCTCCGTGAGTGGAATCGAGTGGATTCATCTTCTCTGGGGAGGAACACTTGGACCTAAGAACCTTACCAACGTAGACCTCGATGCTCAAGGCATCGAGCTTAACCTCCCGCAGTCGCAGTATAGACTTCGTTGCAAACGGCTGCTTGTATCGGTGCCGAATTCAGAGATGGTGGCTGAATCACTAGAGGTTCATCCGTTGGCAGGCGATGATGAGTTCTTCAGAAGAAGTACATTCAGAAGAACTCGATTGAGCTTTGTGACTCCGCAATGCAGTGTGATGGGTTTGGGCTGTCTCGAACTGCTGCAAGGGAAGAGCTACCGTGCCCGTTCCGTCCACATTCACGATGCGTTCCTCGACATTCTGGTTAACAAGGACAAACCCGACAGCAGAGACTCTTCAGGTCCCTTTATGCCGAACGAGATTCTTTCTTCGATAAAGGAAACCCTCCAGGTCGATAGCTTGAGTTTTATGAACGGATGGCTGAAGTACTGTGAAAGGTTTGTGTTCGGCTCGAAGCCAGCTTTCGTAACGTTTGATAACATGCAGGTGTTGGCAGAAGGAATTGCCAATCATGGCGACCGTGCCGCCGTTTTAGTCATTCATGCACAAGCGAAGTTCGTGAATGCTGGGACGATGAAAGTGCTTATGAGAATTCCTGTCGCATCGCCGGAGTTCTCGTTCCAATACTCTGGTTCGCTGAGCAAAATGGATCTCAGCCCGCTCAATTCAATGCTTGAGATATCCGATCAGATGCGCATCAAGACGGGTGTCCTTGAGGAGGCAACATTCGAGGTCAATGTTGCTTCGGGACACGCCACCGGTAACTTGCGGGGTGTATACAGAGACCTGACCATTGCAGCCATTAACAAACAGACAGGAAGCGAAAAGGGCTTTTCCGACGGTATTACTTCGTTCATTGCCAACAACTTAAAGATCCGCGGGACCAATGTGCCGGATAAATCGGATTCGATAAAGATCGGTGAGGTGAAATATACGCGGCAGCCGGATGACCCATTCATCCAGTTTGAGTGGTTCGCACTTCGAACCGCTGTGCGGGATGTTGTTGGATTTTAAGTGAAATGGCTACACATGTTGTGCATACGTATCCTCGCATTCATGAGTCGTGATGATGCTGTACGAAGAGGTAAATAGTGTTTTCTTGAAAGAAACGATATGCTGATAAGTTGCGTCGCGGCTATATCTGGAACAATGATTTACTGCACACAGCACAAGTGCGAGTTGCAGGATAGTAAATATTCTATGTGATAGCGTCCGGGATTGGGTACAAAGCGATAAGACTATGAACTACAAAGATTACTACAAGGTTTTGGGTGTTGGTAAGACAGCAACGTCTGCGGAAATAAAGAAAGCATATCGAGCGCTTGCCAACAAATATCACCCTGACAAAACCAAAGGGGACAAAATAGCCGAAGAGAAGTTTAAGGATATCAACGAGGCCAACGAAGTCCTCAGCGATCCAGTGAAACGAAAAAAATACGATCAGTTTGGTGCAGATTGGAAGCAATACGAGGCAGCCGGAGCGCAGCCGGGAGGATTCGATTGGTCGAAGTATACAAGCGGTCGTGGCGGACAAACGCACACCATGAGTCAAGAAGAGTTCAGCGCGATGTTTAATGAGGAAGGCGCCGGCGATCTCTTTGAGAATATTTTCGGACAGCGTTCCGGAGAGAGGCGTGGGAAAAGAAACAGGACGATCAAAGGAGAGGACTTCGAAGCTGAAACAACACTCTCGCTTGAAGAAGCCTATCATGGTTCGACCCGGTTTCTTAAGATCCACAGTCAAACAATCAAGATCATAATGAAGCCGGGGATCATGGACCAGCAAGTGTTAAGATTAGAAGGCAAGGGAGGTCGTGGGTTGAACGGCGGTCCAAACGGCGATCTTTACATTACAATCAAAGTCGCATCGCATCCGGAATTTCAACGTAGAGGAAATGATCTCTACTGCGATAGACCGGTCGACTTGTATACTGCCGTACTCGGCGGCAAGGCGCGGATCAAAACCTTGAAGGATACAGTCAATGTAGATATTCCCAAAGAAACGCCCAATGGCAAGATGCTGAGACTTTTGGGTCTCGGAATGCCGGTGTATGGCACAAAAAACGAATTTGGGAATCTGTATGTAACTATTGTAATCCAACTACCTGGCCATCTCAGTGAGCAAGAAATAGAATTGTTCAGGAAATTATCGGTACTACGGAAATAAACTCCGTTAGCACTCAGAGCAGTTTCATTCTACTGTCAAGCGATACTACCACAAAGCGACGACGTTCTAAAACCTATCCATACTCGTTGAAGTCAGGGTGACTAAGAAATCTGCAGAGTTGTCCCTGCACGAGACTATCTATGACTTCGTTACAGGTTTGGGCATATCTTGCATCTTATTTTTAGAATCATTACTTTGCTGATGGCATTTAGTGTCATCCGAGCAGATAAGAGAAGAGAAACCTCACTAACTTTCTGAAATCAATATAGAGGTCGGAGTGTTGCAACACCTGATCTCGGCGTTTTAGCTGTGTCATAGAAACAAAGAGATACTGTCCGATGAAAAAATTTAGAATACTGGTCATTGAAGATAATCGCGTGTTGCGCGATGGTATCACTGCTATGCTCAATGGACAACCGGATATGCATGTCGCGGCTACCATAGGAAGCGGTAATAATGTTCTGCTGAAAGCAAGCCAAACAAAACCTCATATGATTCTTATGGACGTGGGTCTGAAAAATTTCAAAGAGTCGTCTGTTGTAGAATTGCTAAGGGAAAAAATGCCTGAAACGAAAGTGATAGGAATGGGTTTTGTACCATCACAATCAGACATTGTTGAGTTTGTAGAGGCAGGGGCATCGGGTTTCATTTTGAAAGACGCCACTGTAAAGGATTTTCTCGGGACTATACGATCTGTGGCACAGGGAGTAAAAGTTCTTCCGCCCTCATTAACCGGTTCACTTTTTTCTCATGTGATTGAGTTTGCTCTCAAGAAGAGAAACGGGAAACTGACCAATGCCGTGCGGATGACGAAACGCGAACGTGAAATAATTGTGCTGATTGCTGATGGTCTGAGCAATAAGGAAATTGCTCAGCAACTCAACATCGCTACCCACACGGTGAAAAGCCATGTGCATAACATCATGGAAAAATTGGCGCTGCACACCCGCCTGCAGATAGCAAAGTATACACGCGAAGAGAGCTATTAATTTTTATTGCGAAATATGACAATTCCATTAAGAAATTTTACTTCTTAGTTTCCTTAAAAAGGAAAGTCCCAAGACAACAAACGATCCCTCCGTTTTATTCGGTATTATTTTTTCCCTTCTTAGAATGCTTTATATCCTTCAAAGCGGGCGTTTCTTTTTGTCCTTCTGATCAAAAACAGTTCGATCGCGTTCCATGTGCCAGGTTTTATTTAGACTCTTCTAAATAAGGATTAATTCCTTTTTCATCCTTTCGGGCTATTACTTCTCAACTCAGTCATCGGTATAATTGTTCGCGGTTCAGGATAGGTTTTCATCACTTCATTGACCGAAAAGAACATCTACTGATGAACATGTAAAAGGAAAAGGAGCTTGCATAATGAACTGGGATCGAGTTGAAGGACAGTGGAAGCAACGAAGAGGAAAAGCGGTGCAGCATTGGGGGAAATTAATGAACGACGATCTCGCTGCAATAGCAGGGAAGCACGAACAGCTTGTAGGAACGCTCCAAGAAAAATACGGTATTGCCAAAGAGGAAGCCAAGCGACAAGTTGATGAGTTCAAAAAAAGCATTGAGCAATTGAAAAAGTCCAATGCCAATCTCATGAGATCACAAAAATCAAAAAAGAAGAAATCGAATGGAATTTCGGTGAAAGCAAAAACATCATCGAGGAGACGACAACCATCATGAGTAGATGTACAATCCTAATTACAAAAAAACCTAATTCATCCATTAACCACTTACAGAGGGACACATGAACACTCCAACAACAAATCCAACAACTGCTTTGAGCCGATGGACGCACTTCTCCCGAATGATTCGGGGATTCCTCGGTGTCATGCTTTCAGCAGGACTGACCGCCGCCTTACTCCTCGTCATTTTTATGGTCGGCTGTAAAGAGGAAAGTCCGGGAATCGTAAACGTCTGTATCGCACCCACGGTGATTCGCACATCCCCCGCTAATGGTGGAGCGAATGTGCCTCTTAACAAGATAAGTGATGCCAACGAGTCGGCTATCGCCGCCGCTGTCAAGAAAATCGCGGCAATCTCCAAGACAAGTGGTGCTACCGGGTCGGCTAGCGTCGCCACTGTCAAGGTAATCTCGGCAACTTTCAGTACACCAATGGATCCGAATTCGCTTACGGCAGCAACGTTTAACGTATGGCAAGGCACCACCCCTATTTTAGGAGCGGTGTTGTACACTGACACGACTGCAATTTTTGTAGTGCCGAACGGTCTAGATCCGAATCTCACCTATCAATGCACAATTACAACCGGGGCTAAGGATCTTGCAGGTATTGCACTTGCAAATAACTATGTATGGATCTTTACAACAGGCGACGCACCGGGCATCACTCTACCCACAGTAACTTCTACAGCCCCAATTAATGCCGCAACAGGTGTGCCTTTCAACCAGAAAATCGCCGCAACCTTCAGTGTGGCTATGGATGCTTCAACTTTTACCTCGGCAACATTTATCTTAAGGCAAGGTTCAACGTCAGTTTCCGGGTTTGTATCCTACTCCGGTACAACTGCAATTTTTGCACCGGCAAGCCCTCTCGCAACAAATACCGCATATACAGCCACGATTACAACCCAGGCTAAGGATCTTGCAGGCAATGCTCTGGCAAATAACTTTGTATGGAGCTTTACAACAGGCACAGCAGTGGTCGTCACTCCACCCACAGTTAGTTCTACAACCCCAGTTGATGCCGCAACGGGTGTGCCTTTGAACCAGAAAATTGCCGCTACTTTTAGTAAGACAATGGATGCTTCAACTTTTACCTCAGCAACATTTATCTTAAAGCAAGGTACAACGTCAGTCTCTGGCTTTGTGTCCTACTCCGGCACAACTGCAATTTTTGCACCGGCAAGCAACCTCGCATCAAATACCGCATATACAGCCACGATTACAACCGGGGTTAAGGATCTTGCCGCCAATGCTCTGGCAAATGACTTTGTGTGGAGCTTTACAACAGGCACAGCAGTGGTCGTCACTCCACCCACAGTAAGTTCTACAGATCCTGTTAATGTCGCAACGGGTGTGCCTTTGAACCAGAAAATTGCCGCTACTTTTAGTAAGACAATGGACGCTTCAACTATTCAAACATCGACATTTAGAGTAATGCAAGGTACAACATTAATTTCAGGCTTTGTGTCCTACATCGGCATAACTGCCACCTTTGCACCTGCCAGCAACCTCTTACCCAACTCAACATATATTGCTACAATTTCAACTAGTGCTAAGGATCTTGCGGGCAATGCTCTGGCAAATGACTTTGTATGGAGCTTTACAACAGGCGCAGCAGTGGTTATCACTCCACCCGCAGTAATTTCTACAGACCCACTTAATGCCGCAATAGGTGTGCCTTTGAACCAGAAAGTTGCCGCAACTTTTAACAAGACAATGGATCCTGCAACTATTCATACATCGACATTTACCTTAAAGCAGGGTATAACGCCAGTTTCCGGATTTGTGTCTTACTCCGGCGTAACTGCCATCTTTGACCCGGCAAGCAATCTCGCACCAAATACCGTATATACAGCCACGGTTACAATCGAGGCAAAAGATCTTGCAGGCAATTCCATTGCAAGCGACTATGTGTGGAACTTTACAACAGGCGCAGTAGTGGTCGTCACTCCACCCACAGTAATTTCTACAGACCCTGCTAATACCGCAACATGTGTTGCTTTGGACAAACACATTGCCGCAACTTTTAGTAAGACAATGGATCCTACAACTATTCAGACATCAACATTTATTTTAATGCAAGGCACAACGCAAATTAACGGCTTTGTGTTCTACTCCGGCACAACTGCCACTTTTGTACCGGCAAGCAATCTCACATCAAATACCATATATACAGCCACGATGAAAACCTCGGCTATGGACTTGGCAGGTAATCCCATGGCAAGCAACTATGTATGGAGCTTTACAACTGTCATCCCGGATACAGTAAGGTTATCATCCAATCCATCGGCAGGCGGAACGACAAGTGGAGGCGGCATATTTAATTCATGCTCCTCAGTAACAGTAGCCGCGATACCGAACATTGGATATACATTTACTAACTGGACAGAGAATGGAACTGCCGTATCTACAAATGCAAATTATTTATTTACACTAAGTGGAAACAGAACTTTAGTGGCAAACTTTGCGGTTATACCACCAACACAGTATACAGTAACACTATCATCAATTCCATTAGCCGGTGGAACGACAAGTGGAGGCGGTTCATTTAATTCAGGTTCTTCAGTAACAGCAACCGCTACACCAAATAGCGGATATGTATTTACTAACTGGACAGAAACCGGAAGCCCTGTATCTACAAATGCAAGTTATACATTTACAATAACTGGAGACAGAACATTAGTAGCGAACTTTGGTTTAGGACTCGCACCAGGCGCAGTGCCGCTTGGTTTAGCTAGCACTTACGGGATCTTGTCATCGTCCGCGATCACAGACGCTAGTGGCGCCTCCGTTATATGGGGTGATGTTGCGATGTACCCAGGCACTGCAAATGGATTACTTCCGGCGCAGGTGCACGGTGCGATTCACATTGCAGATGGAGTGGCACAGTCGGTCTATACCAACTTGACGACTGCGTATCACTTCGCCAAGAATCTGGCACCCGGAACAACCGTGCCTGATGGTCAGGACTTGGGCACGTTCATTGTCGGCGTTCATGCTCCCGGTCATCTACCTCCGGGCACTTATACATCTAGTAGCACGTTATTGATCAATACTCCTGTTGTTCTCGATGGAGGGGGCGACGCGAATGCCGTCTGGGTCTTCCAGATCGGTTCCTCGCTGACTACTTATTCGGGGGCACCAGGTGGTAATGTTACGCTAACTGGTAGTGCTCAGCAGAAGAACGTGTTTTTCGTTCCTACTGCTGCTGCGTCAATAGGATCGGGCACTACCTTCTATGGAAACATACTGGCTGGAGGAGATCTCACTTCTGCGGGTGGTGCCACGATATATGGCAGATTATTGGCTGGAGCGATCGGTGCTAGCACGCTTGCTTTGGACGGCGCCGCCTCTACTGTTTTCGTGCCTGCGCCGTAATGTATAAAGTCTGCCCGCCAGACATCTGTCTGGCGGGGAGTTTTTCGGTGTGATAGCGGAGATGGATATGATTTTGATGAAGAAGAAGATGATGATGATGAAGATGAAGGACATTGATGTCAATCATCAGTATACCTGTACTTGAACTAAATATGAGAAACAAAACCACACTCTATAATAAGGAGCTACGTATGTATCTATATCGCACGGTAAATCGAAGTCAGAGGCTCATGAGCTTTTGGCTCACAAGAATTCTCCTCAGTTCTTTGATACTGATGTGTGTCCACGCAACAATTCTTGCGCAGGAGACTCAAAGAGCACAACCAAAGTGGTGGTTCGGCGGAGTTGGAGGCGCGAATTTGGACTTTTATGGCGGGACAACTCAAATGCTGAACTCCGCGTTCACGACTCCGGCTGTTTTTCATAAAGGTTTTGGATCTGGCTGGTATGTGGCTGGATTGCTGGAATATCACCACAATCCTGTCTGGGGTGCGATGCTGCAGGTGGGATATGATGACCGGCAGGGATCGTTCAATGAGACTCCCTGTCCATGCGGTGCGCTGTCGAACTTATCGACAACGATCAGCTATATTTCCATCGAGCCAAGCTTACGGGTTGTTCCATTCTCAGATTACGATGGCTTTTACATTTTTGGTGGTCCCCGAATCGGTTTCAATTGGGCTCTCAACATTCCAAAATCATCCACGAGCGAAGAGAAAACATTTACCTACACGGAGGGAACCAAACCCGCCTACAAAGCCGAGTTTAGTAAAATGAATGAAAAAGTCTACTCGGTGCAAATCGGCATTGGTTACGATATTCCACTCGCGTTATCTCCGAACGATAAAAACCAAGTCGATATTTCACCATTTGTTTCGTACCAACCCTATTTCGGCCAAGATCCGCGCTGGGGGGAAAGCTGGGCAGTATCAACCCTACGGGTGGGTGTTGCGATCAAGTATGGAAGGGGGAAGATTATTTCGCATGCAGCAAAACCCGAGGTCGTCGAGCGTGATGTCCAGTTTTCGGTTCGAGCGCCAAAGGCTGTACCCGTTAAGCGCAGGGTAAGGGAAACGTTCCCGCTTCGCAATTACGTATTCTTCGAAGAAGGATCGACTGAAATACCGAATCGATATGTGTTGCTGACGAAAGCCCAGGCGGCAAAATTCAAGGAGGAACAATTGCAGGAAGTTCAGCCGATCAACATGACTGGTCGCTCAGTTCGACAGATGACCGTGTATTATAACATACTGAATATCATGGGTGATCGTATGAAAAGAAGTCCCGGGACTGTCATTTCGCTCAGTGGAGCGTCGCCAGGGAAAGGACCAGAGTACGGCAAAGCAAGGGCGGAAACGATCAAGCGGTATCTTGTGGACGTATTTGGAATTGATAGCTTGAGGATAACAACTGAAGGACGAGATAAACCGCGCATTCCATCTGAAACGCCCGGTGGTACAAAAGAACTTGATCTTCTCCAAGCTGGAGATCGTCGGGTTGATATCGAGAGCAATTCGCCTGAGATGTTGATACAGGTTGGGGGTGCTCCCCACCAATACTGGCTGAAGCCGGTGCAAATCGTTACAGAGGTGGAAGACCCTCTGGACAGCCATGTTATTTTCTATGTAGTTGGGGCAAAGGAAGTGCTCGCATCGTGGTCGTTGGAAATCACAGATGACCAAGGAAAGGTTCAGCGTTACGGACCATCCACGCGAGACCAGGAAGATATTTCGGGAAACACCATCCTAGGTGGTCGTCTCCAGGGCGACTACAAGGTCGTGATGCTGGGAGAAACGAAAGGCGGGAAATTTGTGAGGAAAGAAAGTTCGGTCTACCTGGTCCGCAGAGTCGAACCGGGAAAAGACATAGTGCGATTCAGGATTCTCTTTGACTTCGACAAATCGAAGACCATCGCTAGCTACGAAAAGTTCCTCACCGACATTGTCACACCGCTCATTCCGGATAGCGGTACTGTTATTATCCAGGGTTATACGGATATCATAGGAGAGGAAGAGTATAACGAAAACTTATCCAACGAACGAGCCCAGGATGCGCAGAGTATTATTGAACACGCAATTGCGAATAGCGATAAGAAAGGGATCACATTTGAAACGTTTGGGTTCGGAGAAAATCTCAAATATGCATCGTTTGACAACCACTTCCCGGAGGAACGATTCTATAATAGATCGGTCGTCATCGATATCGTTCCCGACTGAAGTCGTTAGCAAATGAATTCATCATTCACTCACTGCACGAAGGATGTTATGAATATCAATATTTGACAATGGTACATAACGATGCCACGGGATGTACATCAACTCAATGGCTAAACATTGAATCGCCCCGTTCTTATGAGCGGGGCGATTCAAATAAAAAACAATCTTACTCGTTTTCAATAACTACGATGGAGGGTCTTATGAAGACTTATACAATACATACAACAGGTATTTTAGACCTATGGACGCGCTTCCTCGGTGCAATGCTAACGCTTGCTTTGATGATGCCTGCCGTTGCTTTTTCTCAATATGCCAACCCGGCACCAGTAAACCTTGGAACAGCTGGCAATTTCGCGATTCTGGCAAAAACAGGAATCACAACCACGGGAACTACCCACATTACTGGTGATATTGGAATTAGTCCAGCCGCTGCGACATATATAGAAGGATTTGCATTAACTCTTCCTGCAGGGGGCGCATTTTCCACATCAGCTTTAGTAACTGGAAATGTATATGCACCCGGCTATGCGGATCCAACTCCTGCTAACCTGAACACAGCGGTACTCAACATGGGAACCGCGTACACCGACGCAGCTGGGCGACCACATGATGCTACTGAACTGTACACCGGAGATCTTACTGGGCAGACCCTCACTCGTGGTGTTTACACGTGGGGTAGTGTGGTCACAATAGGTGCTGGTGGTGTCACTATCTCGGGCTCCGCAACTGATGTCTGGATCTTCCAGATAGCGCAAAATCTAACCTTGGCCAGCGATGCCATTGTTCATTTAAGCGGCGGTGCACTGGCTTCCAATATCTTCTGGCAAGTTGCGGGTCAAGTTAATCTTGGAACAACGGCTCAGATGGAGGGAATCATATTGTGTCAAACACAGATTGCGATGACAAATGGCGCAACACTGGAAGGCAGAGCGTTGGCACAGACCGCAGTTACATTAATCGGCAATACCATCACTCAGCCGGCAACGGTGGTCATCACTCCACCCACGGTAACTTCTACAGACCCGGCGGATGCCGCAACAGGTGTGGCGTTGAACAAACATATTGCCGCAACTTTTAGCACGGCAATGAATGCTTCAACTATTTCAGCATCGACATTTACTTTAATGCAAGGTACAACGTCAGTCTCAGGTGTTGTGTCTTACACCGGCACAATAGCCACCTTTGCACCGGCAAGCGACCTCTTACCAAGTACTATATATACAGCCACGATTACAACTGGGGCTCAGGATCTTGCAGGCACTGCTCTGGCAAATAACTATGTATGGAGTTTTACAACAGGCACAACGGTGACCGCCGTCGAGAATGGGTTAGCTCCTCAAGCATTCGCGCTCTTCCAGAACTATCCGAATCCATTCAATCCATCCACGAGGATTCAATATAGTCTTGAGAAAGCTGGAATGGTTTCCCTTAAAGTCTACAATTTGCTTGGTCTTGAGGTTGCTACGCTCGTGAACGGCCGTCAGGAAGCCGGCAACTACACCGTGCCGTTCGGTATCAATACAGGAACATTCGGTCTCTCGAGCGGTGTATACTTCTACCGTTTGGAAGCCGGATCCTTCGTCTCGACGAAGAAGTTGATTCTCATGAAGTAGTTCTTATTGATAAAGTATGTATCCGTTTCAACGCGTAAATATTTTCATTGTCACGTACTTAAGATATGAGGTGTATAATTTCCAAAAACGATCGGACTTTAATCCACATCACTAATTCTGCAAATTGCAAAGGAACACAACTGAAACAATAAAGAACCTTGTTAATTCGATTCGCTATCACACAACTTTCACGGAGAGTGTTACGAGACTCCTAATTTGGTTGTTTCGATGTTCTGTTGCACTCATAGCATTGACGATTGATATATTTCTGGAGCTCATTCCGTCGCTCCAGCTGACGTCTTCCAGCGGCTTCGGTGTCGACGCCGGTATCGGGGGAGAGATATTTCTTTTGATGGTCGTGTCATGATGTATCGCAACGTACTAAATCACCCTCATTCATAAACGCAAGGTGGTATTAAATGAATACGCTCAGCATGAAAGGCAACTGGAAGGAAATTGCCGGTAAACTCAAACAACGATTTGCCAACCTGACAGACGATGATTTGCTCTTTAAAGAGGGCAAAGAGGAGGAACTGATGGGAAGACTTCAGCAGAAACTCGGGACGACCAAGGAAGAACTACGCAAACTGATCGCGAAGCTATGAGATGGGATCGGATTGAAGAACAATGGAAGCAACAGAGAGGAAAAGCGATGAAACCATTGAGGGAATTAATGAACGACGAGCTTGCTGCCAACGTGGGGAAGCATGAGCAGCTTGTGGAAACGCTCCAAGAGAAATACGGTTTTGTCAAAAAAGGAAAGCCGTTTAATGAGCTCTTTGGAGATGAAATTGCGCAATCAATCGAATCGCTGCCGAGTAATTTCAAGACTGTCGTATTACTCAGTGATGTTGAGGAACTGAGGCATGCTGAAATTGCAAAAATACTTGCTTGTCCAGTAGGTACCGTGCGCTCTCGGTTGTACAGGGGCCGAAAGGTACTACAAAAAAGGCTTTTAAATTTTGCTACAGTCGATGGTAATATTTTAAGGAAGTTCGAAGACTCGAAGGATCTGCAAAAAGGCAGTTTCATGTAAAGATTGTATACGCTTACTCTTCGTCGCAGTCTGCTATGGTGTATCGGATCAAAAACGAATCCACGATCCGGTATTCTTATTCCCAAATCGAACGATCATTCCCCCAAAAGGATTAACTACTTTTTCATCCTTTCGAGCTATTACTTCTCAACGCAGCCATCGATATACTGTTTCATGGTTTAGGGGAGGGTTTCATCTCTTCATCGACTGAAGGGAACCTTTACTGATGAACACTTGAAAGGGAAGGAAGTGCGCAATGGAAGAATCAATCGTTAACAAAAAAATACTGACAGTGATATTCGGCTTACTCTTCATCGGAGGTGCAGCGGCAATTCTCGAGATCTATCGCACGGCGAAGAATACCGATCGTCCACTCGACTACGTTATGGAAGAGCATGGTGGAGATATCTTTGTGTAGGGGCGCACGGCATAAGCAGCAAAACATTTCGGACAGCTCTTTCGGGTTTGTGCTTGTGAAGAAACGGCAAGGACGAAGTGTAATGGATTTGATTACTCGCAGTGGTTCGAAGAGGACTCGTCCGTGTGTTGAACAGTGGAGGGTAGGGTGAAACTGTATTCTTACTCGAGTGAATTACTCACATTCGTAGAAGCGAAGTGGGCTCTAGCAAAGCTCGCCACTAGTGGAATTCTCATGGGGACCGTCATTCTCTTTGGCGCAATTAAACTGAATCAATCCGTTGGTAATGCCCTTGAGTCTCGTTCGGCAAATACACTCGCAGCAGAAAATAACTTTCTGTGGCAGCAGGTGAGTCTGATCTTACCCCGGGTGAGCAAGCTGGAAATGCAGGCGAGGCAATTAAACAAATGTGGCAACAAACTCCACATGTTTCTCCACCGCCGCGAGATTGTCGGGGGACACTGTTTTAAGTTTCACGAATGCGACCATAAGGTTCAAGCTCCAATCTTTGATTCCGCGGAGAAAAGTTTTCATCCTTGATTTCAACTGAGGCATACGTGCAATTAACTCAAAATTTATGAATAAAGAGGACAAGATGAACATCTTTTACGTTGGCGTGATCATCGGTGAACCGACAACTTCAGCGAGAAGTTATGGATATCTACCCTCTCGACAAAGGATTAATTCCTTTTTCATCCTTTTGGGCTATTACTTCTCAACGCAGTCATCGGTATACTTGCTCACGGTTCAGTGGAGGTCTTTGTCACTTCATCTACCGAAGGGAACTTTTACTGATGAACACTAGAAAGAAAAGAAACTCGCACAATGAACTGGGATCGAGTTGAAGGACAGTGGAAGCAACGGAGGGGAAAAGCGGTGCAGCATTGGGGGAAAATGATGAACGACGATCTCGCTGCCATCGCGGGAAAGCACGAACAGCTTGTGGGAACGCTCCAAGAAAAATACGGTATTGCCAAAGAGGAAGCCAAGCGACAAGTTGATGAGTTTAAAAAAATCGTCGAGCAATTGAAAAAGTCCAATGCCAATCTCATGAAATCACAAAAGTCCCAGAGCAAAAGGATGAAGTTGAACAGAAAACCAGTAGATGCAAAGAGGGCATCTAAGAAAGGACACAATCAAACAAAGGTGAGTGTACGATCTTAATCGTGAGACAACCATTATTCGTTCGTTAACGAAAGGGCTTTATGAAAACTCTCAACAAACACATTCTTCCGGTGGTTACTATTATGGCCATCATGCTGAGAGTTATTCGCGGACCATAAATCTTTTAGGGCCAAAGGTTGAGCCAACGAAAACAGTTTACTTTACAACGCAGTAATAACAAAAACATATTAACCAAACAAGGAGACTTCTTATGAAACGTTTCATCGTATGTACACTGCTGGTCGTAGCCTTCGGTGTGTATAGCCACGCCCAACAATTCAAGAAATCCGAGTTCGCATGGGGTTTATCAGCGGGCGGCGTCCACGGAGATAACAACTCGGGTGACAGATGGATGATGCAGTATCGTGGATTCCTACAGTATGGTCTCATCTCTCCCATGTTAGTTGGTCAACTTGGCTTGGGCTATGCTGAACTGGATGCTCCGGATGCTCCTTACAAGTATAGGGCAGAAAACTTCATAGTCGATGTTCGATTACTCTTAAGCCCTTTTTCTTTGACGAATTTGAATCCGTACCTCTATGCTGGTTTCGGTTTATCGAAAGCCCTCAACGTTACCGGCTCTGATTTCTTACCGATGGTTCCATTCGGTGTCGGTATGCAAACTAAAATCTCCAGCGGAATCTTGCTGGATATCAATGGCGGATATAGTTTGTACCTATCCGACGATTTAGTCAAACGTTCGAATACTAACCTCAATTCTCTTACCAGCGGGAAACAGGATGGATTCTATGGTTTTACTATCGGACTTGCGTTTACGATAGGTGGAGATAACGAGTCAACGGAGCAACAAAAGAAGGAGATTGCCGAGGCAGAGGCACGGAGTGCGAAGATGCAGGCCGATGCGGAAGCACGGCGCATAAAGCAGCAGGCTGATGCAGACGCAGAGGCGAAACGTGTAAGGGAATCGACCAACGCAGATGTAAAGCTTGCAAAGGAAAAGGCTGATGCTGATGCGAAGCTTGCAAAGGAAAAGGCCGACGCAGATGCAAAACTTGCAAAGGAAGCGTCCGATGCAGAAGCGAGGCGAGTAAAGGAATTAGCTGATGCGGAAGCACTGCGATTGGCGCAACAGAAGAGTAACGATACCGTTTTCATTCTTGTTAAAGGCAAGACCGTTGTTCTGAGGGGTGTCAATTTTGAGTTCAATAAGGCGACACTCACGAAAGATTCTGAGAGAATACTCTGGAGAGCCTACAACGCGATGGTCGCGAATCCCGATGTGCGGGTAGTCATTACCGGGCATACGGACAATGTGGGAGGCCAGAAATTTAATCAGACACTCTCGTTGAAACGAGCGCAGGCAGTAAAGAACTGGCTCGTCAAAAAAGGCATCGCATCGAACCGCATGAGAACTGTCGGGAGAGGCCTAAACGAACCCGTGGCTTCGAACGAAACGGATGCAGGTCGGGCAGAGAATCGACGCATTGAATTCTATGTTGAGAAATAGCCTGTGAATGGAAAACGGGAAGACCAGTTGCAGACAATGCAGCGCTGAAAGCCGAGCGAACAATCGGCGAGTAGAGATCATCGTTGATCGCGCAGCCAAATACTAGCGAGGCATTAACAAATAGCTGAGATACACGGGACCCGGAAGTTTTCCGGGTCCTTCGTGTTTTTTAGTCTGTTGCATTTTCCCATTAAGTATTTCCCGAAAACTCTACTCTTAAAGAACGATAGCATTATCCACTTTCCCTACCCCTAGGAATCAATATGCCGAAGGCATCCCTTAGGGAGACAGTTAGGAATCCGGGATTCTATCTCTCTACAACAGCACTTACTTCTTCAGAAAGGATTAACTACTTTTTCATCCTTTCGAGCTATTCCCGATTAAACAAATCGTCAGTATTATTTTTAGGCATCAGAGAAAGAAGTATTTCGTTCTCGAAGGTGGATGAGAAAACTTTTCTTTTAAGAACAAGAGGAAGAACATGAATTGGCAGTTGCCGGTCGAAGAAATGTTCGTGCATATGTTTAAAGTAGAATCATTTGGAATATAAGGAAGAACCATCGTGAATTGGGATCGCATGGAAGGACAATGGAAGCAACGGAGAGGAAAAGCCGTGGGCCATTGGGGAAAAATGATGAACGACGAACTGTCAGCTATCTTGGGCAAGTATGAGGAGCTTGTTGGAAAGCTTCAAGAGAAATACGGGATTGCTAAAGATGAAGCCAGACACCATGTAGATGGATATAAAATTATCGTCGAACAGCTTAAACAGGCTAACATCAAGTTGATAAAGTTGCACAAAGCATTGAGCAAAGAAAAGAAATCGGACAAACGACCGGTGAAATTAAAGGTATCGTCAAGGAAAAGAAAATGAATCGTATGGAGAGGCTGAATATATTCGTCGATCAATCTAGATCTTGTTACTGCGGTAGAGGGACAACGCATCAATGAAAAAACAGAACAGAGCTTCATGGTTAGTAGATCGTAACTCGTTTCCGGTGGTTTTATTATTTCTCCTTTTCATGGTTGTATCGGCTTTATTAATGGTCAGCGGTCTTCATTAACTACGATTCAGGCGATTATATTGAATGCTTTAAATAAAATCTGGCGAGACACGAAGAGAGAACTGGAAGAAGAAGCCCTCGAATTCAGATGCTGAATTTCTCGGGTGGCAGAAAACTATAACCGGCAATAGCAATCATGCTAACTTCCACAAGGCGATACTGAAGATGCACAATTACTTCCCGAAGTGGCTTCAGCAGCGCATCGCTTTTCTGGACGTTCTACAACGAGTGATTTTAACCATAGATAAGGAGAAAAGAATATGAACGATAAATGGGAATTCTACAAAGACGTCGAAAATAAATGGCGTTGGCGACGCACTGCCCCGAACGGCAATATTGTTGGAGTATCGACAGAAGGCTATGCGAATAAAGCCGATTGCGAGGGGAATGCGCGTCATAACGGATGGACCGATAATTTATTATTTCAAGAAAGAGGTGACACAATGATACAGAAAGATTTGAATGAAGAAAATAAGGAATTAAAGATCCAGATTTATGAGCTCTACGAAAAACACGGCTTTAAGGACGGCAACGATTTTATTGATTGGCTTGAGGCGGAAAGGCAAACGGGAAAACGGTCCAGGTTAAAGCGTAATAAACAGATGAAAAATATTCTTTTTGCTATTGTGGGTATTGTGGGAATATTATGCGTTATCGCGGCGATCCTTTTAGTTACGCTATTCAAGAAAAGCCCTAAGATGGAACTGTCCGAAAAGAGCCTGTCGGATCTGAAGGTTTTGATGGTTGTGCTTGACCCGAAGGTCGATGAGAAGGTAGTCGTCTTCGGCGACACGCATTTCGCTTACGATAAGTCTACCCTTAGCCAGGAAGCGAAGACACTACTGGACAAGAATGTACAGGGCTTGAAGGAAAACCCAAAAATAAACGTCCGTATGGCAGGATATACCTCTGCTGAAGGGACAGAAGACATCAATCAGAAATTAAGCGAGCAAAGAGCAAATACCGTCAGGGACTATCTGATCGAAAAAGGTATTGCGCCAGAGAGAATCACTGTGATTGGATATGGCAGGACAAAACCGGCAGTGTATGAAGTGACCCCTGGTGATATTAACTCAAAGGAAGCGCACGCTAACATGCGAGTTCTTTTTGAAGTTGTCGTGAAATAGGACGATAGCGCACGGACGACAGCGTAGCCAAAGCGATCATTCATTTAAATGAGGGTTATATCGTGCGGAAGAAAGCGTCACTGATAATGGGGCTAATTACATCTTTAGCTGTCCCGGTGAATCCCCGAAATTATGAAGGCATATGACACATTTGGAAATGCTGAAAACGAAAAGGCTCTTAAATTCATTCTCACGAATTAGCAAAAGAGGCACCACTGTGAAAAAAAACAGGTCGTTCGTCATTGGAGGAGTGCTTTGTTGCTTCTTCGCCCTGATGGCTGGTTGCGCATCATCCGAACTTGTTGACATATGGAACGATCCTTCATTTCAACCTCCTTCTCTGAATAAGATGCTTGTCATCTCCGTTAGCAAGAATTCAGTGCAGCGCCGTATGTGGGAAGATGCCTTCAGCGCCGAGCTTGCAAAACATAATGTAGCAACGACGCCTTCGTATCACTTGTTTCCGGATGCGGTACCGGATACAAATCAGATTATGCAGATCGTGGGATCAAATAGCTTCGACGGAGTCCTGGTCTGCCGCAGGCTTCCTCCGGAAACGAACACTCAGTACATGCAGGGATATGTGACGACAGAACAGGGCATGAGATATGATCGCCGTAGGGAGAGATTTGTAACATATTATCGAGACATAGAGCACGCTGCGTACGTCGATTCTCAAAAAGTCGACATCCGTGCCATTGACGTATGGGCAACCAGGAACGAAGGGCAAATGATTTGGAGTGCCACGAGCATGACCCCCGAACCGAATTCAGTGCAAGAAATCCGGCCTGAAATCGTCAAGCTTGTTATGGCTGAATTGGCAAAGCAGAGAATCATCGCTTCTGAGCGGTAAAGGGAGCTCCGACTGTTCCTTTACCCTTTGCGAAAATATCCGACGCAACGGTTTTCACCACAGAATATCATAAAGGCATACGATACAATTGGCAATGCAGCACGAGAAACAGCTCTGAAGGGTTTTCTCACCGAGTGGAGAGAAACATAACCCGCTGCGCGCTATCGTCATGTTCTTCATTAAGAGGAAAGGATCAATATGAAAACAGCTGGTATCATCATCATCATCGTAGGCCTGATAATGACCGCCTATACAGGTTTCACCTATGTCACTAAAGAGAAAGTTGTGGACTTAGGGGAACTCGAGATAACAAAGGATAACGAACACTCTGTACACTGGCAACCGTACGTCGGAATCGGAATGATAGTAATTGGTGGTGTTGTTCTCATTCTTGATAGAAAGAAATCAAGGACGACCTGATACGAATAGACAACAGGAAAGAGCTGTCCAGTGCTCTCTACAAAAAAAATCATGAAATATGTTCAATTCACAAAAATTACAAAAGGAGAAATTACAATGAATACAATGTATCGTGGTGCTCTTACGGTGACAGTAGCCACACTGTTGCTGATCGTCGTTCCTCTGCACGCATCCGAAACGGATGACCGTATCGTATCATCGGCCAGGAATTCGTATGTGTTCCAGACCTATCTCAAGGGCGATGATATTAAAATTGAGTCCAAGGATGGCGCCGTTACCTTGACGGGAGTTGTCTCCGAAGAATTTCACATGTCATTGGCTAAAGAAACAGTGGCAGCCCTGCCAGGAGTTATAAGCGTCGACAACAGGCTGGAAATCAAAGGTGCACCCCCCACCGCAAACTCGGATGCGTGGCTCGAGGAGAAAGTGAAAGCCGCACTCTTATTTCACAGGAGCGTGAGTGCTGACAATACCGAGGTCGACGTCAAAGACGGTATCGTGACCCTGCGTGGCCATGCAACCAGCCAGGCACAAAAAGAATTGACGACCGAATATGCAAAGGATATCGATGGGGTTAAAGACGTGATAAATGAGATGACAGTGTCAGAACACGCGCAAAAGACGCACCGAACTGTGATTGAAAAGATCGATGATGCCTCTATCACTGCCCAGGTTAAGATGGCGTTGTGGGTTCATCGCTCAACCAGCGTCGCCAATACCAAGGTCGAGACGAAACATGGTGTGGTCACGCTGGGCGGCAAAGCCAAGAATATTGCCGAAAAGGACCTGGTCACAAAACTCGTCGGAGATATAAAAGGTGTGAAGAGCATAAAGAACCGGATGACAATTGAGTAGTCTCATCAGACTGATGGATCACTGCCGGTTGATGCAGTGATCCTTTTGCAAGTACTAAGCGGCGAGATTAAATATTGCAGATACTATTTGGGTTTATCACTTCCACCATGGGCGGGTTCATTCACATCCTTCTTGTGATCGCCATTGTGGTTGTCTTGTTCAACATCATGAGCGGACAAAAACTCGTGCGAGTATTTCTTGGGGGCAGGTGTGGAAAATCAAAACGAGAGATTATCTATAATTAAGGTAATTACACATAGTTCACGGTGTTGTGCGAAATGCTCGCACACAATAACAGTGGGGTCGCGCCATGGTTCGCCCCTGCGTTGAACACTAAACCAAAAAAGAAAGGATACTTGTTATGTTATATACCATCGCTGTTATTCTAGTCATATTGTGGCTCATCGGGTTAGTCACTTCCTACACTATGGGCGGTTTCATTCACGTTCTTCTGGTGATCGCCATTGTGGTCATCTTGGTCAATGTCATTAGTGGACGAAAACCCGTGTGACTATTTCGTGGTACCAAGTATAGAAAATCAAAACGAGGGATTATCAATGATCAAAGCAGTCTCGCTCGCAGTTCTTGCCGGTGGCATTCTTCTTCTGATCTTTGGTATCAATGCGTATAACTCATCCAGCTCTGACATTTCTCGATTTTTCACCGGCTCAGCCACCGATAAGTCAATATGGATGTTAATAGGCGGCGTTGTCGTGACTGTTCTGGGGTTGGTGGGTTTGTTGCGCGGATCAAAGAAGGTTTGAGAATTGGTCTTACATCTTATTCCGAAATAATGCGGCCTTTTCAGTTGCTCGCCACAAAAACGGCGAGTAAATAGGAGCCGACCGAACCACTGACTGTGCAGTCTTAGGCTCGGGTCATCGTAAAGAACGTTGGTACACACGCCGCAAGTTGGTGGCAGCACAAGGGGAAAAAATATTCGAATGGTTTCAGCAAAAGTATAGAAAACCAAGGAATGTTAATTGAATAATAATGAAAGGACACAACAATGAGATCTTTAAAGATCTTTGCCCTGCTCGTAGCATTGAATACGGTTGCATGGATAATGCCGCAAGAAGCATCTGCACAGCAAGGCGGCGTGAGTTTCGGGGTCTTTTACAATGAATTAAGTCCATACGGTCAGTGGGTCGATTATCCCAGTTATGGGTATGTATGGATCCCATCAACCGGATCGGATTTCGCTCCCTGGGGATGGGCGCCTTTCCATTATGGCCGTTGGGATTACGATGATTTTTATGGTTGGTTTTGGGTCCCTGATAATGAATGGGGTCCTTCGTGGGTCAATTGGAGAAGAGCGAATGGTTATTATGGCTGGGCGCCGATGAGACCCGGAATCAGCCTTAGTGTTTCTTTCGGTCGTGGATACACAGTACCCAATGACCGCTGGATATTCGTCAGAGACAGAGATTTTTCAAGATCCGACATCAATCATTATTATGTCAATCGAACTAATAACGTTACGATCATAAAGAATTCTTCGATGATAAATAGAACTTACACCGATCAAAACCGACACTCTACATACGTTTCTGGACCCGACAGAGCCGATGTGCAAAAGATTACAGGTAGAACGATCCAACCGGTTGTTATTCATGACAACGAAAAACCGGGACAGAATCTGAAAAATGGCCAGCTGCAGATATACAGGCCACAAGTACAAAAGAACGATGAAAATGGCCGGAGACCAACACCGTCCAAAGTAGTCAATTTGAAAGATGTAAAACGGCTATCGGAAAGAAATGCTGCCAATCCAATCCCGAATATCACTCCGGCAAATAACAACCGACAAAAGGTACAACCGGTACGGCCGACCAGTGTCACTCCGGCAATTAACAACAGACAAAAGGTACAAACGGCACGGCCGACCAGTGTCACTCCGGCAATTAACAACAAACAAAAGGAACAACCTTCTCGTTCTGTCAATCCACCCAAAAAGGCTCAAGCACCGCCGGCGCGGGATGTTAAGCCATCCAACAGTAGGGGAAATGCAAAGCAACCACAGAAAGTAACTCCACGCAAGGAGAATGTTGAGCCGCGACCTTCGCAGCCCAAGACTAATGAGGGTGAAAAGGAACAAAGGAAACGGGAATGATGAAAAAGAAAACTGCACCAATATTTACGCGGGTCAGTCTAACCATCTATATCAATAAACTTTTTAACCAATTAAAAAGGAGAACCATGAAAAACACTATCGAGACTAATGAAAAGAGGATTAAGGCATTCAAAGAAAAGATGGAAGAAGCCGGCCTCAAGATCAAAGCGAAGTACAGTGAGGAAGTGGCAGTGTTGGAACAGAAAAATCGCGACCTGAAGAAGAAATTGGAAGAATATAAGGATGAAGGACAAAGTAAATGGGAAGAGTTCAAGACGAACTTCAAGCATGATATGGATGGAATAGGAAAGACAATGAAGGATTTATTCAAAGATAATCATTAGCAGAAACAACGAAGCAAAGTAAAAACACACTAAAATTATTCTAACAGATTCTGGACGAGCAATAAAAGGAGAACACCTATAAAGGGCAATAAAAAATTACTCACGGTGCTTGATCAGCTATTGGCTGATGAACTTACCACCATCAACTAGTATATGGTGCATTCTGAAATGTGCGAGAACTGGGGTTATAACAAGCTTGACGTGGATATCAGAAAACAAGCAATGGATAAAATACACTATGCCGAGCGGTTTATCGAACGAATAATATTTTTTGATGGTACGCCGACGGTTTCCCAACTTAACCCGATAAAAATCGGCGAGACTGTATCGGAAATGATCAACAACGACAACAGCGATGAATTTGATGCTGTGCGCTCTTATAATGAAGCAATCAAACTCGCTCGTGCAGTCGACGATCAAGGTACTATTGACCTGCTCTCCAAGATATTGAAGATGGAAGAAGGTCACGTCGATTGGGCAGAAATACAACGTGCACAGATTGAACAAATGGGTATGGAAAACTATCTGGTTAATCAAACTGAAGGTGCGGCAAGTTAATATGCCATCCGCCTTAACAACAGTGGGGTTGCGCCTTGGTTCGCCCCTGCGTTGAACACTAAACCAAGTAAGAAAGGGTACTTGTCATGTTAGTTACTATCGCTGTTATTCTCGTCATATTGTGGCTCTTGGGGTTAGTCTCTTCCTACACCATGGGTGGTTTCATTCACATTCTTCTGGTGATCGCCATTGTGGTCATCTTGGTGAGAGTCATTCGCGGACGAAATGTTGTGGACGGGACAAAGAATTGATTTCGAAATGAGGCCGTACAGGAACCGTACGTGGAAGGTTTGAAGTCATTTGCGGTTGAACTTAGCTGTGTCGATACGACGGATATGATATTCTCATGGATAGAGAAGGAAATCCTTGGTATGAAGGGATAACAACAGTCGGACAAGGCAACATCGGTTCACCTGCGGCAAAGCCATCGGACACCGCGGGGGAAGTTCTCCTCCTTTTCAAGAACTAGAGGAAGGATTCGATGATTGGGTCAGAGAGCTTCGGTCAATACTGCAGACGCAAGAAAACCCGTTGACAATTTCATGCATGAGGGAGAAATCAAATCAGAAGAGGGATCAGAGGAGATCTAAAATTATTTAGCGATAATGGATATATCTACAATACTTCCAGCAAGAATTAAAAAATACTGGCGCATACTTGGTCCTGGACTTATTACAGGTGCAAGCGATGATGATCCTTCGGGGATTGCAACCTATTCACAGGCAGGCGCTGGTTTTGGTTTTGCAACTCTTTGGACTTCAATTATCACTTTCCCTCTCATGGCTGCTGTGCAGGAGATGTGCGCGCGAATCGGTATGGTAACTCAAGAGGGATTGACAGCAACACTAAAGAAGAAATATCCGAAAAGTATTCTCTATCTCATGGCGGTGTTTAGTTTTCCCGCTATTACACTCAATATAGGCGCAGACATCCAGGGAATGGGAGCCGTTGCCAATTTACTTATACCTCAAATTCCATCTTTTGTGTTCAGCATACTTATTACGGTTTTACTTATTTCCTGTATTATCAAATTTCCATATCAAAAACTTGCTGCTATATTAAAATGGCTTTGCCTTTCGTTATTATTGTATGTCGTAGTTCCGTTCTTGGTGCATGCGGATTGGGTGGAAGTTATGAAAAATACTTTTATTCCAACTATTCATTTCAACAAAGCTTTTTTTGAGATACTTGTTGCCATTCTCGGCACCACTATTTCTCCTTACCTGTTTTTTTGGCAAGCCACTATGGAAGCGGAAGACATTTCACAGAGCCATAAAAAAATCATAATCAATAAACGAATTTTAAACAACATGAAAATGGATATCGATTTCGGAATGCTATTTTCAAACCTTGTTATGTTTTTCATAATCCTTACGACGGGCGCTGTATTGTATAAGGCGGGTATCAGACAAATTGATACAGTAGGACAAGCCGCAAAAGCATTAGAACCATTGACAGGTAAGCTTACGTATTTACTCTTTGCTGTCGGTGTCATCGGCACAGGATTTTTAGCAATACCTGTTTTGGCTGGCTCACTTTCATACATTTTAGCTGAGACTTTTCATTGGAAGGAAGGGTTAGATAAAAAATTTCACGAAGCCAAAGGGTTTTACATTACACTTATCGTGTCGCTCATTGTTGGATTGTCTCTGGATTTTCTCGGCATAAGCCCAATACAAGCGCTTATTTACACTGCTGTTTTGTATGGATTAACAGCGCCGGTCATGATTGCCATCATTATGCACATTTGTAACAACAAAAAAGTAATGGGGGAATTTACCAACAAGAGATGGTCAAATGTTCTCGGATCAATAACGCTCATGCTGATGAGCGTTGCTGCCGTTGCAATGATGTATTTTCAGTTCAAGTAGAATAGCTTAATTTCACTTTTCAATTTATTATTTCGAATACTTCTACATATTCGGTAGTTCACAATCAACCCTCCATGTAATCAAAGAGCGGTTTGGTTGTCTTAAAGGATTAATTCCTTTTTCATCCCTTTGGCTTATTGTTTTGTTTTACAGATGTTTCTATAATTCATTGAGGTGTAGCGATAAAACACCAAAATCTATTCTAAGAGGTTGTACTATTTTGTTAACAGATGGATATTGGTGTCAAGCGAAATTAGTGATGACAGTTTTTCTTACACGTAAGAAAAACAAAAACATACCTGGAGATAAAATATCATCAAGAAAAAAGAAGTACAATCTCGAGTAAAAACGATTCATATGAAGCAAAATTTATATTCGTGAATATTCCGGTGATTTTAAAAGCGAACCGACAATAAAAGGAAAACTTATATGTCTAATTTTGCAAAATATTTAATAGGAATTGCATTTGTAGCCGGTGGATTAGCTTGGGCAGCTAATAAATTGGGTGCTTCGCCAATTTGGATTAGCATAGGTGTTATTATCATAATTGGTATGGGAATTATGGCTGCTGTGTCAAAGACCCAGCAGAAAGAAAAATCTGATACTGACAAGTGAAAAATAAAACAGTCATGAACATGTGTTATACAATGAACCCTATTGAGAATGAAGCTTAATCTAAATTAAAAGAAAAATAAACCTATCTGGAGATAAAATATCATGAAGAAAAAAGAAGCACGATCTCATCGTACTGTCCTTCCAAAATCCCCCACAAGTATTCAAGGATTGGACGAAATCACGGGCGGGGGATTACCGAAAGGCAGGCCGACGCTTGTATGCGGCGGTGCGGGTTGCGGAAAGACTCTCTTTGCCATGGAGTTTCTTGTGCGCGGGGCAACGCAGTACAATGAACCGGGCGTCTTTATTTCGTTCGAGGAAACAGATAAAGAACTCACAGCAAACGTTGCTTCGTTGGGGTTCGATTTGGACAGTCTTGTAAAGCGCAAAAAGATTTTGCTTGAGCACATTCACGTTGAACGGGGTGAAATCGAACAAAGCGGTGAATACGATTTGGAAGGTTTGTTTATCAGGATCCATCACGCAATTGAGAGCATCGGCGCTAAGCGTGTTGTGCTGGATACCATAGAATCACTCTTTTCAGGGTTGCCAAATCCTCTTATACTGCGTGCTGAACTGCAACGATTATTGCGCTGGCTGAAAAGGAAAGGCGTAACAACAATAATGACTGCAGAGCGAGGCGAAGGTACCTTAACGCGTCAAAGTTTGGAAGAGTACGTCTCCGATTGTGTCATTCTGCTCGATCATCGCGTGAACGATCAATCATCCATACGACGGCTGCGTATTGTCAAATATCGCGGTTCAACGCACGGTACGAACGAGTATCCCTTCCTTATTGATGAAGATGGTTTTTCTGTTCTGCCTGTCACTTCCCTGGGACTGAATTACTTTTCATCCAACGAGAGAATTTCCACCGGTATTCCGCGTCTTGATACAATGCTCTCCGGTAAAGGTTACTTTCGCGGCAGTACAGTGCTTACTTCAGGCACCGCCGGTACGGGCAAGACGAGCATTGCCGCGCAATTTGTTGAAGCGGCATGCAAGAGGGGAGAACGCGTTCTCTATTTTACTTTCGAAGAATCCCCTAGTCAGCTTGTGCGCAATATGCGTTCAATTGGAATAAATTTAGAACCGTGGGTGAAAAAAGGGCTGCTTCAGTTTCATGCAACACGTCCGACACTCTATGGCTTGGAAACTCACCTGACGACGAGTATCAAATTGATCAATAAATTTGAACCTCATGTCGTTATTCTCGACCCTATTAATGCATTCGTGATGGGAGAGAACCAAACTGAAGTTAAAATAATGTTACTGCGCCTTGTAGATTTTTTGAAGATGAAACGGGTCACTGCATTCTTCACAAGTCTCACTTCTGCCGGCGATGGTATGGAGATTACCGATGTTTACCTCTCATCCTTGATAGATACATGGTTGCTTCTGCGTGACATTGAAATTGGAGGTGAACGTAACAGAGGATTGTATGTACTAAAATCGCGCGGTATGGCGCACTCCAATCAGATTCGCGAGTTTAGGCTGACAAACCATGGTATCGAACTGGTTGATGTCTATGTTGGCGCGGACGGTGTCTTGACAGGTTCGGCGCGATTATCACAAGAGACGAAAGACGATGCGGAACAATTATTGCGTCAGCAAGAGATCGGACGCAAACAATTTGGATTAGAGCGTAAGCGTGAAGCAATGGAAGCTCAGATTGTTGTGCTGCGCTCTGAATTTGAAGCTGAAGAATCAGACGCGCTCAAAGTTATCGGGATGGAAAAAGCAAGGAATGAACGTTTCACTCAAGACAAAGTAAAAATGGGTAAGAGTCGAAGAAGTGATGTGTATATAAAAACCAGCCGGCGAAAAGAACAGCCAGCTAAAACAAGAAACCTTAATCTAAATTAAAAGGAAAAACATCATGAGCAAAGGTCAAAACAGTAAAAAGGGTTCAAAGAAAGAACCGGCAAAAACCATGAAAGAAAAAAAAGCGGCTAAAAGAGAGAAGAAAAACGAAAAGATGAATCCTGGGATCCTCAATCAAGAACATAGTTGAGGTTTTGGATAAAGGTGGCTTATTGGGAAACAGAGAACCGCCGGATGGATAGTTAAAGATATTGAAAGACATAACGAACAATGGAACCTAAAATAAAAATAAGATCGATTACCCGTGAAAAAATTGAAGAGGATTTTTTAGCGTCGGTCTTTGGAAAATTCTTTATCGAAGTAACGTCGCTGGCATTTTTTACAATGCGCTTCTTCAAAGAAGTGTTGAAGCCTCCGTATGAGTTCAATGAGCTGTTGAAACAATCGTTTCTGATCGGCTACAAGTCTTTTCCGTTGGTTGGTATTACCGGCTTTATAGTTGGGCTTGTGTTTACTATTCAGTCAAGACCCACTTTGGTTAAGTTTGGCGCGGTTTCGATGTTGCCTGCTATGGTAGCCGTATCCCTCATACGGGAAATAGGACCGGTGATCACGGCATTGATTTTTGCCGGGAAAGTTGGTTCCGGAATTGGCGCAGAGCTCGCATCAATGAAGGTGACCGAACAGATCGATGCGATGCAGGTATCGGGCACTAATCCGTTTAAATTTCTTGTCGTAACAAGAGTGCTCGCGGCAACAATGATGCTTCCTCTCTTGGCTGTGTTGGCCGAGACTCTTGGCTTATTAGGATCATTTGTCGGCGTAAACTTAAGAGGACATGTCAGTGCCTCCTTTTTCTTTTTGCAGGTATTTCAGAGTCTCACTTTTAGCGATCTGTTCCCGGCGATTGTCAAAACGTTTTTTTTTGGATTTGCAGTCGGTCTGATAGGATGTTATAAAGGCTATTATGCAAATACTGGAACGGAAGGAGTGGGAAAAGCGGCAAACTCAGCCGTCGTATTCGCATCGTTATTGGTTTTTATAATAGATATGATAGCGGTACAAATTACAAGTTTGTATCAATACTGAATCGAGTAAGCAGAAGAATGACAGAGAATGCAATACCAATAAATATCGAACAAGATACTATGCAAAACGGTTCTGTCGTAGTTGAGATGGTGCATCTGAGGAAATCGTTTGAGAATAATGATGTGCTACGGGATATCAATTTAGTGATTAATAAAGGAGAGAATCTCGTTATCATTGGAAAATCCGGAACCGGTAAATCGGTACTCATAAAATGTATCGTAGGATTGATGGATTGTGACTATGGCTCACTTGCTATTTTTGGAAAAGTTATATCTGAACTCTCGGAAGAGGAGCTCATTGAAACACGTAAAAAGATTGGTTTTCTCTTTCAAAGTGCTGCCTTATATGATTCCATGTCAGTAAGGGAAAATCTTCAATTTCCGCTGAGAAGGCAGCAGCGTTCAATGCCAAGAGAACAACTGAACTCGTTGATAAAAGAAGCTTTGGAGAATGTAGGATTATCGAAGGCAATCGATAAGATGTCGACAGAACTTTCCGGCGGTATGCGTAAACGGCTGGGGTTGGCCAGAACGTTGATCCTGAAACCGGAGATCATGCTGTATGATGAACCGACAACAGGACTCGACCCCATTACATCAAAAGAAATAAGCAAACTCATTCTGGAAGTACAACAAAAATATAATACCTCTTCCGTCATTATCACACACGATATGGAATGTGCAAGACTCACAGCTGATCGAATCGTAGTGATCAAAGATGGAATGTGTGAAGCTGAAGGATCATTCGACGAGCTCAAGAATTCAACAGATGTCTGGATACGGTCGTTTTTTGAATAGTCGATCACAAAAATTAAAGAGCTGATGAAATGAAAAAAGATACAAGCAATAAGATCAAATTGGGGATATTTATTTCCATTGGAATGATGGCATTCATTGTCGGAATATATTTTATCGGTGAAGGAAAGCAATTATTCAGAAGTACGTTTCGCATCAGCGGGGTATTCAAGGATGTTGCCGGACTTCAGCCGGGAAATAACGTGCGTCTCTCAGGAATCAATGTTGGGACGGTTGACAATATTATGATCGTGACCGATACTTCCGTGAGAGTAGAAATACTCATTGATGAAAGCACTCGAAAGTTTATAAAGAAGGATGCGATCGCAGGTATTGGCTCGGAGGGTCTTATGGGGAATAAAACGATCATCATGTATCCTGGCACAGGCGGAAAAAGGGAAATAGAAAACAACGATATCATCCAAACAGTCCCGCCCTTGGGTGTGGACGATTTTATGATATCATTAAGTAAGACGATTGATAATACAACCAATATCACAAATGATTTGTCGAAGATTACAGAAAACATTCATTCAGGAAAAGGAACAATAGGAAGGCTGTTAATGGACCAATCGATGAGTCAAAATGTCGATTCTACGTTCACCAATTTGAAGGATGGCTCAGCCGGGTTTAAAATACTTATGGATAAGGCAAATGATATTGATGAAATTCTGACATCATTGAAAAAAACGATTGATAATACAACCAGTATCACAAATAATGTGTCGAAGATTACAGACAGTATCCACTCGGGCAAAGGAACAATAGGAATGCTGTTAATGGATTCAACAATGAGGCATAATATCGATTCTACTGTTGTGAATTTGAAAGAAAGTTCAGCCGAGTTGAAAACACTTATGGAGAAAGCAAAGGATAGTTGGATGCTGTGGGGGTTTTAAAAAGTGAACATTATTTCTCGTTTCCAAACTCTCAACGGCATCACTGGTTATCGTAGGCATATTGTTATCAATGAACAATTTTGAAAAATGGAGGAATGAAACCATGAGTAAGGAGTGGGGCTCGGGACAATCCGTCGTCTTCAGCCACGGCTGGCCGCTCAACGCTGATGCTTGGGAAAAACCAGATAATGTACCTGGGCCGACCTGCTTGCCTTTCTCAGATCCTGATGGTGTCGCTATGCTTTGGAAAACACCGGGTCCGTCCAATCGTATTTATTGTTTAACCATCATATTAAAAAGGAACTGGAGGGATGGGACATGCCAAAAAAAATTCGTTGGATTTCTCTTAGTTGCCAATCCGGTATTTCTTGGCGCAATATCCTCTTTTGTTGAACGGAAAAGAGAATCAAGCTATTCACCGGTAATCGAGGAACCGTTTGAAAGGGTTATGACGGGGATAAATATCAAAAGATTATGGTGATGAAGCGTAACATGGACTTGCTCAATGAACGCTACGATCTTTCATAGAGGTATCCAGGAAATCAAAAACGTGATGGTTCAGTCTTCGAATACATTAACAGGAGTAAACGGTGGATAATTTCAAGAATATTGATAAACAGAAAATTGTTCTGTTCAGTCTCGAAGAACCGCGTTATGCTCTTTATTTATCTGAAGTTGTAAAAGTTGAACGTGCAGTGGAGATAACGCCTTTACCGAGAGCACCCCAAGTAGTTTCAGGCGTTATAAATTTTCACGGAGAGATCATCCCTGTTATTGATATTCGCAAGCTCTTCCGGTTGCCGCAGCGCGATATACACTTAGAAGATCAATTCATTATTGCGCGGACTTCTCAACGGCTTGTCGTGCTTGTAGTGGATTCGGTTAATGGTGTGTATGACCTTGAACATCATCAGACAATAGATGCAGGAGAGTCTTTCCCATTTACAGAGTATTTGTCTGGTATTGCTACCATTGAACATGGTATTGTCCTGATCACTGATCTTGAAAAATTTCTTTCTCTTGATGAAGAACGAGTACTGGATGTAGCTCTTACCGAAAGTGAGAAATGAAGCATACTCTTCCGGAAAATACGTTATTGCAAATTAGCGAATTTGTTGCTGAACATCTCGCGTTGAATTTTCCCAAAGAACGATGGAGTGATTTAGAACGTAATATCACTGCTGCTGCAACAGAATTCGGTTATACAGAAGTAGAAAATTTTATACAGCGCATTATGTCTTCACCCATGACACACGAGCATGTGGAAATATTGACCACCCATCTTACCATCAACGAAACATATTTCTGGCGTGAACCCGAAACTTTTGAAGCATTAGAACAAAGCATTCTTCCCGAACTGATTCGTTCGCGGCAAGAAAAGAAGAGCATAAGAATATGGAGCGCCGGGTGCTCAACCGGTGAAGAACCATATTCAATTGCTATAGCTCTTCACAGGGCGATTCCACAGATAAAAGATTGGAACATTACAATTCTTGCAACAGATATCAACCCCCGAATATTACACAGAGCAACAGCCGGCTTGTATAGCCAATGGTCATTCCGTAATTCGCCTCAGTGGTTAAAAGAAAAATACGTTTCACTCAAAGAGAAGGACATTTTCGAGATAATTCCCGAGATCAAACGCATGGTGAAATTTGAATATCTGAACTTGGCTGACGATGTTTTTCCATCGCCACTCAATGATACGAATGCCATGGATATCATATTTTGCCGTAACGTCCTCATGTTTTTTTCGGAGAAGCGTCGTAGTCAAGTCGTGCGCGGTTTGTTCAACTCTCTCATCCAAAACGGTTACCTGGTGGTTTCTGCAAGCGAACTCTCACTTCAGAGCTTGTCGGAATTTACAGCAATGAATTTTCCAGGGATGATTCTTTTTCAAAAGACATCGAAGAATCTGAAAGTACAACAGCAGATTCCTGCCGAGGCACCAGTTCATACACCTATGGGATATCCATGGCAGTTAAGTCCTATCAATACTATCGAAGAGATAGGACCTCAACTTCGGGAAATCGAAAACGAAATTCTTCCTGAAGCAGAACCACCCCTTCAAATTCATTCAATGTATGACAAGGCATTGGTGTCGTATGCGCAGGGCAACTACGCGGAAGTCATTGAGACGCTTCAAAAAGATGATCAAACATCAGCGGAACGGATTCTTTCCATTCGAGCGTATGCAAACCAAGGAATGCTTGTCAGTGCATTACAATCATGTGAAAAAGCAATAGAGGCAGACAAGCTCAATCCCGGTTTGCACTATCTTTACGCAGCAATTCAGCAGGAAAATAATCAATGGGATGAAGCAGTAACCTCGCTAAAACGCGCAATATTTTTAGACCCCAACTTTGTTCTCTCGTACTATTCCTTAGGTAAGATTTATCAACGTCTTGGCAATGTTAAAAGCGCGAATAAATGTACTGAAAATGTTTTAACGATTTTAAATACATGCAGCCCAGATGAAATCCTCTTTGAATCTGAAGGACTCACTGCCGGTAGATTCAAAGAAATAATTATTGCTGCAGATCAAACAAGAGATCTCGTATGAAACTAAATCAAATTACACCAGGGCAAAAGCATAGCACAAAAATCGATTGGAACGAAATCAAAAGCAAAGTGGCTTCTTTGCAGAAAGTAATTGAACAAAAGGAAATTCTATTGCCGGAAGAAAAACGTTCTCTCTTAAAAAAAAGAGCGCAAGCGTTGGCGTTACGGGAGAACGATGAAACCGGTCAACAAGAATGTATAGAAATTATTGTGTTCCGTTTAGCATATGAAACATACGGAATTGAAACCGCATTTGTACGCGAAGTATATCCTTTAAAAGATATGACAACTCTGCCCGGTACGCCGTCATTTGTCATCGGAATTATAAACGTCCGCGGACAGATTGTTTCGGTCGTTGATCTCAAAAAATTCTTCAATCTGCCGGAAAAAGGTCTGGGAGAACTGAATAAAGTAATTATCATGTGTAACGAACGGATGGAATTTGGTATTCTGGCTGATGTTGTGGAGGGGACACAATCTGTGGCACTTGAAGAGATCATGGCGGTTCCGCCGAGCGTTATAGGGATCGGTAAAAAGTATCTGAAAGGAGTGACAAAAGAGCATATTGTTTTGCTTGAAGCGGAAAGTATTTTAAACGATGAGAAAATTATCGTTAACGAAAAAGTAAATTAAGAATCAATTAATAAAAGGAAAAACCAATGAAAAATTTCTTAAATCTTATTGGAAGCAAAAAACGGGCGGCAGAGTTAATCATTGCCGACAAAGAGCTCGCCTTTCAAAGCGAAGAGAAAGAAAAAAGGGCAGCAGAGTTAATCATTGCCGACAAAGAGCTCGCCTTCCAAAGCGAAGAGAAAGAAAAACGGGCAGCAGAGTTAATTATTGCCAACAAAGAGCTCGCCTTTCAAAACGAAGAGAAAGAAAAACGGGCAGCAGAGTTAATTATTGCCAACAAAGAGCTTATCTTCCAAAACGTAGAGAAAGAAAAACGGGCGGCTGAATTAATTATTGCCAACAAAGAGCTTATCTTCCAAAACGTAGAGAAAGAAAAACGGGCGGCAGAATTAATTATTGCCAACAAAGAGCTTGTCTTTCAAAACGTTGAGAAAGAAAAACGGGCAGCTGAGTTAATTATTGCTAACAAAGAGCTCGCCTTTCAAAACGAAGAGAAAGAAAAACGGGCAGCAGAATTAATCATAACGAACACCGACCTGTCCAATGTACTTAAGGAAGTTAAGAAAACAGTTAATATCCTCACTGTTTCCTCAACCCAGATTCTGGCAGCCACCACTCAGGTGGCATCAGGAATTGCTGAAACAGCCTCTGCTATTAGAGAAACGGCCGCAACCGTTGAAGCAGTTCGACAAGCGGCTCAACTCTCCAGCCAAAAAGCAAGCCGTGTTTCTGAGAATGCTCAACAAGTTGCTCAAGTAACTCAGAGCGGTCAAAAAGCCGTTGATGAAACCATAAGCGGAATGGATGTTATTCAAAATCAAATGGAAGCAGTCGCAAATACCATTGTCCGCCTGAGCGAGCAGAGTCAGCAGATTGGAGGAATAATTGCTACAGTGACTGATGTAGCCGATCAATCAAATTTATTAGCCGTAAACGCTGCTATCGAAGCTGCAAAAGCTGGAGAACAAGGGAAAGGATTTGCTGTTGTCGCTCAAGAAATTAAATCTCTGGCACAACAGTCAAAACAAGCCACAATACAAGTACGAAATATTTTAAGTGATATACAGAAAGCCACGAATGCGGCAGTAATGGCAACAGAACAAACCAGTAAGGCTGTTGAAAATGGAGTAAAACAATCAACCCAAGCAGGCGAAGCAATTAAAAATTTAGCGGAGAGCAGCGGCAAAGCAGTAGAAGCGGCATCTCAGATCGTCGCATCGAGTCAACAACAAGTAGTTGGGATGGATCAAATCGGTTTAGCGATGAAAAACATTAATCAAGCCGGAACGGAGAATGCGGTAAGTATGAATCAAACAGGGAATGCCGCAAAGGATATAAATGAATTAGGGCTAAAATTATTACAATTAGTTGAACAGTATAAAGTATAATACCGGTTACTTCGATGATTACAAAAGAAGAAGAGTTTTTGAAACGACTTCAAGCGATGTTTCAAGTTGAGGCGGAAGAGCATATTAACGTACTCTCTTCCGGTTTAATCGAGCTGGAGAAGAATCCCAAAAATAAAATGTCGCTGGAGTTGATTGAAACCATTTTCCGTGAGGCACATAGTTTAAAAGGGGCTGCCCGTTCTGTCAATAGAAAAGATATCGAATCAATATGCCAGGTATTGGAGAGCTTGTTTGCAAAGTTAAAAAACAAACAGATTTATTTCTCTGCCGGTCAATTTGATCTTGTCCATAAATCGTTGGACACCCTTTCAAAAATGATTTCCGGCACCGGAACAAAATTTGTTAATGATGATAGAGAATTAATAAGAAAGTTACTCTCCATCACAGATGAAGATCAAACAGGTAAAAAAACGAAAAAGCACGCAACAATTTTTAAGAAAGGCTCTGAAGAGACAAAGCAAAACGCTCAGCCTGTGAACGGGGTATTGTTTGATAAAATATTAGTAAGCGAAAAAAAACAATCGAGAGAAATTGCGCAAGGTGCGCTGCCTGCAAAAAGAGAATCTGCACCGGCTGAATCAGTCGATGAGAAACCACTGCAATTGGAAACCGTGAGAATACAAACGGCAAAACTGGATCCGCTGTTTTTGCAGGCTGAGCAAATGATTCAGTCTAAAATAGCCTCTGTTCAAAGGACAGTTGAACTAAAGAGTATTTGTGATTTTGTCGGAGCATGGAAAACGGAATTAAGAAAATTAGAAGCCCGGCGATCCGGCGATAACGGACTTCAGGTAAAAGAGATAATTAATTGGACGAATGAACAGCTAGATGAAACAGAGCGAAATATATTTACCGTCACTCATGCAATAGAAAGCGACCAGCGTTCACTTGGACGAATGATTGATGATCACGTAGAATCAATGAAAAATATTTTGATGCTTCCCGTATCTACAATTATTGAAGTATTTCCAAGACTTGTTCGTGATCTTGCACGAAGTCAAGGTAAAGAAGTAGAGTTAATAATACACGGAAAAGAAATTGAAGTTGACAAGCGGATTTTGGAAGAACTGAAAGATCCGTTGATACATTTACTGAGAAATTGTATTGACCATGGAATAATGAAACCGGAAAAATGGCTAGAATTAAAAAAACCATCCCATGGGACTATTACGCTCACATTTATGGTAATAGATGGCCGTAACCTGGAAATACGTATTTCAGATGATGGTTCAGGTATCAATGTTGAAAAAGTAGTTTCTGCCGCTGTCAAAGCAGGTGTCGTTTCAAAAGAGCATGTTGAAAAGTTAAGTATTCAGGAATCATTGGCGTTAATATTTAAATCCGGAATTACGACAAGTCCGATGATCACAGACATCTCCGGGCGCGGACTGGGTTTGGCTATTGTTCGCGAGAAAGTAGAAAACCTCGGCGGAAAGGTTTTTGTCGAAAGCCAGCCGGATATTGGCACTACGTTCCGTCTTGTTCTGCCTCTCGCTCTTTCTACCGTTAGGGGGGTTTTAGTAAAAACCGCAGAACACTTCTTCATTATACCGACAGGCAATGTGGAACGTGCTCTTAGGGTTAGCAGCGAAGAGATAAAGACGGTAGAAAATCGGGAGACTATTCTGATCGGTCAAGAAATTATTTGGACCATAAAGCTTAGCGATGTACTGGGGTTACATGATAGAACGAAAGCACTCTCTTCACAAAAGGGTAGGACACCATCTTCTCCGCACTTCATCCAAGTTGTTGTTCTTACGCAAGGTAATGATCGTATCGGTTTTAAGGTCGATGAAATATTTGATGAACATCAAATCCTTGTAAAAAAATTAGGCAGGCAATTAAAAAGTGTACGGAATATAAGTGGAGCCGCAGTTCTTGGTTCCGGTACAGTAGTTCCGGTCATTAATGTTTCGGATTTGATGAAATCGGCATTGGATTCTATTTCGATGGAAAGAATAACAAAAAATGAAATACAGGCAGAGGTAAAGGTCTATAAAGTTTTAGTGACCGACGATTCAATTACATCCAGAACACTTATAAAGAATATACTTGAAACCGCAGGATATGATGTTATCACCGCAGTGGACGGTGTTGATGCGGTGACGAAAGCTCTCGTAGGAGAATTCGATCTAATCGTCTCGGATGTTGACATGCCGCGAATGAACGGATTTGAACTCACAGCAAAAATTCGTAAAGATAAAAAATTATCGGAAGTACCTGTTGTTTTGGTGACAGCACTTGAATCGAGAGAAGACCGCGAGCACGGGATCGATGTTGGTGCCAATGCGTATATTGTCAAGAGTAGTTTTGACCAGAGTAATTTGTTAGCAGTAATCAAAAAACTTTTATAACTATAGCACTGAGCAGGTACAAACTTTTATTCTCTATTGGGTTTAATACCCCGACGCTTGCGGCGAGGATATTTATTAATATTCGAGAGTTATAAAATGATCAAAGTTCTAATCGTAGAAGATTCACTTGCCATGCAGCAATTACTCAAGCACGCAATCAGTTCCGATCCGATGTTGACGGTTGTCGGTGTCGCATCTGACGGTAAAGAAGCTCTGGAAGCTGTAAAGGAATTACATCCGGATGTTATTGCAATGGATTGGCAGATGCCAAAATTAGACGGTCTGGAGGCAACACGCATTATCATGGAAACAACACCGACTCCTATTGTTATAGTGACTGGAAGCGTTGCGGCGAATGATGCGGCAGTTTCCTTTCGCATGATTGAAGCAGGAGCTTTAGCGATAATACAACAACCACCAAGTGTAGATCACCCCGATTATAACAGAGAGACACAGCAGTTAACCCGGACATTGAAACTCATGTCCGAAGTTAAATTAGTTAAACGTATGGCGCGCACTTCAAAAGGAAAAGAGATCGCGAAACCGTCAGTCGAAAATTTTTTTCGATCAGAATCGGATATTCAGATCATTGCTATCGGTGCATCTACAGGCGGCCCTAATGTCTTGCAAACAATACTTTCCGGATTACCTAAAGATCTTCCGGTTCCAATATTCATTGTTCAACACATCTCAAAAGGTTTCACAGCGGGATTTGTTGAATGGTTACAGAATACAACCAATTTTCCATTACATATTGCTTCCGATGGTGAATACCCGCTGCCAGGACACGGGTATGTCGCTCCGGATGATTTTCATATGGGAATTGAACGAGGGCCTAAAATTGTACTAAACCACAATGATTTGGAAAATGGTCTGCGTCCTTCGGTTGCTTACCTTTTTCGTTCAGTAGCACAAAATTTCGGTTCCAATGCAGTTGGTATATTACTAACGGGAATGGGGCGGGATGGAGCAGATGAATTGAAAATAATGAAAGAAAAAGGGGCGATTACTTTTGCACAGGATGAAGAGAGCTCTATTATATTCGGTATGCCCGGTGAAGCAATAAAACTTAATGCGGCAACGTATATTCTTTCACCGGAAGATATAACGGTTGCTCTCATAGTGCTAATAAAAAAAAATGAAAAGGTGATAGTATGAAAACTAAAAAGAATGCCGTAAAAGAAATTGTTCAAATCTTAATAGCCGAGGACAGTCCGACTCAGGCTGAACAATTAAAGTATATTCTTGAGAAACACAAGTACAGAGTACTTGTGGCTAAAGATGGTAAAGAAGCCATTGGAATGGTCATTGAACATAGTCCTTCCTTGGTTATCACCGATATCGTAATGCCGGAAATGAATGGTTACGATCTCTGTAAGGAAATAAAATCTCGTGAGAAGACCATGAACATTCCTGTTATTCTACTGACATCTTTTTCCCGATCGGAAGATGTGATGGAAGGTATTTCTTGTGGAGCTGATAATTTCCTTACCAAACCATTTCGGGAAGAGTATCTTGTTTCACATATTGAAACGATCCTTTCCGACAGGGAAATTCACAAAACTGAAACGATTAAAGTTGAATTGGAAGTACTCGTTGGAGGTAAGAAACGGGTTATTACAGTGGATCATCAGCAAATACTTACGCTGCTCATCTCAACATATGAAGCGGCAGTTCAGAGAAACGATGAACTGGTGAAGGCACAGGATGATTTAAAAAAACTTAATGAACGTTTAGAAGAATTAGTAACGGAAAGAACTGCAGAACTTTCGGCAGAGATCGCCATTCGTAAAAGTACTGAGGAAGCGCTGCGAGAAAGCAAAGAACAACACCGCGGCAACCTCTCTTAAACACGGAAAGAAATCCTTTCATGAACACGATCACCACAAAAGACGGTGGAGAGGTTACCCGCTACATCGGGTGCCACGGCACGAAGCGTGTTGCGAAGTTCGTGCTGGTGTGTGCGGCAACGCCACTGGCTGAAACTGTGATGAAAAGGAAGAGAATGTGAAAAAAGAAATCCAACCCAATGCGGGCAGCGGTCCGCCACTCCCCGAGCACAAGCCCCTCACGGACAAGAAAACGCGTGTAGTGCGCTTCGAGGTATCGTCCGCGACGATGATCAAGCTCATCCTCGTCGTGGCCTGCATATGGCTGCTGATCCGGCTTTGGCCGGTCTTCCTGGTGCTCGTCGTCGCTCTCCTCATCGTCGGGACAATGAGTCCATCCGTCAGCTGGATGGAGGCACGGCGTATCAAGCACAGCCTTGGGATCGCCATCGTTTTCACACTCTTCTTCGTCGTCGCGACTCTCGCGATGATTCTGACCATCCCGTCGTTGTTGGTGCAGGCCTCGGCACTGATTGAACAAGAGCCTATATTCCGCGCACAACTTTCGGATTATCTCGCCCGTTCCAACCTGACGGCGCCAATCGCGGACTGGCTGAGGAATGTCAAGTACGAGGCTATCTCGAGTGGCATCAGCGCAATGGCCTTCGCCTTCTCAATGCGCATTTTCGAAATTACTGCGTATGGCTTCAGCAGCATCTTTCTCGCACTCTATATCATGATCGACCGCGACCGGCTCCGTGGCTGGCTTTTCGCGGTCGTTCCTCGCTCGCACCATATCCGACTAGCCCGTGTTATGATGAATCTGGAGACAATCGTCGGCGCTTACATCCGCGGGCAGCTGATCACGTGCCTGCTCATTGCAATCTTTTCGTTCGTCCTCCTGGTGGCGTGTGGCGTGCCAAATGCAATGGCGCTTGCTGTGTTTGCCGGAGTCGCGGATGTCCTGCCATACATCGGCGCTTTCCTTTCGATAGGACCGATGGTCATTGCGGCGCTGGCGCGTGGTCCGGTCGTCGTGGTCGTCGTCTTGTTGATCATGCTTGCGTACGAGGAGTTCGAGAGCCGCGTGCTCGTTCCCCGCATTTATGGACGTGCGCTACGCCTTCCGCCGGCCGTCATACTCTTCGCGCTCCTTGCGGGCGGGACAGTAATGGGGATCCTCGGTGCGCTCCTCGCGCTCCCTGTTGCAGCGACCATCATGATGCTCGTCGACGAGCTTCGTGTCGAGCTTCCGGGTAAGCAGGAACGGGTCACAGATGTGGAGCAGCGCGTCGGTGACGAACGCGCAGAGAAAGAGTATGTGCGTCGGACAGTGGGTGTGCCTGTGGAGCAAGCTGCAGCAATTGCCGCTTCGATCTCAGATGATCGGCGGAAGGAGAATAAGTCTCCGCCCGAGGCTGCGGATGTGTCAGACTCGATTGGTTAGTAGGCTACCGTGGGAGAGGGGGATTGCCCTCCGGTCTGCCTGAATTCGCGACGCAAACGTCGAGAGATGAATTTGCCCCACTCTGTGAGGACAGACAGTCGCGTCATTAACTTAACGACGATATTAAAACCGTCAACTGGAGGAGTTGTTATGAAAGGTTTTGTGCAAAACATTGAAGGCATCGCTGTCGAGAATAAACATTTTCGCCAGGTGCTTTACACGGCTAGGAACTGTCAACTCGTTGTCATGGCATTGAAGCCCAAGGAAGAAATCGGGGCGGAAGTCCACAAGCTCGACCAGTTCTTTCGCGTGGAGGAGGGTTCCGGTGAGGCGGTTCTCGATGGCGTTCGGACGGCGATCCGAGCGGGCTTCGCGGTAGTCGTCCCAGCCGGGACGAATCACAACATCATCAATACCGGCAGTGTTCCACTGAAGCTCTATACAATTTATGCGCCCCCGAATCATCGGGACGGTGTTGTCCACCATACCCGCGATGACGCGGAAACCGACAACGAGCACTTCGACGGTAAAACAACGGAATAGAAAGTCGACGGCGCGCGGCGATTTCGAGCGTTCAAGACTAAATCCATATTTGACGGTAACGCCCAGAACACGGAGTGTCTGGGAGAGGAACCGCAACGACTACAGCAGCTATGCCGATGCCAAACAGACAGCATATCTTAAACAAGAAAGGAAATCCTATCATGAACACGATCACCACCAAAGACGGTACAGAAATCTACTACAAGGACTGGGGCTCGGGACAACCCGTCGTCTTCAGTCACGGTTGACCGCTCAACGCAGATGCTTGGGAAAACCAGATGGTCTACTTAGCATCCAACAGTTATCGCTGCATCGGACGCCACGGCACCAAACGCATTGCTAAGGCCGTACTGGATTGAACAAGTTATTGCCGGCACAAGCAATCCCAATATCAGCGATATGATCGTCGGCAATAGAGACATAATTACTTTTAGCGAGAGCCATCAAACTTGTTTTTGTCATTATTTTAATATTAAGATTAACCGAAGGATTCTGACGTACTATAAATATGATCACGCAAACTGATATGAAAAAACCCAAACCAACAACTAATCCCACAATATAGCCCATCCTCTTATTCAAAGTAGCTCACTACCGGAAAAATGATTCTCTTGCAATAAATCACCATACAGCTCAGGAAGAAATGTGGAACCCAATATTAAATAGTTGGGTTTCTGAGACCTCAGTTCGCATACTTTTTTATTCATCTGGCATTTGAATAGGGTTGTCGCGATCTGAGACAGCCCTATTTCATTTTTTGCAGCGGGGGGAGAGAACTTAACCGAACTCAATCCGACATTGATACTCCTTTCAGCGAATTCTAGAATTGCTGAATATGCGATCATTTCTTCTCAGACTTATCGTCGACCTGCTTCACTTCTTTATCGACTTCTTCTTGTATATCGCGCGCTGCCTTTCGGAACTCTCGAATACCCTGACCAAGTCCTTTCATTATTTCCGGAAGCTTCTTGGGACCAAAGAAGATAATGATAATCAATAAGATGAGGAATAATTCTGGGCCACCAATATTTCCAAACATGATACTTCTCCTTTATTGTAATAATAATTTTGTACAGATTACGTATGAAAATTTGAGATTTCATTAAACAATATCATGGTATATTCTCATGGGTCATCTCTAAAGAATATTTAAACTCACATTACTTTACTGGGACATATGTGCTCACACCTAGTGGAAGGATCTTCATTGTTACACCTGCGATGAATATTCTAGGATCAGCCACGGTTATAAAGAATCCAGGTGAGAAGTGAGATGATGAAATTACTCCAGGATACACATTCAATCGAAACCGGCAATTCCTCGATGCTGAATATACCATAGACGCAAGAAGAGAGTTATTCCGATCATAGTATATTCCTGCCATTGGTCCTGATTCTATTGTATTTAAAGGAACTCCATTCTGTACCGGCAAACTTTTTACGCCTATCGATGCCAACCCGGCACCAATAGAAATGGCATCTTCTGTGTTTCTTTTGAAGGACAGCCCGAGAATTGCAAAGTTGCCAAAATGAAAGAATATGCTTGTTGATTTCGACTGTGTTAATGCATATTTCATGACAAAATTCTGACCTGCATTACGGAAAGCAAGCGGGGCGAACGATATTGCAACAGGCTGAGACCAATCGTTCAGATTGAGCTCGGAAGAAAAGAATTCTGATACTTTGTCTGAGCTAAAAAGCAGAATTCCAAGAGGATGAAAAATGAGGAAGTCAGGGATACAATCTTCATTTGGATAGATATTATTACCGTTTTCCACCATCTCGTTGAAGAATTCGCTTGCCATTACAGTGATTGCACTCAACAGATACGGTAGAGGATAACCATTGGAATCATACCATTCATCAATTTTACGCGAGACCATTCCACCACCAACTACATGGAGCATATAGTTTGGAACCCATTGGGAACGGTTCACGTCGAGACTGGTAGGGAATATTTCTTGACTCAGAAATTGATTCCAGCCAAAATCACTAATGACAGGAAGAGGAGACGTGATGCTGCGCCAGACACTTGTTGTACCGTTTTTCCATGGGATCGCATCAAAGGTGCTTGGCCGGTCGAGTTGCTGATACGTATCACAACCGCCGTTGACAAAGACCGAGATGGGATTAAAAAGTGCTTCTGACCCGTAGTCGTATGGACGGAAGAAATAATAATTCTTTTCTTGTCCATACAGCTTCGATGAGGAAAAGAGACAGCAAGAAAAAATAATGAAGCATATCGCTGTTATGAAAGAGATCTGTCTATAATTCTTCTGTTGATTTTTAATGTCTGTCATTAAATAATATCTTCGAAATGCAATATGTATAAGTGTTCCTGTAGTACATAATAATCAAAAAAACGCCAATCTTTAGCCGTTTTTAGTTATCTGTGAAAAAATATGAAGAAGGAGAGTGATCAGATTTGGAGCTTGCAGAGAGAATGAAAATCGAAAAGAGGAACATGGAAGGCGGTATGTTTTATTCTTGAGCTCCTGCAAAGTAACTGGACAGCCTCTTCAGTCATTGTCGGGTGGGCTGCAAGAGAGAGACTGTCTTCGTCGATAAGGTAAATGGGCTGATCTGAATTGCCGACCGTTCGATAAGCCCGATTCTCTGTTGTGCCGGAATGGGCATAGAGTACGACTTGTTCATCACTGTAAGAATCATACATCTCTGAACTCTGTCCTTCATATTCTTCGCGTACCATACCATGCGACGTCAAGATGGCGTCCGCATTGATGGCATCGAGAAAGAAAGCCAATGAGATCATGAACCAAAAAATATTTGAGAGTACTTTATTTGACAATGCAAGAATCCCGAAATACTTGTTAACTCAGGATATCGAAAAACACGAAGAGATGCAAATGTCTCTAGGCAAATAAGATAATTTTGCTCGATATCATCTTCCTAAAAGGTCGCTATTCTTTAGAGAGGGATACTGGGAATCGCCATCGCTTTTTCGAAACGGGATTCCACAACAGAATATTTTTTGGACTAAAGCGTTGTAATGATCAGATGGAAGGAAGGTTGGATGACAATTCTATCGTTGTCGTCTAAAAAATTCCCAACGAGTCATTCCAGTCAGGATTATTCTAAAAAATTTGTAGCGGGGTACACTAATTCCTGCAGTTACAACTCCTTTCATCAGGATTTTCGAAATGACTTTGGGCTAGTTCAAACCACTATTGCTTTGTGTGCCAGAGTGGATTCAGCGGCTGCCTATAGCACCGAAGAGGATGTTCTCACTGTTTTGTAAATATCTGTTTACTCCAGCTTGAAAATGGCAATCAATGAAAATTTTAATGTATCGTCAGACTTGATCATTAAAAGGGATGGACGCTCAACCTTGAATTCAGTTAAGCTGAGATTAAAAGTACCATTCACCTCAAGTCTGTTCGGTGACCACTTTGTTGTTGCTGCAATGACAATATCTTTTGTCACGCCGTGAAAGGTGAGCTTTCCTGTTGCTTGAACACTGTCGCCATTCTGAACAACAGAAGTACTCGAAAACACCACATCAGGATATGTGATTGCATCGATCACTTCCATTGCATGCGAGTCACGATTTGAATTGCCACTGTTGAAAGTTGTGACGTCTATTTGTGCTAAGACGGTTTTGATTTCTTTCTTTACCGGGTCGATTTCGATACGGCAGTCTATTTCCTTGCTTGTGCTTTCAATATGATGAAGTGGATGTGTGAGCAAGTATGTAACCGATGTTTCGGTTTTGCTGCACTCAACCGACTTCGTTTGGCCAGCGGCACAAGATAGTGCCAAAATCATCCATCCGAAAATAAATACTATTCTTGTTCTCATCGTGCTCCTCTTAGAATGTTATAACAATCATCGAAGCTGTCAGTGCCGCACCGGTGATATATGCGGAAGCCTGATGGAAATGTGCGAGCTGGGAAGTCGTGGCACGACGCTTGATCATTGCACCGAGTATGGGGGTTATAATCATTCCTGTAAAGTGAACCCAAGCGAGCGCTTTGTGAATTGTTATCGTACTGAATTCGTCACGGCGAATCATGGGAGGCGGTGAAAGGACAGAAAGCAATCCGGTTGCCGAATATGAAATGATCGTTGTCGTTACAAACAGCTGATGATTGCTCCGATAGCTCCTCGCCGTATGTCCGTTGAGCATTTGCTGGCCGTAATAAATTGCAGCATACATGCTGCCAAGCGTCACAATCCCCCCAATGAGGTGAGCAGTGAGCATGCCGCGTCGAAGACTGAGTTCACTCTTGCGTACTTCCGGGGTTAGCGGAGAAGCCAAACCCATATTTCTGAAAAGACCATCTTCATCCCACAGAAATTTTTCCATATAGCTTGCATTCGTTGGGATCAATTTGCGTTTGGGGGGTTGTAAAAGAGAATCGGGTGATGTGTCCAGCGGACCATACAACAGTTGGTCTCGCAAGGAGGGTTGGAATGCAAATTCTTGAGCTTGCAGGTTCTGCATGCAGATGAAAACAATCGTGCAAATAAGACAGGGTTTCATTGTCCACCTTTCCGATAAGTGATGAAGATGATGTTTCCATTAAGTGTCTGATATGGCCACCTTAGAACAATCGAATCATCGAAGATCTTGATGAACGTATATCATCAAAACAATCTGAGAAGATGATTGTCTGTTTTTTTGACTCATCTTATAAAGCCCAATAAAAAATTTGTTAGATCAACAGAACATTACCTTCAACGCCTTCTTTCATCTTTTCCCGTGTTGCTTTTCGGTTCAGTTCGAGGAGGAGGCGGTGTCCTAGAACTTGATGTACGTTCGGCTGCACGCTGGCGCACTTCGCTGTCATGGATCGTTGCTTGTTTCGCCGGCGCTTCGGGTGCGTTTTTCCATGTATTCTGAACACGTTGCTGCCAACCTTGGGGGGTACTTCGCAAAATTTTGCCGTCCGGCGCTGCATAGACATTATTCTCTGTTGGCGAAGGGCGCGTCACGATTCGTGGTGTGGATCTTGAAATCGGTTGCGTCACAGGTTGTGGCGCTGTAGGTGTTGGCCTGATTATTGGACGAGTTTCGGGTGGAGTCGGCGAAGGAGTCGCCCTCGTGACTTCCCTTGCAGGTCTTGATGGCTCAGGTTGTTGAACAGGAGGAGTTACCGGCCTGATCATCGGGCGAGCTTTGGGTGAAGTCGGCGAAGGCGTTGTTCTTGCAATTTCCACCGGAGATCTTGGTGATCCACTTGCGACCGGGCGTCTAACGCTGGACCCTCTAAGATCATAGAGAGTTGCAGGGCGTTGCATACCGGAAGTACGTCTTACATCATTCGACGTTCTCCCGACCGGTGTGCTCGCTACTGTCTGGCGATAAACCGGATGGTACCCTTCACGATATACTGGTTTTGTGGATGGACGGTAATCCGGATGGTTTTCTGCTGGACCCCACCATCCTGTGTGCTCAACTCTTGATTGGCGTGCAAGCCATCCGTGTGGCTGTCCCCAGCCTGCGCCGAAAGACCAGCCTGCCCACGGATCGTAGTGAACATTGAATCCCCACGTCCACGGTCGTGCATAATATGAATGCCTATACCATGGATGATAATTGTATCCCGTTCCGTACACGACCGTCCTGCCATAGACGTAACATCCGGTGTAACCTGAAGTGTATCCAACATAAACGACATCGGGAGTATAGGTATACACGCGAACATAGCGGACATTGTACACAGGATAACGCGGTGGAATTGTATAAATAACTTCGGGGACGTTGATGCAGACTTTCCACGGACCATTGGGAGTCCCACTTTCAAACCATACTCCTTGATCGCAGTCATAATATCGCCCATTGACGCGAATGACTGCTGTCGATGTATTCACGGCGTAATCCATTCCTGTGTTCTCAATCGGTTCAAATTGCGGATCTCCGTCGTATTCGACTTGGCTTGTTGCATCTGCGCGGTCCACTTCTGCCATTTGAGGGATTTGAGCATCGAAGACAGCTTCTTTTGCCGGCACCGTTCCGGCGACATCTGCGAGCACATCGTCGCATACTGATCCGGGAGGAATTTTTTTGAAATCATCAGGAAGCTTGTCAGATGCAATAGATGTCCACGCGCCCGCCAAGCTCTTTGCAGTGAACCACCGCCCGGAGATGAGGATGAAGTACTTCTGCGTTTTAATCTCAAGAAACACCCTGCTTGGAGTGTTGCTCACGTAGAGGAGTCCTGTTTTTTCGATAGGCGCAAGCTGCTTAGGACCGTCGGTGGCGATCAATTCAGTTGGCTCTGTGCTCACGACAATCTCCGGCACTTTTCCAGTTTTCGACACAATATCGTTTGTCGTCGAATCTTCATCCGATTCTTCGTCGGATTTCGTTTGCTCGAAAAGATCGACAACAGATTGCGGGGGAGTGTCCGTCTGCTCCCAATGTCCCTTGATCATCTTTGCACTGAACCAGATATCTCCTCCGCGAAGATAGAACTTATCGCCAGAAAGATCCTGAACCAAAAAATATGGTGTATTGATTACACGCTTCAGTGATGTACCGTTGTTATCACTGAGAATTGGATCGCCGTCAATCTGGACGAGCACAGCGGGATGATCCATCACAATGATCTTGGGTGGAATCAATTCAAGTTCATGAGCGGTTTCCCTCTCTTTCTGTGCCGTCTCAACACTTACCAGCAGCAGATCGAGAGAAAAAGTGAGATCAAAACGTGGTATCATCTCTTCCAATGCTGCGGCGATCTTTGCTGTGTCTGCATCTGTCCCCGATGGGAATCTAGTCCTTCGCACTTCCATCTGTTCGAGCTTCACCGTCCGTGTCGGACGGTCAGTCATGACTCTGCAATCCACCCATATTGCTCCGAACACCGGCTCATCCTTCCCGATCGGGATGATGGAAACTGCAGCACGGGCTTTCAGAGAATTTCCTGAGTACGATTCGATCTGAGGTTGGTACATCGTGATTGTACCTTCGGAGCTCAGTACCTCGCGGGGCCAATCTTCTGCATAAAGCAACGTCGTCCAGCATGTTATTAATGCAATCACTATGTATTTCATCGTATTTCTCCTTTTTGGTTTAGATAGAAGAGAATCGTGGTTAAGATTTCGACCTATTATTGTCCCATCAAACCTTTCTATCTTTCTATGTATACAACGTATGATATACCAAAAAGGTGCCAATAATTTGGCTTACTTTCTAGTTCTTAATTGTTATCCCGGGTGTTTAGGTCTGTATATTATTGAATACAAACGAGGTCTAAAACTGTTCAACCCTGTCTCTTTAGATAGATAACAAGAAGGAATCAACTTGAGTTCAATTCTGATTCACTGGTCACATCAATCAGAATATAAAATCCACAAATAAAAAATCTCCTACTTCAGGACAATCTGTTTTGAGTCGATTGTATAAGCCGCAAAGTATCCTAGCGCGTCGCCGCTAATGTTAGAATTAGGGTTTGCCGGTGAAAGCGAGGTGGGACTCCGGTCGGAGGAGAGAATATCACTGAGTGTGTGGAAATAATCATAAGTCGACTTATCAATCGACCGTAATTCTATGGTAATTGTATCACCAACACTTACGTTCCTTCCGGCACGGATTCTTTCTGTCATCTCATTGCCATTGGTTAATTTATCAGTGAAGAGACGATACCGTCTCCCATCAATTGAATCGGCAGGAATCACTGCGCTGGAACGAGCATTTATCCGGTAATAATTGCCCAGCTCCGGTGGATCTTTGAACATCACGTAAATATCATACCCGGATTCTCCGTCCAACCCGTGTCTTGGGAGTGCATAGAGAGAATCGATAAAAACTTTTGCGGGCATGGAAGATGTCGCCATGTATTCCTTTCCATCAGCCTTCACGGAAAGTGTATACGTTCTTCCGGAGACACCAATCAATGTGGACGATTGATAGGTACCGCTGATTACTTCTTTCAATGTGTCGCGATTCCCGAGATCGTCTGTTATTACCACTTGTGCATGCGAGATAGGAGGTGTGGACAACGTCGTATCAAAGTAACTCCCCGTCATACTTAAAAAAACCGAATATGGGCCGGGTTGATCTTTGATGTTGCCTTCGACTACAGCGCGCGGATTCGCTGTGTTCAGATCAATGGAAACAACCTGCTGACACCCGGATAAAAACCAGATAATGGAAAAGAATGTCAGTACAAATATTGTACGAAGTAATAAGTTTCTTTTCGTTTTCATAAAATTCCTCAACCGTTAAAAATTGAAATTGTACGTCACTGATGGTATGATCGGGAAAAAGGTCGTTTGCACTGCCTGCGCTTTGCTGAGATTATTGGGATCCTGTCTAAAAGTGATGGAATAGGCATTCATTCTATCGTAGGCATTATAGAGTGAGAAGTTCAAATTTGATCTCGGCCCAAGTTTCCATGTGGCTGATAAATCCAGACGATGATATGCGGGCATTCGGTATCCATTTCTCTCGGTATACAATGGAATCCATCGACCCTCTGCCTGTAGGGGATATCCACCGCTCGGAAACGTTACCGCATTACCGGTATTGTACACCCATGCAGCTGAGAAATTCCACACACTATTATAATCATAGATCACCACTACCGAAACATCATGTGTCCGATCCTGTCGTGTCGGAAATGCCTGTCCATTATTGATCTGATCAAACTGTTCTTCTGTCTTGGATAATGTATATCCCACCCAGCCGGAAACCTGACCGAATTTCTTTCTCACAAGCAATTCTGCTCCATAGCTCCATCCTCTTCCATAAAGAAGAAGCGCTTCAACATTTTGGTTCAGTGAAAAATCGGCGCCATTTTTATAGTCGATCAAGTTCTGCATGTTTTTATAATAGAGTTCAAGTGAGGCTTCAAACTGGTTATCATTAAAATTTCTAAAATATCCTATATCGTACTGATCGGCGAATTGTGGTTTGACATTGTTGCTGCTTGGAACCCACAGATCGCTCGGATTCGACGTTGTGGAGTTCGACAAAAGATGAAGATACTGTGTCGTTCGTGTGTAGGAAGCTTTGATGGAACTTGTTTCGTTCAAGAGAACATTGGCGGAGATGCGCGGCTCAAGATTCGTGTATGTTTTAATGAAGTCACCTGATCGATATGTCGCCGTGTCGACAACTGCCCCGCTTTCATCATAGGAAAAGATATGACCAGGACCCAATAAGCTGAAGAGCGAATATCTCAATCCGTAATTAAGTTTGAATCCGTTTACAATGTCGAGTTCATGGGAAAAGTAGGCTGCACTTTCTAAAGCATATCTGTTTTCGATCGTCAAACTATTGGTAAAGCTGGTTGATCCTGCCGTGACCGTTCCAGGCAAAAATGTATGATAGACAGAGTTGACGCCAAATTTTATTGTGCTTTGAGAATTTGTGAAATATTGAAAATCCATTTTGAAATTCAGATCCTGAATGCCGGATGTAATCTGGAACTCGCTCGTGCCCGAACCTACCACGTTGCTGTATTCATAGTCGCTGATAATGAATGAAGTATTAGAGAAGAGGTGATCTCCAAAAATATGATTCCACCGAAGAGTCCCCGTGGTGTTTCCCCAGTTAAAACCGAATGTGCCGGGATAATTAAAATTATCTCTTCCAAAGTATCCTGAGATGAACATTCGGTCTTTCTGGCCAAGAGAGTAATTTGCTTTCGCATTAAGATCGTAGAAGTACAGACTTGCACGGTTGATCAGCGTGTCCTTCGAAAGTTTCAAGAAGAGATCGGCATAGGTCCTTCTTCCGGACACGATAAAAGAGCCTTCATCCCTTACAATAGGACCTTCCAATGTGAGCCGGGACGATAGAAGACCGATGCCGCCGGTACCGCCGAATTCTTTGTCGTTTCCATCGTTGGTCCGAATATCCAGCACAGAAGAAAGTCGGCCGCCGTATTCAGCAGGAATACCGCCGGTGATGACTTTCACATCTTTAATCGCATCCGAATTAAATACAGATAGAAATCCAAGCAAATGAGATGAATTATAAACCGGTGCCTCATCCAAGACAATGAGATTTTGGTCAATGCCGCCGCCGCGTGCATAGAATCCTGTTCCCCCTTCACCTGCCGATTGTACTCCGGGAAGCAGTTGAATCGTTTTGAGAATATCTTTCTCTCCTAATAATACTGGGATAGATTTTATTTCTTCTATTTCAAGTTTTTCTGCACTCACCTCCGTTGAGGTAACATTTGCATTCGTCCTCTCACCCGACACAACAACTTCACCAACTTTGATTGGTTCCGGCGTGAGTTCAAAGTTCACAATCTGATCCTTGTCAAGCAGAAGCGGAAATATTTTTGTCTTGAATCCGAGATACTGCACCAGTATTGTGTATGTTTCCCGGGGAAGTGTAAGAGAATAAAAACCGTACGTATTGGAAACAACTCCCACACCCGACAGTTCTTTTACGACAACTGCGGCGCCGATGAGAGCCTCGCCGGTTTCACCGTTCTTGACAATCCCGCTGATTGTTTGTTTCGTCTGTGAGAATGTAATACTGTTGGGGAGATGAAGAAGAAAAAGGATCGTAATGACCACAGCAAGAGTCTTCATATATTATTAAACCTTTTTGAAGAGGATTTTGTTCCTGTCGGAAGCAGAATATGTGTAATGTGGGGGTGTCGACGATCGTCACGATGAATTATCGCGCTTATGATTCTGTCCCGGATTTCGGTGGAAGAGTTTCTATATGGCTTGATGGAATGTATGGAGGCCCAACCGGATGAGGATAATATGGATTGACCCCGCAAAACCGGACAGTCAGTTAAACTGCTTTGAGTGAATAAAATAGATCTTCAAACTTATCCAGTGAACAATAGCCCAACGAAGAATGAAGACGTTTGATGTTATAAATTGTTTTAATAAACCTTCCACCCATTGTTATCAGTGATGATTTCATTGGAGTTCACTCCGCGAGATATTTTTTCATAATAGATCAAAGACAAATATTCATCTATCCCACGGAGTAAATAGCGTAAAAAACTTTGGCGGTCCTGCCAGTTGTTGGCATCCCGTCGTTTTTAACGGGACCGAAAAGAGCAATGGAGCAAATCCCCAATAAAGCAGTAAGGATGAGAACCACTTATGAAAATAGTAATGAGTATTTTTGAAAGACACAAGGGGAGTCATGATTTGCTGTGCAAAACCTTCTCAATCACGTCGAGCATGATATTTGCAGAAGCATCCCATGTAAAAGATTGCGCGTATGATAACGCGCCGGCCGCTAATCGCTTACGAAGATGTTCGTCCCGAAGGAGAAGAAGAATCTTTTCGGCAAGCTGTTCGATGTTCCCGTATTCGTAGAGCAATCCGGTTTCACCGTCGATTACGGCATCGCGCAGTCCCGGAACATCGCTCGCAACTACAGGAGTACCGCATGCATTGGCTTCGATAACAGTCAATCCCCAGCCTTCCTTTGCCGAAGGATTCACTACAATATCCATTTGATTCAACCACCGCACCTTTTCTTCTGAGGACACATAACCGGTGAATTCTGATGAGGCGGCAATGTTGAGATCTCCAGCAAGCTCCTGAAGCTGTTGACGCACATCTCCATCTCCTACAACAATGAGCCTGGCATTTGGAATTTCATGCAACACAATTTGAAACGCTTTCAAAAGATGATCAACGCTCTTATATTTCTTTAGCCTGCCGAGATACCCGATGAGTGGACAGCTGCTTTGTTGCCTACCAAGAGGATGATAGAGCGTGTGGTCGATTGCGTTGGACACGATATGGAGATTGGATTCTGGAAACCTTTGGGCGATCATTTCCTGCTTGGTGCTCTCTGAGACCACCGCCATGGGAATATCACGATAGATAGGGAAAGAAATACGTTCGGCGATATTTACGTACAATCCCGCCGATAATGATACTTCGACAAAAATGCTTTTGCCAAAAAGGTGATGGACAATTCCGACAAGCGGTTCTTTGACAAAGAGAGGTGTAAAGAATGGAATCTTATTGATGTCGTCCACTACGATATCATAGTGTTCGTGGCGGAATTGCGAATAATACCGAAGGGGAACAAAATAGTTGAACAAATTCCGGCTTCCTTGACGAATAATCCGTATACCATCAATCACTTCTTCGGTGGGTGCGCCGGGGAAGGAAGAGCAAAAGAGTGTAACACTGTGTCCGCGTGCAACGATACGCTTGAAGATTTCGTGCATGTGCACTTCTGCACCGCCGCCGTACGGATTTTGAATATCCTGCCAATTGAGAAGAAGTATTTTCATTCGCAGGTTAGTTTGAGTGGTTCTTAAGTCGTTGTATCTGATGATCGACCATCATCTTCACCAGATCCGTGAACGATGTGCGTGGTGACCAGCCCAACTCGGTTTTCGCTTTCGCTGCATCTGCGACGGTTGTTCCGGTTTCTGTGAGGCGGATGAATCGCGGGTCGACAACAACGTATTTTTGCCAGTCCATGCCGACACTGCTGAATGCCGTTTCGCACAATTGCCGCACGGTACGAACTTCTCCCGTGCCGATGACATATGTGTCCGGTGTATCGTGCTGCAGCATCATCCACATGGCTTCCACATAATCGCCTGCAAATCCCCAGTCGCGCTTTGCATCTAAATTGCCAAGCGCAATTTTCCCGTCTTTGACGATCGGTTCACCTTGCTCATTCAAGTCCGGAGAATTAAGAATGCCGAGTTTCATGCATGCAGCGCCGTACGCTACTTTTTGTGTCAGGAAGTGTATCCCGCGCCGGGGACTTTCGTGGTTGAACAAAATTCCGCATGCGATAAAGAGCTTGTAACTCGTCCTGTAGATTTGCGCCATGGTATGTGCATAGAGTTTGGCGGCGCCGTAAGGGTTGACCGGTGCAAACGGTGTTTGCTCATTTTGCGGTACTATAGTCGGTGTACCAAACATTTCCGATGAGGAAGCCTGATAGATCCGGCAATCCGGTTTTACATATCGCACTGCCTCATAGACACGATGAGCGCCAATGCCCGTGATCTCCGCTGTCTCGATGGCAAGCCGCCACGATTCGCCGGGGTACGACTGAGCCGCGAGATTGTATATCTCATCCGGTTGATACGAACGAATGTTCTCTGCGATGGAAAACGTGTCGAGCAGATCGCCGTACGCAATATGGATTTTGTTCGCAAGATGTGCCACGTGAGAGCTCGGCACGGCAGAGGTCTTGCGCATCAATCCCACTACTTGATAGTTCTTGACAAGCAGGAACTCTGCGAGGTACGAGCCATCTTGTCCGGTAATACCAATGATGAATGCAGTTTTTTGTTTCATCGTTCTCCTGAAGCGGCTTCAATCTTTCCATGGAGTGCCAGGCGAAGCGCCGTTCTCAATCCCTTATTTTTTTTGCTTTGACGGTGGCTGCTGTGCAGCCAATGCGCCTGCTTGTTTCATCTGAATCTGAGCGCGAAGTTGTCCGAGGATTTGGTCGATCCCCCGCTCCTTCGGATAGGCGGACTTGATGAGTGTCAGCACATCCTCAGCTTCCTTGTACATTTCTAATCCATCGTAGGAGTAGAAAAGAATGATGTACGGATTGTACTGCGATAGCTGTTCGGTGACAGGGTTACTGATCACCTGTTTGAGTTCTTGGATGATTTCGTTCAGTAATTGATGATAGCGGTCTTTATTGCCTCCCATATTATAGAATGAAGCTAAGTCATGCTTGATGCGATAATCCATCGGAATGGAACGTTGGGGCAGGACTTGTTCCATCCGGTCGAGGATTGCCGTTACTTCTTGCGGTTTGTTTTTGACATTAGCGCAATACAACGCGTAGGCAATAAACAGGTTTCTATAATTTGAAGTGAGTAAGCGGCGTGTGTCTTCGTCGTAATATGTTGTGCTGTCCTGAAATCCGCGCCATCGGAATCCGTACTGCGGTTCTTTGGGAAACTGTTTGATATCGGTGAAAATATTCTGGCGCAGCACCGGTTCATTCAAGTTTGCCCAATAGTTTTGCGATTTGAACGGAACCAACTTAAATGTCAATCCTGTCAATTGCATATAGTCGCGCAGACCGATCTTCCCGTCATCCGACACGGTCATTGCATAATAGATGGGCCTCCGCCAATTGTTCGTCATGATGATGTCGTACACCATAATATCCTGTGCACGGATCGCTTTGATATCTCCGACCTGCAGTGTGTTAGGCATGAGAAATCGGATCACACCGCTCCTGGCAATAGAAGTATCAAGCAGTGATGTACCGTAGTTTCCCTCTATGGTATATTTCTGAATGACATCGGGACCGACGGGTAATTGCATCCACCGCGGCTCAAACCGCATCGGTTGGATGCTTTCAATCTCTATATCCGAAGTCGAGATAGGCACTGTTTTTGCACTGTATGGTGTTTCATGTTTCAACTGTTTAATATACCAAGGTGTATTCACTAAACTTAAATTCACAATGCGAATATCACGCCGAATGCCTTCGACATCCTGCAAGTACCAAAGCGGAAATGTGTCGTTGTCGCCATTGGTGATCAGGATTGCATCCTTTTCACAACTCTGGAGCATGTTGTAGGAATAATCCCATGCGACATAATTTCCGGCGCGGTTTGCCTGATGATAATTGGAAACGAACATTTTCAGAGGCACAAACATGAGTGCAAGCGTAAGTACACCGTATCCGGTCATCTGAGCCGTTTGCTGCGCTGTGATTTTCTGTTTAACGAAATCAATCAGCGCGAGGACGCCGTAAGCAATCCAGAGTGAAAAAATAAAAAACGAGCCGACGTAAAAATAATCGCGTTCGCGCGGCTGCGGCTCCTGCTGATTCTGGTAGAGTGCAAGAACGACCCCCATGATGATAAATGTAACGATCATGGTGAAACCGATATTCGGCTGTTTACGACATTGGTAGTATGCACCCAGCAAACCCAACAAAAAGGGAATCAAATAATATTGTTTCCAATTCACGCCGGCATCTTTGAAATCGCCATCAGAGCCGATGTAGTTCCAGCCGAGATATCGAAGGTACATATGTTGGATTTGGTATCGCCACAGATAGTCCAGATCGCTGGTGTAATTTTGATGGAAGCGTTTCTTTTCAGGATCGGTGTCCCAGCGTCGATTTATAATCGGAGCACTGCCGTACTGTTCGCGGTTGAGATATGAAACGAGTCTTCCTAACGTGCTTGGATCGTTCTCATTCATCGGCGGATGAGCATTCGCTCGAATGTAGACCATCGTGTATGTTGAATAACCGAGGACGATGAACAAAAAGGAAAGGAGTGCAACATTCAACAGCCGTTTCTTTTTCCGGATGGAATAGTACACGCCGGAGACGGCGCCAAGAAGAAGAGCGATCGGGATGAAAGTGATGATCTCGCTTTTTGTTCCGCTCACTTCGCCGTCGAGGAGAGATGGAAGAACTGTAACGACGCCTGGATAGATAATAAAAAAAGTGATCAATGCGCCGATGCCAAACTTGACGAAGGATTTCCACTCGAACTTGTTGTACCGGAAATACCACAAAAACATCACAGGGAACAAGGCAAGCACGGCAAGCAAATGTACGCCAACCGAAAGACCGACGATGTACGCCATTAGAAGAATGTATCGATCGCCGCTGTCTTTGTCTGCGCGTTCGTACCAACGAAGTCCGAGGAGAATGATCAGCCCCACAAATGTCATGCTGAGTCCGTACACTTCCGCTTCAACCGCATTAAACCAGAAGGTGCTGGTGAATGCCAGCGAAAGCGCTCCGATGATCGCTGAACCATATACTGTAATGCGCTCAAAGAATGCGCTCGGAATTCCTCTCCATATCACCATCAAATCGACAATAATAAGATAGAGCAATCCGCATGTCAGAGCGGCGCCAAGCGCCGACAGGATGTGCATTCGGACAGCAATATCAGGGATCAGAGGAATCATCGATGAAATGCGCGCGAAGAGCAAAAAGAGCGGCGCGCCGGGCGGATGCGGCACTTGCAATGAAAATGCCGCCGCGCAGAACTCGCCTACATCCCAGAATACGACGGTGGGCGAGAGGGTTTTGATGTATACCGCCAGAGGTACAAGGAAAACTACTAGTGCGATAAGTCGATTGAGTTTCTTGTATTCCATTTATTCTCTAAGGATTTTACTGTACTAAAATTCACAATCAATGTATAAGGAAAAGGCTTGAACTTCAAGAAGTTTAAGGAACGAGATTCCCGAAATCTATTTCTATTCTACACGGAGAGATTTCGGGAATCTACTTAAACGTCTGACAAATTTCATCGCAGAGCACATATCCCTTTGCAGTGAGCCGGATTCGCCCGCTCTCCATCCGCGCACTTCCTTGTTGAATCAATTCAGAGATGATGGATGCATTCTCTGTTGAAAGATCGCGTGAAAAGCGCCGGCGAAATTGTTCCAGGTCGATTCCTTCGCTTCGCAAGCCGAGAAAGATCACTTCTTCCATGAATTGAGTTTCGGTAAGATGCTCTCCGCCTGCGAGCGGGAGAGTGCGCTCGTCCAATTGTTTGATGTATAGAGTGAGATCGGATATGTTCCACCAGCGTTCGTTCTTCCAAAATGAATGTGCCGATGGACCAAAGCCAAGATAATGAGAGTGATTCCAGTAATTGAGATTGTGGCGGCATTTGAAATTCGGCTTGCTCGCCGCGGCGGGTCTGGCGAAGTTCGATACTTCGTATTGTTCGTAGCCATGAGATGTGAGAAAATCGATGGTGAATTCGTACAAATCGGCATCGCGTTCAGAATCAATCGGTGTCACTTGGTTTAATTGAACCATGCGAAAGAGTGGCGTCTCCGGTTCGATGATAAGACTGTAGCACGAGATATGTTCGGGTTGAAGTTCCACCGCTTGTTCCAGATTCGATTTCCACTTTGCCAAAGTCTGGTGAGGAAGCGAAAAGATGAGATCGAAGCTGACATTTTCAAATCCGGCGGCGGTGCAATCCCGTACGCACCGCTTCGCCTCGGATGCAGTATGAATACGGGTCAGAAACTTCAAGTCTTCATCGTGGAATGATTGAATACCCATACTGATGCGGTTAATGCCGGCAGATCGGAATGCATGAAGCTTATCCCTGTTCACTGTCCCTGGGTTTGTCTCCAGCGTAATCTCGGCATTCGTCTGAATCGCAAACCGGGATGCGAGGAGGTTGAGTATCTTTTCTATTTCAGACGGATGAAGAAGAGAGGGTGTTCCGCCCCCAAAGAAAATTGTCTCGTATGGTTCTTGGAAACGTTGATCCTCCGCCCGAAGCTCAATCTCCGTTTTAAGCGTGGAAAGAAACCGCTCTTCCAGCGAGCGATGCCCTAATTCTGATTCCACAGGCACAACCGAGTAAAAATCGCAGTAGATGCACTTGTGTTCGCAGAAGGGAATATGGAAGTAAAGGGAAGCCATTTGGGATTTGCGATTTTCAATTTCCAAGTTGAAAATTGGAAATTGGCAATTAACGAATCAGTGTTCCAATCCTCTTCCATCGGATAGCCGATAACTTTTCTGAGATATTTGAGACAGAAACTTCCGTGTCCCACGACCAGTACACGAACAATGCTTCACCGATTAAATGATCATCCGGTACAAAACCCCAATAGCGGCTGTCCATGCTGTTGTCACGATTGTCACCAAGAACGAAATAGTAATTTTGGCGAACACGGTACGTCGATGCCGCCGCTCCGTCAATCAAAATCATATTGTTAGCAGTCCGAACAGTGTGTCCTTCACGCTCGATGAGCATGCGCCATGGGGCGATGGTTGCCGGTTCAAGTTTTAGAATATCACCCTGTTTTGGGACAATGATCGGTCCATAGTTGACATTGCTGAATGTTGAACCCTGTGGAAACATCTCTGGATTTTGCCGCCATGAATTTCCGTTCGGATGGTCGGTTTGAATACCATGAAGAGGAAAGGGAATGAGGATTTTGTTTACAGAGACAAGACCGGAATGAATTTCCACCGTATCACCTGGCAATCCGATACATCGCTTGATATAATGAGCATATTCCGGACTTGTAACTTCATTCATGCCGCCGGGAAATTCGAACACTATCACATCTCCGCGATGGATGTTTTGAAAAAAAGAAAGTGTGAACGAAGGTAATGTCCGCGTAACAAGCGGCAGATGACGCGGTGTACGCAAGCCATATGCAATTTTGTTGACCAAAAGAAAATCACCTATTTGGAGCGTGTTTTCCATTGAAGTCGAGGGAATTCGATATGCATCAAGAACAAAGACTTTTAAAAGGAAAGCTGCAAGCACTGTGATCAGGATGGTCTTGCCGTATTCCATCAGTGTCAATGCAAGACTCTTCTTCTTTTGTTGAGCGTGCACAGAGTGATCTTGAGGTGTACTATGAGCAGATTGCTCTCGCATTATTTAATGAGCGAACCGATGCGACCCCAGCGCACTGATGCAAGTCTCCCAAAAATATCATAGAGTGGGAGGTCGGAGTTCCACGACCAATAGACGATCATCGGCGTGCCGACAAGGTTTTCTTTCGGAATAAAACCCCAGTAACGGCCGTCCAGACTATTGTCTCGGTGGTCGCCCATGCCGAAGAGATAATCGCGCTGCACGGTGTATGATGTTGCAGGTTTTCCATCAATCAAGACTGTTCCGGCGACAGCTTCCACTGTGTGTCCTTCCCGCTTGATGAAGATTTGCCATGCGGAAGAATTTTGTGGGGTCAATGGAATCACCATACCTTGTTTCGGGACGACAAGCGGACCGAAGTTGTCTTGATTCCAGCCGGAGCCGACAGGGAAGATACCATCGTCCTGTTCGTTTGAAGGCACCGACCAACCGCGATCGAATCTGACATTGCGGGGTAACGGCAGCATCTGTCCGTTCACCGATAAAACACGGTCACGAATTTGAATTGTGTCGCCGGGTGTTCCAACACACCGTTTGAGGTAGAAGGTAAAATCCTGCGGTTGGACTTCGTCGCGCATGCCCGGGAAGACGAATACAATGACGTCACCGCGTTTCACATCTCTGAATGCCGGAATGCGAAACCATGGTAAGCGTACGTTGGTGAAAGGAATGTTCCGCGGCGATGTTCCACCGTAAATAAATTTGTTGACGAAGAGCAGTTCACCGGTCATCACTTCGTTCTCCATCGATCCGGTCGGAACGAGGAAGGATGCAACGACAAAATTATTGATAAGAAGAAAAAGACCTATGACGATTCCGGTTTCTTTGAGGAATGCTATTGTCTTCTCTTTCAACGTCTGCAGAGTCGGTTGTTCTTCTTTTTTTTGTTTCTTTTCATTGCTCATAATTATTTCCATTTTAGTTATTATTTCAATCACCCAATCAACAAATCACTTAATCACTCAATCGCAAAATCACACATCGCATTCTCACTCTTCCAATGATAGAACGGCAAGGAATGCTTCCTGCGGCACTTCTACACTGCCGACTCGTTTCATCCGCTTCTTGCCTTCTTTCTGTTTTTCCAACAGTTTCCGTTTGCGTGAGATGTCGCCGCCGTAGCACTTTGCTATCACATTTTTGCGAATGGCGCTGAGTGATTCACGCGCAATCACTTTACTGCCGATCGCGGCTTGTATTGCCACCTCAAACATTTGACGAGGAATGAGGCTCCGAAGTTTCGTGCACAGTTTGCGTCCCCATTCATACGATTTAGCACGGTGAATAATGGTGGAAAGGGCGTCAACAGGTTCGCCATTCAGTAAAATGTCCAATTTTACGAGGTCGGATTCGCGATATTCCAGGAAATCGTAATCAAGCGAAGCATAGCCGCGCGAGAGGGATTTGAGTTTGTCGTAGAAATCAAAAATAATTTCAGATAACGGCAGTTCAAAATGGATATCGGCACGCTCCGGGCTAAGATAGGTAGTATTACGATGAATACCGCGGCGATCCATACAAAGCTTCATAATGTTGCCGATGTATTCTATGGGTGTGATGATTTGTGCCTTCACGAACGGCTCTTCCACTTTCTCGATCTTGCCGGCATCCGGCATCAGCGCGGGATTATCGACGAAGAGAACATCTTTGTCTGTCTTTGTAACGCGGTACTCGACGTTCGGTACTGTATTAATGAGGTGCTGATTGTATTCGCGTTCCAATCGTTCACGGACGATTTCCATATGGAGAAGTCCGAGAAATCCGGCGCGGAATCCGAATCCAAGTGCAACGGAGGATTCAGGTTCAAAAATAAGTGAGGCATCGTTCAATTTCAGTTTATCAAGAGCATCGCGCAGCTCGCCAAAGTCGTCGCTGTTGGATGGAAACATACCGCTGAAGACCATCGGCTTGGCTTCTTTGTAACCTGGAAGCGGTTCCGCAGCAGGATTATCTACGAGTGTAATCGTATCGCCGACTTTCGTGTCGTGCACATCTTTGACATTCGCAATGATGTAGCCGACGTCCCCTGCAGAAAGTGAACCGATTCGTTTTCTCTGCATCTCGAGAATGCCTATATCTTCTGCTTGGAATTCTTGTCCTTTTGAGAAAAACCGAATCCTATCTTTTTCCCGTACGGTTCCTTCCATCACACGAATATAGGCAATTGCTCCGCGGTACTCATCGAACACAGAATCGAAGATCAATGCTTTCAGCGGCGCGTTCGGATCACCTTTCGGTGCGGAAATGCGCGAGACGATAGCTTCGAGCACTTCCTCCACTCCTATGCCGGATTTTGCACTGCCCAAGAGAATTTCTTCTTCCGCGCACCCGATGAGATCGATTACCTGCTTCTTCACTATGTCGATCATCGTCTTAGCGCTTGGCAGATCGATCTTATTGATGAACGGGATAATTTCAAGTCCGGCGTCGATAGCGAGATACAGATTAGAGATGGTCTGTGCTTCTACGCCCTGCGTTGCATCTACCACGAGAATCGCACCTTCGCAAGCGGCAAGCGATCGCGAGACTTCGTACGTGAAGTCCACATGCCCCGGCGTGTCGATGAGATTTAATGTATAGTTCTTTTTATTGCGGGCTTGGTACTTGATCTGGATTGCGTGCAGCTTAATGGTGATGCCGCGTTCCTGTTCAAGGTCCATGTCGTCGAGCATTTGTTTCGACATGTCGCGCGCGGCAACGGTGCCGGTATATTCCAGCAAGCGGTCGGCGAGTGTCGATTTACCGTGGTCGATGTGAGCGATGATGCAAAAATTGCGGATATGTTCCATGGAAACTTGAGTCTATTTTCTAACACGAACCCCGATTTTTTCCGATTCAATCGGACGAGGATAATGTTTTTCTTAAAATAACAAAGAGTAAAGAGGGAAAACCACTGTGAGCCGCTCTTTACTCCTTTAACTGATAAAAAGATAGCAGAAAATGAGCAGAAGAGCAAGGTGAGAGGAAAGAGGGTAGTAGTGCATTTTGAAATGAGGAATAGGGGAGAAAAGATATAAAAGGAAATTAATTTTCTTTTCGACTTTGACAAGCTGGACATAAACATTGACGGTAATTTGCAGTAAGATGCATAAGCCCATGAATCTTTCCGTCTTTTTGACAAAAACGCGGTAAAATTTTATCAAGAAATAAGGTGTCTGATTTTTCATATCTTCTATAAATAGCATAACTTATAATATCCGCTGCTTGTAACAATCTTGTAGTTTTGGAATCAGCAAAAGTTGGTGCATCTGCAAAGTTTTTCACTCTTCCGAATTTCGTTCCTCCTTGATTGCGATATGCAAGCAAGAGTTTATCTAATTGCCCTACATATTTTGAAGAATCTAATATCATTAATCCACGATTTTTCTGTTTTGAACTTTCACCAGTAGCGTCTAAGTTAATTCTGTCAATAAACGCATCAAAATGACCACAAAGTTCATGGAACGATTTCTCAATAGGGTCTTGGGAAAAAAAGTCTGACTTTTGTATAGCAATTCCAAACAAAGATAACGCTTTGGGAGTAATTTGAATAACGGCATCGTATAGATCAAGCATTATTTTTATTCGATCTCCCTTTTTTACGGAATGCCAAGGTTCTCCATTACCATTAAGAATCCTTGAAGAATGGAATTCTATGGAAGTTGATGCAGATGGGAACCATTCCTCTTGAATTTTATCAAATGATTGGCTCAAATAGTAAGCCTGATTTTCGTATATTGCGACACCGGCAAGAACGAAATAAGTCTCAGTTGCATCTCCCGCATTGCCTGATTCGTCAACATAGAAAAGAAAAATGGCGCATTACCTCCTTAAAAATAAAAAGAGAACTTAGTGAACAAAAGTTCAGCGGGTCACGCGAACGTAACCCTCCAAGTCCTCAATCATTATAAACGAAATTATATTACAAAAGGTTCAAATGCAAGAAAAAATTTAATTATTTTTAACAATTATTAATTATGTGGCTTTTTTGTTTGTTTTTACGATACCAAAGAATTCTTCCCATGTCCAAATGTGGTTTGCAATATTCGCTTGCATAACTGGCGTAATTCTAAGCGTTTGATGAATCCGCATAAAGTTGTAATGGAAGAAGTGCGATGAAATAGCCGCTTTATAGTTCTCAAGTTACTTGCTGAATGCATTTGTAAGTCTCGTAAGTCGTCGCATTTTCCTTCAACGCTTTGAAACCTTTACCAATATTCCGTAGCTTTGCAGAGTGTTTGCTGAACAATACAAAGGATGAAACCATGCGAGTCATCATAGCTGGTGGAAGCGGTTTCATTGGAAGGAGATTGATTGTCGAACTTCTTCGAGCTCGACATGAAGTAACAGTGCTTTCACGGAGACCAGAAAATGTCCACAAGATTTTTCCAAAGAAACTCCTTGAAGCCGGCTTCAAATTTCAATTTCCCAATCTAAAAAATGCTTTACAGAATATTTTACATTAGCGAAGGGGGATCCGAAATCGGATTTTAGCGTTGCCGCCAAGTTCGTCCGATACATTAAAGTCGTACAGCGTTGCACCGACGTATGCATCTATAATATTTAGAAAGTATGTGAGAGCAAGGTAGAAAATGAATTGGTCGCGTTGATTGTGGTAATATTCACGAACACTCAATGTGTATGCATCGCCTATCGTATCCAATCGAACAGTCTCTGAGTATTTTCCTCGCCAATCCATGTACTGATTGTTTGCTTTGATGGCGCTTGATGCAAAATAATATCCAAATCCCCAAATTAATGGAATAGTATAATACCGATGGGCGTACACTTGTCCTGACCCGGGCAGAATTGCAGAAAGTAACATTGCGAGATTACCCGATTTTGCGTGTTTCTCATCGGATAATATCATGTTGCTGAATTCATATTGCAGCGTGTCGTGAGAAGGGGAAAGTGTTTCTGTTGTATCAGGTTTGATGAGCGCGGAAGTGACTTTTGCTTGTGCGGCTGAATCGTTTATTGACAATGCGAAGACAAGAGCAAGACCTGCAATACTCCATGGTGTAAATGATCGGTTTCTCATCAACAGGTCTGCGCAAAAGGTTGTTATTTATCAACGACGGCAACGGCTTCAATTTCTACTCGTGCATCCCTCGGTAACCGGACAACTTCTATGGTACTGCGCGCCGGTGCAGACGTGCTGAGAAATTCTGAATACACTTCATTCATTGCTGCGAAGTCGTTCATATCTTTAAGGAAAACAGTTGTTTTGACAACAGATTGAAACGAAGCACCTGCAGCGAGGAGGACAGCTTCGATATTTTTCAATACTTGTCGTGTTTGTAATTTCACATCGCCTTCTACCATTTTGCCGCTTATGGGGTCGATGGGAATTTGTCCTGCCAAATAAAGAAACTTACCATCGGCGAGAATTGCCTGACTGTAAGGCCCGATTGGGGCAGGAGCTTTATCTGTGATAATTTTTTGTATGTTTGTCATGCTATTTTCCTGTGAACAAATCCATCAGGCGGTCGAAGTCATCGAGAGAATAATACTCAACAATAATCTCGCCGCGTCCTTGTCCTTTTGTCCGGACTTTGACTTTTGTTCCGAGTGCCTGGCGCAGTTGCGCTTCTAAATTTTGGATGCCTGCCTGCGTGCCGGTGCTCTCTTTATGTGTTCCGGATTTCTTTTTTGGCTGTTGTGCCGCACGGACAATGTCTTCTACTTTGCGTACCGACAATCCGTTGTCGACTATTTTTTCAAACAGCCGTATTTGCATCCGTTCATTCGGAAGCGAGATGAGGGCGCGTGCGTGTCCCATGGAAATATTTTCTTTACGCAAACCTTCTTGAATTTTTCCCGGCAGCTTCAACAAACGAATAAAATTTGTGACTGTGCTGCGGTCCTTACCGACACGTTTTGCGATGTCTTCCTGATTGATGTGGCATTCGTCGATGAGGCGCTGGTACGCGTTGGCAATTTCCATCGGGTTCAAATACTCGCGTTGGATGTTTTCGATCAGTGCGAGTTCCAGCATTTCTTCATCGGTTGCAACGGCAATGATATATGCAGGAATTTGCCGCAAACGCGCTGCTTGTACCGCACGCAGCCGCCGTTCACCGGAAATGAGCTGATATGCGCCATCGAATCGGCGTACAGTGATCGGTTGGATAATACCTTTTTCTTGAATGGATCGCGTAAGCTCTGCAAGAGATTCTTGATCGAAATCAATGCGCGGCTGAAATGGATTTGGTCGTATCTTGGTAATGTCAATGCTGGCGATGATGCCCATCTCACCGGTATCCCGACCGACAGAACCATCGCGAACATTTACTTCTATCCTTGAATTTTTCGGGATAAGAGCGTTCAGTCCACGCCCAAGAACCGATTTTTTTTGATCAACCATAGCTATATCCTACCGACAGGTTCTTTATGTAACAGCGGTTCAATAGAGAAAAACTTGTTGTTCTTTAATACTTCTTTCGCCAATTCCATGTGATTGCGTGTGCCGATGCACATAGCATCGTACAAAATGATCGGTTTGCCAAAACTGGGTGCCTCGCTCAATCGGATGTTGCGTGAAACGATCGTAGTGAATACTTTATCACCAAAGTAGTGTTTTACTTCTTCCACAATTTGGTTGGAGAGCCGGAGCCGTGAATCGAACATCGTCAACAGAACACCTTCGATATCGAGATTGGGATTCAATGTCTTCTTGACCATGTTGAT
>JBEKNC010000019.1:0-93164 GCA_049523215.1 Bacteroidota bacterium | reverse complement strand
GGATGATCACTTAATGCACGTGATACTGTCGAAGGTGAAATTCCCAGTTTCTTGGCAATATCTATTATAGTGGCATGTTTTGAAGTATATTTCATTGACTGCAATCGTTCCCGCAATCGTTTGTAGTGTATTAATAATTGAATAACATGTCAAGTTTTATTTTATAGAAACATCCTTTTTGTTATAATGAATATTTTATCCCCCAAAACAAATATTGCTTTATGGACATTTCTTCATTTTTGTGCAAAATACTATAATCCGAGAATCTTAGCAATATCCTTGACGTTTTATTTTTTTAAAGTTCATTTTTCAATTCCATCCGCTTCTCAGCAATCCCGCTACTGAGGATTAATAGTCATGGAAGCGGAATCCTTTAAAGCGGGAGATTCCGTAAAGCGGAACAATCCGCGCACTCAAAACTTTCCTTGGGTAATTCTTCATTTGCAGATTGCTTCGTTACTTCGTTCTTCGCAATGACAATTACTCTTTAATTTTATCCCAATTTACCCATAAGAAAAGCGGAGAATCTTAAGAAAATTCTCCGCCGGGAATGGGCACGCTTTCTTTTCGAACCGCTCAAAATGTATTGTCAATTATTTGAATATCATATCAAAGATATTCTTCGGATCGTCCTCCACCCTCTCCTTCCAGGACCGGTTCTTTCTCCATTCTTTATACTGTTCACGTGTCATGATACCGATCGGCCCCTCGTAAATGCCGCCAGGCCCTCCACCGTCATATACACGGACAGCGATAACATTATCTGTACCTGACTTCAGCAGACCGGCTGAAATGGTATAGGCACGAAACTCTCTATACTCTCCATCGAGATTACTCCGTCTAGGATTGCTGCGGATTCTTCCTGTACGGCCAATTTCTTTTCCATTGACATATGTTTCATCCAGATCGTCGATTTTGCCTAGGAGAATGACCAGCGTTTTTTCCGAAAGTTCTGCAGGCAATTTAAAGTGCAGTCTGTACCATGCCACGCCATCATACTCAGGATATCCCTGGGATTCCCAGTATGCCGGAACAAAAATCTGATTCCATGAGCGGTCATCAAAGGAGGGATCTGTCCATTTTTCCGAATCACCCGTCTTGAACCGCCAATTGCCTACGAATGAAATTTCCGGAGTAAGATAGGTCTTCGATTCATATAAGCCGATCTTGCCACTCACTATTCCGCCGGCAAGTTGATCATCATAGACGCGAACCGCTATGACATTGTCCCCTGAAACGCTGAGAACATCCTGAGGAATAGGGAGAATAACTTCGACATTGTATGCAGTCATAAAATCCGGAGGGAAATTGCCGGTGATTCCAATAAGCACTCCGTTGAGATAGATTTCGGAAACGTCATCCACACAACCAAGGCGCAGGTAAAGCGCTTTCTTTTCTGCTCCCGCGGGCAGCCGGAAATGTTTACGGTACCAAGCATACCCATCGTAACCAGGATACCCTTCATCCTCCCACGCGGAGGGGACGAAAATCTCATCCCATTTCGAATCATTAAAAGTAACGCTTGCGCGTTTCACACCATCGCCGAGTTCAAACTTCCATTTTCCTCGGAGGTCGAGGACGGATTTCCAATCTTGTGCCGCTGCGAAGGAAACAAGGACGAGCGACAGGAGAATGGATATTGGGAGATATCGTGATATCAGAGGATTGAGTATCATAGAAGTATTTTTTTTCATGACATCCTTGGTGATTTACTTGGAACTCAATAACGGTTTGGTCTTTCTATCAGCCAGCGCGCTGAAAAATGCCTCCGAGTCACTATACTGATGTGCGGCTTCTTCTGTGAACATTGCAGGGTGAGCAAACACTGCTCCAGCCAGACACGCTCTATATCGGATCATCGGTGTAGTACTGTGAGCCGCAAGATAGTCAATTTTATCCCTGATCATCGGAAATTCGTCCGCAGGAAGATCCAGCTTTATCATCGTCACAACGGCAAGAGCCGATTCGACGGTGCCGTTGTTCGGAGAGTTCAAAGAGAGCGCATAATTTTTATCCAGTCGTTCTTTCTCTGCAGCAGAAGAATTTTTGAGCACAGGGTAAAAAGTTTGTGCTTGTGAAAGATTAGTTATTGCACCTATCATCAGTGCAGCTAGTACCATTTGTTTCTTGTTCATGACATCCTCCTGTAAAGTTGTGGAATTATGTTTCATTGACTGATACATAATACGCCCACAATAAGTCAAAGATGTCATGACAGGGTCAGGAATTGTAAAAGATTGTCATGGAATTAAGCAATCAACTTATATCCCGTGCCGTGAATAGTGAAGATGATTTTGGGATGAGCGGGATCATCCTCAATTTTCTGCCGTATCTTCAAAACAAAATTATCCACTGTCCGCGTGCTCACCGATTCGTCATACCCCCAGACCTTCGTTAAAAGGTCGTCCCGGCTGACGGTCCCATTGCGGTGCTGCCAAAGATATTTGAGGATTTCAAACTCTTTCGGTGTCATGGAAAATTCTTTTCCATCCTTTGAACCGACGTAACTGGCAAAATTTACCATAACATCACCGAGTGTCATCATCATATCGGCAGTATCGGCCGGTACTGCACGGCGCAGAAGGGCATTCACCCGTGCGATGAGTTCGCGCAAGCTGAATGGTTTGGTGACGTAATCATCTGCGCCCAGCTCCAATCCGAGAACTTTATCGATCTCTTCGCCTTTCGCCGTCAGCATAAGGATGGGTGTGCGGATTCCTTTTTCTCTTGATTTCCGTACGACATCGAATCCCGACATCTGCGGAAGCATGACATCCAGAATAACGAGATCGAATGATTCGCGAACCAATGTTTGATATCCGCTGTTGCCATCTCCCATAACCGTAACATCGTGCCCTTCGAATTCGAGGTTGTCGCGCAAACCGCGCTGCATCTGGGGTTCATCTTCTACAAGAAGTATACGTGCCATAGTGATTATCCTTTGTGCGTCGAATCTGATCGGTTCACGATTGGAAACAGAAGCCGGAATGTGCTTCCCTTGCCGGGTTCGCTTTCAAGTTCAATCATTCCCCCGTGTGCATTCATAATGTGGTTGACGAGAGAAAGACCGAGTCCGCTGCCTTTGATGTTGTTTGTCAGTCCTGTTGAAACACGGTAAAAGGTTTCGAAGATTTTTTTATGGTGATGTTTATCGATACCGATACCGTGGTCTTCTACCTCAACATATATCGTAGTATCTGTTTGGCCTGTTTTGATCCGTACATACTTGTCAGCGGCGAAGTATTTTACTGCGTTATCGAGAATATTGATAAGCGCCTCAGTTAGGGCTTCACGATCAGCGTGAATGGCCGGCAAGTTTTCAGCAAGCTGCACCGAAGTTGTAAACCCTTCATGCTCCAGATGAGAAGTATACGTCTTCATAACGCCGGTTACAACCTCGTTGAGCGCCAGCGGTTCAAGATGATATTGCTTCTTTCCTGCTTCCATCCGGGAAAAATTCAAAATGTTGTTGATGAGGCGCGTCAGCCGCTCCGTTTCCTGGAGAATGGTTTCATAATATTCCTGTTTCTTTTCTTCTGTTTGCACACGTTTCATGGAGAGCGTTTCTGTGAACATTCGGATAAGGGAGAGAGGTGTCCGCAGCTCGTGTGAAACATTCGACACAAAATCTCCTTTTAACCGCACAAGCTCCATTTCTTTTTTCAGCGTGCGATAGACAAGCCACACAGCTCCGATGAGAAGAATATCGAGAACTCCAATGAGGATAAGATTTCGTTCCGACCTCGCCCTTACAACATCTTCAACGCTGGTTCCTCTTAATCGGATGCCGATGCTGTACCCGGGAAAGAGCCAGAGGTCTTTTACTTCCCGAAGTTCTGTGATTTCTACTGGAGATGTTGAGAGAATGATGTGTTGGTTCCGACGTTCAAACACTGCGAGCAGAAATTCCTCTCCGGCTGCCTGCGCAATTTTTGCCTGGAGAACCTCGGTGACAAACGAATTTGCATCGATCACGAACCCAGCTATTTTCTGTTCCGGGAACCGAGACGAAGTCACAAACATAAGCATCAAACCCTGACCTGAAACACTGTCCCCGATGATGACAGGTTCGATTTTCCGATAGCCGGATGATGCATAGCGTAATAATTTTTCGATGGTCGCTGATTGGTTCTGCAGAGAAGAAACTGAGATATTGTCATCACCTCTTGCCTTTTCTTTTGTCTGCCGCGTCACGAAAGAAATAGAATGACCTGTAGAATCGGTATAGAACACACCGTGAACGGCCGCCCTCTTGTTCAGAAATATTCTCGTGTCAGAATCCACGTGTGAAGGTTGAGAGGTGATGAGTAGTGTATTGACCTCACCTGACCAGCTTTGGGCGACATCTAGCACATACTGGTTGATTGAAAAAAGAATGACATCAAGCTGTTTGCTGTAAATCGATTGAATCAGTTCTTCAGTCGAACTTAACGAGCTTAATTCATAGGCCGAATAAAAGAGTGCCGGCAGAAGGGCGACAAGCACAAAGATGATACCAATCTTGCGTCCTTTTCCCATTCTGGGTGCTTTGATATATTTGTTTTTTTTCATTTTGCCATATAAAATTCAACTGATGCATCAGTCTACGATCTGTCCCGAACATTTGTTCCTCTAAGGTGACCTGCCCCTAGATTATGTGCCAATGATAAGTTAGTATTTTTTCATTATCAAGCACTGACCACAAGATAAGGAAAATACGTTTCTGCTGCTGGTCAGAGGAGTTATGTTTGAATAATAAAAGCTCTCTATGCATAGCAATTGAATCGCAGTCACAATCATAGGCATCCATCTGATGTCCGCAATCATACCCGGAATTTCTATAGTCCCTATCCAAATTTGTGAATTCAGAAAGCAATGGATCCGGCTTGAACCTTTTGGAACGCGTAAACCTTTGTTCACAATCGAGCATTTTCCTTGGTCAGCCAATATTTAACAACTACCGGAAAGCGCTTCGACTTACTGAAAGTGGTTGTGTAGTACTTGTGATGGATAGTGATGGTGTCATTTGCTTGTTCTTGGGCATATATCGAATTGATTCTGGTTAAACATAGAATCAATAGAGTGTTTTTTGCAACGCAACGCTAAAGGTACAAACCTATTTACCCACCTGAGAAGAGAGCACAATTTTTTCCAATCAGGCCAACCATCCTGAAAGTTTTCATCTTCTTTTCATCTTTTTTTCGTAACCTTATTCAAAACAATTTATGCGTATCCTCCTTATAGAAGACGATCCCAAGCTTTCCGGCTCCATTGCAAAACATTTGCGGGCTGAGAGCTTTGCTGTGGATATTTCTGCCGACGGCAAAAAGGGGGAAGAACTTGCCCACATAAATGAATACGACGTTATTCTCCTAGATATTATGCTGCCCCATCAGGATGGCTGGACAACATGCCGCAATTTGCGGAATGCACAAGTGCTCACGCCTATTCTTATGCTCACCGCTTTGGATGATGTGGATGATAAAATTCGCGGATTAGACAGCGGCGCGGATGATTACCTTCCAAAACCTTTCCACATCGGCGAATTGCTGGCACGCATTCGTGCGCTTGCACGCAGGCGAACCGATGTTCGATCTACGACGATCGAGCATTTTGGTTTGCGCTTAGACCTTGCCACCCACCGCGCATTCCGCAATGAGCAGGAGATCGTTCTTTCTTCAAAAGAATTTTCTTTGCTCGAACTGTTTATGATGCACCCGGACAAAGTGCTCACTCGTGAAACCATCTCTGAACATTTATGGGATATGAACTTCGAGCCGCGAAGTAATGTCATCGAATCTTTCATCCGTTTCCTGCGGCAAAAGATCGACAAGGGATTTGACAGATCGCTTATTCAAACTGTTCGCGGCGCCGGCTATAAATTTTCCGATCACGATTGAGCTCTTGAGATAAATATTGAAAAGGAACAGTCGCATTGACGATCACCGGTAAAATAATTCTCGCTTACACCATCGTGTTTGGAATAACGCTTGTGGGATTTGCATATGTGATTTATCACAGCACTAGAATCGCGGAGATGGAGAAGCTCGATGCGCGTCTAGATAATCATGCCGGCAAACTGCAAGAAGACATTGAGGAAAAAGAAAAGAAAGGGAAACCACTACTCTTTGAGAAGTTATCCAGAATTCGAACTGAAGGGCTCCATGATCTCCGGTTTCGTTTAGTTGATAGAACCGGAACATCCGTTCTGGGTGATTCATTGCTTGCCGGACTTTCCATCCCTCCTTGGCCTACGACTGATCATATTCCTCCACGTCGAGAGTATGTAACGATCAATGGACAAGTATATCGTGCGCTTTGGTTGCCTGTTGAAGTGCACGATACTGTGGTGTACGATGTTCAACTTGTTACTCCGCTGACTGAGATGGAAGAGAATCTCGGACGTCTTCGGATCCTTTTCTTCATTGTTGCACCGGTTGCTTTACTATTGACCGCTCTTGCCGCATTTTTCATAACGCGCATTGCTTTCAAGCCGATTACCTCGATGATACATACCACGCGCTCAATCACTGCCTCTAAGCTCGACAGCCGCTTGCCTCTTCCCAAGACGAGAGATGAGATTCGTGAATTAGCTGAGACACTGAATGAAATGATGGAACGCATCGATGCAGCATTCCGCACACAGCACCAATTTGTCGCCGATGCATCGCACGAGATTCGCACTCCCCTGACGATTATCCGCAGCGAACTGGAATTTGCAGAACGCAACGCCGGCAAGCCCGAAGCGGAAAAGAGTCTGCACATTGCGCTGGAAGAATTGGAACGGCTCTCGCGTCTGACCGATGGCCTGCTGCTTTTAACCCGCCTTGATTCGCCCGGCTTCTCACTGAAAACACAACCGGTTCGGCTGGATGAACTGCTCATCGAATGCGTTCAGAACTTGCAGAATGCAGCAGGACAACGTAACGTTACATTAGAATTGCACATCGACGAGGCTGTCGAACTTCCTGCCGACCGCGATCGTCTCAAAAGTGTTGTCCTCAATCTGCTCGATAACGCTCTCTACTATTCGCCTGAAGGTGGGGTTATTCATCTTTCATTAACCGTTCCACCAAACGATACTGTTCAGATCATCGTGGAAGATTCCGGTCCCGGTATCACACCCGGCGATCTGCTGCACATTTTCAAACGATTCTACCGTGCCGATACCGAGCGAGCACATGAAAATGGTTCCGGTTTAGGACTCGCGATTGTGGAGCAAGTTGTTCGTTTACATAACGGGCATATTACAGTCGAAAGCACTGTTGGTGTGGGCAGCAAATTTATCGTGGAGTTTCCCCTGCAATCTTCACATCCAAATACTCCCATGGCATCATAGTATTTTTTTTTGACCGCCTTATTTTCATCTCAGCTTCATCTTGTTTTGTTATTTTGAGAAGGCTGGTTGCATAAAAGTGTAATCTGTGTTCACTATGCAAATGATTTATTCTGGAGTTAGTACTACATGAAAATATGTCCCACTCTTTTTTCAGCCCTTATTTTGATTTCAGTAAATCTTGTTGCACAAAACCCTAGCGCAGGAAGTATAACAGGAACGGTATTGATCGAATCGACGAAGAAACCGCTGGAATTTGTCAATGTCGTGGTATTGAACCAATCGGACAGCACGCTCGTGACGGGAGCCGTGACTGACAATAAGGGCAAGTTTGAAATCGATAATATTCCTATTGGCACATACTTCATCAAGTACAGCTTGTTGGGGTACGAGGAAAAACAGTCAGACGATTTTAGTATTGACTCCAGACAACCCGAAATAGATTTTGGGAAAGTTTATTTGAAAGAAACCGCATTGAATGTTGGAGACGTTACAGTAACTTCACAACGGATGACATTCGTCAACTCGATTGACCGAAAGGTCTATAATGTTCAGCAAGATATTTTGAGCAAGACCGGATCGGCAAGTGATTTGCTACAAAATATTCCCTCTATTCAAGTTGATATCGATGGCACGGTAAGCTTGCGTGGATCAGAAAACGTTTTAATTCTCCTCAACGGAAAACCTTCACCTCTCATGGGAAAAAACCGTGCGGAAGTATTACAGCAAATGCCTGCCAGCTCCATTGAGAGAATTGAAGTAATCACCAATCCTTCCGCAAAATACAAACCGGACGGGACATCAGGTATCATCAACATAGTAATGAAAAAAGATGTTGGCACCGGATTGAACGGAACCGTGAGTGTAAACGCCGGAAACCATGATCGCTATAACGGCAGTATCAACTTGAACTATAATCCAGGTAAGTACAATATTTTCGGAAGTTACAGCATCCGTCAGGATGAGCGAAATAGCTTTACTACCGACAGGCGGAAGCAGTATGATTCCACAGGTCAGCTCTCCGATCATCACAATGAAGACAGCCGTTCCTATTCACGCCCTTTGTCGCACGTGGTCGCGCTTGGAATGGATTATCGTTTGGATGCAGCAAACAGTTTTGGTCTTTCCGGTAATTATCGCTATCGCGGTTTTACGAGAACAGAGATGTCGACCAAAGTGACGAGCGATATTAGCAATGTGATAACAGAAGATTATGATCGCCTCCGGTACGATCCTGAATATGAAAAGGAAACTGGCGGGAACGCCTACTTCCAACACAACTTTGATGGAAATGACCATAAATTGCGCGCTGAATTCAACGCTTCGCACCAACCTGAGCTGGAAGACAATCATTATACCGACATCTTTCGATTGCCAACGACATCGTCAACGTATGACAACATGCGCATCTATCAAAATGATGATCAAAAACAGCTCACCATCGATTACAGCGATAAGTTCAGCGAGCAGTCGACATTCGAGATCGGTTATGCCGGTGACTTTAATAATAGAGATATGAACTATTTGGGAACGTACGTTGATCCGATCTTGCAGCAACTTGTCACCGATCTCACAAAAACAACGCATTTCACTTATGATGAAACGATTCATGCACTCTATGCAACATACGAAAACTCCATAGGATCTCTCACTTTCTTAGGAGGATTCCGGGCGGAACAATCATTCATCAATGCAAATTTAGTATCGAAAGATTCTGTCATCACCAACGATTACATGAAACTTTATCCAACACTGCATCTATCCTATAAAATCAGTCCTCTTATCGAATTGCAATTGAATTACAGCCGCCGCGCCAACCGCCCCGAAGGGGATGATCTAAATCCATTCCCTGAATATCAGGATCCCAGAAATGTCAGAGCCGGAAATCCGCGACTCCTTCCGGAGTTTATTCATTCTGTGGAATTCGGCGTACAGTGGCAAAACGATAATCTCACAATCGTTCCAAGTGTTTTTTATCGCAACAAATACAATGGGTTCACTCGAGTCATCTCGCTCCTTAACGACACAACGATATTGACAACTCAGGAAAATCTTGCTTCGGATCAGTCTGCCGGATTTGAGTTGGTCGTTTCTGGAAACATCAGCAACACATTCTCGGCAAATCTCAGCACAAATGCATTTTATGAACAGATCGATGCTTCCAATCTTGGCTTCAGCGGAAATAAATCGACCGTGACATGGAGCGGCAATCTGAACTGCAATTTGAATCTCGCGACTGCGACGATGATTCAAGTGAATTCAACGTATCGGTCATCGCGCTTAACACCGCAAGGTGAGAACAAATCAAGCTTTGTGATGAATCTTGGAGTGCGACAGGATTTGTTCAACGACAATTTCTCATTAGTCTTAACAGTTTCCGACATCTGGAAAACATTGAAGAGAGAAATAAGCCTCGACACTCCATGGCTTATCCAGAACACAATTAATAACCGCGACACTCGAATTATCTATTTTGGAATAACCTATCACTTCGGCAAGCCGGCAAAGAAATCGAAAGAAAAATCGCTGCAGTACGACAATGGATTGTGATGGTATACTCTTTTATTAAAAGAATAAAAAATAACGAATAAATGACGGATTGCTCAACTTATGGAACTCGTTCTTAAAGCAAAACGTTTTAAAGATGAGAGCTTTAGATATGATGGTGGGATCGGTTAGTACGCAAATTTCATTTGTTATTCCCCTGAAACCGTTCTTTTAGGAAGACAGCACATTCTTCCGGTGATGAGGTTCGATGAATATACTTCGTGCAATCGCCCGCGCCTTCCCATAATAATTCTTCCCGCAGTGTTTCGATAACACCGTTCCAGAAATCTCCGACAATCACGATCGGTTTTTCTTTAAAAAGTCCTTTATTGATAAATTCCCACACGGCGGCAAGTTCGAGCAGCGTGCCGGTCCCTCCTTTGAGCACAACGTACGCATTGCCTAATTCGACAAGCTTCATCATTCGCTCAACAAGCATCGGCTGAAACATTTCTTCATCGATCCAGCGATTCACACTCTTCTTGAAGGTGTTTTTAAAGGTTACGCCAATCGTTTTACCGCCTGCCTCCTTCGCTCCCCGCGCCGATGCTTCCATAATGCCTGCATATCCGCCGTTGCAAACGGTGAAACCATTGAGTGCAAGGTTTTTCCCAACTTCGTATGCAAGCCGGTATTCTTCATCACCCTCACTTGGGCGCGAACTGCCGAAAACTGTCACTATTTTTCTTGCTATCTCCATTACTCATCCCTTTAACGACTCGTCTTCTGAACTACTTCACTTCTTCTCTGCTCATCGGTAAATGTGTTTTACTACTTAATCCAAAAACACCCAATTTACACCGAGGCGAATAGCTCTATCCGGCATCGGATAGATTGGAGAAAGGATGTATGATGCATTCAGAATATTCAACCATGAAAGCGAGATATGAGCATCGCCAATCTTAAGAATTATAAACAGATCGAGGGTTGTTGAACGTCCCATGATGCTTGTATAATATTGGACATACGAAAGGGTTTGCGGATCAAACTGCATACCCTGTTGTCGGTTATAGAACCGCGAGCGCGCGCCAAACTTCGCATCAAGCTTATCCTTGAAGAAGGTATCACGATAACTCACCTCGCCGGCAAGAATGACATCGGGCATCAAAGTCTTCAATGTATCGACTTCTTTATAGCGCGTTAATGTCAAAACACCTAATACTTCAAATTTGTGACAGCGAATTACTGCGCTTCCGTTAATACCCTGTATCGCAACTTCTCGAGCATTGGAAATACTGATGGCAGGAGAACCTCCCACCGTCACAGCCGGTTGAAAAACGATCGCACGTTTCACGCTCCGCTGAAAACCTGTGAGACTGATCTCGAGATTCGATCCCGCTTGAAGAGTGAATCCGCCCCGGATAAATGCATGCTGCTCTTTCTGGATTTCGCTTGCGCGAAGAAACGTCGAATCAGTCCAATATCGTTCTTGAAAAGTTGGGAATCTGTCAAACCACGAGACATCAGCAGATAGTGTCAACCAATTTGCGATTGTAGATTTCACTCCGGCACCGGTGCTCAGCGAACTTTCTCCATCGAGTGAAGTTGAGCGCAAAGATACTGACGGTACGAATATGTCTATCAACCGCAGCTCTGCTTGTATAAACAGAGACCGCTCAGATTCGAGATGTGATGCAAGTACCCTTGTGGAATCGCTCTTGCGTCGTTCCCATGATCCTCCAATAGTACATCGAACAAAATCCAGGCAAAACTGCTGCTGAAGATGCACGCCCCAAAAAGACGATCGAGTAAAATCATCAATCAAACTAACCGATGAATTATAATATTCACGTTCCAACGTACTGTAATATACATTTGCCTGTGTCGTGAAAGAGGAATCGGAAAAAATACGTGCAATGGTATTCAATGTGACATCCCGTCTTGATCGTTTATCCCATACATTCTGCAGATAATTTGTTATTGCTCCCGTTTCATCGAAGATACTCTCGGATTTTGATGTGTTGACGCCTCCATTGAGTCCGTTTCCGGCTTTCGTATAAAAATCAGTGAGTGAAATATTAAATCTGTCGGAAATATTATATCGTAAACGAGTACGAACATTCCATGCATCCAAATTAGCATTGATATAACGACCGTTTGATGTATAGCGTTGGAATCCAATCATCAGATTCAGACCACGGGCAACATTCTGCGTAAAGAGACCATCGGTGAAAATGGTTCCTTCGGGATCCTGAACAAATCGGAGTTTCGTCAACGGGCGATAGCTATTGTAGGAACGCGAAACGAAGTTCAGCGCTGTGCCGGCCGCATCAGATAAAGTCGTCGTTGAGGCAGTGCCGGAAAGAATTTCAACGTGATCAATAAATTCGAGCGGCAAGTCTGAAAGATTGTATGTACCGGTCACCGGATCATTCATCGGTCGTCCATCTATGAGAACACCGATAGCACGTCCATCTAACCCAAAGGCATTAAGCTGTCCCCACTTCCCTGCTTCACCCAAATCGCGATAGAAAAACCCCGGCAATTTCCAAATAATCTCACTCACAACTTTTGCATCGCTCCATAAAAATTGTTTCTGATGCAGTACGCTGAGTGAATCGATATCACCGGTGATCTGACCCATACCGGGAATAAAGCGGATGCGAACCGAATCGACAGCTGTAGTATCTTTAGGAGCGAGAGCTGTCGTATCTGTCGATTTGCTCAGACCATGAATGACAGACGTGGGCTTTCCTTTTTGTACTGTGCCTCTCACCGCAGCAGTATCGACAGGAACACGCTCTGATCTTCTTTCGGGGCGATCTTGAGAATAAACAATGGTCCAAACTTGAAGAATTAGAAAAGCTTCAATGTAGAGAAAGGATTTCAAAGCGCAGCCAGCAAGAGATTAACGGTCCGGTTTGAATGTCGGTGCCGTAAGAGACGTCTGGTAGTTTTTCGGAAATGATCCAAGTGCATCGAGCGCTTTCTTTTCGCTCTCAAAAAAACCAAACACGGAAGAACCGCTTCCGCTCATCAATGAGAACACCGCTCCCTTCTCTTTTAGTTTCTCTTTGAGACGACCAATTTCCGGATAGACTTTTATGGTTGATTGCTCAAAATCATTTTGTACGAGCGATGTTATTTTTTTGGGATTCGATATGTGCTTAGCGATCTTCGTTCGCAGTTCGGATCCTTTTCCATCACGCTGCAGTTTGAGATGACTATACGCCCATGTTGTCGAAATATGAATCAGCGGTGTAACGACCGCTATCCAAAATGGTATGTCTAAAGAAAAATGTTCCAGGATTTCACCGCGTCCGCTGGCGTATGCATTTCCGCCTTTAATGAAGAAGGGAACATCCGAGCCGATTTGCCCTGCAATAGTACGCAATTGATCGTCGGATAATTTCAATTTCCATAGCTCGTTCAATCCGCGAAGAACTGCTGCGGCATCACTGCTGCCACCGCCGAGTCCGGCTCCGATAGGGATGTTTTTCCGTAGCCGAATCATCACTCCTTTCTTAATCTTTCGCTCTTTCTGAAGTATGTTCGCGGCTTTGAGACAGAGGTTGGACTCATCAATGGGAACAAGAATAGAGTCGGCATTCATTTCCAATGCTTTATGCGGCTCCAAGTCTATTTCATCAAACAGATCGATTTCATGGAATATGGTTTCGAGATCGTGATAGCCATCCGATCGCTTGCCGAGGATATAGAGCCCGATATTAATTTTTGCGTATGCTTGGAGCGTCATAATATACTTAACCGATTCTAAAATAATGCAATAAGGTGGTAGATGCAAGGATTTGAATGAAATGTGTTTCTTTGATTGTTCCGCCATTTTTTCGTATGTTTTCCAACACAAACACATCAGCGGCACTATGAATACCCCTGAAACGAAAACCATATCGGTCGGCACAATTCACATCGGCGGTAACCATCCGTTGGTGCTCATCGCTGGACCTTGCGTCATTGAGAATCGCGAAATGATTCTCCAGACGGCGAAGACTATCCGTTCCATTGCAGAGCGGCACCGGATACCGTTCATCTTCAAATCTTCCTACAAAAAAGCGAACCGCACAAGCGGCAATTCCTTTACAACGATCGGCGATGAAAAAGCATTGCAGATTCTTGCAGAAGTGAAGCGTGAATTCCATGTGCCGGTTCTTACCGACATCCATTCTCCCGCCGAAGCTCAGATTGCCGCCGAGGTTGTCGATGTGCTGCAGATTCCTGCGTTTCTTTGCCGGCAAACCGAGTTGCTCGAAGCAGCCGGGAAAACAGGTAAGGTTGTGAACATTAAGAAGGGGCAATTTGTTGCGCCGGATGATATGCATCTTGCTGCCGAGAAGATTGCTGCAACCGGTAACGATAAGATTCTTCTCACGGAACGCGGAACAATGTTCGGTTATCACAATCTTGTGGTGGATATACGTTCACTGCCGATTATGCGGAAATCTGGTTATCCTGTTGTATTGGATGCGACGCATTCGGTACAGCTTCCCGGAGGCGAGAAATATCAGAGCGGCGGTCAACCGGAATTTATTTTTCCCATCGCCCGTGCCGGAGTTGCTGTAGGGTGCGACGCTCTCTTCATCGAAACACATCCGAATCCTGCTCAAGCGCTCAGTGATTCTGCGAGTCAATTGAATTTAGAATTGCTGGAAGAACTGGTACAGCAAGTGAAAGCGATTGACGATCTTGTCAAGAAATTGTAAGGTCAAATCTTATGCCACGCAAACAATCGATCAACTCCAGACTACACAAGATCAAGCTCCTCCTTCTTGATGTGGATGGTGTAATGACCGATGGTGGTATCTACTACTCCAACTCGGGAGATGAGTTTAAGAAATTCAATATCCAGGATGGATATGGTATCGTAAAACTCCAGCGCACCGGTATCAAAGTTGGAATCATCACCGGACGTGTATCAAATATTGTTACGAGGCGTGCAGAAGAATTGGGCGTTACGGAGGTTCATCAGAACCTTGAGAACAAACTGGAGGTTTACGAACATATAAAAGCAAAATGGAATCTATCCGATACAGAGATTGCTTACATCGGCGATGATGAATTTGATCTGCCGGTGCTGGAATGCGTCGGTTTTTCAGCTGCTCCGTCAAATGCCGTCCCCAGTGTAAAGAGGCGGGTTCATTTTGTTTGCACTCGCGGCGGCGGAAACGGCGCTGTGAGGGAAGTGATCGATTTCATTCTACAAAAATTAGAAGTTACCTGAGAACACTATGAACGCTGATGCTACTATCCAAAAGGGAAAAGAGATTATCCGCATTGAAGCGGAAGCAATTGCAGCCCTTGAATCACATATCAATGGAAATTTTGCCGCAGCGGTCGATCTCATCTTCCATGCAAAGGGTCGTGTCGTTCTTACCGGCATGGGAAAGTCAGGCATTATCGCACGCAAGATTGCCGCGACCATGAACTCCACCGGTACACCTTCGGCATTTATGCATCCTACCGATGCGGTGCATGGTGATTTAGGAATGGTAACACCCGATGATGTTGTGATATGTATATCAAAGAGCGGTGATACAGCGGAATTGCGGCAACTTCTGCCTCGATTTCATCAACTCGGTGTGAAGGTGATCGCCATGGTAGGCAATTTGAATTCGCTATTGAGCAAGCAGAGCGATTTCGTTCTTGACACCAGCGTGAAAGAGGAAGCGTGCCCGTACGATCTTGCGCCAACTTCCTCGACGACAGCCGCACTGGCAATGGGTGATGCGCTTGCCATCACGCTCTTGCAAAAGCGCAACTTCACCAAAGAAGATTTTGCACTGTTCCATCCAGGCGGCAATCTTGGCAAACAATTGCTCTTGAAAGTCGATGCGATGATGATTACGGGCAGCGATATCCCGCTCGTGAAAGAAAATGTTTCTGTGTCTGATGCCATCGTGGAAATCAGCTCTAAGCGAATGGGCGCTACGTGCGTCGTGAACGATGCCGGTATTCTTTCCGGCATGCTCACCGATGGCGACCTTCGTCGTCTTCTTCAGCGAAGAATTGATATTTCAAATCTCACGGTCGGCCAAGTGATGACGCAAAATCCAAAAACCATTAGCCAAAACATGCTTGCTGCTCAGGCATTGGAGGTTATGGAATCCTATAAAATTACTCAGCTTGTTGTCGTGGACACTGGTCATCACCCGGTTGGAATTCTCCACCTCCATAGTCTGGTAGAGGCGGGACTGCACGGAGATTCCTCCGCATGAAATCGTTTTGCATCTGGTGTTCGTTGCTCAGTACTCCCATGCTTATGTTTTCTGGTTGCGAAGAAAAAATAAAACCATCCGTACTCTCTACCATTGACAGCCGGACACTCCCGCAGCAAGAAAGCTGGAACAGCACGATCGTCGTATCGGACTCCGGACGTATTACCGCTATCATCCTCGCCGGATATATTCGTGTATTCGAGTCCGACCAGAAAACCCAGATGAGCGAAGGTGTCAGGGTACGCTTTTTCAATCCGCAAGGCATTCAAACCTCCGTGCTGACAAGCGACGAAGGAAATGTTGATGAAGCGACCAATAATCTGGAAGCGCGCAAGAATGTCATTGTCGTTTCCAGCGATTCATCGCGCATGACTACCGAGCAATTATTTTGGGACAACCAGCGCCAGCTTATCTACACTCCGGCATATGTACAAATTACTACTGAGAAGGATAAACTGCAGGGACATGGATTTGAATCGGATCAAAGTTTAAAAAATTACCGCATCTTCCGCGTCACAGGTCAATCGCAAACCGAATAAATGCAATGCGGCGCCGTCTGACATATCTTTTTCTGAACGCACTTCTTGTGTGTATTTGCCGCTCTCCCGCTCAACAGAGCAACATCATTGATCTGCGACATGCGGACACGCTGAGAGGAAAGATTCTAGACGGTGAAGAAGTCCGCGAACTCATCGGCAATGTTCATTTCGTTCAATTTCCCACTTCCGGCGGATTGGTGAAAGTCTGGTGTGATCGGGCACTTCGGTTCCTGGTACAGAACAAGATTGAGTTATTTGGAAACGTAAAAGTCGTTCGCGACAGCGTTACGATCCGTTCGAAAGAAGGTATCTATTACGGCGACCAACGAATGATGGAAGGGCGAAATGGCGTGGAATTAGAACGCGGAAAGACGCTTCTCACAGCAGCGAATGCAAAATATTTTGTCGATGAAAAGCGCTCCCTCTTCTGGGATAATGTTGTTCTTGTTGATACATCTTCCGTCATTACTTGCAGCACTTTGAATTACTATGAAACCGAAGCTCGCTCTGTCGCTACCGGCGGTGTGCATATGTTTGAGAACGCCAACGCTGTCAATATCTATGGTGATTCACTGATTCATCTCGAGCAGCAAAAATTTACGCTCGTGATGAAACAACCACGGTTAGTCAAAATTGATACATCTGCCAACGGGATCATCGACACGATGGTGGTGGAAAGCAGAATCATGCAATCGTTTCAAGACACAACGGATCGCTTCGTCGCCATCGACAGCGTCCGTATGGTGAAAAGCGATATGTCCTCACGGTGCGGTACAGCAACATATTTTGTTCATAAGGACATTATTGCACTCCAGACCCATCCTATTATCTGGAGTGGAGAAAATCAAATCACCGGCGATTCTATTCGTGTCCTTATGGAAGATAAAAAACTGAGAAGTCTTTGGGTCAAGAACCGGGCAATGGCAATTTCTCGTGTCGACACAGCACTTCCCAATCGGTTCAACCAATTGACGGGCCGGGAGTTGACAATGTACTTTCGTGCTGATAAATTGGAACAGGTGGATGTTCAGAAAAATGCAATAAGTCTCTATTATTTGTTCGACAACAAGGAGCCGAACGGCGTGAATAAATCAAGCGGCGACCGCATCTTAATCGATTTCATCGGCGACGAAGTAGATCGCATAAAAGTCATCAGAGGTGTACAGGGACAATATTTTCCGGAAAAAATGATAATCCATCGTGAGCCGGAATATAATCTTGATGGCTTTCGTTTATTTGAAAATCGTCCGAAACGTCAAGGCATAAAAATAGTCAGTGAGTAGAATGGCAAAACGAATCAACAAATCTGTTACACGGACAAAGCGAGTCGTTTCATCGGCAAAACCGAAAGCGAACGTGCACCGCACAACAGCACGACGAGCACGAAAAATCGAAGCACCGATTAACATTTCAGTCGCACAACACATATCTCCAATTGCGGAAGTATCAACCGGCACACAGATGGCGCTCCGGTCTGACAGTCTGGTGAAACGCTACAAGAAACGCACGGTCGTCAATAATGTCAGTGTGCAAGTGCAGCGGGGAGAAATTGTCGGGTTGCTCGGTCCGAACGGTGCCGGCAAGACGACGACGTTCTATATGATAATTGGGATGATACGCCCGAACGACGGCAGAGTGTTTTTGGATGATGTAGAAATCACGAAGATGCCGATGTACCGACGAGCACGGATGGGTATCGGGTACTTGCCGCAAGAAGCCTCGGTATTTCGGCGGTTGTCGGTACGGGATAACATACTTGCAGTTTTGCAAACCACATCGCTTTCGCGAAAAGAGCAGGAAGAGAAGTGCGAACGTTTAATGGAGGAATTTGGGTTAACGCATCTTGCCAAAAACATGGGGTACGCTCTTTCCGGTGGTGAGCGGCGGCGGACAGAAATTGCGCGTGCTTTAGCACTGGATCCTAAATTCTTTCTCTTGGATGAACCGTTTGCCGGTATCGATCCCATTGCCGTAGAAGATATTATGCAGATCGTTATCAAGCTGAAGGAGAAAAACATCGGTGTGCTGATCACCGATCATAATGTGCATGAGACGCTCTCTATTACAGATCGTTCGTATTTACTCTTCGAGGGAAAGATTCTGAAATCCGGCACGGCGGAATATCTCGCCAATGATCCGGAAGCGAAGAAGCTCTATCTTGGCGAGAATTTTAAGCTGGATAGATATGAGTAGAAGATAGAATACAGAATACAGAATACAGAATACAGAATACACAAGTCAGAAGTCAGAAGTAATTGTTTACGACGAACAACTGACAATCACTCAATCACAAAATCACCGTTCACCAAATACTATGATAGTCGTTTTAGAATCCGGCGTAGCTGAAAAACAAATTGAAGAAATCATTCGCGTTCTGCACGATCATAAATTTGATGTGCATCGCTCCACCGGTGTGCAACATATAGTCTTAGGTGCCATCGGCGTTCATCCTGAGTTTGACCATCGGCAAATCGAGTTGCTGCCCGGCGTAGCGGAGGTTTTACGCGTCACTGAACCGTTCAAACTTGCCAGCCATGCCTTTAAACGCGAAGGATCGATCTTTGATATCGGCGGTGTGAAGATCGGCGGACCCGAAGTTGTTGTCATGGCAGGACCATGCGCGGTAGAGAGCGAAGAACAAATCTTTAAAATTGCAAAACTTGTAAAAGATGCCGGTGCCAAGATTTTGCGCGGCGGGGCATTCAAACCGCGTTCTTCTCCGTATTCCTTCCAAGGGCTTGGCGAAGATGGATTGAAACTTCTGCGCGCCGCAGCGGATGAGTTTCAACTTAAAGTTGTTACCGAAATAATGGACAAGAGCCAAATTGATCTGATCGAAAAGTATGCAGACATTTTACAGATTGGCGCACGGAACATGCAGAACTACACATTCCTGAAAGACCTCGGCAAGGCATCGAAACCGGTGATGCTCAAGCGTGGTCTTGCCGCTACGATCGAAGAATGGCTCATGTCGGCAGAATATATTCTTTCCGGCGGAAATCAACAAGTCATCCTTTGCGAACGCGGCATCCGAACATTTGAAACCGCCACACGCAACACAATGGATATCAGTGCCATTCCAGTCGTAAAGAAAAAGAGCCACCTGCCCATCGTTGCCGATCCATCGCATGGTATCGGAATTCGGGATAAGGTAATCCCCATGGCACGCGCAGCCGTCGCCGCCGGCGCGGATGGCATTATCGTTGAAGTTCATCATGATCCCGACCATGCTTTGTCCGATGGTGCGCAATCACTCTATCCGAATCAATTTTCACAGATGATGAAAGAAGTTCGTATGATCGCCCAAGCCATCGAGCGCTTCATCGCATGAGTACTTTTCAAAGAATATGCCGCACCCAATGGGGCTTTATGTGTTCTTATGTGTTTGATCTACAAATAGAACGCTCCTATCGGAACTTCATAGAGTCATGCGAATATCGACCATTTTTCACATGAAAGTCCCATAGGGACAAAATATTGATAGCTAAGAGAAGAAAAATATTTTTTAGCTCCATCAGGAGCGACATAAAAAACCAATATGAATTCTCAATTTTCTGTATCATAATGTAACCACTCAGTATGTTTTTTGATAGCGAAATATTCAACCTTTGAATCTCCTCCCCTCTTAGGGGAGGACTAAGGTGGGGTCATTATTTTATTTGACCTCACCCTAACCCTCTCCTATGAGGAGAGGGAATTTTTCCTCTATTTATTAAAAAAATGCTGAGCAGTTACATCAAAATTATATAAAATGAAACCACAGAAGCCGCTTCCTTTTCAGCACATCACCATTATTGGCGTCGGACTCATTGGCGGATCTCTGGCGCTTGCGATCAAGCAGCGATTTCCCGCAATTCATATTACCGGCGTGGATACACCGCAAGTGCTCAAGCGAGCATTGGATCGTCACGCAATCGATCTCGCCGACAAATCGATTGAACGAACTGTTCGTTCGGCAGACCTTGTTATTCTTGCGGCACCCGTTTCGAATATTTCAAAGATGCTGCCTCGTGTTGCAAAAAATTGTTCCACGAACACCATCGTTACCGATACGGGAAGTGTGAAACGAATGCTGGTCGAGCAAGCACAGCGACTCTTTCCGAACGGGAACTTCATCGGCGGACATCCCATGACCGGTTCAGAGTTTTCCGGCATCAACGCGGCGCATCCCTTGCTTTTCCAAAACGCTCTCTACATCCTCACACCAACCCATTCAACAAAGAAACAATCGCTACGTGTATTGGCAAAATTTTTTACTGCGCTCGATGCGCGCATTTTTATAATAGATCCGGCAACACACGATAGTGTTGTGGCAGCTGTCAGCCATCTTCCGCAGCTTGCAGCCGTGGCGCTGATGAACTCTGTGGGCAAACATCATCCCGATGCTCCGAACCATCTGGCGCTTGCTGCCGGCGGATTCCGTGATATGACACGCATCGCATCAAGTACTTTTGAAATGTGGAAAGACATTCTCTCTGCCAATCAAAAGGAAATTAGCAAAGCGCTTCGCCTCTACATCAGGCAGTTGAATAAAATCGCATCCGTTGTGGATTCGGCTCCCGCTCGCCTGTCGGCAGAATTCAAAACATCCCGCGCACTGCGATCCCGTATTCCCCGTTCCATGAAAGGATATCTGACACCGCTCGTCGAACTCGCAGTCTTCGTCGAAGACAAACCCGGCGAGCTCGCCCGCCTTACATCATCGTTGGCAAGTCACAGCGTGAATATTAAGGATATGGAATTATTAAAAGTTCGTGAAGGACGCGGCGGGACATTCAGACTGTCTTTTGAAAGTAGGATTGTCGCCACTGAAGCTGCGCACATACTTCAAGGTGCAGGTTTTGATGTTGGCGGGAAGTGGTGAATTAGATTTGAGATTATAGATTGGAGATTGAAGATTTGTAGAAAAAACTGATTTTTGACTCCTGAATTCCGACTTCTGCTTTTTACTTTTTGTCCGTCCCCGATGGCGAATCCATCGATGGCTTTGAATCGGGTTTTGATTTAGATTTTGATTCAGGTTTTGATTCTGATTCTGACTTAGATTTAGACTCGGACTTGGATTCAGGCTTCGATTCAGTTTTCGATTCTGGTTTCGCACTTGATGAAGATGGAGAGGAATTTGACTTTTTGTAATCAGTTAAGTAAAAACCACTTCCTTTAAATACTAATCCCATCCCGCTTGACATCAATCGTTTCAGTGATGGTTCGGCACATTTTGGGCAGATAACCAACATTTCTGCGGACATTGATTGCAATTCCTCAAATTCGAATCCGCACGATTTACAACGATAATCGTATGTCGGCATTTTCCCTTTACTTTTATTTTAACGTAACTACTCAGTATGCTTTTCGATAATACCATTCTTTGATCGGTTTCCTCCCCTCTTAGGGGAGGACTAAGGTGGGGTCTTTGTTCTTTGACCTCACCCTAACCCTCTCCTGTGAGGAGAGGGAATGATTTCTCTATTTCTAACGAAAAATACGCTGAGCAGTTACCTTTTAACTTATTACTTTTTACTTGTATTAATATACTTTCGATTTACCAAGATTTCAATGAGATTCTATGAGAACATTTCGGAACCATGAGGATCAGAAATGTGTTGAGGATAAAACAATAATCACTCAAAGGAGACAACTCATGTTAAGCAAATCTTTGCAGGATGCCATCAACGAACAAATCAACCTTGAACTCTCTTCTGCCTATGTTTATCTTTCGATGGCGGCACATTTCGAAGGTGAAACTCTCGGCGGATTCGCGAATTGGATGCGTGTACAGTATCAAGAAGAAACCGGACACGCGATGAAGTTTTTCAAATATGTGTACGACCGCGGCGGCAAGGTACTCCTGAAAACTATTTCACAACCTGCCGCAAAATTTAAGACACCTTTAGATGTATTCAATCTGGTTTTGGAACACGAGCAAAAAGTCACTGCATCTATTAACAAACTCTATGAGCTTGCTGTGAAAGAAAAAGATTACGCATCACAGTCCTTTTTGCAGTGGTTCATCAATGAACAAGTAGAAGAAGAGAAGAACGCCACGGACATCATTAACATGCTGAAAATGATTGGAAGCACTCCGATCAGTTTGATGATGGCTGACCGCCAATTAGGTACTCGAAAGAACAATTAATTTATCAGTCCTTGCTCATTCCGTCAGCGTGAATTGCTGGTTAGGGCGCAAATCCGAACATCAAGAGCTTCCATCTGCTGACCTGTAATGGCAAGAAGATATAAGATCGAGTCCCGTTCCTTTGCGCTTCCCAATGTAAACGACAAGGCTGACGGTCCAAAGAGTCCGCAACAGGCCCCAACCAACGGTTAAACTGATTGCCAACAACCATAACCACATCGCATCTGGTGAATAGAGGAAAGCAACAGAGATGGCGACAGGAATCGATACGATTAACGCTACTACCAGCAAGCATTCTAACAAAAATGGAAGTATTAAGAAAAGCCACAGCCTCCAACCTTGCAGGCCAGGCCTAGTTCCTTTTGTCCATTTCCAAAGTCGCCGAAAAGACCAACTCAACCAGATTCCAATCCCAATGAGTACACCCAGCAGTTTCATCAGCGATTTGCGATTGCCGGTGTAAGTAGGCGGTATCGATGCAGCTCTGCCAGCAAGAAGTTTGGCGATGGCCGGCGCCAATAGGTATAGGTGTCCACTTCCTTCGCCTCGATTGACGTTAAACAGGAGTGCAATCCCGCGCTGATTCTTCATATCGATATAAAGATGAGATCCAAAACATTCCAATTGTCCGCTGTGTTCGATTTCTTTATCCTGTCCTATGAACCAGCCCATTCCATAATTGTTCAGTCCGGGTTTGTGCATGATAGATACATATTCCAGAGAAAGAACCGTAGCCTCTTGATAGCGACCGTTGTTCATTTGGGCAATCAGGTAATGACCGAGGTCTTCAGCAGTGCTAATACAGAACCCTGACGGAAAACACCCGCGGGGGAAAGGTTGCTGCGGAAAGGCTATAGGATATTCGAACCACCAGCGGTAGCCGGTTGCAAGACCATCGGCACGGGCTGTGGCTGGAGATGTGTGACTGTGCACCATTTTCAACGGCTTGAAAATTTGTTCTTTAAAGACATCTTCAATACTATGGCCACTCACAATTTGAACCACCAATCCAGCTATTTCGTAGTTGGCATTGGCGTACTCAAAGGAGTTGCCTGGTTCATGAGCGAGCGGCACACTTGCAAATGATCGAACTTGAAGTTCCAGTGCATCGGGATTGTCATAATTCACTGGCAACGCAATTTCTCCCGTCGACTGAGCGATACCGCTGATGTGATGGAGCAAATGACGCAGGGTGATGCGATCCGAAGCATGGCTTCCAGCAGCGCCATCCTTCAACAAGAACCAGGGGATATAACTCTTCACCGGTACGTCGAGATCGAGATGTCCAGCCTCCACAAGTTGCATGACTGCTATCGCAGTAAACGACTTGGTAACAGAGGCAAGGTAAAAAGGCGTTTGTGGAGTAACTTGCCGCCCAGTCGGATCAGCAATACCATAACCCTTAAGATAAACCACCTTGTTGCCTTCAACTACCGCCAGAGCAAGACCTGGAACGCGATATTCCGTCATGCAATTCTCCACGAATCTGTCCAATGATTGAAATCTATCCTGCGAGACGGCATGCGTGGAAAGAACTGTCGAACATAACAGTAGTAGAGTGACCACTTTCATGTAATTTTTAATTCTATTCTTAAACATATTTCAAAAATGTCGTGATTATTCGGGGTTCATTCCGTACGGTTTGGAGAAATATCAAACTCAATTTGGTTTGCGCCCTAACGGACGGGCTCCCGATAAATCGGGATGCGGCACTGCAAATTCTCAACTCGCACCCGACGAAACAAGTTCATGCTGATAACTTTTGAGCCGAAGGCTCATAAGCCTCTGGCTTACAAATTAAAACTAAACCTATGCTCGCCATGCTTAACGTACCAAGCTCATTTATAATTAGTATCGCGCTTTGCGCGATTCAGTTATCTGGACAAGCCGAGCTTGAACGCATGGTTAGACGGTGTGCTCATACTGTTATGACTTGATTGGCAAGCCATTCGCAAAGAGCCGAATGCGCTTTACTACTTGGATCTAAGAAATCCATGTGTCCTACATCGGGCAACTCAACAAACTCGACACAATCGCCGGACGCTTGCGCCGCAGTAACGTAACTTCGGGAAAGGTCGATTGGTAGTACTTCGTCTTTAACACCATGAATGATCAGTTGCCTTACACCGAGGGGTAACAACTCAATTGGAGACGCGGCTGCATAGCGATCTGGATATTGACTAGGCAATCCGCCAAGAAATTCGTTGACTGCACCTTTTCCCGCATTGAGCTCGCATGTGCGCGCAAGGTCGGTAATTGCCGCCAGACCAACTGCAGCCATGGGTTGGACGCGAACCCCTGAAGAAATATTTACAGGTCTATTCTTTGCAGCGACCCATAATGCGAGATGACCACCTGAAGAATGGCCAACAACGATAACTCGATTTAAATCAAGTTCGATCCTATCAGTCACAAGTGTCGCAAGGTGATCTATCGCTGATGCAACATCGTGAAGAGTTCCTGGCCAACCGCCTCCGGGGGCGCCCAGTCTTCGATATTCAATATTCCAAACCGCATATCCCCGGGCTACAAGGTCTTTCGCTATGGTAGTAAACTCATCTCGACCGTATGGCATTCTCCAAAAACCACCGTGAAGTAGGCACAGAACCGGAGGCCGCGATACATGAGGTAAGTACAAATCGCCCTCTTGGCTGACTAGCGATCCATAACTGTATGTGCGAATTGAATATGACTGAGATGTCTTCTGCATGTGTACGAAATTCTAATTGATTGCACGCCGCCTAACAGGCGGAGCCCCATAACTGTAACACGCGAAGCGTGTTTCCTCTTCTATAGTTCATGCTGATAACTTTCAAATCTGCACTAAACCTATGCACGCCATGAATTTACAAACTATTAATTTGTATTGCACTTCGTGCAATTACATCCTTAAGCCTCCGGCTGTGATTCAATCTTCTGGACAAGCCGAGCTTGCCTGCCCCGCTGTATTTTAGTCCGTTTCGATATTCATATCGAAACGCGATCTCGACGAAGTCGGACGGGAAGCGCCTGGTTAGGTTGCAATTGCTTTACCTCAGCAAAACAAGTTTCTTGGTTTCTGTGAACGAACCAGATTGCAAACAGTAGAAATAGACACCGCTTGGCATATTTTCCGCATTCCAATGTTTAGAATAACTTCCCGCAGACATTTCTTGAGAGACAATGATGGCTACTTCTCTTCCTAAAAGATCAAATATTTTCAGTGAAATGAAACCTTTCGATGGAATACTAAATGAAATCATCGTTGACGGGTTGAATGGATTAGGATAATTCTGGCGCAGGACAAAATTGTGTGGAATCTCGCTGGATAGTGATAAGGGTACATCGTCTATTGAAACGTGAGATATTATGACTTTAACTTGCGTAAATCGATAGTCATCGTCCGGTCGTCCATTTTGAATACTGAAAGAATTATTACCAGCAACAAATACGGTTTTAGGAACATAAAAGGAAACGTGTAAGGAGTCATTGTAATCATGAGATCCATCTGCATTGGTTTGCCAATTGCCAACGTTGATCGACGGAAAGAAGGGTTGAATAGATCCAAGAGACGTGGCATTTATTGACACTATTGGAGGTTGTTCATAATTTGGGCCGTAAGGGGGAATGAATTCTACCTTTAATATTGCATTGTCGAGATTTGAGAATTGGGAGTCGCTCAGGAGAAATGATTTAGTGTATGATATTCCTTGATTACCATCGTCATCACCAAGGTGAATCGTTCCGTCTTCAAGGAGAAGCGTGTCAATTTTTATCTGGGAATGCACAGTTTCACCTACTACATACAATTCTCCCCATATCATCGCGTGTGTTTTTGCTGCTACCGAAGGGTCCTGTATTTGATAAATCGCTTGATATGATACCCTACTCCCCATGTATTTAGGATCTCCGGGAATCCAATTGTGGGCAAGTTCCTGAACATGGCCGGGAATCATGATTTTAGGGTTAAGTTTGATCATGCTATTGCACATGCCGACGCTTGCCGGTTCCCATCCCGCTTCGTTGACCCACGCATTCAAGAAGAGAACGTCTAGATTTGAAACTTCAGGCAAAGTTTCAGACGTTTGATTATCTCCTGTATGCATCACCTTGAGGCCGCGCGGGCATGTTACTTCATACATTCTGACCGGCGCACTATGTAAACCAATATATGCTTTGATGTGCAAACCTTGAAGAGTGAGCTCGTCGTTGCCAGCCATTGAGATATTTCCAATATCCGAATTTTCAGCCGGGACAACGACAAAACCACCGTTTGCTATCACTCTGTGTATAACAGCTGTATCGACATGGTCGGAATGATTATGGCTAATGAACAGGACTTTTATTTGATCGATCAACTCAAGAGGAAGATGTGTATGCCAGCCGGAGTACCCGCCGATGAGATCGAACGCAAAAACGATCTCCGGTGTCTTTACGATATAACCGTCATTGTACATTAACCATATGGAAGCTCCAGTAACGACTTGAGTTTGAATCTCGGTTTTCACTTTCTCCATCATGGAAGTATACAAATTGAAAACACTTTGTGCAGTGCGTGCAGTGTCCGAGCAGAGAATAGTATCAAGGGACAAAATGCTCTGCTTACGAACCATCAGGTCTCCAGTATTCGGCGGGTTGCTAAGCAAATTGTTTCTTATTTCCTCCACACTCATTGATTGCGCAGAAGCGAAATAAAACGGTGTGGTGAAAAGTAATCCTGTTAGAGCAAATAGGATGACAATTGATGCAGTTACAGATTTCATAAGTATCTTCCTATCTATAAATACAATGGGAAATTGTAATTAACTATTTCAAAATGCAACATAACGGACGGGCTCCCGATAAATCGGGATGCGGCGTTGATAATTTTCAAATTTGCTGAGAACGAACCGAGTTTCAAGTTGATAGCCTTCAAAATATACTAAACCTCTACACGCCATGCTTAACGCACCCACTTGCCCCGTACTTTCAAACGGGGTTTATCCCGTGTTTTTTACGGGATGGCGGGGAGCGCCTGGTTAGGTTGCCGACGTTTCTAATAACGATTATACCTATCTCGTTCCGATAACTGCCACGCATTCTCTTGAACGGCGGTCCCGAGAAACATAATGGATATTGCGAAAACCATTGGCATTCAACAGAGAAACGACATCTTCTGGATCATACAGAATGAAACCATGAAGCTTATGAGATCGACCTTGCATTGACACTTTAGGACTGAAGCAAATAACAACAATTCCTTCATCCTTAAGAACGCGATGGATCTGGGAAAATGCACGTTGTGGATCAGACCAGAAATAGATCGTGTTAACAGTGCAAACCTTCGAAAATGTCTTGGCTTCAAATGGAAGTTCCATGACATTGGCACAATAGAGTTCTATCGCGCCATTGCCAGTCAGTTTCTTGAACCGTCTTAAACAAGCATCTACTATGTCTTGGGAAAAATCTACTCCGGTGATTTTACCCCGAATGGTTAAGCGAGACATTTCAGCAAGCAAGTCGCCACCTCCAAAACCAATCTCTAGGACATGATCATCCGGTGAAAGTTGGAGAACCTCAAGCGCTAAATGATTAATTGACCGATTTAAGCGATTGAGCAGGTGAGTTATCACATAACGACCAAATAGTCCAGTTGGTTTGCGTAACTGAGCAGCAATATATTTTGAAAAGCTCATCGATTGTCTGATATATTTTCTTCGGTCGGCAGCCTAACGGATAGGCTCCCGATAAATCGGGATGCGGTGCTTATAACTTTCAATTACCACTACACTCGCGCCGAACCAATATTTAATTTTAATCGTAACCATATTTGCGCGGACTTTTGCAGTGAGCTCTTTAATAAATATAGTATCGCGCTCAGCGCGATTCAATTATCTGGACAAGCCGAGCTTGCTTGCCCGCCGTCTTGTTGGGCGGGAGCGCCTGGTTAGGCGCCACGCAACCATTTCTAATACATCGGATTAGTCATCGATCGCCTGTAGAACAAGTGAGGTAATTACTTGGCGATAGTGCAAACGCGCTTGGCCTGGAGTAACTGCAAGAAATACTACAGCGAGGTCTTCTTTCGGATCCACCCAAAAATAAGTTCCGCCCGATCCAGCCCAGTGATAATCACCAGGTGAGCCCATGATACCGGGAATGCCATAGCTTTCGCGTACTGCTACTCCTAATCCGAAACCATATCCATTGATATTTGGAAAACTCCGAAGTCGATCAACGTTAACTTCTGGACCTATCTGGTTAGCCGTCATATATTCTACTGTCTTACGACTTAGAATCCTAGTGCTACCTAGGCGACCTTTGTTAAGTAACATCATAGAAAAACGGAGGTAGTCAGTAGCAGTAGAGAAAGCACCGCCACCACCGGATTCAAAACTTGGTCGTTGGGTTGGGATGCTTGAATCTTGCGGTTGAAGAGGCTTCGCCAGACGGGCAAGTTTGGTCGGGGAAATCCAAAAGCTTGTGTTAGTCATCCCTAAGGGTTTGAACAATTCGTGTTCTAAATATTCACTGAGTGGTTCTTTGGTCACTGCTTCTATCACAAGTCCAAGTACGTCAAAACCATAGCCGTAAGTCCACTCAGTTCCAGGTTGGGAGTAAAGAGGCAGGCGACTAAGAGCTTGAAGAAATATTGTGCCGCTACTATCCGGAAGATCATTATAGCGTCGCTCTAGTTCGTTTCCTTTTGCATTTCCATGAACCATTCCAGATGTATGACGCATCAAGTCTTGCAACGTGGGAGGTCTAATTGCTGGTTCAGTAGCAAAGATGTCGGCGCCGGTACTATCGCGGCGGATTGTTGCCACACGCATGTTTCTGAGGATGGGTAAATATGTTGAAACGGAATCATTAATGAGCAAACGGTTTTGTTCGTAGAGCATAAGAGCTCCTACCGCCACGATCGGTTTTGTCATAGAAGCAATCCAAAATATAGCGTCTTTCCGCATCTTAATCCCGGCAGCTTTGTCGAGAAATCCGAACGCTTCGTAATATACTAACTTTCCTCGACGAGCAATTGCAATCACAGCACCAGGCATACGACCATTGTCAACATCAGCACGGATGACTTGCCCAATTCGTTCGAGCCTCTTCGATGACAAACCAACAGTCTCTGGCACACCCATGGGCAACTGTTGTCCTGTAAGTATCGAAACCAAGTTGACCACGATAATAGTTAATGTGAGGGAGCGGAATCGCATTAGAGTTCTCCTTCGTATGTGGTAATTCGACAGCGAAAAATCTGGGTTCGGCCAAACTTTGTTTTGCTGCGTGGCGTATAACAGATGGCCGCTAAGTCCGTTCCATTGTTACACAATGGAACGCGATCGCGATCCCGCTTATGTGGGATCGGACTGCCGCACTGACAACTTTCAAATTGTACTAAACAGGCGGAGCCCCATAATTGTAACACGCGAAGCGTGTTTCCTCTTCTATAGTCCATGCTGATAGCTTCCAAAATATACAAAACCGTTACATGCCATGCTTAACGTACCACGCTCATTCGGCCTGCCTCGACGAAGTCTGTTTCTCAAGACGTAGTCGGGTCAGCTTGTTGAGCGTTGTTTGCGAAACCCCGTCGTCTTTTGCGGGGAGCGCCTGGTTAGACGCCCGCAGATGATTGTTCATCAATAAAAACTAAGTAATCTGTTTTAGGTGGTACTTTGCCAAGCTGTCGAAGCATAGTTGCTAACTGTCCTCTGTGATAGGCAGAATGAAACATTAAGTGTTGCACCATCTGTGCAAAACTATATTCCCACGTTTTACCTTGAAAATTAATATAGCTTATGTGTCGATTTTCTGTGGCAGGCTCGAAGCTTTCTAATAGATGAATTTGCTTTGCGTGTATTTCCTTTAAATTCTGATTAATAAATTCCAAAGTTGGATAGTCTGCTGGATTGAAGGTTTGGGTGACTAAGTGACCCTGCCAACGTTCATACCACAACTTTTCTACCCACAACATATGTCCTAATGTTTCGTGTATCGAAGAAAAACTGCTATTAAAGCTGCGTTTAAACTGTGTTAAGTCTAATTGCCCAATAGTTTTAATATACTGATGAACGGCCCACTGATTATATTTTAATTGTTCCAACAGTAGTTCCATTTTTTGCGACTCCTCTAGTTTCCTTGTGCCTGCCTAACGGATCGGCTCCCGATAAATCGGGATACGGCACTGCAAATTTGCAACATGCACCCAACGAACCAAGTTTATGCTGATAACAAAATTAATTCTTCCCCAACCAACGAGGTTGGGCGACGTCGCAAAAGAAAAATAGTTATTTCTATCCTTTTGGATATATTATAAATCCGCTATGATTAGACAAAACTCGTGGGGAACTTAACCAAGCCGTCCATCGTTGTTCAAGATCGGAATAACTAAAAAGAGTACCCGGAGTTTTTTTAGCTGGATCATTAACATAAAATGTTTTTAAAGATCTATCATAGCCAATTACTAAAACTGCATGAGTATTATTTCCTGATACGTTAGGTCTAAAATTAATTACTACAAGGATACCTTTCGATAAAAATAACTCAAGATCATAATCCGTCAAATTTTCAGTATACTTACTTTGGTATCCATAATGTTTTGTTATACGTTCAAGCGCATTCATATCATTCCCTTGTGTCCGAATCATCGTTGAATCTGCACCAGATAATACCCAGATAGAATCTTGATCTAGAGGAGTTGAATCTAAGCCTTCAAAATGGGAAATTGCCATTGCAACAGAAGTCGTTGCACAAGAATAATTGTCATTCTGTGGAATCTGGACAACATTTATGTAGACATGATCAGGAAGTTCACTTTCTTTTAAGTCCGGCACGGTGGTTGTGTTCTTTTCATCACAGCCTAATTGGGTTATTAAAATGACTAAGGCAAATAAACTCAAACACAGTTTCATAAAAGCACCTCCACTGTATGGATATAAAGAATTTTGCGATGTCGCCCAACTTGTATAATTACGCCATATGTTCTTCGTGTGTTCTAACGGATGGGCTCCCGATAAATCGGGATGCGGCACCCTGCCTGCGTGCCGAAGGCACTTCCGCCAACACTTCGTTTCAGCGGACAGGTCGGCAGGCAGGTGATAATTTTCAAATTGCACCCAGCGAAACAAGTTCATTGTACATACTTTCAAATTAAAACGAAACCTCTGCTCGCCGTGAATTTTGCAGTGAGCCTGCCCCGCTGTATTCGCGTTTTATGCCTGCCTGCCGCAGGCACGGCGTCCCGATATTTTTTATCGGGATAACGGGGAGCGCCTGGTTAGGCGCAATTGCTTATTTAAGCAAAACGAGCTTCTTTGTCTCAGCAAACGAGCCAGCTTGCAAACGATAAAAATAAATTCCACTCGACATTATTGATGCATTCCATTGCCGTGAATAACTTCCTGCCGGTATTTCTTCAGAGATAATTGTCGATACTTCTCTTCCTAACATATCAAACACTTTTAGTGAAACGAATCCTTTCGATGGAAGATTAAAAGAAATTGTTGTTGACGGATTAAAAGGATTGGGATAGTTCTGTGCCAGCATAAACGATGTGGGAAGGTTTAAATTACTTTTTGCGACAAAAGTCGGATTTGAATCAAAGGAGACGGGAATCTCTTGAAATATAGGAACGATCGGCAAAACACCTGATTTGGGTTTAAATGCTACTTCCAGATAAAATATATCCGGTTGGAAGAGCACAATTTGCGAGGTGTTCGAATTATAAATATCACCGGTTGACTGAGGCTGTGGAGTGCCACCATTATCAAACGAAGCAATCTGTTTCAATTCGTTCAATGAAACAGTATCGCCGCAAAGTTGAAGCTGTGTCTTTATGCTGCTCCATCGTTGCGTATTGGATAGTGCTCCTGTATGATTGTCATGATTGCCTGAAAGGAGAAAAGAATTAACCGTCGCTACCGCATTCGTAAATCCCCAAGTGATGCCAGGATTGAGAGAAGATGTGTCGCTCCTCAACGCTCTCCGGATATTCGTTCCTGTGCCAGAGAAGTTATTCTCCAGCACCTTTGAGGTATGTTTATCGGATAACAGGATTAAATGATTATAGGCATAATGTCTTGACGTATCTGCTAAATGACCGGCTACATCCATCAATGCTGTGTCATTCTCCAGGGCATAGCGTAAATCGAATATGTAGGAACGCTTACTGCTGGAAGAATAAGCTGTACCTGAAGGAGAATCAAGAACACCAGCGAAAATGCCTTCATTATTGAATCCTGTAAGGATGCCCATAATACTTAAATATCCGATTGAACAAATTGACTTGCTTCCATTCTTTATTATTGTGACAGATTGAATTTGTGACAGTTGGTGGTTGGAGCCGTCATACCAATCTAATAATCGTGCTGTTATGGTGTTGCCGGTTGCTGATCGAGAGCCATAGACCGAAATACCTGAGCATTGAGTTGACCGAAACACATCTGCAACAAGCTGTATTCCATAGAATTCATCTATAGATAATTTTCCATCACCTATTGAATCGACACTGCCACCACTGAGCTGCGATGCCATCCCGTCTATTTCATCCCGATATTCCTGAGGGATCTGCGTCCTGATATCTGCTATACGTCCAAGCAGGACCGTATAATAGTTCTGGCTGCCAATTACTTCAGCCATGTATGAGTCCAATAGTTGTTCAAAATTAGGCACTGCAATCAAGATTTTTTGCATCAGCAACTGGCCCATTTCATAATGACTGACACCAGTTGTAAAATTCAGTGTGGCTTCGTAATAATTTCCATGATTTACAATAGACACGGTTGAGTCCTGTGCAAAAACAAGAGGTTGATTTTTTGCAAATACAATTAAGAAAACAATAATGGATACATAGTGTGTCAAATGTTTCAATTCTTATTCCCCTTAATTTTAATGTTGTTTGTGAACATCTTAATTTTCTTATTTTTCAAAATAAAAAGGCAACAACTACTAATTTTTTCAAAACGCAACCTAACGGATGGGCGCTCCGCCTGCCCCGCTGTATTCGCGTTTTTTGCCTGCCTGCCGCAGGCACGGCGTCCCGATGTTTTTTACGGGATTAGCGGGGAGCGCCTGGTTAGGCAACCACTACCGCAACAATATGATTACTCAATGAGAATTATTTTGAGAGCTATCTTTCAGCCGCAGAAGAGGTCTATCTGGAATAAAAAGTTTCAGAGTATCGGGTTTTCTCGTGCTTATTTCTTCCTTAGTGGGTTTATATTCTTTGAGCTTCTGCTTAGGTTTTAGTTTCTTCGATTTATTTTTCTGAACACCTGTGGTATCTGACGATGCGGGTGTAGACTTCTTTTCCTGTGTGGCATTTGCCGATAGGATACAGAAAGTGAACCCTAAAGCCAGAACGATTATCAAAAGTTTTTTCATATATATTCTCCAGACTGGTGGTTGCCTAACGGATGGCGGTTAAGTCCGTTCCGTTGTAACACAACGGAACGCGATCGCGATCCCGCTTATGCGGGATCGGACTGCCGCACCGATAACTTTCAATTTTGTAGTGAACGAACTGAGTTTCATGCTGATAGCTTCCAAAATATACTAAACCTATGCGCGCCATGCTTAACGTAGCATATTCTCTTGAAATATAAAGTATCGCGCTTTGCGCGATTCATTCATCTGGACAAGCCGAGCTTGCCTGCCCCGTCGCTTTCGCGTTTTATGCCTGCCTGCCGCAGGCACGGCGTCCCGATGTTTTACATCGGGATTAGCGGGGAGCGCCTGGTTAGGCCGCTGACATGCCCAATTTGCGCGACCGATACCAACACAACAGGAACAGAAAACCTGGAAATGCGAAAGCTAACCAAGCCCATCCTTTCGGGAACGAGCTTGCAGTTACGAAACGAATCAAGTAAAAAACTAACAGACTTCCTATCGTAATGCCTCCTCCAACGCCTTCTCTCCACCAAGCGAAAACCATTCCAAAACAGATCCCCAATGGGAAAAATAAAAATCCGAGCCAGTCTATTAAGTTTGCAGGATTATTTCCTTCACCTACTATAAAGAGCAACACCAATCCAATGCTGGCTATACTCCAGATTCTAGCGATCCAGCGGATTAGTAGAGTCAATAAACCTTGCATCTCGGTTTGGTTTTTCATAGTGCTATCCTTAAATCTCAGCGGCCAAACGGATGGGCGCTCCGCCTGCCCCGCTGTATTCGCGTTTTTTGCGTCCCGATGTTTTATATCGGGATGTCGGGGGAGCGCCTGGTTAGGCGGCAAGTATTATTGGTTATGTATATGTATTTTTTCTTTTGGAATTAAACCTGACTTACCCGCAACTAATTTTGCGAATTGTGTCGATTGAATAATAGCTTCTTCCTTTGATTTCTGTTGTTGGCAATAGATTACTATAGATCGAGTGTTCAATGAGTGCAAGGTAACTTGACCCCAGACTTCAAGACGTCGTTGGGGGCGGATATAAAACAGGTCCACAGTTAAAAATGGTTGATCTTTAGATGTTATGATAACAATATTATCAGCATTGAATAAGCGGCGGAATTGAACAGAAATATTTTCATGTGATATGTGCACGTTTGATGGATAAGACGATAAATAGTTCCATTTTATTAAACTTGCAATAATGCTAGATAGCAAACAGAAAAAGACTATCCCGTCTAATAAAAACATTGTCTCGCCTTTTACATGTGCCAGTCTAAACCCAAAATATCCTATAAACGTAAAGAGTACGAATATAAATAGGAACATAACTTGAATAAATAGATTTGCAAACTTAAAAGGATTAATAGAAGTCCTCTTCAGAGAAATATCATTTGGAGAAATATTAACCTTAAATACGTAAGAATATTTTTGCATACCGTTCCTTCTTCTTGCTGGCTAACGGATGGGCTCCCGATAAATCGGGATGCGGCACAGATAATTTTCAAGTTGCTGATAACGAAATAAGTCCATGCTGATAGCCTTTAAAATATACTAAACCGTTATGCGCCATGCTTAACGTACCCACTTGCCCCGTACTTTCAAACGGGGTTTATCCCGTGTTTTTTACGGGATTAGCGGGGAGCGCCTGGTTAGGTGGCATTTTTATCTTTTATTGGATAAAGAATACTAACCAAGACACCATATATACAAAATTCTATTAGACCGAACGCAAACCATGTGATTGCAAGAGATGCTGGAATCGGATATAAAACATATTGATTAAGGTCGACCAAGGTACCAGCAAGAAGCCCGAAGAATAATCCATGTGTAAGACCATCGTATAAATCTCCTCGCCTTGCAAACCGAGCATAACTCCAAACAAATAATGTTGCCAATATTACCGTTACGAGTATTGACAAGAACATATTTCTCTGAGATTCTTGTCGACCGATTGAGTTCAGAATAGAATCTGCTTCACGCAAGAGAACAAGATGGATAATCCCATTCCAAATCAAAGCGAAAACAAAGATGGCGATAGTAGCAATAAAGAAGCGTTTGTAATTCATCATCTATCTCCTGGAAGGCCGCCTAACAGGCGGAGCCTTGTAACTGTAACACGCGAAGCGTGTTTCTTCTTCTATAGTTCATGCTGATAACTTTTGCGCCAGAGGCGCATGAGCCTTTGGCTCACAAATTAAAATTAAACCTATGCTCGCCATGCTATTTGTAGTGCGCTCATTCAAGTTTAGTATCGCGCTTTGCGCGATTCAGTTATCTGGACAAGCCGAGCTTGCCTGCCCGCTGTTTCGCGTTTTTTGCGTCCCGATGTTTTTTATCGGGATGGCGGGGAGCGCCTGGTTAGGCTGCCTTTACCTTATTCACGCTGTAAGCTTGTAGACCAGGTAAACCAGAATAATGGTTGTAATGAGGTGGAATAACATAGCCCATTTGAATAGAAAGCCAAAACACCACCTCCAGCCTGAGAGCTTCTCAGGTGGAAAGATAACAACATGTTGTTCATTTAATAGAATGTCCTGTGCCTCTGTGCGAAAGTGATCTGCAAGACATTTGTCACTTTCGTTTGCAACATGTACACCTCTAAGCCAAACAAAAGCATAGAAGAAAATTAATGCTGGACCTATCCACCAATCAAGCGAAACAGGATGTCCAAGCTTTGAAACACCTATTGCACCGATGAGCACAGACCAAAAACCCAAACTTACCTTCCATTCGACTTCTCGACGGGTATCATGGCGTCCAGCAGCATATTCTGCTTGTTGCATGCATGCATCAAATCGTTCCTTTGGCTTCATAACTTCTCCATAATTACTGATAGTTCGTTGAGGCTGCCTAAAAGGCAGCGCCCCATAACTGTAACACGCGTAGCGTGTTTCCTCTTCTATAGTTCATTCTGAAAAGTTTGTTATTAAGAAACAAAACCTCTATGCGCCATGCTTAACGTACCGCGCTCATTTATATTTAGTATCGCGCTCCGCGTGATTTAATCTTCTGGACAAGCCGAGCTTGCCTGCCCGCCGTCTTGTTGGGCGGGAGCGCATGGTTAGGCGGCGTCTTTTAATGGTTTTTTATCTCAACAAACTTTCTTTCTGTCGCATTATATTTTAGAGTATAGGAAATGATGGAATCTTTTTTGAAATAATCCCGTACTCTTACTTTCACTAAACCAGAATCGAAAAATACAGTATCGATTTGTGTTCGGTCTCCAACATAAAACTTAGCAGTATGTATAGGATGACCATTTGAATCAATAACAGCGTTTACAGATCTAAATATTCCACTACCGCCTCCCCATTCAGCCAGACAAATGATCGCATCCAATCTATCATCTCCATTTAAGTCTCCAAAAGCATACTCACCGTTAAAGTTCATTCTGTATCTGTAAATTATTTCAGGAGCGGATGAATCAGGCATCTCAATTCTGTAATCACCGGAATGCAAAGTAACTTCTTTCTTCCCTAAATCGTTTATCCACAACCCATCTCCAGTTCTATAAGTGCTATTAATTAATTGTTTCAAGGAGAAATGAGGTTGCATTCTCTTGGATTGAGAATTAGATAAAGAAATAGGTAGAAGTAAAAACACACAGATGATGAAAGCAAACGATTGATTCATAAATATCCCTTTCTCAGACGCCGCCTAACGGACCGGCTCCCGATAAATCGGGATGCCGTACTGATAACTTTTGCGCCCGAGGCGCATGAGCCTCTGGCTCACAATTTAACACTAAACCTTTGCTCGCCATGTGCCGCTTTACAGCATCCCGTACAGCGGGACTTAACGTACCGCGCTCATTCAAATTTAGTATCGCGCTCTGCACGATTCAGTTATCTGGACAAGCCGAGCTAGCTTGTTGAGCGCTTTCTGCGAAATCCCGCTGTTTTTTAGTCCGTTTCGATATTCATATCGAAACGCGATCTCGACGAAGTCGGACGGGAAGCGCCTAGTTAGCGTGCCTTGCCATCGAGTATAAGTCGATTTATAATATCTCGATTATTCCTAAGATCATTCTCTGGTTTATAACCATATCCGTTTGACAATTTAATTTGATTTGAACCGAGACTATCTGATGGTTGCCAAGATAACACTACATTTATAATTTGACAAGGTATCGATGATATTGGTGTCCAAAAGAAACCGCTATATTTTCGAACGGAGTCCAGTACAACCACAAATGCCGTCCCATAAAGTCCTACGTTGCCTATGACTTTAAGCAATGAATCATTATTAAATGAAAGATTAATAATGTGCTTGGTTGTATCATATGTAATAATACTCTCATATTTAATTATTGGTACTGCCGATAACTTAACTGTATCAATTGAAAAATATTGGTAGTTAAGATTGGCAGAAGATGTAATATTTTCAGCTAAGAAAATATTAATACCGCCATAAATGGGATTTTGTGTCGGTGGATTTTGTGAAGGCGAACTCGGTGCATTGCATCCGATATTGATGAATAGAAAAATCAAATGTGCTAGTAGAATAGGTTTGTAATATCTGTTTTGCATACGAACCTCCTGGCACGCTAACGGACCGGCGCTCCGCCAAAAAGACGGCGGACAAGTAAGCCTGTCCCCAAATGTTTTTGTTGGGGACTGCCGCCCTGCAAATTTTCAATATGTTGATAACAGGCGGAGCCCCATAACTGTAACACGCGTAGCGTGTTTCCACTTCTATAGTTCATTATACCTACTTTCATATTTGTAATATACCTCTGCTCGCCATGAATTTTGCAGTGAGCCTGCCCGCCGGAGTTTGCTTTGTAACGTAGGCGGGCTCATTCATATTTAGTATCGCGCTTCGCGCGATTCAATCTTCTGGACAAGCCGAGCTTGCCTACCCGCCATCTTTTGGGCGGGAGCGCATGGTTAGGCGGCAGCTATTATTTAATTAAAATCATTTTGGTTGATATAGTATTACCACCGACAATCAGATGACAAACATACATACCACTTGATAAATGCGTAGCGTTATAATTGATGTCATAACTGCCTGCAGATTTTTGTTCGTCCACCAAAGTAGCTATTTGCTGACCAGCTAAATTATAGATTGACAAAACGACATGAGATTTGCTGGGAACCTTGTACTGTATGATTGTACTCGGATTAAATGGATTGGGATAATTAGTAAGTAACAAAAAATTCTTTGGGATGGGCATGCCATTGTCGACCGATTGACTACTACAGGGACTTTGATAAAAAGCGATTTGGGATTGCTTTGTCGGCAATGTAACTATAGTAAAATTTATAGAACCTATATAATCAGAAAATCCGATTATGGTGTCGACTGGAGATCGCATATGATATTGGTATTGTCTGGTTACCAGAACAGTGTATGTTCCTGTATTAAGATCAGTCAATTTTGTATGCACCGAAATATAACAGTCACATAACGTTCGATCCATTGTATCGCGTTCCGTAATATAAATGGTGTCTTGAGAAATACGTGTAATTGGAAAGAACCTACCTCCACAAGCCCAACTAAAATTTGAATCCCATATTTCTGTCGTATCACCATTAAAAACAACCGATAATTGTGCGTGTACAATATTTACATAAATCATTAGAAAAATGATTGAGAACAATAGCTTCTTCATACATCCTCCTTTTTTGTTGCTGCCGCCTAACAGGCGGAGCCCGCGTATAATGCTATCCCGCAAAGCGGGATACCTAAAGCTACGCAGATATACTTCCGACGCTGTAACACGCGTAGCGTGTTTCTTCTTCTATAGTTCATTGTACTCACTTTCAAATTAAAATAAAACCTCTACTCACCATGCTTAACGTACCCATTTACCCGCCATGCTTTATCTTTGGGCGGGCGCTCATTCAAATTTAGTATCACGCTTCGCGTGATTCATTCTTCTGGACAAGCCGAGCTAGCTTGTTGAGCGCTTTCTGCGAAATCCCGCTGTTTTTTAGTCCGTTTCGATATTCATATCGAAACGCGATCTCGACGAAGTCGGACGGGAAGCGCCTGGTTAGGCAGCGCGTAATTATCAAATCGTTTGCATAGCCTTAAGAAGTATATATCCCAACAGTATTGGTTCAAAGATACCGACGATTGATAAAATGATTCCTATAATTGCATACCTTGAAAATGGTTTTATCTTTTTTAGATAAAAATACCAAATAATAACGAGAAGCATTATAGTACCAACAACAGCGGGATAAAATATCCAGACAGCAAACACGAATCCAGGTTCCACTTGACCTGCATTAAGATTAATAAAGGATGCTAACCTCAAAACGAAGAATGGTGACACATCAACCAGCAATGGGATTAATAGAAACATTTTATGAATCAAACTTTTATTGTTCTTAGCTATTTGTATGAGATTATTATCCATATTTTGCTGCGCCGCCTAACGGATCGGCTCCCGATATATCGGGATTGCGGGAAGCGCCTGGTTAGGCGGCAAAAAGAAACTTTTTTATTAAAACACAGAGTAACAACGAGAAAATTAATATAGATAGAATTATATAGTAAGACCACTTATAATATTTCCACCCTGTTTCATCAAAGTGTTCTCTTTTAAGCATACGTGGACGAATAAAAAGAAAAAAAATATTTTTTCTTCCAAGCTCGGACATATGAAACATAACTTTAATGTAAAGGTAAACATACGCACCTAGTGTTGGCACAATAACAATTGACATTAATGTTGTATCCATCATCTCTTTTCCCATAGATTGCCGCCTAACGGACTGGCAACTCCGCCTGCCCTGCTGTATTCGCGTTTTATGCCTGCCGCAGGCACGGCGTCCCGATGTTTTTTACTGGATAGCGGGGAGCGCCTGGTTGGCCAGCAACCGACTATTTTATATTTTGTTTTGCAATCTTTATTGCATTATCTATTTCAGTACCAATTGGTTTACCTTTTATTTTACCCAGTAAGCTAAAAGGTATGATCAATTTTCCAACAGAACTACCAATGCCGATATTAGCATGAATTGGTGAATTGTTTTTTAAATCCTCAATCTTGGATATCAAATAATTGACACGATTATGACCATCCTTACGTTGAAGAAAGAATGCAATGAATGTATGTGGATTTAAATATTCCCAATAATCTGTCTTTGCGTCGACGAATAAATCCCGAATCTGAAAATAATTCGTCTCGATGAAACCATCGGGATTACTAACACATACGATATAACACTCTTCTTTTTTTGCCCTCATATTTATTCGGTTGCGCCCTAACGGACCGGCTCCCGATAAATCGGGATGGCGGGGAGCGCCTGGTTAGGGCGCAAAAATAATATTATGCAATATCCATTCTCGCACTTACAACTTTTTGAATACGTAGAACATTGCCTTTATCATCTTCCCAGTTTTTGTGATCTGGTGAATATGAGAATATATATATATTTGGTTTTTGTAATGTGTTTGTAACAACACAAATACGATATGAACTACTATGTTTTTCCATATTGGTAAATTCATTCGGAGTTAACTCTATTAGAACTGAATCCCCCGAAAGACCTTTTACCTCAAGGCGTAGAAACTGTTTGTCGCTTAAATGTGCTTGCAAATCCCAACCTAAATTATCTTTTTCAAACGATTGAATTTGATAGCCAAGCGATGTAAAATATTTGCTGATTACTAGAATTGCTTTTTCCTCTACTCTTTGTCTTTTCAGTGGATCTGAGTTTCTACTATATGATTTTGTCCTGCTAATTCTATTTTTTCTACCGATTAATTCACCGTCGCTTTTGATATATGCTAGCACATTTTCAAAATATTCTTTGGCCTGTTTATCTGCATACCAAATGTTTGATTGTCCCATACCACCGGCACCTCGTGGAATTTGAAAGGTTCTTTTGTTAATTGGCAAAAGAAATGAATTTTGAGGTTTAGCAGTAATATTATATGCTCGATTCTTAAAGCGAGAATCCATTTTCATATTTTTAAGAACTGTTGATTGCAAATACCATCCTACAATCACGTTTCCAAGCGGTGATGGCGCAACCCAAACTACTGTCACATTATTTAATTCTTCTGCGTCTTCTTTTGCACCAAGTCGCTGAATATTTATACTACCACCCTCTTTAATCATTACAAAACCTTTAATGACACTATCTTTATCATTAAAGTTATGAATCTCTGAACCCGTTCCGTGCTCTGCAATGTACGAACCACCACCTGTAGGAATGTCGTCCTGTAAACCACGATAATACTTCATCCAAGCAATATTACAAAATAGTATTGGCATCAATTACTCCTCGATTTTTGCAACCTAACGGATGGGCTCCCGATAAATCGGGATGGCAGGGAGCGCCTGGTTAGGCCGCAAAACAATTAAGAATATATTTCATTATAACTTTTTTGCCAGAAGTATAATATTCGAACGAGTGAAAATCGTGAAATCGTATTTATTTGATTCTCTTACATATTTGGGAGCAAAATAGTATTCCAGTTTTCGTTCTGGTTGTTCTTGTAACTTGACGAATTTTATCAGCCAGATGTCTTTACCAGAAAGAGAGGATAATTTTGCAATGGTATAATTTCCCTTTTCAATTTTATCTGAGACAACATAGTCAATAGTATCCAAATAGATTGGTATCGTTTCAGAATAACAAGCATATAATGCACAAAGCACAAAACAAATACGAAGGATACGATCCAATTTCTTTATACTGCTATCCTTAAATTTATTTCTGAGAATTGAATCGGTTTCCAATATACTTGTTTTAGGATTTAACCCTAAAATAAAGAATATAAGAGCCATCATCGTCCAGATAATATTCAAAGATATTATCATACCCAAAATATTATCCCTTCCAAATATTCTTAAGATGATAACAGGCGAAAAGAAAATGAGAATTACGCCTGCCCACCTAAACCATCGTTTGTATTTATTATAAAATGCCAACATAAAATATTGTGACCGATGTTTTGCGCCCTAACGGACCGGCTCCCGATAAATCGGGATGCGGCGCTGATAATTTTCATATTGTTGAAAACGAACAGAGTTCACGCTGATAACCTTCAAAATATACAAAACCTCTACACGCCATGCTTAACGTACCCACTTGCCCCGTACTTTTAAACGGGGTTTACCCCGTGTTTTTCAACGGGGCGCTCATTCAAATTTAGTATCGCGCGTTGCGCGATTCAATCATCTGGACAAGCCGAGCTTGCCTGCCCCGCTGTTTCGCGTTTTATGCCTGCCTGCCGCAGGCACGGCGTCCCGTGTTTTTTATCGGGATGGCGGGGAGCGCCTGGTTAGGCGGCAACCATCGGTCAACCGCCAGCAGGTGTTCATGGCTGTGCGAGAAACCGTCTAATGGCATCCGCCACTTTTATGGAGTCCGACACAAATATATAATGGTTATTTACATAATAGTTCGTCCGCTTAATTTCCAATATTTCACCGTTATGCATCTCGCGTCGAAAGCGCGCACGCTCGTTTGAGACATAATCGATAAGCCACTGCCTATAGAACGTCGTCTTTCGGCGTTCAGTGGAATCCATTTGCGCCCACCTAGAAGGCGAAACAATGGAATCGGGCGAATCATACATCGCATAAATAGCGAGCGCTGGCGCTGAAACCTGCGAGTATGGCGGATGCCCTGATCCTCGAAGGAAAACCCCGGTGATCGAATCAGGTGTAACCTCGCGCTCAATCTTCCCACTTGCAGCGAAAACGTACCAAGTCCGTATTTCTGCCTCAGGCAGTGGAATCTTTTTGGATGCCCAAAAAGCCCGAACAGCTCCCGGTGATGCTGAATCAGCTGCTATCATGGATTTGGATTTTGGCAATTTAGGTTGGTTGAGCAAAGCCGTGTGATCGCATGCGGCATCCAGATAAACGAGTCGTCGAACGCGGCTCGGGAAGCGGGCGGCAAGACCGGTAAGTTCGTCTCCTGCAATTGAATGACCAATGAAGGAAGCACGCGCCACACCTAATGAATCGAGCAGTGACACGAGATCCTTAACCCGTGTCTCGATATCGTATCCGTAGGATGTCTGGCTCGAGGCGCCAAACCCACGGCGTGTCACTGCCATCACATGGAAATGGTCTCTGAACTGTGGCGCGAAATCATCGTAAACATGGGCAGATAAGCCAAGACCGGAGAGGAAGATCAATGTATCTCCTCGTCCTCCCCAGTCAAGTACCTCCAATCGTACGTTCGGTGCAATCGTAACAAACTGTATGCGATGCGGCGATGGATCGGTCCAAGTCTGTGGCACCGCAGACTGAGCAAGAGCGATCAGCAGAACGAAGACCATGCCACTGATTTTATATGTATTCATTATATCCTCCGTGAAATTGGTTCGGGATCAAATCGGTTCATTGCGTTGCCGCCTAACAGGCGGAGCCCCATAACTGTAACACGCGTAGCGTGTTTCCACTTCTATAGTTCATTGTATCAACTTTCAATTAAACACTAGACCTATGCTCGCCATGCTTAACGCACCCATTTACCCGCCATGCTTTATCTTTGGGCGGGCGCTCATTTATAATTAGTATCACGCTTCGCGTGATTCAATTATCTGGGCAAGCCGAGCTTGTTTACCCGCCGTCTTGTTGGGCGGGCCTGCCCGCCATCTTTTGGGTGGGAGCGCTTGGTTAGGCGCCCGTTTGATATATAATTATTGTACTTCTCTATTGCATCCTTTAGATTTGCCTCGTAATACATTGGAGCTATTCCACTAACATCGTAAGGATATAGAAAAAAGTTCATATTTCTTTTTTTTGATACTTTTATTACCTGAAAAACAATCCAAGATAAAAAATGTTTTAATAATAATTTGTCTGTATCTGATACAGTATAATGACGAGCTGATGTCAATGTTTGAATGGTGACTCCATTGGTGCCAAGCTGCAACTTAAAGATAATTCGACTGGCCTGATACCAAACAATTGCAAAGAAAACTATATAAAATACGATAAAGATAATGCCATCGATTAAAATAGGTCGCTGGAATAACAAAATAAAGAAGAATATAAATCCTACAATAATAAGTAAAATAAAAAAATAATTGATTACTCTATAAATTGGGAAGTTGGCACTTCTAACCATTGACAGATCGATAAATATTTCTTCCTCTGAGTTTTTCATAATATTTTTAGGGCGCCTAACGGACGGGCTCCCGATAAATCGGGATGCGGCAACGATAACTTAAAATGTACCATTGCACGAACCGAGTTCCCTGTAATTTACTTTCCAATTTCACAAAACCTTTGCTCGCCATGCTTAATGTACCCACTTGCCCCGTACTTTCAAACGGGGTTTATCCCTTTCTTTTTACGGGATGGCGGGAAGCGCCTGGTTAGGCAGCGCCTGACTACATTATCGGCGGCTCTTTATCAGGCCACAGCGATCCCATTTGAGTGTCACCACACTTGATATATGAAGCACGCCATTGAGAATGAAAACCTAAAAGCTCTGTGTCATAACCGACATATCCAATTAGGTTGGCGTAGTATCCTGGGCCGTAGACATATTTTTGTCCATTCGAATACTGTGTACGCGTTAAAGCAAAGACATTCTCAAAAACACCGCACATCGTTGTCAAAGTAGGGACGTATGTAGCAGTAATCAACACTGTATCCGGACTTGAAAGGGTTTGTACCCAACTTTCGCCAGCAGTCGGATTTACCTTGGCTATTCGAGCCTCAGCAAAGGGATTGCCAGACAAAGTAAACCATGTGACAGAATCAATCTGTGTCGCGATCAAGTATCCATCGCGGACGAAGCGATAAACAGTGTCCGTGTAGTGTGCGCCGATCTTCTCTTGTATGGCAAAGACGGCTGTGCCGTCTTGCCGTCTGATATTACCCAAAACAGTAAAGAATTGTGTGGCGCTGTCAGCTATAGTTACCAATTGAAGCTGATCACCGATGTTTAGCGGAGAATAGTTCCCTTGTGGCAAGGAAGGACTAGTAGAATCTTTGCACCCCGGTAGAAATGCAAACACAAAGGTCATGATAATACTTGTAATGTATGGTGTCTTCATTTTTCTTCCTTTCGATTAAGTTTCGCGCTGCCTAACGGACGGGCGCTCCGCTTCTTTCTTGGGGAGCGCCTGGTTAGGCGGGCGGCCAGTCCAAAAAAGCATTCTACCGTTTAATTTTGAATCAGAAACACCACTTAATTCTAGAATCGCTTGGATAAAATCTTCAGCTGTGGCAACTGCGCCATATGCATCAGAATCTTGAAGAGAATGATATGAGCTAAGATCTGAAAAATTGCGCAATTGGATATTTTCGATAATCACAGGCTCATCAGAAATAGTAAAATGCATTAGCTCATTGCGTTTATCCTTTAAATCTGAAAAACGTTTTCCAATTCCAGTAGTGAGGTCAATCGTGAGTCCGAGAATACTTTTGGGCCAGTTCTTTATTTTAAATTCTAGTGATTTACGATTGGAAAGACAGTCTAGCAAATATCTTTCATGACTAATAAAATTCGGTTCTTTTACTTTTAGTCTAAAAAATATATTTAAAAAAGTCTCAACAACTGTCACAGCCATAACGATACAGAGAGCGATGCTCTGCCGACGTTCTTTTTCATCCGAGATTGAATTAAGTTTTTGAATAATTCTCCGAAGTATAGCGAGGTACTCCCAAACCATGCTGTTGTGCGATGCGTATGTGTGCTTTGCCATAATATTGAGGCCGCCCACCTAACGGATGGCGGCTAAGCTGACCGCGTGACTAATTTTAATGTTACACAAAACGAAACAAGTTCATTGTACCACCTTTCAAATTAAAACAAAACCTCTGCTCGCCATGTGCGTTTTCGGCATCCCGCCGTTCTTTGGCGGGAATGTTTGCAGCGAGTTCATTCATATTTTGTATCACTCTTCGAGTGATTCATTCTTCTGGACAAGCCGAGCTTGAGTGCCTAGTTAGGCGGGCGATGACTTAAACTTTTTTTTGCATTCATGGAATTAAGAATTTTTTTTATTAGTTCAACCCTTTTAGGGTTTGGATAAACAAGACCAATCGTATACAATGAAATATGTCTATTTGAAATCCCTGTTTTTTTAGATAACCATGCTTGGTTCTTACCTGATTTAGCGAGCGCATTCTTTATTAAACTTGATAATTCAGAATATTTTGAATGTTTCGGTTTTTGTAGAATTACATTCTTACCTAATATCTGTGAGTTCCCAATCAAAGGACTATGGTGATATATTTGTAACACTTCGAGTATTTTATTTAGAGTTTTTGGTTTGGGATAGTGATAACCTTGGGTATAGCGATAAATAAGTGAATTTGAAATTCCAACACGACGTGCAAGAGTATATTTATTCATATGGAGCTCTGACAAACGAGTGTTGATTAGATTCGCAAGCTCAACATACTTTGGATTCTTGGCACGAATTGAATCAAGGTTATTGGTATATTCTATCGCTGTAGTGAAACCCATTTTATTAGCCAACTGCTTTTGATGTTCTGATTCTGAAACAATACCTCTTTGTAATAAATAGTAATTAATGTATTCGCGATAGGATTGAAAGCCGCGTTTCTTAGCAATCCGCTCAAGTCGCTTTGTCAAAGGTGATTGATCAACAATTTCTGGAACCGGTTCTTGTTTTACAGAATCAGTCTTACTCTTTTTATGCGAGTTTTTCATTAAATGTGATTATGATTACTTAGCCTGCGCTAACTAACCAGGCGCTCCGCCTATCAAGACGGCGGACAAGTAAGCTGCCCCGCTGTATTCGCATTTTTTGCGTCCCGTGTTTTTTATCGGGATTAGCGGGGAGCGCCTGGTTAGGCGCCGCATTTCGTAATCAAGTCAAATTGTAACGCAAATTTAGTATCACTCTTTTTGGCTTGCCATATTTCAACATTTGGAAAATATTTTTGGACAATATCAATAATTATTGCCTTGTTTGTATCTGCGATCCGACACCCGAGAAATATTTTATTAAATGCTGAGTGACCAAATGATAACGCTCTATTTGTATAATTCCATAAAATAAGTCGATGCTCTTCTTCATATTTCCAATGATTTGATTTAACTGCGATAAACTGTCTGGGATAATTGGGAGCTGTGGAATGTAACATTGTTTCGAAGAAATTAGCTCGGGGGAATACTTCAGAATACTCAACTTCTAAGAGATCGACCAATTCCTTATTTGTCCGCACAAGATTCTCTGCCACCTGATAAATGTGTTTGACAGAAACCTCGACAACAAAACCTGAATGTTGCCCAGCATAATGAGCCCACATTAGTAAATTATCATGTGAGCCTGCAAGAGAACAAATGCCAAAAATCTTATAATTGTCTTCAATAAGCCTAGCTCTTTGCTGCTCGATTAGCTGCCTGTCTCGTAATTCCGCTAATCTAAATGCGGCAAATCTTTCTTGATGCAATGGTGACAATGTAGGATTGAATTTTCGTACAGCACTTTCAGCCCATTGTCGACCCAACGAACCTTCGATGCCATCGAAATCATAAGTAAATGATGTGTCAAAGGGATCGTTAAACGATAGCGCCGACGCAAACCAAAGCTCAGCATTAGTAAGCATCTGCAAACTGTATCCTTTAGAATCGAAAGACCTGTATTTATATAAATATTCGCGTTGAGTATTAAACATACCATTTCTCAGGTCAGCGGCACCTAACGGATGAGCATTAAGCTGCGGTAACGATAAGCTTTCAGTTGCACTGTTGCCGCGCGTGCATCCATACTTCTTAATTTGTTCATAAATTTATTCGCACGTTAAATTGTAACCGCGCTCATTCCGTCAGCTAGCTTGTTAAGCGCTTTCTGCACGTTTTTCAGTGTCCCGTTGTTTCATTAACGGGACAAAATCCCGCTGTTTCGCGTTTTTTGCCTGCCTGCCGCAGGCACGGCGTCCCGTGCTTTTTACGGGATTAGCGGGGAACGCCTGGTTAGGTTGCGTTCGTTGAGTCTTATGACCATGCTTTGCGTGTCCGAGTTGCATTCCGGGCTTGTTGGAGTGCTAGAAAAATGCCTACAAGACAAATTGTAAACCCGACAAGATTCATTGGTGAATAAACAGGTATTTGCATGGCACTTGCTACAACTGTTGTAAGAACCGAAACCCCAAAAGGCCAATACTCCCATAATAGAGGTTCCTTACTTCTGAATTTGCTGAGATATGATTCATAGCCCCAATATGGACGATCCCCTAAAAGGTCAGTTATGCGAGGCCGTAGAACTTTTTCAATATAAAATACTGCTCGATAGACTTCAATTATCGTCTCATAATGGATGAGAACAACAAACTGAACAAGAATAGCCGCTCCCCAGACTAGAATTTCTGGCTTTTTAACTAATGCTTGAACTTGGGTCATCAGTAAAAGTGTGCCGATGAGGATGGGCCACAGAGCGGTCGGCATTATTATCCAGTAAGTGCATCTCGTAGTAAGCATTTGATATTCTGCGGTGTGAAGCTGTATTAGAGCATTTACTTCGACGTTGTTTTTCGATTGGGAGGGAGCACTCATTGAATCTTGAGCTGAAGCTTTTGATTTAACTAACTTTGGACTCATTGTCGATTCTTCCTGATGTGTTTTAAAACGCGCCCTAACGGATGGGCGCTCGTTCAAATTTAGTATCGCGCTTTGCGCGATTCAGTTGTCTGGACAAGCCGAGCTTGCCTGCCCGCTGTTTCGCGTTGTGTGCGTCCCGTGTTTTTTACAGGATTAGCGGGAGCGCCTGGTTAGGGCGCAAACCTACTCTTACGGATATAAAACGACCAAAAGAATGGCAAAATAACAATACTACCAAAAACAAGTAGAAACACCCAGAGATATTTTTTCTCTTTTGGTACAAAATTATTTTGCAAAACCTTTATGGCCAAATAAATTGCAAAGAAGAAGCCAACAAACAATGCAAAGACCGTAATCTTTCCGAATAAACCCGGATAAAGATCCATAATTGTAAAGAGACCTTTTGAATTATCGTCTTGTCCAATAAATGGAGAGATAAAACTAAACAACAACCATATTGAAATTGGAGCGATCGATAATATTGCAAATGTAACATCTATATTCTTTTTCAAAATAAGCTCCTTTTGGTTCTGCCACCTAACAGGCGGAGCCTGCGTATAATGCTATCCCGCAAAGCGGGATACCTAAAGTTACGCAGATATACTTCCGACGCTGTAACACGCGTAGCGTGTTTCCTCTTCTATAGTTCATTGTACTTACTTTCAAATTAAAAAAACCTCTGCTCGCCATGTGCCGCTTTACGGCATCCCGTACAGCGGGACTTAACGTACTTACGCTCATTTATAATTAGTATCGCGCTTTGCGCGATACAGTTATCTGGACAAGCCGAGCTTGCCTGCCCGCCATCTTCTGGGCGGGAGCGCCTGGTTAGGGCGCACCTATTTATTTAATGATTTTTTGCTAGCCGATGAACTATCTGATTGAAATTTAAATTCCTGAACATTGCCATTGAGAGATCCTAAACAAATACCTGCGACCGATCCTGCGCCAGAAAATATTATTACTGACCAAGCCGAGTTTTCACGATCAGCATTTGAACGAGCAAAAGAAGTGATCAATCCAAGAGAGGCACCAGCGAGAAGACCATAGCCTAATCCTGTAATTGCACCACTCGTATGGTCAATGCGTTTGATTGATAATATATCGCTGGTATTGATCCGATGTTGCATATTTGTGTTGTTGTTCGTAAAAGTTGTTGAATCCGCGTAAATCAGAACATTTGAGGCAGAATAAACAGAGTCATTGATTAATTTGATGGATGCTGTGTCTCCTCGAATTCTCGAGTTCACTTGTTCATAGCTGAATATTCTGTCCGAGTGTACAGTTGGATCTTTATGAACGTATATCGTCGAAGAACAGGATGACAAGAACAAAAATAAAAACAGTATAGGTATAACGCGAAGAATCATTTTCTCTTCTCCTAGAGGTGCGCCCTAACGGATGGGCGTTCCGCTGCTTTTGGCGGGGAGCGCCTGGTTAGGCAGTCCGAACGGATTTATTTTTTGGTCTGTAAAGATTTAGTTTGATTTTCGAAATTAATTCCTTTGACGATTTTAATTTTCGGATTTTGCCATTTTGATTAAGCTGTTCTTCAGTGATACCTTCAAATAGTTCAGAATCGTTTGAAATGGTGTCAATTCTGCCAGCAAGGTAACTTACAAGATCAGCATACATTATTCCGATTGTATCAAAGTTCGATTTTGCACGGACGACGTTTTCAAGAACAACATATCCTTTTTTTATGGCACACGGTGAAATATATTTATGTAATTCAGTGACGGTTATATCATCACGTTCATCGCAGTTAATTGAGATTAAATTTTTACCGGCCCCTTTTAGTGCATGTGGCAATACTTTGTTCAATAAACCAGGAACACCGTGCAAATAATCGTCTCTTTGATTCTTAGATTTCAGGCGTCCATAATGAAAAATCATTCGCCTATTTGATTGTGCAATATTGAGGTCAAGGAGTTGATGAGCAGCTAAGACTCGCTTCTCTATTTCAACTTCAGTGCATCCACAACTCTTTGAAAACAAGTATGAACCTTTAAACTCAACTGAAGGATTCCATCCAATTTTCTCAAGAATACCTTGCGCTTCTTGCTTAATAGCCGGATAGAATCGTGCATTGATCATGGCTATGCAAAATCCGAAATATTCTTTGAATTTTGAATCTGAGGTCTCGTCTATAAATATTAGTAGCATATATTTTTCGGGCAACCTAACGGACCGGCTCCCGATAAATCGGGATGGCATGGAGCGCCTGGTTAGGTGGCACCTGTTGCTGGATTACCTGTCGTGCTAGCCGCAAGTACCTTTTCAATGGCCGACATTGTCCAATTAGAGATCTGAATTATTGCGCTGCGTACCATGAATCCATCAGTTACTGTGTACCCGGGGACTGGGACTTGAGTGCTAAAAGTGTTTTTTATGTCCTCGAGAATATTGTGCGCCTTTGGATCAAGATGTGCACCACCCTCTTTGTTTGCAACCCATTTGATGAGCTGATACGGGGTGTATGAGTTGAAATTCGCAACTCCCAAGGGAGTTTGCAAGTATTGTTGAATCGTCATTTCATGAAGTGGTTCGACCTTGGTATGAGAAGCTATCAGAAAATTCAGAGCAAGAATAATTTTATCGTCGGGTTTGAAGTTAGGTGGATTAGGTCCCCAAATCTTCAATGTGATTCCAAAGTGATCTGCATAGCGAATGAGAAGTGGTTCCGTGTCACAAAGCAATACCCTTAAGGATCCAGCCAGGAAAATATGAGCATTGGAGGGGTCGCGTTTAGGATCTGATAGCAATCGATTGATTTGTACCAAATGATCTTTGAGCGAACGCTGCATTCGCTCGATCTTACTTGGAGGTTTTGGTCTTAATTCTTCCATTGTACGATTTATTTTGCCGCCGCCTAACGGACCGGCTCCCGATAAATCGGGATTAGCGGGGAGCGCGCCTGGTTAGGCCGCATTATCTTAATTATAGTATTCTTTCTGGAATTTAATTGTTTACCGCTTTCTCATCCTTACTCAAGTCGATCCAAAAGAACTGAACATCCGCAACTAATTGTTTAATTTCTGACACAAAATCAGATAACCCTTGAACTTGGATGTCTTCAACTTGGAATTGGAAACCATGTTTTTCTTTAGCAGAGGCTTTCATTCTAGTTATACTTTGAGGATCATTTCCGACCCCCCAGATCGAGTGAGTAATTTGATTTCTTCTGCTTTCAAGAGTTGCCGCTTTATCCATAAAGCCTTTTAATGTTGAGTAATTCGAATCTTCACCATACCGTTCGAGATAGAGACTTATTACCAATGCCCTTAGACTCCTAAAAGATAATTCTGCTGTAACAATTTGTCCAATACGTTGACCCTCTGCAATTAAAATCCACACAAGCGATTGAATTTCGGCCTCAAGAAGAGCAAACGAAACGGTCATGTCACCGATATGCAACAGATGATCTTTTGAGACAGGATGTTGTATAAATGATGTTGTTTTTTGCATAATGCGCCCTAACGGATGGCAACTAAGCTGCCATGCTGAAAACTTTCAAAATGTACTAAACGAAACAAGTTCATGCTGAAAAGTTTATTATTAAACATCCGAACCGTTACACGCCATGCTTAACGTACCGCGCTCATTTATAATTAGTATAACTCTTCGAGTGATTCAATCTTCTGGACAAGCCGAGCTTGCCTGCCCCGTCGCTTTCGCATTTTATGCCTGCCTGCCGCAGGCACGGCGTCCCGATGTTTTTTATCGGGATGGCGAGGATCGCCTGGTTAGGCGACGTCAAATTATTTGTAAACAAAAAAAGCAAGTATGGTACCAGAGAGTAAAAGTATAATTGATAGCACTTGAAACAATATATCTAATCCAATTTGTTTATAATACCAACGAAAGAATCTTACCAATAAACTATTATCTCCAAGTGGCACTTTCATGCTAAATAAAAATATTTCATTATCATCTTCAGGTGCTAAAGACTTGACATATTTAAACCATCCAGCCCACATATTTAAGAAGCTCAGAATTGCAAAAATAAAGATTGCTAACAAGAAACAAATAATCATTGCTATAGTACTGAAGCCATTAGAGGATATTGTAGTAGAAATATTTCCTTTTGACAATATAATTGCGAGAAAACCTGCTCCATATGCAACAATCCAATTGCGAAATGTTTTCTGGTTATCTTCATAAACATGCCAATGTCCAACTTCTTCTCCTGGAACAATAACTGAAGTCGGCTTTTTACTTTTTGTTTTAGACATTTTTCACCTTTTAATAGTCATTGAATATGATTTTTATCAAATGAAAAACATATTTAACTATGTTCGCGGGCTAACGGACGGGCGCGAAACCCCGTGTTGTTTGCGGGGAGCGCCTGGTTAGCCCGCACGTAGTTTAGATAATAAGGCACTTAACATTATCCTTTAATAATTTTGTCCATAACAAAGGCATCCGCTGCACTTAGTGTTAAGCCCATAGCCGTACCAATACCGCTACCACCCAAAGCGTCAAGTGCCATTCCAGCGCTAGTAAAAAGACTCCACCTAAATGTTTTACCCGGTAAATTGTCAATCCAAGAAGATTGAGTGACCTCTTTAAAATATTCTTTCACAAGATTAACATCTTGTGGTTTATCTTTCAGCCAATCCCGAAATTTTTGTGCCTTTTCGAGAAGTTTTAATAAGTCAGCAAAAGTACGATGACCGCTATTAATCGCCTCTCGGATAGCTTTCCCATTCTCGATAACAAAATCTTGGAATAATCGAATTTGATTCATACTCTTATCATAACGATTGAATATACTATTTACTTTTGTAACCAGTAATTGGGAGTTCAAGCTGTCAAGAGCTAAATCGGCATTTAAAATAGATGAGAATGAAAGATTTTCTCGGGTTGTAAGAATGTGTGCAAGAATATAAGCATTTGAAAGTGATGAATGAGAAGGTGGAATATGGAGATGATAACTCTTATTTGCATCGATGAAATTAATATTAGTTTCTACTATTAATTCATTGTTGTCAAGATGAACATCGAAGGTTAATGGCTGTGGAAGTTTATATTCAGGAGCGCAATAGCTTAGAAGTTTTACTACTGCAGTTTCAATAAAAGCTTTATCTAGAACATCAGAGTTAAAATTAGATAACATAGTGGTATCTGGCTGAATCGTATCCACAAACCGACAAAATCGAAATCCAAGTCTTCGACCCCGTCCTGACTTTCCAGTAACTTCAGTAAATATCTTGGGGGCAATTTCTTGGAGAGCGTGTTCTGGAGAGTGAAAATAAATTCCAGAATGTCTTTCATGGGAAGAACCGGTATTTTGCGTGTGTATTGCAGTCTGTTGGTGCTCATATTTTATTTTAATAAAACCAGCTTCTAGCATTTGAAGAACAATATCAGGGCCGCATTTATTAATAAGCTGTCTTAGTATATCTTGTTTAGCAAGGACGACTACATCAGAATAGAATAATAGTGCTTCGGCTAAAAATCCTAAATCAATTGGATTCTTTGTGTCTAAATTTGACTGGTGTCTTATGCAGATTGATTCAAACAATAATTTAATCCTGTTCCTGAAATATATTACTATTTATCATTGTCGTGCTGCCTAACGGATCGGCTCCCGATAAATCGGGATGCGGCGCTGATAAGTTTCAAGTTGCTGAAAACGAAACAAGTTCATTATTAAAAACCAAAACCTCTAAGCGCAATGCAAAATGCAACCACGCTCATTCGGTCAGCTTGAGCGCCTGGTTAGCGTAGTTGCCAGATCATTCTTGAATTGCCGAATTTAATTCTCTTTGTAGAGGGCCAAAGGTTGCATTAACATATCCTTTGGGAAATGGGATATAAACCAGACCATGAATATTACTTGGTATGTTTGTACCTTCTTCATACAAAAGACAAACACGTTCGAGACCATACTTTCCCTGAAAGAAACCAATTTCATGCATTACGTTTTCTCTTGCCCGAGGAGCACCAACACCTAGGTCATCGTCGCCAGTCATTACAATTACTGCAAATGAACATTTGTCCGACTCTTCGCCAAGTTTTTGCAAAACAGTTCGACCCTTATTTGGTTCTTGTGCCAATTCAAGTGTTTGAACCTTGACATCTTTTTCGATGTACACTTGAACCTGAAGCCAATCTTGGTTTCGGCCATGACTGATGAAAACTCTGCGAGGTTTCTCTGTAGGTGTCTCTCCAATACGACTGTGCGACCGCACTTCAAAAATGTAGTCAATATCCCGCAAAAGTATAATTATTTCACCGTGACCGATGTAGCCACGGCCATTGAAATCCGTTGTTCCACTTGATTGTGGAAGTGGCCTTATTATTAAATCAGAGTACAGTTCAGGTAAACTAGAAACTAAATCATCACGAAGATTGGCATATTGTCCGAATAGTTCAAGCGCAAATGGAGGATCGAAGTAAAAGCCACCTCCACTGAGTACACTCTTGATTTTCTTATGTAATCCAGCAAGCTTTGCAAAAATAATTGGGATTTTGTCCATAACTTAAACTTTCTAAAATTAGTAACTACGCCTAACATGTGATTAGATAGACTTAGTCTGTATTTTATCCGTAATAGGATGAAATACAGACTTTGTGCTTAATATTGCATTTGATTTCTCAAGAACTGTCATTGGCGATCCCCCAATGGTACTAATCAGAGATTTGAGATTTTTGCTTCTATAATATACATGTTTCTCGATGGGAGGGCAAGATAAAAAGAAGAGATTTGCAGGGACGCACAGCTGTGCGTCCCTACATTGGGAATTGGAGATTCATCTTTGATCACAATATTGTTATTGTGATTCCAGAATTGAAAAGCCCTAGACCTGGATTCCCTCTAAAAACGTGAGGGAATGACAGTTGTTCTTTTTCTCTATATTACATGAACCAATACAATATCGGAAAGCACCCGCCGACAGCAACAGGAGGGAATGCCGGTTCTGCAGAATGAGCGGCGCGACAACCTCGATCGATCTTTAACCGCGTAGAAGACTGGAGAGAAGCAGCTCGCGAATAGAGCTCAGTTCTTTTGGCAGCTTATCCTGAAGAGTGAGGAACAATTCTTCATGGAGCTGGATTTCTTTTTTCCACAACTCCGTATCTACTTTCATCAAATCGTCAAATTGTTTTTGGGAAAATTCCAATCCATTCCAGTCAAGGTCTTCATACCGGGGCATCCAGCCAAGCGGACTTTCAAAACCCCGTGCAGTTCCATTCACGCGTTCCACGATCCATTTCAGCACGCGCATATTCTCGCCATAGCCCGGCCAGATAAAATTGCCGTTCTCATCGATACGGAACCAGTTCACTCCAAAAATTCTCGGCGGATGTGTAACACGACGGCCCATGTTCAGCCAGTGATCGAAGTACTCAGCCATATGGTATCCACAGAACGGCAGCATTGCAAACGGATCGCGGCGCACTTGCCCGACCTTGCCCGCTGCTGCCGCTGTTGTCTCAGAGCCCATCGTTGCAGCAAGATAGACGCCATGCGCCCAGTTCACCGCCTGACAGACTAACGGTGTTGTATTGCTCCTGCGCCCGCCAAAGATAAATGCCTTAATCGGGACACCGTTCGGATTTTCCCAATCGGGATCGATACAGGGACACTGGTTTGCCGGAGTTGTAAAGCGTGCATTGGGATGCGCAGCTTTGCGTCCGCAATCGGGAGTCCACGGCTGTCCGGTCCAATCGATCAATTCAGGGGGCGGTGTTTTCGTCATACCCTCCCACCAGACATCGCCATCCGGTGTGAGCGCAACGTTCGTGAAGATAGAATTCTTTTTAATCGTTGCCATCGCATTCGGATTCGATTTTTCCGATGTGCCGGGGGCAACTCCAAAATATCCATTTTCCGGATTAATGGCATAGAGTTGTCCGTCTTTTCCCGGTTTAATCCATGCAATGTCATCGCCTACTGTCGTGACCTTCCATGTTTTCAAAGCATCCGGCGGAATAAGCATGGCAAGATTGGTTTTACCGCAGGCGCTTGGGAATGCAGCTGCCACATAAGTTTTTTGTCCTTGCGGAGATTCAAGTCCGACAATGAGCATATGTTCAGCCATCCAGCCTTGATCACGCGCCATCGTGGATGCGATGCGAAGTGCAAGACATTTTTTCCCGAGCAAAGCATTTCCGCCATACCCGCTTCCGAACGACCAGATCGCATGTTCTTCCGGGTAGTGAACAATATATTTTTCTTTGTTGCACGGCCATAACACATCTTTCTGACCCTGCGCCAAAGGCATTCCAACCGAATGAACGCACGGAACAAACTCGCCAGTACTGCCTAATATATCCCATACGGCTTTCCCCATGCGAGTCATAATGCGCATGTTGACAACAACATAAGCAGAATCCGTCAGTTCGATGCCGATATGTGCGATATGAGATCCCAGCGGTCCCATACTAAATGGGATAACATACAACGTGCGTCCCCGCATGCAGCCGTCGAATAATTTATTCAAAGTTGCTTTCATCTCTCGCGGATCAGCCCAATTGTTTGTCGGGCCCGCATCGCTCTTCTTCACACTGCAAATAAATGTACGATCTTCCACGCGCGCTACATCACTCACATCCGATCGGACGAGGTAGCTGTTGGGACGTTTTTTCTCATTCAATTTTATAAATGATCCGGACTTCACAAGCTGTTGATACATAGTATCATTTTCGGCCTGAGAACCGTCGCACCAGTACACATTATCCGGTTTCGTCAATGCAACGATTTCTTTTATCCATGAAACTGCTTTTTCATTTTTAACGTATGCCGGGACATTCATAACTCATCCATTCATTAGTTAATAAAAGGAACAAAGATTTCTCTCTAAAGGTTTCTTACCAATCGCGGACGACTTTACGATTACCAATTTGGATCTCCCGCGGCGCATTCGGATCCAAAGCCCATTTGATACGCGCTAATCCATCTGCAACCTCACTGGCCGCACCGGCATAACTGAGTCGCAAGTGACCTTCCATACCGAATTCTTTGCCCGGTACTGTGACAACGAGAGCTTTCTTCAATAAAAAATCCGCCAACGCCATAGAATCTTTATTGAATGCACTAAAATCAGGGAAACAGTAAAATGCTCCTTGCGGCTTTACGATTTTCATCCCGGGAATAGATTGTAATTCCCGCATCACTGTATTGCGATTATTCTCTATGGTTGCGCATAAAGTATCGACACCGCTTTGATCGTCATTCAGTGCCGCTTCTGCAGCGACCTGGCAGATTGGTGAATTGCATGTGGTAATTTGTCCTTGAATATTTGTCATGACCTTCACGAGTTTTCGGTTCGCAACAACCCAGCCTACTCGAAACCCGGTCATGCCGTACGTTTTTGAGACACCGTTAATCACAATAACATTGGTCGATTCGATATCTTTTTTTGTAAAGTTGTAAACAGGTGCGATTTTTTTTCCGTCAAAGACAAGTTTGTGATAAATATCGTCCATCAGGAGATAGATATTTTTTCGTTCACAGAATTCAACAATCTGACCAACAAACTCATCCGAGAAAATGGCGCCGGAAGGATTGTTCGGGCTATTGACGATGATCGCACGAGTCGATGGAGTAACTGCTTTTTCAATCTCCGATAGTTTTGGATGAAAGCTCCCATCGGCTGGTGTTACGATCACAGGGACACCGTTGACCATCTTGACTATTTCCGGATAGCTCACCCAATAGGGAGCAAGGATAATAACTTGATCTCCCGGATTGATAAGAGCATAGAGCACATTGAATATGGAATGCTTGGCACCATCAGAGACAATCACATTTGCCGGATCTATCGTTCTCCCATAATTCTTTTCTGTGTATTGAACAATAGCTTTTTTCAACGAAGGCAAACCGTCAGAGGGCGCATACTTGACTTCACCTGTATTCAATTTTTCGATAGCACTCGAAATTGCGCTCATGGGGGCTTTGTTTTTGGGTTCGCCAATCCCAAAGTGTACAATTGCTTCACCCTGTGCACGCAGTTTTGCAGCTTCGGCGTTGAGTTTTACCGTTGGCGATTCAGCGATGGATGCTGCTAACTTGCTGATATCCATAAAAAATGCTCCTCATAATTTATTGTTGACTCACTAAGAAATGTATTTGTCACAGCAAACAACTGTGTTTGTTTATAACAGAACAACACATTCTATTGATAAGTTACATGTTTTTCAGAAGAATTCAATGGAAGGAGACTGCTTAATTTTAATTTTTGAAAAAATTGATAGTGTCTCAGTTTAGTGCGGTCAGGATTTACGTCCTGACCGATACCATTGAATGTCAGGAATCCCGCTTTGCGGTACTGACATCACTAACCAACTATATTAAATTGAGACACTGCCAAAAAATGATTGAGTTTGTTTGTGAAAGGATTCTTCCGTTACCATTGAACGTCAGGAATCCCGCTTTGCGGTACTGACATCACTAACCAACTATGTTACATTGAGACACTGCCAAAAAATGATTGAGTTTGTTTGTGAAAGGATTCTTCCGTATTTTTTATATGAATTTATCAACAAGAACAAATCCAGAATATGAGAGCAATCATCCCCGTTGCAGGTGTGGGCAGCAGACTCCGCCCGTACACATTCACAGTACCGAAAGTACTCCTGAATGTTGCCGGCAAACCAATCGTCGGACATATTCTTGATAAAGTTATTGAGGCCGGCTTTAACGAAGCTACCATTATCATCGGGTATCTCGGTGAAATGATCAAAGAATATGTGCTTGCAAACTATAAGATTAAGTTCGATTTCGTGGAACAGGAAGAGCGCCTTGGTCTGGGTCATGCCATTTACATCTCCCGGCATACCTTTTCCCGCAGCCCCATTCTCATCATATTGGGCGATACGATCTTTGATGTTGATCTGAAATCGATGATTAAAAACGAACAAACACAAATTGGTGTTAAACATGTGGTTGATCCGCGACGGTTTGGAGTTGCCGAAACAACCGACGGTCAGATAACACGGCTGGTAGAGAAACCGGAAGTGCCGAAGAGTAACCTTGCTCTCGTCGGCCTTTACTATATCACGCAGCCGCAGCTCTTAGTGGATTGTTTGAAGGAAATGATTCAAAAAAACACACGTACACAAGGCGAGTTCCAATTGACTGATGCACTTCAGATGATGATTGACCACGGCGAAAAGATGAAGACGTTCTCCATAGAAGGATGGTTTGACTGCGGTAAACCGGAGACGTTGCTTTCCACCAACCGGTATTTGTTGGAACATCAGCCCGCACCTCAGCCAATAAAGGGCGTTCTGATTCAACCACCAACATTCATCTCGCCAAAGGCAAAAGTTTCTAATGCTATTATCGGACCCCATGCCACTATTGCTAAAAATGCAACAGTGGAAAATACCATCGTCCGCAACTCTATCATTAGTGAGGGGGCAACAGTGCTCAACTCGCTCATTGAAGATTCTATTATCGGCAACAATGCTGTCGTCCGTGGAAATTATAAACGAATCAATATCGGCGATTCATCTGAATTGGAATTTTACTGATCAACAGAGCATTGCAATCCAACCAGATCATTTTTTCGATCGAAAATAAATTTTATTTACTGAATCATCAACTTAGCACGGAGAAACAATGAGAAACTTATTTACTTCGGAATCGGTATCCGAGGGACATCCCGACAAAGTCTGCGACCAAATTTCTGATGCAGTACTTGACGCATTGCTGATACAAGACAAAACATCGCGTGTGGCATGCGAAACATTCGTTACGACCGGCATGGTACTCGTCGGCGGAGAAATCACTACCAAGGGATATATCGAAGTCCAGGAGATCGTCCGCAATGTTATTCGCGATATCGGTTATACAAAAACCGGAATCGGGTTTGATGCCGATTCATGCTCAGTCCTCTCTTCCATCCATTCTCAATCGCCTGACATTGCTCAGGGGGTGGATACCGGTGGCGCAGGCGACCAAGGAATGATGTTCGGGTACGCCTCTTCGGAGACTCCCGAGTTGATGCCGGCACCAATTATGTACGCGCACAAATTGGTGTTTCAACTTGCTTCTGTTCGAAAGAAACAGCCCAACTTGATGCCTTATCTTCGCCCCGATGCAAAGTCTCAGGTAACGGTCGAATACGACATCAACGGAAAACCCATCCGTGTTGACACAATTGTTATCTCCACTCAGCACGATCCCGATGTGACACAAAAAAAGATTAAAGAAGATGTCATCGAGATGATCGTACGCAATGTTATTCCATCCGGAATGCTTGACAATAAAACACGCTACTTCGTCAATCCTACGGGGAGATTTGAAGTTGGCGGGCCGCATGGTGACAGCGGTTTGACCGGGCGCAAAATTGTTGTCGATACGTACGGCGGACGCGCACCACATGGTGGCGGCGCATTCTCCGGTAAAGACCCGACGAAAGTAGATCGCAGCGCTGCATATGCGGCACGTCATCTTGCAAAGAATATTGTCGCAGCAAAGCTTGCCACCGAATGTCAGATCCAAGTAGCATATGCGATCGGTGTGGTAGAACCTCTGTCCTTTCAAATCAACACCTTCGGCACCGGCATCATTCCTGATGCACAGCTCTCGGATTTTGTGATGAAGGAAATTGATCTCACGCCTCGCGGTATCATTAAACGGCTCGATCTGCGTCGTCCGATTTATCGCAAGACCGCAGCATACGGCCACTTTGGCCGCAGTGAAAAAGAATTCACATGGGAAAAACTGGATTTGATAAAAACACTGCAGAAAGCTGTAAAATAAATAATGGAAAATACAAACCACTTATCATTAGAGACAAAAATAATATGGATCACAAACCAGGGAAATTTAAAGTAAAAGATCTTTCACTTGCAAAGGCCGGCAAGCTTCGTATCGAGTGGGCAGAATCACGTATGCCTGTACTCATGGCGCTGCAGGAAAAATATTGCAAAACAAAACCGTTTCAAGGCTACAAAATTGCCGGATGTCTGCACGTAACAAAAGAGACGGCTGTGCTTGTGAAAACATTCGTCCAAGCGGGAGCCGAAGTGAGTTGGAGCGGCTGCAATCCGCTTTCAACCCAAGACGATGTTGCAGCGGCACTTGCTGACGAGGGCGTAAGCATTTTCGCATGGCACGGGATGAATGTGAAAGAATTCTACTGGTGCATTGAAGAGACATTGAAATTCAAACCCCACCTTACTCTGGATGACGGTGCCGATCTTATTTTCACTGTGCATACTAAACACAAAGAATTGATTCCGACTGTTATTGGAGGCACAGAGGAAACAACGACCGGTGTTCATCGTTTGCGTGCGATGGCGAACGATGGTGCGCTCCGATATCCTGTCATCGCTGTTAATGATGCAGAAACAAAGTGGGACTTCGACAATGTGTACGGAACCGGACAATCAACGCTCGATGGTGTTCTTCGAGCAACAAGCGTCCTCTTGGCTGGCAAGAATATTGTTGTTGCGGGATTCGGGCATTGCGGTAAAGGTGTTGCGATGCGAGCGAAAGGTCTCGGTGCCAATGTCATCATAACCGAAGTGAAACCGACGGCAGCCCTGAAAGCGACGCTCGAAGGGTACCGCGTCATGAAAATGGATGATGCTGCAAAAATTGGCGACATCTTCATCACAGCAACGGGAGTGAAAGACATAATTATTGAGAGACATTTCAAGTCCATGAAAGATGGCGCGATCGTCTGTAATACAGGACATTATGATTGCGAGGTTAACATCCCCGATCTTGAGAAACTCGCCAGCAGTACGCGCGAAGTCCGCAAGGACAATGAAGAATACACATTGAAGAATGGTAACCGCATCTTTCTGCTTGCGAAGGGACGCCTTGTCAATCTTGCCGCCGCTGAAGGACATCCGTCGGAAGTGATGGATATGTCGTTCGCGAACCAGTTCATGTCGCAACTCCGACTTGTGGAACTTCATAAAAAGGGGAAACGGTTGGAAAACAAGGTGTATGATATTCCGGCAGAGCAAGATCAGAAAATCGCCGGTGTCAAGCTCGCAACGATGGGCTATAAGATCGATAAGCTCACAAAGGAGCAAGCAACATACATCGATGATTATTCAGCCGGGACGTAAAGTCCTTTATCCTCTTTTCTTCCAGTACTACGCATAGAGTAAAGGCATCTCGTGAAGAGCGGGATGCCTTTTTGTTTTCTCACACTAATATAAATTTTGATGGTTTGAGAAAAACTATTTTGACTTCGAGAAAAAGATAATTACGTTATACTATATGCCGCACGAAACTTGAACCGGCACTGATATTCTATATTTGAGAGGAATCAATCATGGGAAAGAATCCAGCATCATACAAATTTGAGAAGCGAAAGAAAGAGATTGCCCGTCAGAAGAAGCAAGAAGAGAAGCGGCAGCGACAGTTAGATAAGAAGCAAGAGAAACCGAATAATCCACCATTGATCTCGCCCGATGGAATTCCTATCACTCCACTTGAGGAAATTGATGCTGATCTTCACATCGATGACAGCGATGATCCACTTCTATAATTGATAATCACTTTACCTATGAAATTTTTTAGGTTGACGTGATGCGTCGGCCTTTTTTATTCGATATCCTGTCTCAATACACAGTGTAAGTTAGTCTTTCTTATTCTGAATCTTTTTCCCATTGCCCGCATCTTATCCCTTGAAGAGTCGTTCACCATTTTTAGTTCAAGGAGAGTAGTATGGAACAAAATATAAGTTCTCTTGACCGAGTTCTTCGCATTGACGAGTTTTGTCGGGTTCTGTCCTCTCTATGTTCCACTTAAGCTTTCAAAAAAAGAGAGAACACCTGAAAAATTGTCCATACTGTACGTGCTCTTGGGACAGTCTCAAAAAGGTTATGTATCTTTAGAGACAAATTTCTATCTTGCCTCTAAGCAGAATGCTGCATCAGAAGTTATGGGCGTCAATAAAACGGGAAATGCATACTCGCGCGGTTCATCAAAATAAAATATGGGCACAAAATAATTAACGCAAAAATTTTTTCTCACATCTACAGAGAATCACTATGACAAAAGAAATTCACCTCAGACAAATTAAGGCCAATACACTTGCCGCTAAAGCGAATTCCAACCATTGGGTCATCATGGATACAAAAAATGAAGCCGGGGGCAGCGACGCCGGCTCGACTCCTAAGGAACTCATGCTCATGGCACTCGCTGGCTGCACATCGATGGATGTCATTCCGATTCTAAAAAAGAAACGCTCTCCTGTTGTCGCGTACGAATGCAATGTAAAAGGAATCGAGCAAGAAGAACATCCGAAGATATTTACCGAGATACATATCGAATATGTATTCTATGGGGACGGCATTAAAGCAGATGATGTGGAACGCGCGATCGATCTTTCAAAAACGAAGTATTGCTCGGTTTCTGCTCAATTAGCGGCAAGCGCAACAATCACGCACTCATTCCGCATTGAACCGTCAGTGAAGGCAACCGAATAGTTTAACCAGAGTATTCTCACATCACACGCTATGTGCATGGGAATGAAACCTACGGTATGATACCCAACAGATATACAAAATTAGGGAATGCAACCGTATTCGCAAACGATACGTCTATCGCTCAGTTGAGAGCAAGAATGGAAGCTCAACGATCAAGGTGTTCCATTTAAAATAATGAAGAATCGACAATCAATCGCTTACCGAATCAAAAAGACTCCGGAGAATTCCAATGTTTATTGTATTTACAACTGTTCCACCATGTTTATTAACGCATCCACACCCACAGGTTTTTGGAGAAAGGCATCGACATTGGCGTTCGCAATTTCTGCCGGCGAGTGTAAAGCAGCATACGCTGTCACCATAATCACAGGAAATTGAGGATTCTTTTCTTTCACGCGTTTTGTAAACTCAAGCCCATTCATCTGCGGCATTTCTAAATCAACAATGGCAAGATTGATAGGAGTACTATCCATGAGCGCAAGTCCTTCAAGGCCATTCGACGCCTCCGAAACGCGGTACCCAAGATATCCGAATACTTCCCGAATTAATTCACGGAAAGATGCATTATCTTCCACAATGAGAATATGAGATCCACTTTTCATAAGTATTCGCCTTTCAATTCGCTATAAGTATGTAGCAAACTGAATGCAAGAAATTTGAACTCGTATTTCCCGCTAAAAAAGGCAAACGTATACACTCGCAACTTTGAATTTCTACAAAGCTTCAGTATCTTATAATCGATTATTTCACATTTTACTATAGAAAATCCTCGGAGAGAACACAATGGCATCATCATTAGATCAATTATGTATTAATACGATTCGCACGCTTTCTATCGACGGTGTCCAAAAAGCAAAATCGGGTCACCCTGGCATGCCAATGGGCATGGCACCGACCGCCTATATGCTTTGGACGAAACACCTGAACTACAATCCGGCGAATATGCATTGGCATAACCGTGACCGTTTTGTCCTTTCAGGCGGACATGGATCAATGCTCCTTTATAGCCTTCTGTATCTCACCGGTTATGATCTTCCACTTGAAGAATTGATGAAATTCCGTCAACTCGGCAGCAAGACACCGGGTCATCCGGAATACAGACACACCGACGGTGTGGAAGTAACCACAGGTCCGCTCGGACAAGGATTTGCAAATGGCGTTGGCATGGCGATCGCGCAAAAATATCTCGCCGCACGTTACAACAAACCAGGATTCAAAATTGTCGATTATACTATTTATGCAACTCTCGGTGACGGCGATTTAATGGAAGGCATCACAGCAGAAGCGGCATCGCTCGCCGGGCATTTGAAATTAAGCAATCTGATTTATTTTTATGATGACAACCACATCAGCATCGATGGTCCCACCGAATTAGCATTTACGGAAGATCGCGGGAAACGCTTCGAAGCGTACGGCTGGCATGTCTTGAAAGTAAAAGACGGCAACGATCTTAAAGCGATCGATAAAGCAATTCGACTCGCAAAGAAAGAAACCGGACGTCCTTCAATTATCATGGTACGGACACATATCGGTTATGGAAGCCCGAACAAACATGACACAGCCGAAGCCCATGGCTCACCGCTTGGCGAAGAAGAAGTGAAATTAACCAAAAAAGCTTATGGCTGGGATCCAGAGAAACAATTCTATGTTCCGGAAAAAGCATTGAAGCAATTCCGTAAAGCGATCGAAACCGGAAAGAAAAAGGAAGCAAAGTGGAATGCAAAGTTTACCGAATACAAAAAGAAATATCCGGAATTGGCGGCAGAACTTGAAAACATCCGAAGCGGTAATTTTAGCGAAGAATGGAAGAAAGCATTGCCGAAATTTACAGAAGCTATGGCAACACGCGATGCATCCGGAAAAGTATTGACTGCCATCGCTCCGTATCTTCCATCGATGATTGGTGGTTCTGCCGATCTTGCTCCCTCAAATAATACATTTGTAAAAAGTATGGGTGAGTTCCAGGCAAAGAGCTATGGGAATCGCTATATGCGATATGGCGTGCGTGAGCACGCGATGGGTGCTATCATGAATGGTATGGCGGTCACGGATGGTATTATTCCTTACGGCGGAACGTTCTTCGTCTTTTCGGATTACATGCGGCCTGCCATTCGGTTGGCATGTATTATGGGTATTCGCCCGATTTACGTCTTCACACATGACAGCATCGGCGTGGGCGAAGATGGTCCGACACACGAACCGGTTGAACAGCTTGCCGCACTTCGCTGCATTCCCAATATGACCTCCATTCGTCCGGCTGATGCAAACGAAACCGTTGCCGCTTGGAAGTTTGCTATTGAATATAAAAACGGTCCTGTTGCATTATTATTGACACGACAGAAGCTGCCAACCATCGATAGAGCGAAATATTCCTCTGCTGAGAATCTCGTGAAAGGTGCATACATACTTATCGAGAACTCCTCTACACCTGATTTCATTCTTATCGGCACAGGTTCCGAAGTTCCACTCGCACTTGGTGCATACGACCAGATGATTAAAGAAGGAGTAAAAGTGCGCGTGGTCAGTATGCCGTCATGGGAATTATTCGAGCGGCAATCGAAAGAGTATCGCAACTTCATTCTACCACCAAACGTGAAGAAGCGCATTGCTATTGAAGCTCTCGTTCCGATGGGTTGGGAAAAATATGTCGGTGATAGCGGACGAATCATCAGTATGACTTCTTTTGGCACTTCAGCCCCTGTGGATGTAATTTTTAAATATTTCGGATTCACAGTGGAGAATGTTATAGCAAAAGCAAAGGAGATACTTTCCTAATTGTTTGGCAATGAAACTCTTACGATGAACCGATTTCTCTATTATCTTATTCTTTTTTTTTTATTGGAACTGCTTTCGCTGAGAGTCGTGATCCGAAAGAGAATTCTGTTGATCCAGCACATTCTGGCAAGATAATCGCTGATTCCATTCCTACTCTCTCGCAGAATGGACAAGAAGGAAGCTCGAAGAGCAGTCTTTATGTACAGTTCAACACAAGCGGGCTCTTTTCTTCTCTCAATGATTGGAAAATTCAACTTTCTCGATGCCTGCGGATAACCCACTCCGTCGAAGTTTCCTCATCGCAATGACTCTATGAATCCTTCCCTCGATGTTCCCGTGCACAGTCCGGAATTTCGCCGGCGGCGTACAATTAATTGGTTCTCTCTTGGCATGCTGTATGCTTTTTTCTACGCTACGCGGTACAACTATACGGCAGTGGCGCCCGTTCTTGCCGATACGCTTGGCTGGAAGAATACAGAGCTCGGCGTCTTTGAAACGATGATGCCGCTCGTGTACGGACTTTCCGTCGTCTTGAACGGTCCGCTGGCTGACCGTGTCGGAGGCAAGAAGGCATTTCTCTTTGGCGCGATCGGCGTTGCTCTCATGAATCTTCTCTTCGGGCTTGCCAGCCTTGTCGTTGTCTCCCCGGCGGTTTGGCAGGGAACGGGAATGACGCGCTGCGTGATCACACCCGCTATTATGAAATTCGGCATTTCGGGCGGAACGTTGTTGACGCTGATGGCAATCGTCTGGGGCATCAATGGATATTTCCAATCCTTCGGTGCACTTTCCATTGTCAAAGTGAACGCGCAATGGTTTCACGTTCGCGAGCGTGGGACGTTTTCGGGAATCTTTGGCGTCTTGATCCGCTTCGGTTTGCTGCTGGCATTTCAGGGAGTGCCGCTCATTCTTCTCGGCCTGCCGTGGCAATACGCCTTTTGGATTCCGGGCGCTTGCGTCGCGGTGTTCTTTCTCGTGAACCTCCGATGGATGGAGAATTCTCCGAAAGACGCCGGTTTGGGAGAATTTGATACCGGTGATGACGTCGACACCGGTGAGGCGACGTCGTCGGTTCGGGAAGTGCTGAAGAAAGTCTTCGCCTCGCGCACGATGTGGCTGATCGCTCTCGGCTCGATGATGATCGGGTTTGTGCGCCGTAGCGTGGTCGATGCGTGGTGGCCGAAGTATTTCGTGGATTATCACGGCGCGAATAAGGCACTCTTTGCGACGTATCTTCCGTACATCATCTCGACGTGGGGAATTGCGCTTGCAGGAATCGCGGGCGGATTTGCGTTCGGTATCGCATCGGATAAAAAATTCGGCGGAAGACGTGCACCCGTCGTCACGTTCGGCTTTCTCGGTATGGCAGTGATCCTCGCGATGTTCGGTGTTTCCGATATGCTGCATTTCGGTCCGGTTGCTGCGGCGTGGTGCCTCGTGCTTCTTTCGTTCTGCGTGAACGGTGCGCATGGAACAATCAGCGGTGCGGCTTCGATGGATTTCGGCGGGAAGAAGGCAGCGGCAACGGCGGCCGGATTGTTCGATGGTATGCAATATCTTGCCGGCGCCTTTGTCGGTGTCGGCGTTGGTTACATCACCACGAATTGGGGTTGGGATTTATGGCACTGGGCGCCGATCCCATTTGCTCTTTTCGGTGCCTGGGTAATGTCACGTCTGTGGAATGTCATGCCGAAAGGTAGAGGTGGGCATTAGTAGAATCCAGTCACCGACTGGATTTTTTCTTCCAGGCTCATCCGATCTGGTGATAGGAAGCTACGTTAACGACCGAATCTTTTGTGTCACCCGTTCTAGTTCTTCGCCAATGAGGTTCGGATCGTGTGTTTTCTCCGGCATGTTCTCAAAAACCGCATAAGGAATTTTATGCCCTTTCACGTCGATAAAGTTCGGGTCTTTGGCTTCCAGCTTCTCCCAATCATTCGTTTTGTAGTAAAACTCCATCTTTTCATCGGGCAATGAATGATAGAGAATGGAATCTTCCTGTCCGGGACGCGCACGCTTGCGGTTCTTGCGAACAGACTCTTCGTACGGCACGCGTATATAGATCAGGGATGCCTTTCTGAGCATTTCATCTGAAAGAAATGTTAATGCATGATGAATAGCGTCGTCGCCTCCTCGTGCGAATTCTACCAGCGTTGTCATATGTTCATGATATGCTGGATCCTTGAGCACTTTTTTCTTGTAGTCCAATGCCAGCCGGTCCATATACAAATCCCAAATGTACTGATCTTTGAACCAGTATTTTTCGTCACTCCATACACGCGGCTTGCCGAATCGCGTCATGAGATCATCCAACTCAAACGTCTCCCATACGTACACAAAATCGTCGAGTTCATCAAAGTTGGTAATATGGTACTTCGCAAGACGAGTAACCGGATCGCACTTTTTCAAAAAGTCGATCACTTCGGATTTGCCAGCTGCAGGTCGACCAGTAATAATCAGAATCGGGAAATGGTTACCCATGGTTCTTTCCTTCACCATTCATTATTTTACCTTTTTGATTCTGTGTTCGATGAGAGATGATATTTCTTTTGTCTTGCGGATTTTCTTTTCCACTACAGAAAAGATAGTTTGATCGAGGAGTGTCACTCTCGGCGTCTCGATACCGAGATACTTCTTGGCTTCTCCCATCATATAATCACTGGCAACGCCAACATACGTTTTATTTTCATCTAAGGGTTTGCCATCGATGAGGAATGTCATGAACTCTATGCCTCCATCGGCTTTCTGTTTCCATTTGCATTGAATTCCAGCCGTCTGTATATCGGGGTACTGCGTTAAGTAATATTCCATGATTGCGCGAATCTGCTTGCCCGTCAATTTGAACTTCGTCAGAATGTCGCGAAACGGAAGAATCTCGAATAGATCGCGTTTTGTGATCGGTCCGGCAGACAAGTCTTTCCGAATTCCTACCGAATTCATGAATCCCACATCTGCACCCGTCGCTTCGCGTTGCGCATCAGCAATAAAATCACCGATACCGCTCTCACCATCATTGCCCCGTATCCAATCAGTCTTCAACGTGCCGATGATCGTCGAGTAGTCCTGATCGATATTGGTCTTGATAGAATCGATAAATATGGAAAGCCTTGTTGTCGGTCTATCGGAATCATACCACAACTGAAGCAATTTGCCTTCGTACGCAATGACGCGGTGTTTCTCAATGGTGACATCGAGAACACCAAGGTTTTCACAATTTGATCCCGTCTGTACAATAAGCACATTGTTGACCTTTTTCGGTTGTTTGAGCCGTGTGTGCGAATGTCCTCCGACGATAATATCGAGACCATGCACATTCATTGCCAAGACAGAGTCTTCATCCACACCTTCATGGGTGAGGGCTATTAATATATCTGTTTGTGGATCAAGTAATTCAGCGAGTCGTTGTACTGTCTCAATCGGCGGCAGAATTTTAATACCGGTACTGCTATTCCTGTTCACAAGATTATAGAAGTCGCTCGACATCACTCCGATGATACCGATTTTCAATCCGTTCTTCTCGATAATGACATATTCCTTATTATTTACCGGGAACCGGTTCGCTGTGTCGACAATATTGGCAGAAACCGTTGGAAATTTTGCAATGTTTGTCAGTTTGTAAAGATTTGCCGATGAGATGTCAAAGTCATGATTTCCCGGTGTCCATGCCTCATACCCGATGCGGTTCATCATTTCAAAGAGTGCACCACCTTCAGCGCCGCTATAGGTATATTCGGTAATCGGATTTCCGGTCATGACATCACCGGCGTCGAGCAGAAGCGTTGCAGTTTTCACATGACGGATGCTGTCGACGGCAAAAAAGAGTTCATTGAAGCCGCCAACAAGCGGTTTGGGGTTTTGTTTCACCCAAAATGCTTCATGCGGAAGAAAGCTGGCGTGTATATCGTTGGTATGAAGGATGGTGATGGTTCTGGGCTGAGCGGGTAGCATGATAGATGTAAGAATGCCCCAGATGACCATCGTAAGAAATCTCGCAGGGATTCGGGCTGTCTGAATCATATCGCACCTCTCATAGAAGTATTAAAATTATATGAGTTAAGATAAAGAGAAATAACGTCTTTCGGAAGAGGGCTATCTATCCTTCAAGCTTGTTATACCTTCATTCACCAGGATGAACAACAGCCGGACATATTCCCCTTGCCTGTGGATACTATAAGACGAAATAATTGGTAGTATCTTGGGTTGATGAGTTCGAAAAGAAATGTGGGGAAGGATTTTTTAAATCACGATAAATATACTATCGGTTAGCTTGTATCAGAAACCTTGCGAAGGTTTTCTCGGCAGTATCGCCGGCAACCTTCGCAAGGAGTTCTCAATATTACTTCCCGTTATCGTTACCAAGTTTTCCGGCAAAGTATGCGTCGTAGGCACTCATATCAAAATGACCATGACCGCTTAAGTTGAAGAGAATAACTTTCTTCGTTCCTTCTAACTTCGCTTTCTTCGCTTCTTCGATTGCCGATTTGATGGCATGCGCTGATTCCGGTGCCGGAATAATTCCTTCCGTTCGTGCAAATAACACAGCCGCATCGAACACTTCCACTTGTCCATATGCTTGAGCTTCGATAAATTTTTCTTTACACAACTTGCTGATGATGGGCGACATTCCGTGGTAGCGTAATCCTCCAGCATGAATAGAGGGAGGCATAAATTCATTACCAAGCGTGTACATCTTGAGGAGCGGAGTCATACCGGCAACATCGCCAAAGTCGTATTTGTATTCACCCTTTGTCAAGGATGGACATGTCGTCGGCTCAACCGCAATTGCCCGAAATTTCTTTCCCCCGATTTTATCTTTGATGAATGGTAATACAATACCGCCAAAGTTTGATCCGCCGCCGACACACCCGATGATAATGTCGGGATACACGCCGGCCTTTTCCATCTGTTTCTTTGCTTCCTGCCCAATGATTGTTTGATGCAGGAGCACGTGGTTCAACACGCTGCCGAGCGAATAGTTTGTATCTTGACGCCCGGCCGCATCTTCTACTGCTTCACTAATTGCAAGTCCAAGACTACCGGTTGAGTTTGGATTCTTTGCAAGAGCATCTCGACCTGCTTTTGTATCTTGACTCGGACTTGGCACTACTTCAGCTCCCCACGTTTGAATCATAGATCGGCGATATGGTTTCTGCTCGTAACTCACTTTCACCATATATACTTTGCATTGCAAATCGAACATCTTGCACGCCAGAGCTAGCGCGCTTCCCCATTGACCTGCACCTGTTTCTGTGGATAAACGTTTAATGCCTGCCTGTTTATTATAATATGCTTGCGCGATCGCTGTGTTAAGCTTGTGACTTCCTGCAGGGCTGACACCTTCGTACTTATAATAAATTTGTGCGGGTGTTCCAAGTGCACGTTCGAGATCAAGAGCTCGGATAAGCGGAGTCGGTCGAAAAGGGGCGTACGCATTTCGAACTGCATCCGGAATTTCAATGAAGCGCTCGGCACTCACTTCCTGTTTAATCAATTCCATCGGGAAGATGGGTGCTAAATCCTGCGGACCAATCGGCTGCTTGGTTCCGGGATGAAGCGGTGGATCCAGCGGTGTCGGCAGATCGGCAAGAATGTTATAGTAGTGTGTTGGAATTTCCTGCTCTTCGAGCATGAATTTGCGTGGCATAATGACCTCCGTATGGTTATTTGTTAATATTATTCGGGCGAATCACACTTGTGAACGGAGATTTCCACGATTATCCGATTCGGCATGAAACGAACAAAGGCAGGAACGCTCCAGTCCGCGTTTCCACCTTTGTTTGGGTAATCAGTGTAAATGAGCTACCTCAGCGGAAGCGCGGACTTCATCCATCGCCACCACCAAGCCTGTTGTTGATTACAATATTGCAGCTCGTTACTCATTCTGATATTAGAGTACATTTTTTTTTGAATAAAGTCAACAAAGTAAAGCAGGTTACTATCCTTTTTTTATTGAAGGGTTCTCACACAACTCTAGTAGCACACCACCGGTGGATTTTGGATGAAGAAATACAATATTCAACCCCTCTGCTCCTTGGCGCGGTTGTTTATCGATGAGTTGGAACCCCTTTGCCTCAACTTCCCTGAGAGCATCTGCAAGATTCTCCACTGCAAATGCAATATGATGCACTCCTTCTCCTTTTTTTTTAATGAATTTCCCAACTGGGCCTTCTGGATCGGTCGATTCCAATAATTCAACTTTTGTTTGACCGATTTGGAAAAATGCTGTTCGGACTTTTTGATCAGGAATTTCTTCAATTTTATAGCAAGATATGCCAAAGATATCTTCATACATTTTTATGGCTTCCTTAAGGTTCTGAACAGCTATGCCAATATGTTCAATGTGCGAAATGGTCATGGAGAAAGTTCTCTTATCTGTTGTTCTATGGAATAAAGAGTGAGTATTCCAAAGAGTATGAGCTTGTACTCACATTTTTTCAAATAGTAGTGTGCTCCCGGTATTCTCCAAAGACAGAACGAAGGGTGTTGCAAATTTCCCCAATACTTGCATACGCACGTACTGCAAGTACTATGAATGGCATCAGGTTATCCGTCCCTTCTGCCGCACCTCGAAGTTCTGCCAAGCGGTTATTTACCTCGGTTTGATTTCGTTCGGCACGTGTTTTACGCAGGAATTTTATTTGTGTATCCTGTACTAAACGATCAATCTTTAATAACCCTTCCACCTCTTTTTCTTCCACGCGGTACTTGTTGACACCGACAATAATGCGTTTTCCTGCCTCTATCGTTTTTGTAGCTTGATAGGACGCCTTTTGAATTTCACTCTGGGGATATCCTGCTTCGATAGCTGGAATCATTCCACCGATTGCATCGATCCTTCGGATATATTCCATCGCCTCAGCTTCAATACGGTCGGTCATTGCTTCAACATAATAGGAACCGGCAAGCGGATCGACTGTATCGGTGACACCACTCTCATGCGCAACAATCTGTTGGGTGCGGAGAGCAACGCGGACGGAGTCCTCTGATGGTAATGCAAGCGCCTCATCGCGTGAATTGGTATGCAGACTTTGTGTTCCGCCAAGCACCGCTGCTAATGTCTGAATCGTCACGCGCACAATATTATTATCCACTTGCTGAGCTGTGAGAGTCGAGCCTGCAGTTTGTGTATGAAAACGCATCATCATCGATTTTGTCTTCTTTGCGCCAAACCGTTCCTTCATAATCTTCGCCCATAAACGGCGAGCAGCACGAAACTTCGCAACCTCTTCAAAGAGATCGTTATGTGCATTGAAGAAAAATGAAAGCTGGCCGGCAAAATCGTCAACATCAAGGCCTGCATTGATTGCCGCTTGCACATACGCGATGCCATCAGCCAATGTAAATCCGACTTCTTGAGCTGCTGTTGAACCGGCTTCGCGGATATGATACCCGGAGATCGAAATCGTGTTCCATTTTGGTACTTCACTCCGGCAGTATTGGAAAATATTCGTAATCAATCGCATTGATGATTTCGGCGGAAAAATATATGTTCCGCGGGCTATGTATTCTTTAAGAATATCATTTTGCACTGTACCGCTGATTGTCTCTTTGTGAACGCCTTGTTTCTCGGCAACTGTAATGTACATCGCCAGCAAAATAGCGGCCGACGAGTTGATGGTCATAGACGTAGAAACTTTATCCAACGGAATCCGATCGAATAAAATTTCCATATCTGCCAACGTATCAATAGCAACGCCAACTTTTCCTACTTCGCCATCTGCAAGCGGATCATCGCTGTCATATCCAATCTGGGTTGGCAGATCAAACGCAACAGACAAACCTGTCTGTCCTTGTTCAAGCAAATAGCGGTACCGTTCATTCGATTCTTTCGCAGTACCGAACCCCGCATATTGCCGCATCGTCCAGAAACGACCGCGGTACATTGTCGGTTGGATACCCCGCGTGAATGGATACTGTCCTGGAAAACCAAGGTGCTTTCCATAATCTTCGTCTGTTATATCCAGAGGCGTGTACAACGGTTTGACCGGAGAAAATGAGACGGTAGTAAATTCTTTTTCTCGTTCCGGAGATTTTTCGATGAATTTATTGTATATGCGTTTAATCCATTGCTCACATTCGTTTTGTAGAATTTCACGAAACTTATCAACCGACATTCGTCACCCATAATCTGTGATCAACCATCATGGCGTACCCTTTCAAGTCTTATCTACAGTATATAAAAATATGGCCAAAAATTCTCTGAGAATGCTAGTTCGACCAGCGTTACAGACAAAAGAACCTGCACATATGCGAATCATGAAAAAACGATTAATGAGTTGACATTCGGTTCTTTGATTTGTATTATTGAACAAAGATTCATTATAGAGAATAATTCAAATGAGAAAACGTGAAGGAAATAAGGAAAAAGCGATTCTTGATGCATCTGTAAAAATATTTGCCCAACACGGGTATCACCGGGCAAAGATATCTTCTATTGCAGAACAGGCAGGAATAGCGACAGGCAGCGTCTACCTGTACTTTAAGAATAAAGAAACTATTTTGCTTACAATTTTTGATCGGCTGTGGATAGGACTCACAGACAATCTTCGGAATATTGTCAAACAGACCGACATCGATCCATCTACGAAGCTCGATTTAGTGATCGATCAATTTTTCGATATCTTTATTACGGATCCTTCCCTTGCATCGATCTTTGTCAACGAGCAGCATCATCTTATTAAAGACAGGCGCGGTAATGTCGCAAAACATTACAATGATTTTCTTGATCTCGCAGAAGAAATTATCCGCGAGGGAGTTCAGAAGAAGGTGTTCAACCCGGATCTCGACATTAAACTCTTTCGTCACTTTATTACCGGTGGATTGCGAAGCGTACTACTTCTTTGGTCGCAGCAATCACATTCTTTGCCATTACAACGCGTTCGGCAAAATGTAAAGTTCTTCATCAAACACGGTCTCCTTTAATTTTTCAACTCCAATTTTGCCGTTAAAATATTCGAAACAGTCCAATCATATTTAGAAAAATATTATTGATTTTTTAGCAATTATAGTGCATTTTACTAAAGTATAAACGATGGAGATGGTTTCTTTCCATCGTTTATTTGTTTCAGCATCATTGACAACCAATCTACTCACATTATAGGATGTACAATGAACACCTTACGCAATCTATTTATCAATTCCTCAAAGACGACACGCCGCAATTATCTCATTGCGATGATGATCTTCTTCGTCGCCGCGTATGTTTTCATGCCATACACCGGCTACACTCAGAGCACCGAACAAACGGTACCTCATGAGTCATTTCACCCATTCGCTCTTTTCAGCAGTGATAGCAACTTCAAGCCCATAGAAGTCTATGGACTTATTGCGGTGCTTTGCATCGCCATTGCCGGTTTGCTCTATGCTCTCTTACTGGTAAAGCAAGTACGTAAAGCCGACCAAGGCACAAAGAAAATGCAAGAAATTGCAGCCGCTGTCCGTGAAGGCTCAAACGCCTATCTCGCAGCGCAGTTTAAAAAGATAGGACCTTTGATTATTGTCATCACTATCATCCTGTATCTTACCTATACAGGAACGGTTGATGCCTTCCGTTGGGGACGGTCTGGTGCATTTCTCATAGGTTCGATTTTCAGTTTCCTTGTTGGTTTTGTCGGTATGCGCCTTGCCACACAAGGGAACCTTCGTGTTGCTACAGCTGCAAAACGCAGTTATGGCGAAGCTCTTCAGCTCGGCTACCGTACAGGAACCATCACCGGTATGCTCACAGATGGTTTAGGTCTGCTTGGCGGAACCTTGATCTTCATGCTGTTCGGTGAACATGCGTACGAAGCCCTGTTGGGATTTGGATTCGGCGGGACATTGATCGCATTGTTCATGCGCGTTGGCGGCGGTATCTACACGAAAGCCGCAGACGTCGGTGCCGACCTTGTCGGTAAGATCGAAAAAGATATTCCGGAAGATGATCCGCGCAACGCAGCCACGATTGCCGACAACGTCGGTGATAATGTTGGCGACTGCGCCGGTATGGCCGCAGATATTTTCGAAAGTTATGAAGTCACCATCGTTGCCGCTATGATTCTCGGTATGGCAAGCTTTGGACATAAGGGCGTTATTTTTCCGTTGCTCGTTCGCGGTATCGGCGTTCTTGGCTCCATCATCAGCACATACACAGTGAAGGCAGGTGCCGATGATACATCAGACACAGCTCTGAAAAGCGTCCATCGTGGATTCTGGATCGGTTCGATTATCAGTATCATTGGTTTTGTCGGACTTGGATTCGGCTATCTCTATTTTGATGCCGCATATCTCGCAAGCAACCCAACAGCCGTCGCAGGATTCTTTAAGCCCGATGGCACTGCAATTTCTCTCCCCTACATCGCGCATTTTGGCATCCCGAATCTTGATTTGCGTCCTGCCATTACTTGCATGATCGGTATTTTTCTTGCTGTTGCGTTAAACAAGGTAACCAGTTATTACACTCATACAAGTCATGCCCCAGTCAAGAGTCTTGCAAAAGCTTGCACCACTGGACATGCAACAAACATCATCCAGGGTTTCGCAGTCGGATATGAAAGCACCGTTGCGGCAATCGTTGTTATCGCCGTTGCAATTTTCCTTTCCGTTCTGACGTATGCCGGAACACCTCCGCTCTTCATCGCTTACGGCGTTGCCATGACCGGTATTGGTATGTTAACATTGACAGGCAACACCATTTCGATGGACGTGTTCGGACCAGTGGCAGATAATGCGAATGGTATCGGCGAAATGGGTTACGATAAAGATGAGATGGAAAAAGAAAAACCGGGCAGCTACAAACGCGCCCGTCAAATTCTTGCCGATCTCGATGCTGTCGGTAATACAACAAAAGCTGAAACCAAGGGTATTGCAATCGGTTCAGCCGTTATCGCAGCAGTTTCGTTATTTGCAAGCTTCATCGCCGTCATCGCGGTCGGCAGTGAAGAAAAAATTAACCTGATGAAAATTTCACAGTATTTCGCAGAAGCTGGTAAGATCACTGTTGCTGATCCGACCGTGTTTATCGGATTCCTCCTCGGCGGAGCAGTGCCGTTCCTCTTCAGCGGAATGCTCATTCGTGCCGTCGGTCGTGCAGCATTCTGGATTGTCAAAGAATGCCGTGTGCAATTTCGTGATCCTGAAATCTGGAAAGGTACTAAAAAACCAGATTATGGCCGTGTTGTTAATATCTGCACTCAAACTGCCCAGAAAGAACTCATCGGACCGGGTATACTTGCCATCATGACTCCGATTCTTGTTGGATTTATCCTTGGACCATACGCACTCGGTGGGTTCCTTGCCGGTATGATTCTTGTCGGTCAGCTCCTTGGCGTGTTTATGGCAAACGCCGGTGGTGCATGGGATAACGCAAAGAAAATGATCGAAGACGGTATATATGGCGGTAAAGGTTCAGAGGCGCACAAAGCCGCTGTAACTGGAGATACCGTTGGCGACCCGTTGAAAGACACAGCAGGCCCTGCGATTAATCCGTTAATCAAGGTTATGAATATGGTCAGCTTGCTCACGCTCGGATTGGTACTGAAATTCAACATTACGAAGCCGAATATTGCCGGGACTGATCTGCTGACTGGTATCGTTGTTGCTGTTATTGCAGCAGCAGCCATTGGCTGGGCAATCTATCAGAGTAAGAAAGAATCCGGTGATCTCGTTGCAGAAGAAACAAAGTAGCATCTGATTCTTGTAGTCTTTTCAAAAGCCCAATTGAGCAATCAGTTGGGCTTTTGCTTTTTTCTTCCTATCATTACATTGTGAAGACAGTGGGAACTACAAAAGGAAACAAAAAATCCGGAGAACAATTCCGCAATCTCTCCGCTTATTTACAAGCAGCGCGCGAAGAAGAGCGAAGAAGTATTGCCCGTGAAATCCATGACGAGCTTGGTCAGGCGCTCACAACTATAAAATTAGAACTCTCCTTGCTCCGTGAAGAAGTTCTCCAGGATGCAACAGCGGCAACCAAACGCATTCAATCACTCAAAGATGGCGTGGATGAAACGATCCATGCTGTTAAGCGCATCATCACCAAACTGCGCCCCGGCTTATTGGATGATCTTGGTCTTACCGCAGCTATCGAATGGCAAGCAAAAGATTTTCAACAACACACCGGAATTGTCTGTGAAGTTTTAGCCGAACCGGAAGAGATGAATATCAATTCTGAAATTTCAACAGCGATGTTCCGTATTTTTCAGGAAACACTGACAAACATCACACGTCATTCTGGGGCAACGCGAGTGACGGTCAACCTCGTCCAAACCGACGATGTATTGAAATTACAGGTACACGACAATGGACGAGGCATCACGGCAGAAGAAATTAATGATCCCAAAGCATTTGGTTTGATCGGTATCCGTGAACGCGCACAATATTGGCATGGTGCAGTAGAAATCAATGGGAAACCAGAATTTGGAACGACAATCATTGTGCGATTTCCAATGCCGCCACAGGAACTGCGATGATCCGTATTCTCATTGTTGACGACCATGTAATGTTCCGCGAAGGACTTAAACAAATTCTTGCAAAACATTCCGACATGCGCGTCGTCGATGAAGCAGGAAGCGGTCAGGAGGCAATGGAAAAAGTTATGCGGCATAAGCTCGATGTTGTCCTCTTGGATATCTCTCTTCCCGGAAGGAGTGGTCCCGAATTGCTCGGCGAAATTAAGAAATATAAACCGGAATTGGCAGTACTCGTTCTGAGCATGCATCCGGAAGATCAGTATGCCATACGTATGATGAAAGCAGGTGCATTGGGATATATGACAAAAGAAAGTGCTCCAGAAGAACTCATCTCAGCAATCAGAAAAGTTTCTACTGGAAGCCGTTATATAAGTTCAAAACTTGCTGAAGAAATGGCTGTCGCACTCGACACCAACTCGCCGAAACTGCCGCACCAGTTGCTCTCTAACCGCGAGTTCCAGGTCATGCGCATGCTCGCCTCTGGCAAATCGCTGAAAGAAATCGCCGATGAAATGATCATTAGCGAAAAAACTGTCACAACCTACAGGGCTCGAATTTTAGAAAAGATGAAATTGCACAACAATGTTGAGCTAACACTCTATTCCATTGAAAACAAGCTGCTTCCGTGGTATTTTTCTTTTCGAGACCAGAATCAATCGAATCGAGAATAATTTTTTATTGGGGGAACTTGACAAACGGTTGCCGGTGTTGTATATTATGAAAGCGATTATGATAGTGATTATCGCACGGATTAAATAACAAACGATATAATCCGAAATATGCCTCTTATAAAGAAAGGCTGAGGGAACAGGCCCTGTGAAGCCTTAGCAACCGGTTCCGTGCACAAGGGAATGCTGGTGCTAAATCCTGCCCGCGACACTCAGGTCGTCGAGGGATAGATAAGAGAAGATGCTCCCAAGCCTCTTCAGGAAATCTTCCCGACGAGGCTTTTTCGTTTTATAGGCGTTCCACATAAAAACCTATAATAAAAGGAGCATCTTATGTCACAATCACCAAAGCACCATTTCGAAACCCTTCAACTGCATGCCGGTCAGCACGTCGATCCCGCAACCAAATCGCGCGCAGTGCCCATATACCAAACAACATCGTATGTCTTTGATGATGCCGACCATGCGGCACGATTGTTCGGTTTACAGGAATTCGGCAATATTTATAGCCGTATCATGAATCCAACTGTTGCCGTGTTTGAAGAACGTATCGCTGCACTTGAAGGAGGTGTCGGTGCATTAGCCACATCTTCCGGCCATGCAGCACAGTTCCTTGCACTCACTACTATTCTACAAGCAGGTGAGAACATTGTTTCCTCCAGCCGTTTATACGGAGGTACATACAACCAATTCAAGGTCACCTTCAAACGACTCGGTATCGATGTACATTTTGTGGATAGCAACAACCCCGAGGAATTCAAAAAAAATATCAACGAAAAGACAAAAGCATTATATGTAGAGACCATTGGAAATCCCGGACTTGATGTTCCAGATTTTGAGGCGTTGGCAAAGATTGCGCATAATCATGGAATTCCATTAATCGTAGATAACACGTTCGGCATGGGTGGTTATGTGTGCAGACCGATTGATTATGGCGCAGATATCATCGTGCATTCAGCGACAAAATGGATTGGCGGACACGGAACATCGATAGGTGGTGTGATTGTGGACTCCGGTAAGTTTCCATGGAACAACGGGCACTTCCCCATCTTCACCGAACCGAGTCCCGGGTATCATGGTCTTAAATTCTGGGATGTGTTTGGTTCACAAAGTCAATTCGGGAATATCACATTCATCATTCGTGCGCGAGTGGAACAACTTCGTGATATCGGTGCGGCTCTTTCGCCGTTCAACGCCTTTCTCTTCCTGCAAGGACTGGAAACACTCTCTCTCCGTGCAGAGCGCACCTGCCAGAATTCACTTGCGTTTGCACAATGGCTATCAAAATCGCCCATCGTAAGTTGGGTGATCTATCCAGGATTAGAGAATCATCCTGCGCACTCGAATGCAAAAAAATATCTACGTGCAAATCATTACGGCGGTATTGTCACATTCGGCATTCAAGGAGGTCGTGAAGCCGGGAAAAAGCTCATTAATAATCTCAAACTCACAAGCTTGCTTGCCAATGTAGGTGATGCTAAAACATTGATTATTCATCCGGCGTCAACGACGCATTCGCAGCTTTCGGAAGAGGAACAGCGCACTGCCGGTGTTGCACCGGAGTTGCTGCGTGTTTCTGTCGGTATTGAGCACATCGATGATATTATCGCCGACTTCGCACAAGCTTTTCAAGCACTGTCTGTTGTTTGATTTAAGGCAGAGATAGCAGCAAATAAATACATTAAAACCGTATTTCGATTACAGTCTCTAAATAATTCATGGTCTATTTTGTCAAGGAGTTCTTATGAGCGTTGTACTACCAAATAAATATGAACATCGCGAAAAATTAGAGCAGCGTGGCGTACTTTGCATTACTGAAGAAGAAGCGCGCCGCGCCGATATTCGTCCGTTGCGCGTTGGCATACTTAACATCATGCCCAAAGGCGAGACCTACGAACCGTATGTTCTCTATCCACTCAGCCGCTCGATCATCCAGATTGAACCGGTTTGGATAAGGTTGCGATCTCACAATTACAAAAGTTCCGATCACGATCACCTTAATTTGTTCTATGATTATTTTGAGAATGCCATTGCTCACGCTCCGTTGGATGGACTTCTACTAACCGGTGCGCCGGTAGAAGAATTTGCGTACGAAGATGTTCGTTACTGGAACGAAATTACGACAATTCTAAAATTTGCTCGGCAAAATATTACTTCAACTCTTGGCATTTGCTGGGGCGGTATGGCGTTGGCAAAAATACTTGGAATTGAAAAAGAAATATTTGAACATAAATTATTTGGCGCATTCGAGACACGCAACCTGGACCGCTCGCATCCCGTAACCGGCGAACTGGACGATGTGTTCTGGTGTGTACAAAGCCGTCATTCTGGAATTTCGGACAGTGTGCTGGAGGATGAAAAAAAACGTGGAAATATAAATTTACTTGCTCATTCCGATAACGGCGGTTATACGATCTTCGAAAGCGTTGATCATCGTTACCTGATGCACCTTGGACATCCGGAGTACGAAGCGCAGAGATTAGTAGAAGAATATAGAAGAGATGCTGCACGTGGCAGAACAGATATCCTGCCACCTGCAAATTTGGACATCAACAATCCGCTCAACCGTTGGCGCAGTCACGGATTAGAATTCTTTGCGCAATGGGTGCGATACATATACGAACCGACTAGCAAAGAAAGGTAACGATAGACATGGCAGGCATTAAAGACTTAGATGTCAGTTTTTACCTTTTAATATTTTCTGACCGTATTCGTACCCCTTTTGAAACGCTTTTAGATTGAGTTCCTCTGTCCCTTTCGGCACAGAGACTTTCACTGCCTCAATCATTGCTTGTTCATGAACCACGTTGGAGATGGCGCTCGTAAACCCCATCATGACAATGTTGAGCACTATCTTCTTCCCGAGTTCTTCTGCAAGGCGGGTAGCAGGAATGGAAAAATGTTGAACATCTTTGCGAAGATTGTTCGGTGTAACAAGTTCTTCCTCGGTTATGAGCGTGCCGCCAGCAATCAGTTCTGAAGCAAATTTCGTATATGCTTCTTGAGACATCAGCACCATTAAGTTGGGAGCAGTAATGTATGGATACGAAATTGTTTCATCGGAGATGATGAGTTGAGCACTCGCGTAACTTCCGCGCGCTTCCGGTCCAAAAGCCTGAATCATTGTCGCAAATTTATTATCATAGATAGAGGCAGCACGTCCGATGATGTAACCGCTGAGGATGACACCCTGCCCCCCAAATCCACCAATCTTAATTTCCGTTCTGGGCATCGACAAATTCCTTTATTTCGCTGGATGGAACGTACTGTTCGCCGTACTTCTGGTTGTAATGTTTATACATTGCGTCATGGTATGTCGGCCGCTCGATGTCGACAAACTTCCCGACAGTGATTTTGCCCTGGAAATCGAACGCGACAGATTTCGTATCGGCACCGTTCTTTATCTCACTGTGGTCGCGGAAGAATATCATCTGGTCAAGGCCATCGCCGAGTTCATTACGGCGGCTGTATAATGTGGGACACGCCGCAAGAATCTCAACAAATGAAAACCCTTTCTTTGCCAGCGCCTCTTTAATCGACTTTGTTACATGGCGTACATGATACGATGTCCATCGCGCCACATACACAGCTCCGCAGGACTCGGCAAGGGATGGAAGGTTAAATGTCTGTTCAAAATTTCCATGCGGTGTCGTCGATGAGGTCGCATTGACCGGCGTCGTCGGTGCAACTTGCCCGCCGGTCATTCCATAAATCATATTATTGATGAGGATAACAGTCAGATCCACATTGCGACGCGCTGCATGAATGAAATGGTTTCCGCCAATAGCTGTCAAATCACCGTCGCCACTATAGACAACGACCTTCAATTCCGGATTTGCCAACTTCAATCCGGTCGCAAATGGAATAGCGCGACCATGTGTTGTATGAAACGAATCCAATTTGATGTACCCGGCAACACGTCCCGTGCAGCCGATACCGGAGACAACTGCAACTTTGTCCAAATCTAATCCGCTGGTTTGCAAAGCACGGACGAAACAGTTGACGGTGGTACCGATCCCGCAGCCCGGACACCAAATATGCGGAATGCGGTCCATCCGTAATAAATTTTCAATTGGATTTGGAGGAACGACATTGTCAATGGTATACAATGCATCTTCTCCCATCGGCATTATCCTTTCACCGAATGTTTAATTGTTGCATAAATTTCTTTTGGATTGTGCACCGTACCGCCGGCGTGCGGAACAAGTTCGACGTTTGCTTTACCGCTAGCAAGTCGCTCAACTTCATAAACCATTTGTCCGAGATTAAGTTCAGGTACTACAAATGCTTTTACTTTGGATGCTAATTCGCGAATCCGTTTTTCCGGAAACGGCCATGCGGTGACAAGACGTAAGTGACCGATACGCATACCTTCCTTCCGCGCTTGCTCAATAGCAGGAATTGCAGTGCGCGATGTAATGCCGTACGTCACCACAACAATATCAGCACCTTCAACACCATCTTCCCGAAAATCAACAATCTTATCGGCATTGACACGAAGCTTGTTCACCAACCGGGTTACAAGCTTTGCCTGTGCACCGACCGTCATGTTCGGATAACCCTTTTCATCGTGTGTCAGACCGGTCACATGTATCTGATATCCTTCGCCCGCTTTCACCATAGGCGGAACAAGATCTTTATCTGGCTGAAATAGTAGTAGCTCATTCTTTGGACCATGATAGTAGCGCCGTTTAAAAACTTGAATTTCATGCGTAGGGGGGATAACAACACGCTCAATCATGTGACCGACGCACTCATCCATCATCAGCAAAACTGGGACGCGGAATTGTTCGGCAAGATTAAATGCTCTGATCGTGAGATCGAAACATTCTTGCGGTGAATTCGGGCACAAAGCAATAATGCCATAATCACCATGCGAACCCCAACGTGCCTGCATCATATCACCTTGCGCCGGCATCGTTGGCAAGCCGGTAGAAGGACCCGCGCGCTGCACATCGACAAAGACACATGGAGTTTCTGTCATCGCAGCATACCCGATGTGTTCCATCATCAACGAGAAACCGGGACCCGACGTGACGGTCATCGCTTTCTTCCCCGCCCACACTGCACCTTGGATTGCAATGGAAGAAGCAATTTCATCTTCCATCTGAATAAACACTCCGCCGACAAATGGGAACCGTTCCGCGATACGTTCCACAATTTCTGTGGATGGCGTAATCGGATAACCTGCAACGAATCGACAACCCGCCGCAATAGCGCCTTCGCTGCACGCATGGTCGCCATCGATGAAGTGGGCACCCGTTAATACTCCTGAATCATCGTGCACGTTCCTTCTCCTTCTTTTTCATAAAACCGTAGATGGCAAAATCCGGACAGACCATGCCGCAAATATCGCAGCCGGTGCAATCATCCTTCCGCACAAGTACCGGCGGATGGTATCCCTTTGAGTTGTACTGACCGGAAAGTTCCAAACACTTTGTCGGACAGAACTCGACACAAAAACCGCAGCCCTTGCATCGCTCGTCAACGATGACAACCGTTCCTTTTACTCTCTTTACAGGTGTTTCGACCATCCATGACCCTTCTTGTTCAACTGAATACTTTTTAAGGAAAAAATACCAATGATATGATGTGATGATATTTTCAACCTAAGTTACAAATTATTGTCCCAAATATCTATAAATAGGCACTAACGATGACGGTGTGCGGCTTCTTAAGAGATAGTAGAATGGGTAGTTGTGACAGAATGGTACTACAAATCGAAATCGAACTGGTGACAAAAGACAACAGCGTCTTCTCTCGTTTTGAAAACACCGACGAACACTCGGTATCGCCGCCCCAGAGTTGGAATATCGGCAGCCTCTTTGAATGTCTTAAGTCCAATAATTTTATCCGCTCTTTTCGCTACTCGACTTGCTTTCTTCCACGTGAGCCAAGAAGAGATTTGCAGTACGAAACCTTTTCTCTTTTCATTGTAAGTCACCATGCATGGCACAGCAGTTTTAATTATTGGCGACTGTTGTTCGACCTTCTCTTCAACTACTTGTGGTGGAGGTACGACTTTCTCTTCAACTATCTGAGGCTTTTCGGTGGGAACAGTTCTTTGTTCACCTACCTTCGCGGGTATAGCCGAAGTGTCGCTCTGGAGGGATTGGAGCTTGAATTCGATTCCAGACACTATATCTCCATCTCTAGTTTTTAAAATATTTACAGGCATTGCTATTGGTGAAGAAGTCAAATTCAATCTGCGTAATTGGTCGGCATCAATTCGAGCAACATATGAGCCAGGTGCCAAACCTAAGAAACTGAAAAAGCCATCTGCTTCTGTAAGCATAGTCGCAACAATACTGGAATCATTAGTACGGTAAATACAAACGATGATGCGCCCCTGCCCTTTCTTGCCATTGTCATCACTAAGATAAACTGTTCCTGAGACTTCACCTACGACAGCAATAGGAATTTCTATCAATTTGAAATGGTTAGGATCAACTATAACACTAATTACTGACTTCTTCATTTGCCAACTAATATTATCAAAACTATTGCGATCGAGTTCAATTGTATAGGTAGCGTAAGATTCTAGATCGAATATATGTATAGTCGTATCCCGATTGTCACGTTCTATGCGGCCGCCGTTGATGCTGAAATTAAGTCCGGATACTTTTGGCTCACCTTTATCACGCCGGCCATTGCAATTAAGATCAAGGAAAGGAACAATAACGATTCCTCCTTTGCCTACATTTGGCCGATTATCTGTACCAATATAGTTTGCTTTACTATCAATCATTAAACTTCCATTGGCTGACTGAAGATAGCTAATTGTATTTTTGTCTCGTCTAACTGAAGCACTGGTTTGTGCAAAAGGAAATTCATATCGTAAGCCGATCTGATAATTGTTGGCATCGTTAATAAAATCTTTTTCATAACTCATATCCAGATAACCATGACCGAACAATTGTCTTTCAAATTCACATTTCACAAAGATAAAATCTTTCCGATTGAAATCGTATTGTGCCTGAGGCGTCACAATGAATCCAGCCGGAATCCTAAAAGAAAGTGAAAGGTTGCTATAAACATATGGAGGAACTGGTCCGTTATACAATGCATAAGTAGTAGAATTAAAACTTAAACCGAGAATAGAGCCTGAGAGCAAAAAATCATCTACAGTGTAATTTGTTGCCGGCATAACAATTTGGTCGAAAGAAAGCCGAGAATATATTGTAGCTTTCCAAAAATGAAAAGGCATAGATATTACAGCTTTACGTTCTTCAAGATAATTATTATTTATTGCCCTTTGGCCTCTATCATATTTTGTATAAGCAAGATCAACCTGCAAGTTCGAAGGTAGGTGGTAATTAAGTACACCCTTTGACATTACACCGTTTATATATTCGCCGGACAAAAGGAGGCTGGAAGTAAGACTGACTGAAGTATTTATAAAAGGCATACTTTTTCCGGAAGTAACTGATGAAAAGTATTCAATCCCACTACCAACCGTGATATGTCGATTCACACCATAATTGAAATTGGCACGTGAAAACAAATTGTTACTCCCGTCTTCCACCGTGCCGGCGCTCACGGTATATTCAAAATCTTTTTCTGGAAGAAAATTAAAGGGTATAGTTATATTTTGCGAACTAGTTCGTTCTTCACCCCAAGGTCCATAAAAACGAAGCTTAATATTGGAATTTCCATACACAAGTGGAACGTCGAAAATAAAAAAACCGGAAGCGTCGGACTTTACATAATCCACCAATACATTGTTCACATACAATTCTACTATCCAATTTGGCTCTGTGTAGTCACTCAACGTATAGGAACCGAACGATCTTCTATAAGTTGTCGGCGTATTAGTCACTTCTGCTCCAACGACTGGCGCATAGATTGATGAGATAGATTGTGTCGGAACGGTTCCTGCCATTATTTGCCGTATGGCAGCGTTATCATTATCGACATAACGCCAGAGGTAATATTGCCCCCTGCCGATAAATGGCTGGTTGTTGTCATAATTGAGCAGAACATTTGTTTCGCCTCCCGCCAAAATCGCACCGATTCCCAGATTAAGTCTAACATCATTCCAACCTTGTAGCTCTATAGTGTTGATAGACCAATCTGCCATACCAAAATGGAAAAATGGATAACTCCTTCCGATAATTGTATCAGCCTTAACTTCATTTTTGAGTTTGCCAATGTTCTTACGCATCATCTCCTGGCGCATTTCACGGATTGCCGGTAATTCAAGTTTTGTATTTAGAGTAACTGAAAGGCTGCGGAAATTGAATGTACAAGTTAAGCCGAATATTTCACCAAAATAATGCGATTTCAAATATAGATCGGTACCTGTTCGAATTAGATCATCCGGGTTCAAAATAAACACTTTTTTTTGATATCTGATACATTGGTGTATTCTGTCCACAAGATAAGTTGCCTTTGGATCGATAAAAAAACCAGACACCGAATCAAATCCTGGTGAAGGATTGTTTTTGATTTTTAAAAAATCGAAAACATCAGTTATAGGCAAGTACAGAACTTCTCCGCGAATAGCTGCCGGCATCTCTGTTATTCCTATGCCTTGCACATTGAGGGAAACCGATATTTCGTAGTATTCAGATTCTTTCTGAGCGTAACTCAGTTTTGGCAAGAGTAAAGTGAAAAGCAGAATAGTAACTGCAATTCGACACGCAGCGATTTTTTGTCTTCGTAAGCATATTGCGAAAAGCAAGCTGATTTCCACTTATTTGTTTTTCACAATATATCGTATTTCACTGTAAAATTCAAAAAAGTATATTTTACTTTATTATTGTTGAACAAAAGTTACCGTGAATGTACCACTATAATTTCCAGGCGGACTAGCTGATAAATTGCCTACCGTAAGCGTTCCGCCAATATACACGGGATTGACTGATGAGCGTGGCTGGGTTGTGATAAATGGCGAGCCAGTACTGGCATTACCAATTTGAAGCGTCAGAGTACCGCCATTGTCACCATTCAATGTAGCATTAGAACCATTTACTATGGTAATCAACGTACCAGGGTTAGCAGTTACGTCAAAACGGGCAGGCGTAACTGTCCCATTGAGAAGAATAATTTCACCTGTACAAGTACGAACTCCATTGTATGAAACAGTTACAGTTCCGCCCGTAGAGCCCTGAGAAAAATCACCAAAACTCAGGTTCTGAGAAGTATTTACAGTAACACTTATGGGACGAGGGGGCATTTCCTGTGCATTGATAGAAAAATAAATCAAAAGCAAGAAAATGCTTCCATATAAAAGATGCTTCATCGGTAAATATAATGCGTTATTATTTATCATTAGTTTTGTACAAATATTTTTTTGCGCTGCAATCTATAATATTATTTAAGCAACATTAATTTTTTTGTTTCTGAAAACTTTCCAGCTTGTAATCTATAAAAATAAACACCGCTAGAGAGTTTATTCCCATCAAATTGTACTTCATAAGAACCGGACAGTTTTTCCTCGTTAACAAGTTTTGATACTTCTTTTCCAAGTATATTGTAAACCGTGATGCTTACAAAACTTCTTTGCGGAATTGAATATTTTATTGTGGTACGTGGATTAAATGGATTAGGATAATTCTGTAACAACGAACATTCTGTCGGAATATTATTTAAGACAGTCAAAGAGAAAACCAAAGAAAACCGGTTTTCGTATTCACCAGCATTTAAAAAGAAACGGTACTGTGGATTGAGTTTTAAATCCTGATTGACCCCTGCTCCGGCATCTACCAGATAAATATACATTCCGGTAGGAATCTGTTCAATGTCACTGGCTTTAAAAGTGATCCATCCATCTTTTGATGTTCTGAGGCCAAGCGGAATTCTGTTTATACTATCAGTAGGGAAAGGTACTGCATTTATCGAAAGTTTTTTTGTATCAGGAGTTATTGAATATAAATTGGGAACAAGCGTATCTGTATTCATCAGTTTCAATGCATCAAGATCCTTATCGAATAACTGTGTGGCTGAGCTGTCAAAATAAATTACAGTAGGATCGGATGGCGTTCCTTTGTCCACAAAACCGGCAGCAATTCTTAGTAATGGCAGAGTATTTATTCTCGTAGATTTCAAAAAAGCATGCGTAAGATCATTTGTACGTACACTGTTTGAGAATCCAAGAGTTCCCGTGACCGGATATGATCCATCGGTAACATGAACAAAAAATCCCTGCATAGAAGGAATAATATTTGTGGCTAATCCATCACTCGAAACACCATTTATGTAAGTGCTATATGTACCGGTATATTGATCGTCAGTACTAGCTTTGAAGTAATATAATGCGTTATCAATATTCGTCTTTGTCCACCCACTAGCTGCATTCCAATCGATTGCTGAAGGATACGGGTTGCCCACCAAATTGAACCCTAATGTGTATGGCTGATTGTGATTATACAAAGTAGTCGACATAGTGCCATTGCTCACCACACCAGTGATATTCACAGTTACTGCATTTGAAGAAGCACCAAAGTTCGCGGCATACCCTTGCATGGGATTCAGCGGATTTGTAGTTGTGACATAACTTACCCATCCGGAAGAAGCTTTGCTCTCGTCGTATTCGTAAAATGTCGGGAAGGTAGCCGTTAAATCCACGTAACTGGAAAACCCATTTACTGTTAATGACTGGAATGGCGAACTGATATATTTGTAGCCAAACCCAGAAGGAAGATAGCGCTGCATGGTAACATTTCCGGATACTTGCCCGCTGCTGTTGCCATCAATCAAAGCCGTTTGTGCGGCAGTGGAAAGAAGTGTCAGATTTCCGTTAGTAGTAAGCGGACCATTGCAAAGCAGTACTCCGTTCAATGACATCATTTGGTTATTTAATGTGAGACTGTTCGTCCTGTTAACCGATAAATTATTTATGGATGGTGCTGTAGTAAAAGTGCCATCAGGTATAATAAAGGCATTGCCATCAGTATTTCCTGAAGTTCCAAAAACAAGATTCGAACTTGTCGTAGTTGTTATTGTTCCCGAGCCTGTGCTAATCGGAGTGTTTGAAGTCTGGAATGTAAGCGTATTTGCACCGACAGAAAGGGCTCCGTTTGTCAGAGTAAAGATACCGATAACAGTAATAGAATTTGAGAGCGAAAGTCCTGCGCTGTTAATAAGCGTTAAATTATTAAAAGTTGTTGCACTGCTTCCACTTATCGTTTGAGCGCTTGTGCCATTCAGAGTGACCGTACCACTATTATGAGTAAATGTTCCACTATTTGAAAAATTACCTGCCAGACTCATAGTACCTGAAGTTGAAGTGAGTGTACCTGCACTAATCGTTAGATTGTTCAGAGTTACTGCATTACTGCCAAAACTCAGGGTACCTGCTCCGGCTTTTGTCAAGCTTTTAGTATTGTCATTGATTGTGCCGCCAACTGTAAGCGTACTTCCATTTACAGTTACTTGGCGATCGGCGTTCAGAGTCACCGCACCTGAACCAAGGTTCAGAGTATTGCTGCCTGTGAAAGCAAAGTCGCCATTCCAAGCCTGCAGATAGTTCACGGTGGTGATAGCCGATGCAGCGTCAATCGTGCCGCCATTGATGGTGAACGTTCCGGCAATTGTGCCAAGTGCACTCGAATTATTTATATTAAGCGTTCCGGCATTTAAAGTTGTGCCGCCTGTATAGGTATTAGCGGTATTAATAGTAAGTTTTCCGGAATTTTGTTTTACAACTGCTATAGAACCAGTACCATTACTAATTACAGTAGTACCGATGGTAACAGCACCGGCATCATCAAATGTAATATTCCTTGCTCCTGCTGATCCAGTTGATATTCCGCCTGTGATGTTTAATGTATTTGTACCAGTAGTAGCGATCTGGGTTATTGATAATGGTTGATTGATAGTAATAGCTCCACTGAAATTCGAATTAACATCAGCATTTCCGCCAATACTGTAAGTACCACTTGTTGCTTGATTGGCAACTGTAATTGTACGAGCAACGGTGAAAGCGCCGCCAATCAATAATGTAGGGCTGGAATTATTTGTTGTAGTATTAGCATCGCCAAGAGTTATTGCTGAAGCTGCATTACCAAACGGTCCATTCGTACTTACGGAAACTGCTGCACCTGCAATCAATGTTCCGGCACTTATGGTTGTTAAACCGGTATAAGTATTGGCTCCTGTTAACGTCCAGTTACCTGCACCATTCTTAGTAACCGTTCCGCTAGTTGTTGCAATCACTCCATTTTCAATACCAGCACCTATTCCGTTCAAATTTAAATTGCGGGCAATTCCGGTAACACCACCACTTAATGTTAATGTTCCACTGCCGGATGCATCTATTGTCCCACCACTTGCTGTCAAATTA
>JBEKNC010000018.1:0-55514 GCA_049523215.1 Bacteroidota bacterium | reverse complement strand
ATCCACCCACGATGCAAGTTTATGTGTCATCCATTGCCGGTAGCGGGCTTTGGCAGACGTGCGAACACTTCCACCATGAATGTACGAGAAGTCGAGTGTGAAACAGGAATCCCATTTACGTATGCGATCTGCTTGTTTACCCGCAAGATCGGTTACATCTTCCACTGTGGCACAGAAACACGTCGGACAGACCATCGTACAATTGGTGCACGTGAGACAAAGCGCGGCAGTTCGTTCCCAGCGTGGGTGTTCAGAACTTTGATAGAGAATATTTTTCAGATTAGCGGTATCGAGTGAGCGACTCATCTGCGTCACGGTTTGCTCGGTGATGTTCTTGGCTGCCGCAAGGTCTTCCTCTGTTGCTTTTGTGCATTTAACATTTTTAAGAATGTCTTCTCCTAATTCTGTTCCAGCTTCCACGATAAAGTAATGATGTTTATCGTTCAAAATTTCTGTCAGTGCGAGATCGAATCCGGTTGTTGCTTTTGGTCCGGTATTCATCGATACGCAAAAGCATGTTCCACCTGCTTGACTGCAATTTATCGCAACAATGAATGCGCCTGTACGTTTTCGTTGATAGAGAGGATCAATAAAAGGACCGTCAAGAAACACTTTGTCCTGAATAGCAATCGCGTTTAATTCGCATGAACGGACTCCGAAGAAGGCATACTTTATCGGTGGAGATTCTTGCGGCGCTTGTTTCTTTGAATTCGGGAAATCAAGCCCTTTAGTGTTTCTATGCGTAGCAAATATTTTTTGGATAGGCGAGAAAAGAAATTTCTTCCATGATTGTGGGCCAACAGTCCAAGCAAATACGGCGGCATCGTCTCTTCGTTTTAAACGGTATGTGCCGTTAGTTTGTTCATCTGTCCAACCAAGAGGAAGGTCGTTGGCGTCGGTAAGTTCGTCATAAATAATTGCGCTATCGCGCACAGTCGGTCCGATAACTTTGAAGCCTCGGCGTTTGAGAGTTTCAACTAAAGTATCAAGTTCAGCGCGTTCAAAAATGAAAATTTTCACAGGATACCTACAAGATTGCTGTATGATTCTATAACATGAATTATTATAACTACCACAAGTTCAATTCTGCAAGCACGCAACTGTCATGCTGTCTTCTGATGGTGCTGTTTCAATAAGTCTTCAATCGCTTGCGTAATAAGTTCACCATCAACCGGTTTATAAAAGACAATATCGGCGAGATCGTCTATGGACTTATTGATCTCCGGCGTAAGAGACATATAGGCACGCAGCGCAATGATGGGAACCGTGACTGCTGTTCGGCGTACAATATCAAGTTGTTTGACGATGTCGATTGAAAATGTAAAGAGGTCTATCAGAACAAGATCTGGTGAGATTTCTTTGATCGCTTGTTCAAACTGTTCCAACCGGTGTTCACGAATAATCTGGAACTTATCCTCAAGGTTCATCAGGAGAAACCGTGCAAGGTCTGCATCCGGACTGAAAACAAGCACACGCTTCTTGATCATCGTGGCACACCGCGACAGCTGTTGTCTCTCACTCAAAACAGGTACGCTATGGTTGGACATGGGTTCTCTTTTACTTGGGACTTACACCGACCGGAATTAGATCAGAAATTCTGTGTCTTCAAATTCCGATTCATAGATATCCGCCGGAAATTCAACGTAATTCTTCTCATTGTTGTTATCGACGAGACGGAGATACTTTTCCTTGCTCTCCGCAAAGTGTTTCATAACAAGCACTCCGCTTGCTACCATGGCAATAGTTCCTACAATCCACCAACGTAACTTCATGTGAGTCTCTCAGTAAAGATGAATGACCGTTTATCTGAAGTGATTATTCTCAAGGAATGTGCCAATACCAATGTGACGTACACCTCCAATTTATGGATGATTCTGCGTGACTTGTGCTTCCCACCGTGCATGGTTTGCTGGTTTTGGGAAACTACCTCAGGAGGGTTTCCTACAAATTAGAAGGGATCGTAGCCAAATGGACACAACACTTCTGACCTTGAAAGACTCAAGGATGGAATCTAAGAATCTGGTTTAACGGGCAGGTATCTGTAGCTCTTCGATTTTGCGATAAAGCGAAGAAAGACTGACACCCAACACTTTGGCTGCTACTTCTTTGTTTTGTCCATATGCCGCAAGCGTTTGCTGAATGAATTGCCGTTCGAAGCTTTTTACTGCGTCTTTCAACGACCCGTGACCGGAAGAAACGTTAGAAATATCTTCCGCAGGCCTCATGTATTCTGGAAGATGGTCAATTCCAATGAAATCCTCGTCGCAAAAGATGACGGAGCGTTCGATGACGTTTTCCAACTCCCGTACCTCGCCTTTCCATTGATATTGGAGCAAGGCACGCATTGCTTCGTTGGCAAAACCTTGAATCGGTTTGCTCATTTGTTTTTTGAATGCTTCAAGAAAATGCTGCGCAAGGACAGGAATATCTTCTGGCCGCTCTGTAAGCGATGGTAAATCAATTTCGACGACATTCAAACGATAGTACAAGTCGTCGCGGAACTTACCGTTTTCCACTTCTTTGCGTAAATCTCGATTCGTTGCGGCAATGATGCGCACATCAATGTTGATCGGATCTGTCATACCGACGGGTGTAATTTCCTTTTGCTCGAGGGCGCGCAGCAGCTTCACCTGAAGCTGAATTGGAATCTCGCTCACTTCATCAAGAAACACGGTCCCGCCATCGGCAACTTTCAATAAACCTTCTTTGTCCATGGTCGCGCCGGTGAAGGATCCCCTTTTGTGTCCGAAGAGTTCGCTTTCAAATAGCGTATCAACGATTGCACCACAGTTGATTGGTACGAAGCGTTTTTCACGCCGCGGACTGTTATAGTGAATAGCCCGCGCAACGAGCTCTTTTCCTGTACCACTCTTGCCGGTAATCAATACAGTACCTTCACTGCGAGCAACACGCTTAATAACCTCAAATACTTTTTTCATCGGCATACTCTGTCCGATAATTTGTTCGAAGTCATACGTGCGCTGAAGTTCTTGACGCAACAGTGAATTCTCAATTACCAGCGCATGATAGTCGCACAGTTTTTTTACACGATATAACAGATCATCAAAGTTAATTGGTTTCAGAATATAATCCGCAGCACCTTCACGCAACGCTTGCACTGCCGTTTCGACAGACCCGAATGCCGTGATAATGACGACCAATGCCTGTGGTGTTCGCTGACGAATCTGCTTGAGCAAATCAACACCTTTCATTTCAGGCATTTCGATATCCGTGATGATGATATCAAATGCGTTCGACTCATGTTTCGCCAATGCATCCTTACCGTTACCTGCCTCTTCAACGCTATACCCCTCCTTCTTCAAAATAAAGGAGAGGGATTCACGGATTATTTGTTCATCATCAACAACTAAAATACGCTGCGCCATTATGCACCTTTCAATGGAAAAGATACGGTGAATATACTTCCCTGTTCTGGGATGCTTTCAACAAAGACATCACCACCAAAGCTCTTGACAATACCGTAACTTACCCACAACCCCAGCCCTGTGCCTTGACCTGTTGTCTTTGTGGTATAAAACGGTTCAAAGATTTTTTCTAATGCTGAAGGTTCAATCCCTTTTCCGGTATCCCGCACCATTACTTCGACGTCGTGTTCATTCTTTCGACTATGCACAGTGATGATACCATGGCGACCATCCAACGAATCAACTGCATTCATCAGGATATTGATGAAGACCTGAACAATCTGATCCGGTACGGCGGCAATTTCCGGAAGCCGTTCATCAAGCTCGAGCGTAAATGTGATGTCCTTCACTTTCTTCCCGTACTGGACAATGTTTAGTGCTTCTTTGACAATGCGGTTGATATTGGTCGGTTTCACCACATGCGTGGATGGACGAGAGAAATCCACAAGCTCACGGATGATGCGGGTGATACGATTCACCTGACTATTGATGAGCTCCAATTTCTCATTGGCAAATCCATCAGTGCTTGTTCGTTGAATAACTTGCACGAGCGACGAGATGGCGGTCAATGGATTGCCAACTTCATGGGCAATACCAGCCGCAAGCGTGCCGATACTTTCCATTCGCTGTGATCGAACAAGTTGCTGCTCGAGAATGATTTGTTCCGTGATATCCCGATGAGCCCCCAGATAGCCTGCAATTGCACCATGTGAATCAACGATGGGAGAAATCACTAATTCTGTGAAGAATGGGTTACCATCCTTTCGTCGATTTTCGACTCTTCCTACCCAGACTTTTCCGGAGATGATGTGTCTCCACACTTCAGACCAGAACTCTTTACTATGTTTTCCGCTGCGAAGAATTTTCGGATTCTTTCCGATTAACTCCGCACTGGAATAGCCGCTCACTTTTTCAAATCCCGGATTAACATACACCATCATTCCGTCGGCATCAGTAATTTGAATCGGATTGATGGTATTATGAATGACGTTGGAGAAACGAAGAAGGTCAAGCTCCTTTCGCTTTTCTTCTGTGACATCACGAATGAAAAGAATCCAATATTTTTCCTGACCCAAACGCAACAGACGCACCAGACCCATCACATCGATGGTCGATCCATCCCGCTTGAAGAATTTTGTTTCAAAATTCAACTGGTCGGAAAATGGAAGCACCTTTCTGAAGATAATCCGCTCATCTTCGGGGATGATGTCGAAGATATACTTCGGACGAGAGGGTTGGGCAACGACTCCAAGTTCATCTGCTGCTGTTTTATTGGTGTCAAGAATCCTGTTTTCATCATCCAGGATGAGTACCATCTCAGGCAGCAGATCAACAACGCGCCCATATTGCGAAAATAGGAATGACAGCTCGGGCATAGTGACACTATAAGGTACGTCAAGGTTCGGAGATTGGCAAGGCGCTTAGTGAACAATAAAAAAAATCCAGCGGCCACTTCTGGCACGCCAAGCATTTTTTAAAAAAGATGAAGCAAAAAGGAAAATCTACAATGTCACCGGATCGGGCAATGGTAGTGTAAACCGTTGTACCTGCTTTTGAATCTCACGCTCCCAACCTTTGAAATTCTTGGTCGACCTCTCAAGCTCTCTTTGTACCTGATCTATTTCGGGTTGAGGTTCGTCCATCTCTAGATGCATTTCTGCATCGTCGAATGGGTCCATTCGAATATGGGGTTTCCGTAAAAAGAAATTCTTCTGGATATAGTGTTGTTCTTCCATTTCCACATTCAGTATTATCTTTGTGCTTTTTCTCAGAACTTCAAACTCCACAGTGTCGCCTTCATTGTATTTCTGAAGTTCCTTCCGGATTTTTTCCACTGCATCCACTGTTTTTTTCCCGACACGGATAACGATGTCGCCGGCTTTGAACCCTGCTTTTTCAGTAGTACTCTTCTGTTCCACTTCCTCCACCAACACTCCTTCGTTATTCGGTGCGCCGAAGTATTCACCAAGCTGTTCATTGAGTGTGAGAAGCTGCAACCCAAGAATGCGATTACCTGCAAAGACACGTACATCGGGTATATTAGGCATTCCGCCGAATATGCGATGCTGCGATTCTCTTTTTTTACCGACTGTCAAATGAAGCGTTTTCTTTTCGCCGTCGCGAACGATAACCAGGCTTACTTTGGTGTCAGGCAGAGTTCGATGCACTACTTTTACCAAATCATCTGAGTCAAACAGCTTTTTTCCATTAAACTCAATTATGACATCGCACTCCTGAATTCCTGCGGAGTCTGCTGGACTGTCTTCAAGAACCTCGGTTACATATACTCCCTCTTCAGAATCGAGCTTTGCCTTTTTGGCAATCTTCTCATTTACATCTTGGATCATGACTCCGATCCAACCGGACATCTTCGTCCTTTCTTTCTTTTGTGTCCCGCTCGAAAGCCTGCCGCTTGCACTCAGCATAGTACCTGTTGTTAGAAGGAGCACTACCGAGATGCACCCCATCGTTCGTAACATTGTTTTCATGACCGTCTGTCCTTTCAATGGTAAGATATGTTCTTATGTAGTATTGAATCCTTCTATCGGTCCAATTTAATAGACGGCACATTGTGTAGAATTGTTCCAAACGAAAAGTAGATGTGGAAAAAGACAATAAAGAGATTGGTGTTACGCAAACATCTTTATATCGCCCCTGACGGGGCTTTGTTTTTCTATCTCATGTTATCTATAACGATTTCGTCCCTACGGGACTAGAAAACATAATTGAATATTTGTCGAATTGAGAGAAGCTCCGATAGGAGTATAATATTTATAGACCTGCAAAGAACAAATTCATAAGCCTCAGAGGAGCGGCTTATTATTCTATCCACCATTCTGCGTAACATCAGTTATTAAAGTTTTTTCAGCTTGTAACTGGTTCGAAAATGTTGTACAATTTTATAGGAGTTTTCATAAAGAGATTCCAATTCCATCAGATTTCACAAAAAAAGAAAATAAAAACTACCAATAACACGAAAAAACCATGGTTCGACAGACATTGAAGAAAAATAATGATCGCCAAGGGAAAACAGCCCAATCGATCGGCATAATAAATCACGCGATCCGATATTTTTTTTCCTAAATAGTTTTGTGGTTCTGTAATGTTTACAAACTATAAAAATATTGCGTTCATATTAATAGCAATACTTATACTCATAGTCCGAAAACCAGATTCCTTATCCAATCCACAACTATGGGCAGAAGATGGAACAGTATTCTTTGCTCAGCAATATGAATATGGCGCCGCATCCATATTTACTGCGTATGCCAACTACCTTCATATTGTTCCAAGACTTATAGCAACATTAGCCGACTCGTTCTTTTCATATGCTAATATACCAGCGGTTTATAATTACACGAGTCTATTAATTACTATTATAGTTATAGCTCATTGTTTTTCACCAAGACTACAATTGCCATTTAAACCACTCTTAGCTCTTTCAATTGTACTTGTTCCACAGTTATTTAATGAGGTCTTCCTTAATATAACAAATCTCCAATGGATACTGTGTATATTGCTTGTATTAACACTACTAAAAGATGCCCCAAATAAAAAATATGGGAACTATACTCTGCAAGTAATATCTGATTTTATTATAATCATATTTGCAGGATTAACAGGACCATTCCTGATTTTCATGTTTCCTTTTTTCGCGTGGAAATTATTCAACATAAAAATAACTTACGGATATACATTACTAATAACGGCATTTTGTATAATATTGATTCAACTTTTCTATATAGTTCACAGTACAGAAAATGTGCAAATGGGTAGTATATTCAGTTTAGACATCTACATTTCTATGATCGGAAGAAAACTGTTCGGCGGGCTGTTCTTTGGAAGATCTATGATGTATAGTAACGCACTATTCATAGGCATCAGCTCTTTAGTTTTTTTTACAATTCTGCTATATCTGTCCTATAAAAAATCTCCAGTGGATATGCAAATATTAAAAATAGTTTTTATGATATTAAGTATATCGGCGGCAATACTGGGAGCAGTCATTATTAAGTGTCCTCCAGATATGCCAATATTCAGTGGTTGTAGGTATTTTTATGTGCCATATGTAATGGTAGCGTGGTCTTTAATATTCTGTATGAAACAACCTGAAATATGGAAAAATATATTTGTGATATCATCGTTGCTACTTATACTATATTCATCTATTTCAGTCGGTATACAAACAAATATGATAGACTATAACTGGAAATATCATAGTAGCTTGATTGGAAAAAAAGCTATTGTAACCATTCCAATAAACCCGAATTGGTACATAAACCTATACACTAAAAAGAAATAATTGTTTGTTGTCAAAGTCAAATGGACAAAGTCGAAGAGACCCATTGAATTCATTCTGACTAGGTTGTGACAAAAAGGCTCCAGTTGGAATTGACTGGGGCCTTTTCGTGTGTGCCTAAGAAATGGAGGCTTACAGGCGCAAACACAACTGGCTCCATGGCAGAGCATTGTTCTCATGACCGTCTGTCCTTTCAATGGTAAGATATGTTCTTATGCAACATTGAATCCTTCTGTCAGTTCAATTTTATAGACGGCACATTGTGCAGCATTGTTCCAAATGAAGAGTGGATGTGGAAAAAGATGATAAAGAGATTGGTGGTAATTCAGCGAAGTATAAAATAAATCCCGCTCATCTAAATAAAAAAAATTGGCGAGATGGTCCAAGAAACATATTTACCTTCCTCAGACTCTACACCCTAAAGACCCAGCTCCTTGCGATTCTAACATATCCATATCTACAAAAAAATATTCCTTTTCTATTCCTTGGAATAATTCGCTACTGATTTTTTCTTACACATGGAGTTTGCTTTTAATTTCCTTAATAAGACTATTGGGGACAATTATTCCTTGTTTCAATGCTAATTGGCACTTTGTCCATGCTTTTACAAATTCGCCCTGTTCATAATACAAATATGTAAGATTGATGTAGGAGTTGCCAAACGAAGGGTTCAGTTTCAAGGATAATAACCATTCCAATTCTGTTTGTCTATAGCGATGGGCATCATAGTAGAGAATTCCAAGATTATATGGGATGTCGGCGTTTTGTGGATCGAGTTTTTTTGCAAAGAGAAATAATTCTTCTGCTCTCATAAAGAAACCGCGAGCATAATTTACAATAGCTAGCTCATGTATTAGTTCTTTATTAGATGAATCTTTTTTGAATCTATTCTCTAAAGTTTCAAGTAGATCTCTGGTTCGTCTGCAATTCTTGGTCGAGTCGCTTGCTTCAATATCAATGACCGGCGCATTTAATGGAATTTGGTAATTCTGGATTTGTTGTTTGAGAGATAAAGGCAGACTCATTCTCTCAATTGAGCTGTACAACCATACATCGTGTGGGGATGTTTCTGCCGAATATTGCCGTAGAGTAATAAAATTTTGGAAGTGTAATGTTTGGCTATAGCTTTTCCAGCCAAGAAAAACAATAACAATTCCCAATAAATATGGAATTAATCTTTTTAATAGATGTATTTTCTTTGTGAACGTGAGAGATGATAAAAGAATGACTATGCCTATCATTGGCACATAAATACGATGTTCATAATATGGAATATGGAATTCCAATTTGTTTGAGTGATAGATAAATGTCGGGATGAGCAATAAACCGAACCAGAGAACCCCAAAGAGTATTATTTTCCAATTACGATTTTTAGAAAAAACAATTATGCCAAGTAGAAATAAAGTAGAAAGAATTCCAGGCAATATATTGATATCTGGATAAAGCGGGCCAAAAGTTAAATCAACAGGCCAGAATATTTTCCCCAAATAAAAGAAAACAATCCAAAGATCTGAAAATAGATTCTTGATAACTCTCAGAGGAGAATCGAACTGAGCTATTTGAGCAGCGATGCGGAGAATATACCAGTTCACAAACACTACAATCCAAACGACGATTAATCCGATTATTTGAGTCGTATGAGCTTTGTCTTTATGAACAATAAAGATATAAAAGAGAAGAACTATTGGAAAGACAATCACTGTTTCTTTCGTAAAAAGCGCAAACGCAAAAAATAACAAATGAGCGAAGTACCACTTATATGATGATGATGACATGAATTTCAAAAAAGAAATAAAACACAACAAAATGAAAAATGCTAAGAGCGAGTCATTCCTTCCTGATATCCATGCAATGGATTGAGTAAGCGCTGGATGGATCGTAAAGATGAAGGACAGGATGAAACTGATTGCCCTTGATACTCCAAGATTTAATAGCATGACGAAAAGAAGTAAGCAAGAACCTGTGTGGAGAAGGACATTAATGAGAAAATGTCCCCACAGCTCTGTGCCGCTAATTTGCGTGCCGAGAATGAATGAAACATTCAACATTGGCCGATAAAGATTTCCGCCTTGTCCTTGATGCCCGACATCTTCAAGAAATTGCCGCCCAATATCGCTTAGTTCATCAATCTTCGAGTAGTTATCTACTATTAAAAAATGATCATCGTAGTGTGTATATTCTGAAAAGAAAATAACATGACCGTAGAGAAGAAAAGATGATAGTGCAATCCAAAAATATGGACGCCATGATTTTATAAAGATATCTTTTACAATCTGGGATTTAATCATAAATGATATTATTTATTCTTTTCGAGACTTCTGAAATATTGTTGGAATAATGGTAGCCGCGAACTCCCGCCTGCCAAAGCACGCTTTGTGCGACGTGCAGGTTAGTTCGCGATCGCATTCAGAAAACGTAATCTAAAGATTGCGACTACCGTTGATAATTTTATTTTTTCAGATGTCTTTCTTTTCATAAATCGTGATCCAAAATATATGTGTTGGTTTCTTTAATAAACTATTTGTACCTGTAATTAGTAACGTGTCTTTAATATTATTGTATTCAAAACGAGTAATTGGAGTATAGTGCAACTCCGCAAAGCTAAAAAACCATTTATCTAACTCCTTCCAACATTGAGGTTTTTCATACCATTCGGGTATGATATGTGTATAGACAAGAAGTTTGGGAAAAGCTGATTCCACTTGACGCATCATTTCAAAACGAAATTGTTCAGCCAATGGTTGTTCTTCCAAAAGAGAAAAGAAATAAATAAAAGATGTCGCAGACCTGCGTTGAGAATAGAATAAGAATTGCGGCTCATTTCCGATGATTGCTATTCGATCTTCTTTTAATGTTTTTTCTCTTATTATTTCAGCAATCTTGGAAGAATAAGGAAACGGATTATAATGATATACAGTTTCAGTTACCTCAGCAGGTGATAACTGGTAGAGGACATCCCGGTGAGCAGCGAGAGTACCAAGAATTGTTATCGTAACAGTAAAGATGGGTGGAAAATAGCGTACTATTGGTAATGAAGCGATTGAAAAAAAATGAAAGATGAATCGAATTCCAATTCCAAAGAGTAAAGCAGCGGCGGGCAATACTAAGACAAAATAATGCGGCCTGAAATAGAAGCCAACAGAAAGAGCAACGCTGCCAGCGATGAGCAATCCTATAATGAGAATACCCGGCTGTTTATTATATTTGCTAGAAAATAAAGTAATAAATCCCACACCGGCTATAATCCAAATAAGCGATGCAAAATACCAGATGGATTGGAAACCTCCAATGAAATTGAGTTTAATACCATCTATTGATAGAATCGAACTATATTCCTTTGCGTAGATAAAAGTCCAAAGATAGAATTTTTCAAGAACTCCTGCGTAAGCGAGATAAAAAAAGCATAGGAGCAAAGGAATAATAACTCCTCCAAAAGAAGCTAAAATGTATTTCCAATAAATCTTCTTATCAACTGTTTTGTTTTGCCATAACAAAATAAGCAAAGCTGCAAATCCGAAGAAACCAAAGAACGCGCCGTGTTGTTTCACAAGAGCGGCACAACCAAACAGGATGCCGCTAAAAAGAAAATAATTTATTCGGTTTTTCCTTAACCCAGAAAGCAAGAGGATATTTGCGCCTATCACGAAAGGTAAAATAAAATGTTCTGCGTTTGCCCAAAATCCTTGAACGTGGTAGCTCATACTCAAGAGCGCAAAAGCGCCTGCAGAAGCTGCCGCAACCCAATCATCATACGCTGTGCGCGCAAAAATGTAAAGAAGTATAATTGATAGTACATTGACAATGAGCAGACAAAAATGGATAGCCGTGTGTGTCTCACCGAAAAGCCATAATATTCCGGCATAGATAAAGTAAATACCGGGGAATTTCATATTATATGCTTCAGTGTAAGGCGGAGTTCCATCGAGAATGAGCTGGCCCATATAGGCATATTCACCTTCGTCGCGCTCAAGTGGAACATCTAATAATCGCACTCGAATAATAATTGTGATAAGAATAATGAAAAAGAGGAAAATGAGGGGGAGAGGAATATTTAATATTTTCGATCTCATATAGAATGATTCCACTGCTCCACTACTTGATTGGATAATAATTGAATTTCATATATTGTCGTCCTTAAAATTTCTATCAAAAAAAGCGTTGTGGACAGTTCCTTTATCATCTCATGGAACAACTCTCAAGTACTTCTTTGTTTCCTTAACGTAACCTCAAAATCGAACTCGCCCTTCGGATTGCACTTCAGTTTTTATCGGGTCATGAATTATTTGTTCCATCCATTCCTATTGTAGAGATGTGCGTTTCGTCAGTACTGTTCCTGAAAATATTTCGTTGTTTTCATTCTGCCAATATACTAAGTAGTTCAAATAGTTAAAAGCAGGATTTCATGAAAGCTTAGTCGAATAATAACATGCTTGCATCAAACTCTTTTTGGCGTAGCGGCGCCACACACAATGGAATTGGTCGGGAGAACATGAAATGGGACACAGGTTGTTGCCTGTGATAGCTCTATGCCTCCGGCTTTCCCAGTTTTGGGGTACATAAAAAAAACCAACCACCTTTCGCGCAGAAGATGGTTGGGATGATAGCAGAAACTTCTATGCCTTTTTAGGCGGAGAGGTTACTGGGCAAAATCGCCAGTAAAACCAGTAGTTTTATCGAAAGTTACTTGCCCTAAATTATTCACTATTCCTATCACTTGTGAATTATTTGCCTTATAGAGTATACTACTTCCTGTAATCGTTACCGTTGTAGTAGTAACAGTAGGAACGTATGTTGCATTATCATTACTTGACATTCTCGCTGGAATTTTATATCCGGTATAGAGTGAACCACCGCCAGCCATGGAGACTGGTCGAATGAAATATTGATATGCATTTGCGCAAATGTTGTTTATATCGTTAATGATTGCATCTTTGTTTGACTGAACACTATTTGCAGCAAACAGGCTCAATCCAACGGCAATTGCGATACCGACAATGATAACGCCGAGGATGATAAGCAATAATTGTTGTTGTCCCATAATGAAACCTCCAGTAAATTGTTAGTGATAAAGTGAATTACGTTAATTATTCAGTTCATTCAACGAGTACAATATCTCCAAGTTCCGTACCAAGATTATAAGATCGGATTTCAATCAACCTTCCCTCTTTTTCTGCGTGAAAGGCTTTATAAAGATCTTGAATATACGGAACAAATTACCTCCCACAGTCAAGATTACATAGGACGGAATTACCACAACTTTCAATTTTATCAAATATTCTCCATTTCCAAGTCCGGTTTGCTTTCCAATCTCCTCCTTCGTATCTTGGACATAGGAAAGAAGCAGAATCATAGTTGACATGGTTTCAAAAATCAAGAAACATATTCTCATCATCGATGACGAGCCTACGTGGCTCAAGATTAGCTCGCATATTCTGCGAAATTGTGGTTATGATGTTCATACTGCTGGAAGTGGAAGAGAAGCACTGAAGGCACTTACAAACTATAAGCCAGACTTAATCCTCAGTGATGTACGTATGCCAGATATGAATGGTTTCGATCTGGTGGACAACCTAAAACGTATTCCGACAGTGTCTTCCACCCCTGTTATTTTTTTCTCAGCGATTGATGATTATGACGCCCGAAGAGTGGCGCGTACTCTTGGAGCTGTTGATTATTTAGTGAAGCCATTCAACAAAAACGACGTGAGTTCTGTTCTTTCCAAGCATTTACCCATATAGCAAGCCTTTATTGCCTGAATTTGGTTTCACGGAAGCAAAATCACGCAAAGACCATGCTTCCTTTTAAAAAATGGTAAGCTTCCAAAATCTTCGAAAATTTCGCTTCTCTCTTGGGCCTGTCGATCAAGCACAAATTGTGGTTACTGTCATTGTCGTAGTGACCCTCGCTACTATTTGGGTTGTACGAATAACAAGCGGTCATACACTCGAATGGCTACTATTCGGAAGTGTTTTGACTGTCGGTATCTTTGGTTTTATTATCGTCTTTTTTTCGCTGAAGTACGGACGACTGCTTGAAGAACAAAAACAGGAGTTGCTTGCATTAAATACTTTTGCGGAATCAGTTAATCGAGCTATTGACGTTCAATTCCTTCTTCAAAACGCATTGTATGAAATGAGACGCTTACTGAACGTGGAATATGGATGGATATACCGCGTTGAGGGTGACTTGCTTTTGCTCAAAGCTTCACGAGGAACCGAGGAACTGGACGTTTCAATTATTGAAGCGGTGGACGATCTACATCAGGAAAAAATGTTTTGGATCCACTCTCCGCGGATTGCTAAACGTCCTAGAAAAATCAAATCAGATGCAAGTAAGAACTCCGAATGGGAATATGGCAGCATTGGATCATGGGCATCTGTGCCAATAATGATGAAGGACCAAATGTCCGGATTGATCGTCTTGGCAAGCAAAAATCCAGAAGCTTTCGCGAACAAACAAATCGACTTTATTATGGCGTTTGCCAACCAAATCGGCGTTGCCATGGAGAATGCTACTCTTTTTGAACTAGTTCGTAAATCAGAAGAGCGCTACATTGATCTTTTTGAACATTCCCCGGATATGTCCCGCATCATAAATAAATTAGGTGTCATCACTAATTGTAACCAGACAGAAGCGACACGGCTTGGATATAGCAAAAGCGAAATAATTGGCCAATCCATTCTTAAGTTCTATCCACCGGAATACCATAGTGAAGCACAACATTTATTGCACGACATTTTTGAAAATAATCTTGAGATCAAAGGGCTTGAAGAAAAAATGCTGGCAAAAAACGGTGAGTTGATTGATGTCAGTGTCAACGCCTCTATTATTCGAGATGAAGCTGGACAACCGTTGGTGCGCGCCGTTGCCCGTGACATCACAGAAAAGAAAAATCTCGAAGCCAAGGTTATCCATGCGCAACGCATTGACAGCATTGGGAATCTTGCAGGCGGTGTTGCCCATGACTTCAACAACATCCTCACATCCATTCTTGGCTCCACGTCTATTATGAAACGTAAGATGAAACAGGACGACCGCTGGTATCGATTCGCCGACATTATCGAGACTGCTGCCCGACGAGGAGCCGCCCTGACACGGCAATTATTGACATTCGCCCGTAAGGGGAATGTTCAATTTCGACCGGTCATCGTCAACGACATCATTGAAGAAACCCTTCGACTTTTTGAGCGCAGCATTGACAAAATAATTAATATTGAGAAAGATCTGATAGGGGAAGTATGCATCATTAGCGGAGATGATGGGCAACTGCAGCAATCACTTCTCAACCTGCTCATTAATGCCCGCGATGCAATGCCGGATGGTGGTACTATTACGGTACAGAGTCAAAAAAAGCACATAGCGGAAGACACTACTGGTGCAGTGGAAATTCTGAAAGGTGATTACATTGCTGTCTCTGTTATTGATACCGGTAGTGGGATGGATAAGGACATTCAACAGCATATCTTTGAGCCCTTTTTCACAACGAAAGATCGAGGGAAAGGAACGGGACTTGGACTTTCTGTTGTATATGGTGTTGTAAACTCTCATAATGGTTTCATTACTGTTCAAAGCGAACCCATGCATGGCACTCAATTCACCATGCACTTTCCTATATTGCCTGCATCAGAAAATCTCCGGAGAAACATTCGGCATTCAAAACTCGAACGAGGCACTGAACAGATCATTATTATCGATGATGAAAAGGATGTTGCGGGTGTCATTGGCGGGATGCTTGAAAGCCTGGGATATCATGTAACAATTGTTGACAGCGGGCGAAAAGCAATTAATCTCTTCAAGAAGAAAAAGAGATTCGACGTTGTCATCCTCGATCTCAATATGCCAAAAATGAGCGGGAGAGAAACTTTTGAAAAATTGAAGGAAATTGATCCGAAGATTCCGGTGATCATCTCCACCGGGTATAGTGATCGAGACATGGATGTCTCCCAATGGCGGGATGCGGTCGATGCATTCCTTCAAAAACCCTACCCGATTGAAGAACTCTCCAAAGCAATCCGGCTGATATTGGACAACAAATAAGAAATAAGGCCGAGAAAGCATGGCTTGAAACCTTGCGATTAGATTCTACAAAGGGCAAGGCACATCAGAACCTTTCCTTTCTCTATTACGAATAAGGTCAAAATGAATTAGCATGGTTTCACTGCCAAAAAGCAATGCAATTCGGAATACAGATTCCACTCAAATGAGCAAAGGAAATTCGAAGGAAAATTTTATGAGAAAAAAAGTACTATCGATACGATTTTGATCCTCCCTCTCATCTCTTATGGGACGAGAAATAAAGTCTTTTCTTGAAAGTGGTCAGACAAATTGTTATGGTTTTCAAGAGTGGAACAACATACCAAGAATGGAAACCATAACCTCTGATTCGCTTATTGTGTATTTCCGGGGTCGGCAGATTGCCTATCATATTCCTGGTGGATGGGCTGGAAGAATATAAGAAACACAAAGCCCGATTCCGTTTTCGCGGAACCGGGCTTTCTCAACTTTTCATAGTAATCACATACTCAAAATCATTTCGATGTCATGACAAAGATACCGTTCCAATCATCCGGTGGCGGAGTCAGTTTGTACAGGCTCGCACGTTCGGAGTAAATCTGCGCGGCATAACAGGTCTCGTCGAGCGAATACGCTTGTTGCATGTAAGCATTCGCTTCTTCCCACTGACGTGCACGGTAGAGCTTCAGTCCCTCGTGGTACAGCTCCAAAGATTGCCGCTTGTTGTTGGTCATCTCCATCTTGGTAGTTCCGAGTAGTTCATACACTTTCACCGGTTCATTTTTACCCTTCACCTGAATCAAATCAAGCTCCCGTACAACTACTTTTTCTTTAACGTGTGTATATGTAAAATCACTGATCATAATATTCGACTTGTATTGCTTATTGGCGCCTTCGAGGCGCGAGGCGAGGTTCACGCTGTCGCCGATCACGGTATAGTCGAATCGATCCTTGCCACCCATATTTCCGACAATCATAATGCCGGTGTTGATCCCCATACGCACCGTGAGCGCCGGTTTCCCTTCTTTGGTCCATTTGATTCGAAGCACTTCTAATCGTTTTTGCATGTCCAACGCTGCAAGGCATGTGCGAAGGGCATGGTCTTTCTGCGGAAGTGGAGCGCCCCAGAACGCCATGATCGCGTCGCCTTCATACTTATCCAACGTTCCTTCGTACTTCAGCACCAGGCGGGTCATCTCATCCAGAAATTCATTGAGTAGCGCTACCAATTCTTCCGGCCTGCTATGATACTGTTCGGAAATGTTCGTAAAGTTTGCGATATCAGAGAAGAATACCGTCAGTTCGCAGCGATCGCCTCCTAATCTTGCTTTCTCTGGATTCGCGACTAACTCATTCACGACTGCCGGATTGATATAGTGACCGAACATATTCTTGATGACTGCTTTTTGCTGCCGCTCGGTCAGGTACTGATAAACTGCCGTGCCGAAGTACGCAAGCACAATCGCAAAGCTTGGATTCACTACATTCATCAACACATTACTATTGATAAAGGTACTGATAGAAATTTCGAATACTGCACCGACGAGTGCAACTGTGAGAAGAAAAGCACAGATTTCCAGCAGCCAGATATGCCGCACATGAATCTGTTTCAACACCAGCAATCCGACGAAACTAAACAATGAGAGGAGAATGATAATCATACTTTCAATGATCGGATCAAACATTGAGATAAAATTTTTGTCGATCACATTCTGAATAGCGGTAGCGTGAATCTCCACGCCATTCATCGCATAATTTTTCTTGCCTCCCTCTTCTATGTACAACGGAATATTGTGGAAATCGCGCTCTTCCGGCATCACAGAGCCGATCAATACAATTTTATTCCTGAACTTACTCATCATCTCTTCGTCGAACGAGTTAAGATCCGTTTCGTATTGGATCTCGTCCTTCGTTTTAAACGATGAATCGTCTATAACTTTTGAGAAATCATAATAGGGGAATGATTTTACCGGACCATAATAGTTAAGCAAAAATGTAGAGCTTTGATATCGTGGAATAGAACGGTCTCGGTAGATAAAGAATTGATCTGTCAAGCTAACGCATGTCTCCGGCTTGAATTTGTAAACTCGATTGAGAGCTGCAAACCCGATTGATGGAGTTAAATATCCCTTAACATCGAGCATTGGAAAATAAGAACGACAGACATCATCTCGATCTTTATAAATATTTACGACTCCAATGTTTTTATCGATATCGAAGAAGATGTTTTCATAGGATCGTTCGGTAGTGCGTACATCGTATTTTTCACTTGTGCCGCCAGTTTGCACTTTTGTGGCAAGTACAACATTATCATACTTCTTTAATGTTGCACGCATGATACTGTCGCCCGCACCATCCTTTGGTGACTCGAAGGTCATATCAAACACGATCACTTTGGCGCCGGCCCGATTCAAATTCTCGATGAGATGAGCATAATAAGACCGTGGGAATGGAAACGGTTCCGGTAACGCTACAAGATCCTCGTCGGAGATTCCGATGATCACGACATTTCCATCCTTACCGAGATCACGTCTCTGTTCTTCGCGTTCGTACTTGCTCTGGTAACGAAAATCAATCGTCAGCAGATCGATGTTCTTCAAAAAGTTCAATTCGAAAAGCCATCCTTGCCCGAGAACGACAACGAAGAGGCCGATGCCCAATCCGATTGCAGTTCTTAGAAGAAGGGGTAGGATTTTTTTCTTGAATTCATAGGAAGCCATAATTCTGATTCCTTTTGAGATGACCGGGAGGAAAAGCTTCGTGTCTTTTCGCAAAAGAATAAACACAAAGCCCTCGTTACTTCACTTGGTTCGTCAGAACATAAACCGATATAAGATACTAAAGACAGCATCACTCGCTCTGTCCGAATTCTTGATAAAATCGATCTGGCTGACAAGATAATGATTTTCCCCTACCTGAAACTCGGCGCCAGCTTGTATAAGAAGTCGTTTAAAATCACCGAACGATGGGGCCACTGTTGCCAGCAGATTGAGCCGGTCATTCATCATCCTATATCGTGCGCCGAGCGAAATAGTTTGATAATTAAACGCCCCCTGTTTCTGTGTAGTCCTCAAATATGCATGTTGTACTGAATCCCACGCAGAATACGCGGCAGTATGGCTCACAATAACTCCTATGGTTGTCTGCAGTGGAATAGAAAAGAACGAGGAGATCAGGGTAGAAAAGTTAATATTGTCTTGATCGCGCTTATAAAATGTATTGTCTTTTTTATTTGCTATGCTGACAGATGCCGTCAGACTATTCCGCACAACCATCTGGAAATCGTAATTCGCAGCAATAAAAAACCGGTCGGTCTTTTCATTGGCAATGCTGAGTGAATCGAGTCGTGTTGTATCGATAGCTAGATCAATAGGGTTCTTGCGGGTATTCAGACCATACCCAACGGTGAACGATGGAAGCTCCGCACTTGGATACGCTGTTACAGATGTATTCAATGTATTGTACGTTGTTGTCGGTGTATTTGCATCATTCTGTGTGTTATTGCTTTTGGTTTCGTACGAAACGCTCGCCATGATTTTGTTGTTGAACATCCGGATACGGTCGGAGATATTGATGCCGGCGATATCGTTCTGAACAAAATCATTGCCAAACGATGTATATGCAATACCTCTTCGGAACACCATAGCGCGAACGTAATTGTTAAAGTAATTCAACGATAATTCCGATTCGTACGCAAGAGATGGCATCCCTTTAATCGGATCCAGCGGCGACAGACCGGAATTAACGGTAATAAAAGAACGTGCGATCTTAGCAATCTTTTTTAAATCATCGGCTTCTTTCTTCGCATCCACTTGATTTTTGGTTGTGTCTCCAACGCCTTTGAATTCATCAATATCCTCATCGGTATAGTTGCCTGGTGAGATATCATTGTTCTCTAGACTAAATGCTGCCTGGCTTGTCCACCTCACCTTCTGATTATCAAATGCAATCAGCAAATCAGCGCCAACAACAAGATTTTCCTTCGGATACGTTCCATACGCTATAGAACCATTATCGTCTTTCGCTTTCATATAGGTGAGACCGAATTGGAAGTTTTCTCCACTGCCGAAGCTTGGACGTATTGCCAGAAAGTTACGTGCGTATGTGCCGGATGTAAATGTGCGATAGATGTGTTGCAATGTATCTGTCGCACCTGTTGTATCGATGGTATTACGCCCATCGAAGCCTTCAAATATGGTTTCTTTCGGGCGACTTGATGCTGCAGAAGAATCATTATAATAGACCAATCCACCTAAGTTCCCTTCAATTGCACGATCCGTTTTTCCATATGACGCGTCAATATTGAAAAAACCGAGTGTGACTGAACCTGTAATACCACGCACACGTTTACCGCTCACAATAAGCGAAGGAAACTGTGGATAAGCATCGCCAATTTGCACTTTTGCATAGTCAGCTTCCTGGAATGTTGCAAGAAATCTATCCTGCGGCTGTAAGTACGATTTTTCTTCATTCGTCAAGTGCATATCACCGCTGAAGAGGAAGTCTTTAAACGAACCTCCCAGATGAACATCCCCGCGCACATATTTTGTGGTAGCAACATCAACTTTCTCGTTCCGGAATTCAGCCTGCGCATTACCGGTATATTGAAGCGAAGATTTTTGTTCTTCCAGAGCTGTGGCCGTGGAAAGATTGAAATTCTCCTGTTTCGTATAATATACATTTCCCAGCGTATCTTTCAGTTCTATTTTAATTGAGTGTGCACCAAAATTGAGCGGCTTGTCAAAATTCTTTGGGCTATACAGCAGCACATCGTCTGATATTAACGCTTCGCTTGTGACATCTGCCCCATCAAGGTAGATGCGAGTACGCCTTTTATCAACCATGTCTGAAGCGAACATCAATGATACAGCAACGACAAGATCTTCTGCCGCTAGTATCTCACCGGGTTCGGGGCTTAAGAAACGCACTTCAAGATCTTTCACATCTACTTCTTTGATCTGAATTTTTAGCGGATTCGTTTCAGGGTTATCAGAGGGAAATGTTGCTTGTGTGTTATCGGCAAGCTGCATGCCGATATAATACTCAATGTATGGCGGTGTCATTATATTAGCTGGTACTGTTGCAACTGCCGTGCGTCCGGAGAGGAGCATGTCAGTTTCTTTGAATTCCGTCTTTCCAAATTCCCGATAGTGAAGCACTACTCTGCGAATCTGAGTATTCTGTGTCAGTTCTACACTGAGTGAAAGTGGTGTCTTCTCATTGGCTGCCGGTACTTTGACTTCGATAACATATTGACTGACCTGCCCATATACAACCTGAAAAAATATTGCAATAAGAAAGAGCGAGAAAACGAGGGTTTTGGAGAGGGTCTTGTTCATATCAATCACCTTCAATGATGTGTACTGCTTGAATTTTTGAATCGAAGACAAAAAGAAACGGCGGGTTATGTTACACCCGCCGTTCAATTTATAAAAAGCATCTATGTGAAGCAAGACCTGAAATAGTAGGATCCTTAGTCATTCCATTTTAACACGATTACTTTCTTTTGTAAAGAGCCGGTTTGACCCGGTATGCGAAGTTCACGCCGAACCGCCTCTACCGGAACAACGGCTGGTTTTGTTGTTCCATCCTGTGGCACTAGCACGATAGAGCCATCATTCAGTTTTATAGAGAGATAATATTCAAGTTTTGGATATTTTACCTTATTCGCCGGCAATTGACCCGTTGCAACCTGCCCTGTAATGGTTAAGGGAAGTTCGGTAAACGTTTGTACATTCTGTTTCCGATAAAAGAGGCTGACAGCTATTGCTTTTCCTTGAAACGAAGATAAGTTGGCACGCACTGAACCGGTTTGTTTTGATTTAAGATGACCGAACTCTGGACCAATACCGCCAGAGTCGACATCTCCCAAGTTTTGACTCCGTCTTATATTGTTCAATGTCTGCTCATTTGCTTTGCCGACATTGAATTTCCCGGTACTGTCAGCAACACCGGTTTGTCCTGCACCAATAGATCCCTTTTTACCGGATATGGAATTTGTAAATTCGGCGAGACCATCAGCGATAGTCAAAGAATCCGCATTGCCGCCGGAAACATAGCCGCCCAGTGTTCCGCGAATGGACGCAACAGAAATGGGGGATGAGAATCGGAATTGTTCCGTTTCTGCTTTCTTCACATTGAAAATTATATTCCCGCGATCCATATGAACACTGCGGCTGAGAATTTCTTTTCCCTTCACTTCACCCTTAATGGTGACAATAGATTTTTCACGGAGAATCAGTTTCGATTGATCCGCAAAAAGAATCATCGCCAAGGATCCTTTTTCCGTTTTCACTTCATAGCCGGACTTTAACGTGCTCAACGGAACTGCCTTCTGCCATTCCTTTGTAGGAGATTTCATGTTTACATCCCGAATGACTTTCACTATATAGGCAGAGATATCTTTCTTGTCTTGTTTTCCTAATTGCCCCAGCGAAAGCACTCCAAGGAGTATAAAAACACCGATTACGATAATCTTCTTTGTCATGGTCTTCTCCTTTAGCGCTTATTGGTTTTCAACACTCAGTTCGAGTTTCACATCTTGCTGAGTGGAGAGCTCATTCAGTAACACTTGCAGGTCGCTTTCTGAAAGCATATTACCATTCAATGTAATGTTCCCATAGGGGGACCACGGGATCCATTTTGTTGGTTCTGCTCGAAGTGTGGAATAGGTTGCTGATGCATTCCCGGAAACAGAATTTAAAAAGTAATCAAGGATGCTTCCGAGATTATCATTCGTGATACGAAAAACGACCGGTTGACTTACGCTTTTCATCGGACCACGAGAGGATGAGACGTTCGCTTCTATTTGAAGAACGTACGCTTTGTTTTCCTGAAGTTGACGTTTTGCATTTGCTGGATAAGTAAGTGTATTTGTTCCAACAACATTTTCTTCTAAATACGGATTACCTCCGGTGAGCGCATCCTGAGGCGAGCGATGATTTAATCCTGCTTCATAGACACGAACGGTTACGTTGGGTGCTGCAGATGTCCAACTGAATGTCGGCGCTAAATTATTGGAGTAACTTCCATTCCTGGGATCATTGATTTCTACAAACACTTCATCCGGAGTTGCGTATGCTACATTTATTGTTCCTAAACTTGAACGTCCCAATGGCGTATTATCACTAGCGCGAAAGACATTTATCATAATCTGATATGTCCCAGGTGGTGCTGTGGACGTTGAGAGTGCCAAATCTCTTATTTTCTTTTTCAGCGGCTCATTTTGTTTATAACCACCGCATCTGATATCATTAAGGCTCGCAATTCCGCCTTTCGCAAAATCACTTGCAGACAATACAAGACTTCCTGTAGTGGAAATAATATTATTTGTGCATCCTTCTACGAGTGGAGCTTGTCCTGCGTCACCGTTCCCTCCGCGAAGTTGTGCATTTACTTTTACATTGAGATATATTTCTTCTTTTATCGGCAATCCATCTATTTTCACGGAGAACCCGGGCGAATTTGAACTGAGCTTATCGGTTTTAACATCAAAAAAATCCGTAAGAAAAATGACATCATACTCACTGAGACTGATTACTGTAGTAACTTGAGTCGAAGCAGTGTTGTAGAATACCCCCGATGCAAGACAAACAAGCACGGGCAACAGCAATACTTTTGGGATGCTTTTCATAGCATAGAACTCCTTTGGATTATTGATTTGCCGACTTCATGTTAATCGATGAAGTAATAATGCATGTTGACAACTATCACAGGGAGGTGTCTTAAAAATTTATGACGTCATTATACAGAACGAACGCCATAAACACAAGCAATAAGATAAATCCCGCTTGCTGAATAACAATTTTCACTTTACTTGGTACTTCCCGTCGAAATACAGCTTCATAAGCCAAAAACACAAGATGTCCACCATCAAGCGCGGGAAATGGAAGAATATTAAGCAAGGCAAGACTTATACTTAACAAACCGATGAATCCAAAAAATTCTATAAATCCACTGTCTGCTGATCTCTTCGCCATTTGTGCAATTTTTATGGGTCCGCCCATCGATTTACTGAGCGAAGCCTTGCCGACAACTAATTGGTATATATTTGAAAGAAAGAGAACACTTGTAAACTTCAGTTCTTGAATACCAATGGGCAATGCTTCCAAAAACGAATAGTGTTCCTGAACCACCGGTCCACGATATGCAATCTCAAGCGAAATGCCAATGCGACCCTCAGAGGTCGGTGTAACGAGAGCACTCATGTTCTGCGAACCGCGCTTCCACGAAAGAGAAATTTCTTTTCCTGCATGTGCCTTGATCGTTTCTTGTAAGGATCCATACCCTACCGTTTGTTCGTTGACAGCAAGAATTGTATCTCCAGGTTGCAATCCAATGTGTTCTGCTGGTTTTCCCCGATCAACGGTTACTACAACAGCAACAAGACCAACGGGAAAAATGCCAAATCGCTCTTCTGAAATATCCGGTACATCATTCCTCTGTATAGAGATACCAAGAGGTGCACCCGAACGCTGGAGACTGAGAGAAAGATCCTTGGTTACCGATTCAGTGTACAATGAACTTTCTATTTCATCCCAATGGTTCACTGGATGATTGTTGATGGAAAGAAACTTATCTCCGACCCGCAATCCCGCTTTTGCTGCTGGACTGTTTGGTGTGATATAACCAATCTCCGTTGCCGGATGGATCGTCTTGCCCTGATGATAAATAATTCCCCAAAAAATAATGATTGCAAGAAGAAGGTTCATCAACACGCCTGCAGAGATGACAAGAGAGCGCTGCCATATGGGTCTCGATCGGAATTCCCATGGTTGTGGTTCTTTATTCAAGAATTCCGTATCCATGCTTTCATCAATCATACCCGCAATTTTTACATAGCCGCCAATAGGAAACAGGGCAACGCGGTAGTCGGTATTCCCCTCGAGATCGAGATCGTCGGCAAGTTTGCCGAAAGAAAATTTCGTTTTTTTATTCCAGCCGAACAACCTGTTACCCATACCGACAGCAAATACTTCGGCGCGCATTCCGCACAAAATTGCGGCAAGAAAATGTCCAAACTCATGCACCAGCACCAGAATGCCGATAGTAATAATAAAATAGAATAATGTGCTCAGTATGGTCATGAATTCAATTCACTCTTGGTCTTTAATATATCTTTGAACACAGTAGGCTATAATAAAGTTCGTACGTATTCCCGTGTCTTGTGGTCGCTCTGAAACATGTGCTCTAAATCAGGTGAGAGATGGTTTGTTTGTTTGGCAAGTGCCAGTTCAATAAGTTCAGGAATTCGATGAAACGCAATTTTTCTTTCTAAGAATGCCTGCACTGCAACTTCGTTTGCGGCGTTCATAATGGTGGGAGCCGTTCCACCTAAAGCAATCGCATCGTATGCTAATTGCAGACAGCGAAATTTTTCGCGGTCCGGAGTCAAAAATGTCAACGTGTGAAGTTTAGGAAAGTCGATTCTGCCTCCGCTCAGATGAACACGATCCGGATATGTGAGAGCATATTGAATCGGAATTTTCATATCCGGCAAGCCAAGCTGTGCTTTGATCGAACCATCAACGAACTCGACCATCGAATGAATGATGGATTGCGGATGGATCACTACATCGATGCGTTCCGTCGGCATGTCGAACAACCAGTGCGCTTCAATCACCTCCAACCCTTTGTTCATCATCGTTGCGCAATCAATCGTGATCTTATTTCCCATTTTCCAGTTGGGGTGATTCAGAGCTTTCTCGACTGTAATAGAAGCAAACTCTTCTTTCGGCATATTCAAAAATGGTCCGCCCGATGCCGTCAGAATAATTTTGGCAATGCGGCTCCATTGCTCGCCGGCAAGACATTGTAAAATGGCGCTGTGTTCGCTGTCAATAGGAAGAAGTGAAACACCGTATTCCTTCGCCAGGGAAGTTACTAACTGTCCCGCTATGACGAGGGTTTCTTTGTTGGCGAGTGCAATGTTTTTGCGATGTTTGATGGCTTCGATAGTCGGCTTCAATCCGGCGAATCCGACAAGGGAATTGACGACAATATCGACATCATCCCGCCGAACTATTTCCAGAAGACCTTCGCGTCCGGTCAGGACTTCAACCGAATCACCTACAATTATTCGCAGCGCTTCGGCTTTTGCTTCATCCAACACAACGACACCGCGCGGCTTAAATTGTACTATCTGGCTTTGGAGCAGCTCGATGTTCGTGTTGGTGGAAAGATATGTAACGCAAAATCGGTTTGAAAGATTATGAATGACCGATAGGCTGTTGCGACCTATCGAACCGGTCGAGCCAAGAATGACTATATTCTTTGGAGTTTGACTCATGACGTTCAAATTTAAGGTAATCAAAATCGGAAGGCATGTCAAGGAAGCCATTTCCATCCTCTTTATAATGACTGTTTCGCAAATCGTTCTCCTTTTTGTATATTGATGGAAAGATCAAGGAATAAACAACAAGGAGAAGGGAAATAGTGAAAGGAAGAATCGGATATATTGTTCTAATGTTCACGTTTACATTTGTATTTTTCAACGCAGCCTTTTCCCAAGATGCTGACAAAATGATGAAGCTTCGGCTCGCGCAAAACTTTGAAGAAGCAGATGAATGGGAGCACGCAGTCACATTATACGAGGAACTGTACAAATCTGAACCTACGAATTTTATTTTCCTTGATGGTCTCCGGCGGAGTTACACTCAACTGAAAGAGTACGATAAAGCAATTGGTATAATTCGCCGGTGGTTCATCACCCATCCGCGCGATATCAACCTCATGGCAACGCTTGGCGGTCTTTATTATGATTCAGGGAACGAAACAGCCGCGGATTCTGTCTGGAAGGGTGTGTTGTCTATTGATCCCAACAACGTACAATCCTATCGTATTGTTGCTCATGAAATGATGGAGCACCGGTTATATGAACAGTGTATCCGCACGTATATTGACGGGCGAACAATGAGCAAAAGCGAAGTCCTCTTTGCAGACGAATTGGGAACCCTTTATGCTGCACTGCAACAATACACTTCGGCAACTCAAGAATATCTTCGTCTCGTGAAAAAAAATCCGGATCAATTATCGTTCGTGCAATCACGGCTCAGTGCCATCATTCTCAAACCGGAAGCTCTCCGGGCGGCATCAGAGATCGTCAAGGCAGAAGTGAAAATCTCGCCAGATAATATTGCACTCCATCGTTTATATGTCTGGCTTTTGATGGAAGAACGGCAGTACGATTCTGCTCTTGAACACTATCGCATTATCGACCGTCTTACCAACGCCAATGGCAGCGAATTATTCAACTTTGCACAACAGCTGAATCAGGAACACGCTTCGGCAGCCGCGGCAGAGGCATTCAAGGAAATTATCAACCGTTTCGATAAAAGCGGGTTACTTCCGTATGCACGCTTTGGGTATGCCCGCGCTCTTGAAGAATTAAGCGGTGAAGCCGACACTCTTGCGCCAGAATCACAGCCAACATACCGGGATGCAATTCAAATATATGAATCCATTGCCGCTGCACAAGATCATCCCGACCTTGCCGTGCAGTCATTATTTCGCATCGGTATTATTAAGTTCGACAAACTCTTTGACCTCGACGGCGCACTGACCGCTTTTAACAAGATCAAAGAATTTCCCAATACAATGAACATTCTTTACGATGCCGCAATTAAAAACGGCGAGGTGCAGATGGCGCGCAACGACCTTGTCGGAGCGCGTAAGGAATTCGAGAGAATCGCAGAGCTCCCGCTCGTCATCTATCAAGATCAGGCTGTATTCAAACTGGCTGAATTGAATTACTTTGAAGCGCAATTCGACACATCACTTTCGCTGTTGAAGCGGTTCGACACAAACCTCGACACCGATCTTACAAACGATGCATTACAACTCCAATATTTTATTCAGGAAAATAAAACTTCCTCTTTGCCGGCATTGATAGAATTTGCAAAAGCCGATTTACAAATGCGCCAAAGAAAATATCCTGAATCTCTCACTCACTTTCGGGATATTGTTAAGCAGTACCCAACTACTTTGCTTATAGATGACGCAGTGATGAAAATTGGCGAGCTTCATCTGAAATTGAAGCAGACGAACGAAGCAATTGCGGCATTTCGTTTTATCGCCGATTCGATTCAGTTGAGTATTCTCAAAGACAGGGCTCAATTCCGCATTGCAGAAATATCTGAAAATGTCCTGCACAATAAAGTGCAGGCAATAACAGCTTATGAAAAGTTACTGGAGCGATTTCCAAATTCACTTTACGCGGAACAGACAAGGAAACGAATTCGATTGCTGAGGGGAGACACTCTATGAAATTCCAAAATACAAATACGAAATCCTAAACAAGCTCCAATATCAAAATCAAATAATCATTCTCCCTGCATTGAGTTGATCATTTTGTAATGTATATTGCGAGCGTGGCTGCTACGAGCAATATTCTATACATTCTCTTATTCATGGTTTCCCTTTCTTTATCATCATATAATGGATCAGAATTATTCTTCTTTAAATTTTTCCAATTCTAGCAAATTGTTTTCAATGATCCTGTATCTTCTTAAACAAATTCTCTGGTACGCTATAAACACCACTGGATATGTCACAACAATACTGCCGACTGATAATATCGTAAAGAAATGAGGGTGATCTAAAAGATTGACATTATGTACAAGTCTATGACCTAATAAAATAAGAGAGGGAATTATTAGGGGAATTATAAATAAGAAGACTTTAATAATTTGTTTCTCTTGTTTTCTGCGTTTCAGAATTGCCTGTTGGGTATCAATAATACTTTTAGAAAACAGGTCAATATTATATAACTGTTTTATTTCACTTATTGAAAGGATAGTACATAAAGCATAAAAAACCATTGAAAATATTCCCGATATCAAGAATCTCCAATCGTCCATAAATTTATAAGTGCTAATCGATATGAATATTAAAAAAACTATGTACTCAATTAGACTAAAATATTCCCATTCCAACAATTTTTCTATTTCACCATTCGCCTTTTGTTTAAAAACATTTTTTAATACCTGCTCGCTCAAGGCTATACCTTTTTCAAGTATTCTGTTTTGTTCTTTCCACATATTTTTTAAATCTTCTAATTCCATTGTTCTAACTCCTTTGATGTGTATTATTTTTTTTTGTTGAATTGATTCTTGAACTGAGATTTAATCCGACTGATTTTTGTGGCAACATTTGTTTCAGAGATTCCAACAATTTCTGCTATTTCACGATAGGGCTGTTCATCGAGGTAGAGCAACATTATTGCTTTTTCTAAGTCGCTCAACTGATATATCATGCGATAAAGCCGTAAAATATTCTCATTAAGCGTTGCATCATCTTCTATTTCAGGAATTTGATAATTACTTTCAGTTAATTCACTTTCCCGGATTTTTCTTTTCGCTTTTCTTAAATTTGAAATAGCAGTGTTCAAAGCAATTCTATACATCCATGTACTTATTTTAGATTCATGCTTAAATTGTGGATATGCTTTCCATAGCTGAATGAGTATCTCCTGTTTCAAATCATTTCTATCTTCAACGTTATTTGTATATCCAAAACAAATCTTATTTATAATGCCTTGATTTTCATGAACAACCTTTATAAACTCGTTTTTATCCACTTTCATTTATTCTTCCATTTCTTTATTAATTAGTCGCACTCTTTTTTAAAAAATCACAAAATTATTATTTCATGGATCATATAATATAACTAACTGATGTTACGCAGAATGTAATAAAATATTGCCACGACCTTCAGGATGTGGTTTTAATACCTACAAAAAAATCTGGACTTTAGCCCAAAACGATTAAAAAAAGGAAATAAATTCGATTTCTGTGGAGAGATGCTCTCTGAAATACAAAAGGCTCAGATTGCTCTGAGCCTTCGTGGAAATGATATTCTTTGTGTAGGGACATTCCCCGCCCAACAGAATGGCGGGTAAAAATTGAATGTCCTTACGGATGACATGCTCTTTGACTTTTTTCTTCGCCTCACCATTCGATTTCCACACGAACAATCCGCGCTTCTCATATGTTGTTTGGCGGCGCGCTCATTATTGCATCCGGATTTATTATTCTGAGAAATGTTGCATAGAAATTCATGAGAATGCTTTCCAAATTGGCTATATGGTTATTATGCACTATATTATTTCCACACATGAGCGTTGTGTAATCTGGATAGATATCAAAGACAATGAAAGAACAAGTGGTTTATGGTTCAGAAACAATATTGGTGGTTTTTTAAAGGTTTTGATGTTAGAGACAACAAGGTTTGGTCCCGCTCGTTTAAGGATTGTGATTTAGAAGAACTGGCAAAGTTTAATCCTACTCCATTATATTTTACTCATGGAAAAAGAATTGAAGATAAGGCGAGACTTATCAGAGATGCATTTGCAAAAAATTATGTCGGTGTTGTAGATATCAATTATGCTGTGAAGGCAAACTATTGCCCTCAGATTCTTGATCTTATTGCAATGCTTGATCTGGGTGCGGATGTTGTCTCTCCGAACGAAGCTGTTCTTGCGGAGCAGCGCGGAATCCCTCGGAATAGAATCATGTTTACCGGAACATCTGTTTCCAAAGATGATCTTGAAAAGCTTGTGAATTTTGGCAGTTATAAAATCAACATTGATTCTAATTCTCAGCTTAAAAAACTTGGAGAGCACAGGGATGAATGGAATATTCATGGCTTGAATCTTTCCATCAGGTTGAATCCGAATGTTGGTGCCGGCCATAATCCTGACGTTATCACTGCCGGTTTAAAAAATGAGGATGGTGTTCCTATAAAGTTCGGCATCGAGCAGGATAAGATCGTTGCTACTTTCTTAGCTGCCCGTGAATATGGTTTTCATCCTGACACCTTGCACATACATATTGGTTCTGGCTGGCTTGGTAATGATGTTGATAGTTTTAGGATCGCTTTGCAAAATACTCTCGATGTCATGAATGAATTACAGGAGCATGGTTTTACAAACCTGAATCTTGATGTTGGCGGAGGTCCGGGCATCAGGCATAGAGAATCTCAAGAGTCTTTCCCTTTCAATACGTATGCGAAAATAATCAGTGAAGAGACCGAGAAGAGCGGTGTGAGGATAAATAAATTAATCATCGAGCCTGGCAGGAGCCTTGTTGGCGATTCAACAGTCCTTTTGACAAAGGTGAATACTGTTGAAGAGAAGAATGGCATTCTCCATGCATATACTGACGCCAGCATGGGAACATTGATCAGGCCAAAACTCTATCATGCATATCATGAGATCATTAATGTCTCTAATCCAAATGGCCCTCTCATGGTCTATTCTGTTGATGGCAATGTATGCGAAACCGGTGATACTTTCACACAGGACCAGCCTAGGGAAATTCCTGAGATTAGAGAGGATGATATTTTAGGCATTCTTGATACCGGAGCCTATTGCGATGTGATGTCCTCTCCGTATTGTTTGAGAGGCAGGGCAAATATTTTGTTAGAGCACAAGGGCAAACTTATCCAGTGTTCTAAAAGTGTTGAGGATTTGAAACAGATAATGGACAGATTTTGTATTGGAACTAGATTAGATTAATTATTGGCACACAGACAGTGTTTGACATGACTCCTAAACATCTGTCTGCGAAATCCAACGCGGAATTAAGGAAGTCCCTGCTCTCATCCGAAACACGCCACAACACAAATTCATTTGATTATCAGTGAAGCACGGAAGTATTTGAGTGGTGAACGGGCACAGACCAAGATGGAGTTTAAGAAGGAAGATTAGACAGTGAAGTATTTTGTCAAATACGTATTATTGTTCATTGTCTTATTGACAATATGCTTGAATATCTTGGTATTCGGAGAAGCTATACGTGCGAGTGGGGACTTTCAATGGACACCAACAAAAGAATTGCTGCAACATCAAAATCCTTATGAATCTTTCTTATCAGGAAAATTATTTTTTGCACAGATGCCTCTTTATCCATTGACCGGATATATTCTTTTGATACCATACGCTGTCATGGATTGGCAATATGCGAAGATAGTTTGGGCGTTGACAAATTATTTGGCGACATTCGTTTTGCTCTATTGTTTGCAAAAACTTTGGAAGATAGAGAATAAAATGATTGTTGTTTTCCTGTGTTCTGCTTTTCTCATCAGCGGTTCTTATAAAGACGTGATACGCTATGGACAACACGACTTGCTTGTTCTTGCACTATTCATGTCTGCTGTGTTTCTTACAAAGAAAAACAAATTCTTAGCTGGTGTCTTTCTTGGATTATCGTGGTTCAAGTATTCTACAACATTCCCATTGTCATTGTATTTTATTTTTAAGCAGGAATGGAAACCCGTTCTTATTGGGATATTGACACAATGTTTTTTATTCATGATAGTATGTCTTTGGTTGTGGCAATCCCCGCTTCATATTCTTACAAGTTATCTTGATGTGCTAAAACTCAACACATCTTATTGGGCATGGCATCTTTATCACCAATATAGTTATGTTGTTTTCATAATTCCGATTTGGTGGAGTGTTTATTATATAGAAATCAGACGATCCGCAGGGCAAGAAAGTCAATGAGAGGGAAGGGTTCTGGGCAAATCTTTTTGCAACGCATCCGCCGATTCAAAAACGTATTATGCTGTTGAAGGCAATGGCGCACCAAAAAGTTCAATAAGATGCATGATGTCCGAATCTATTCTTACACAAGCCAGTAACATCTACGAACAGCAGGCGCACAACCGACGGATGACGTGGTTGCTCATTGTTATGGTTTGTTCTATGCCTGAAGTCCTTTCTCTTTTGAGGACTTCTAACATACTCAAACATGACATTTCTATTGGACGCAAACCCTGACATTTTTAATGAGCTATTACATTTAGGAATCTCTTTTGAAGAATTATTTCCATTATATTGAAAATATTGTTATACTTCATCGGAACGATCTAAACCACTATCGGAGGAACCCATGCCATTCTTTCTTCTTCTCGCTTTCGTTATTGTTCTCATTCTTCTTTTCGTTGGTATTTACAATTCTCTCGTCAAGATTCGCAATCAGGTGCGCAACGCCTGGAAGCAAATTGATGTGCAGCTCAAGCGCCGGCACGATCTCATACCCAATCTTGTCAATGCCGTAAAAGGACAAATGGAGTTTGAAAAGAGCACGCTTGAGAGCGTTATTCAGGCCCGTGCAGCGGCTGTCGGCGCAAAAAATATTGCCGACAGCATTGCGAAAGAAGATTTGCTTTCATCGGCGCTCTCAAAGCTTTTTGCCGTCGTGGAAAACTATCCTACCTTGAAAGCAAACGAAAGTGTACAACCACTCATGGAAGAATTGACGACTACGGAGAACCAAATTACGTTTGCGCGCCAGTTTTATAACGACATTACGACAACGTTTAATACAAAGCTGGAAATATTTCCCACCAATCTCTTTGCATCAGCATTGGGCTTTAAGCTGTTTCCTTTGTTTCAGGTAAAAGATGCCGCCGAGCGCGAAGTCCCGACAGTAGATCTCTCGCTAAAAAAATAACTTTCGGGAAATTTTATGGTGACATATATTATGAGGTAATTCGATTCGTAAATATTTATTGATATTGTGAGTCTGGATATTTACATTAATTTACGTTTTATGAATAGTAGAACGTTTGTATTACAAACAACATTCCAAACCAACCACTTATTCAACAAAATATAGGAGGAAGTTATGAAGAAGGTTGCAATACTTTTTACAATCCTTATCCTTGTGGGATCAATGTCATTTGGACAAGATATTGCCCCAGGTCCATCTGCAGGTAGCAAAGGATTTCTCTTTTCATTCGATGGCCTTGCTGCCCTGCGCGCTAATTCATACCTAGGTGGATTTGGTGCAAAATTGTACCTTTCCGATTATATGGCAGTGCGAGGGATGGTACAGTTTGCGCTATTAAGCACAAAAAATCCGCCCAGTCCGCTACCGGCTGGTTGGATAAGTGTGGACGCTACAAGCTCAGATAATACATTTGGTGTGGGCGGAGCGATTGAGTTGCATTTTACTAAAAGTCGTATAAGTCCCTATTTTGGTGCTGGTATAATGTTTAGCACAAGGAGTACAGAATCGAAATCCGGTAATGCAGGTCCCGCTGGTAGTATACTTACCCAAACAACAATAAAGAATGTGGATGCCAATGGCAATCCCACCGGTTACACCCAGATTAGCATCGGAGCGCTTCTAGGTGTAGAATACTATGTGACAAATGGTGTTAGCCTTTCAGCTGAATATCAGCTTGGTTTTACTTCGAATTCGTATAAAGATGCGGAACGAACAACTACCGGCACTCCAACGGTCACAACAAAGCAAGGTAGTGCCACTGCAATTGGAATTACCAATTCTGGCCTTTTGATATTAGCGGTTTATTTTTAGTAAGTATTGAAATTCCTCAAAGCACGTTCAGAGGAAATTCATTTTTTTCAGGCGATTCAGTTTCTGCTGGATCGCCTTTTTTATTCTCGTTCTAATGAGTATCATGATAGTAATAAGACCTGATAGGTCTCGATAAGGAAAGAAATATGTCCGAACCCATTCTCACACATGCACATAACATCTACGAGCAACAGAAGCATAACCGGCGGATGACATGGCTGCTCATTGTGGTATTCATCCTTCTCATTGCTGCTATCGGTGTAGGATTTGATGTCTTCTTAACAGTTGATTCGCCAGTACGATTCATCCTGCTTCCGTTTGTTCTCCTGATGGTTGCATCCAGCATCTGGAATTTCCGCAAAAGAGCCGCGGAAGGATTATGGAAAAAACCGCAAGCATTTGCCGATGATGACGATGACTCGGATTTTTTCAAGTTGCCCATGTACATTGTCCTTACGACCATGATGTTGATTATCTTGCTTATGTTACAATTTTTTCCACATAAGTTGTTTCCCGCTTTTTTCAACTACCATCTATTACGCTACCTGCCGATAGGAACAATTTTAGCTGTTATAATCTGTATAGGATCAATTCTTACAAGCTTACACTGGGGAATGAACTCCGTTCTCTGGTCTGTGCATGCCGAGCAACCGGATGAAGCGGTTGCCGATCTGCCGGAGTTATTGAACGTAGTAAAAGAAATGAGTCTTGCGGCAGGAATTCCTTCTCCCAAAGTGTATATCGTGAAAGATTCCGATCCCAATGCTTTTACAATTGGAACAATCCCGATGGATAGCTCGATTGTCGTCACAACGGGACTGCTTGCAATGCTCGACCGCGAAGAATTGCAAGGCGTTATTGCACACGAGATGAGCCACATCCGAAATTCCGATACCCGGTTGATGACAATTATTACGGTTCTGTTTGGTGCAGTGCTTTTGCTTTCCGAGTGGATGAAGAAGGGTGCTCTTCTCGGCGGATTCGCGGGAAACCGTGCGCCCGGCGCCGGATGGATGTTGCGCGGTGTCTTATTCGCTGGATGGCTTCTCACCATTTTACTTGCTCCATTAATTGCGCGTATCGTAGCGATGGCAGTATCGCGTCAGCGGGAATACCTTGCAGATGCAGGAGGAGCAGAACTTACGCGCAATCCCAAAGCACTTGCCAATGCTTTAATGAAAATCGAAAATGCCACCGAACCCACGACTTCTTTTCAAAAAGGCATTGCTCATTTATGCGTCGTTGATCCTTTAGGAAGAAAAATCAACGAGAAAGAAGGCTGGTGGGCAGATCTCTTTGCGACACATCCACCGATGAAGAACCGTATTATGCTGTTAAACGCAATGGCGTATGAGTCAAGAGCAACGCCGGAACATACTGCCAAGTAAATGTATCTAAAAAGAAAGATGAATAATTTAAGTATGAGAGTGACGAAGTATCAAAAGAGATTTTCAACGTATAGTTTTATTCTAGGTTCCATGTTTATTTTGTTGAGCACATGTTGTTCCATTCTCATCGCCCAATCCAAGCTTCTCATCCCGATGGATCTTAAACAAACCGATCATCTTAAATCGTACGGTGTCGCGTTTTGGCTGTTAGAAAAAAACGGTGAAGTCGATTGGCTGCTCAATTACCGCGGCGGTTCATTCATGATGGATTACAACGATGTACTAGCTCGGGAATGCCGCGTTCGCGGTGTATTCTTCGAATCACTCGTTGCCGGCGATGCCACATCGATCTATGCTGAAGTCCAACGTGAAGACAACAATCAAGATGTAGTGCGGCTGGAAAAAGCACCGAGGATTGCGGTCTATGCCCCGCCGGGTTTCAAACCGTGGGATGACGCAGTGACGATGGCACTGGAGTACGCAGAGATCCATTATACAAAGGTGTGGGATGAAGAAGTCCTTACAGGAAAACTTTCTGAATATGATTGGCTTCATTTGCATCATGAAGATTTCACCGGTCAGTATGGAAAATTCTATTCCAACTTCCGGAATGCACCGTGGTATATTGAACAACAAATGCTGTACGAGCGCGAGGCAAAGCGACTCGGATATAAAAAAGTATCAGAAGAAAAAAAAGCTGTTGCGCGTTCCATCAAGGAATTTGTAGGCAGCGGCGGATTTATGTTTGCCATGTGCTCTGCAACCGACAGTTATGATATCGCACTTGCCGCAGAAAAAGTAGACATTGCCGATGTTATGTTCGACGGCGACCCACCGGACAGGAACGCACAAACGAAGCTTGATTTCAGCAAGACACTTGCATTCGAGAATTTTAAGATCGATATGAATCCGTTCCGATATGAATATTCCGATATCGACATTCCTCCAAGCGATCCGCCTCCGATTCGCGATCCAAACACGGACTATTTTACGCTCTTCGAATTCTCCGCCAAGTACGACCCCGTACCGACGATGCTCACACAAGATCACGTCAATATTATCAAAGGATTTATGGGGCAAACGACTGCGTTTCGGAAGAGTTTGATAAAAAAAACAGTCACGATCCTTGCGGAACGTGAAGGAACGGAAGAAGTGAAATACATCCACGGCAATTTCGGGCGAGGCACATTCACGTGGTACGGCGGACATGATCCCGAAGACTACCAGCACGCCGTCGGCGACCCGCCAACCGATTTGAATCTGCACAAGAACTCACCCGGCTACCGGTTGATTCTCAATAATGTTCTTTTTCCCGCCGCAAAGAAGAAACAGCAAAAAACGTAGTACAAGTAGTTGAGTATGAAAGATGATGAGAAGTTGAGATAAAATAATAATCCATTTCTTGAATCTCACAATCTCAAATTCTTTATTACTTTTTATTTCACTTTGGTTCTGCGTGTATTGTAACTCGCCGCAATTGTTTGAAGTGTTGGAAGAGTACAGCCTCAATCTCAGAAATAATCTGGTGTACTTCGTCAAGTGTTTTAGTTTTGTCGATCTGACATGTCAGTGTTGCGTTGTACTTATTTCCTTCCTGCAGCAGCATCAAATCCGTGCATGACAACACATCTTTCTGCTGCTCGGTGATCGAGCGAATCTCTGAGGATAACGCATTTTCTATCTTTGTGACATCGTGGAGAGGATGCTCGTTCGCTTCATACTCCTCCATATGAATCGTCACTTTTCCGACCGATGGAAGTTGATTCTGAATCTGCCGCTCAATGTCCGATGATATTTCGTGTGCTTCAGCAAACGAGAGTCCTTTCGCATATTCTACATCAAAATCTATAAAATATTTTCCATCCGTCAGATGCACTTCGATGTTATGCGGTGCGCGAAGTCCTCTGTCCATCACAACCATTCGAATTTTATCGATGATGGTCTCATCCCTCGTTTCAAACGGCTCCGAGTGAACAACCACATCGGCGTTCGCATGGACTGCATGGACGCTTCGTTCAATGTTGTCCATAATCGCATGAGCGCTTTGAAAGGGAATAGTTCGACGGATAGCAACAACCGTATCTACAAAAATATGAGTACCGGAAGGACGAATGCGAAGCTTGCGCAGTCCTTCCACACCGTCCACTGAATTGATCGCCTGTTCAATTTCTTTTACCAAATTCTTCGGCACGCGATCCATCAGCGCATCGATAGTACGACGGCCTAACCGATAGCTGACAAAGAGAACCAGCAACGCAACAGCAATGGCAGCAAGGGAATCGAATATCGGATATCCGATCCACACAAAAAACAAACCGCCGATAACGGTGAGCGATGACCAGACATCGCTGGAAAAATGCAGAGCATCGGCTTCTAATGCCTGACTGTGATATTTTTTGGCAACTCGGTAGAGTGCCCGTGACCGACTGACATCTATAACGATCGATGTGCCCATCACAATGAAACTCCAAATGTTCGTTTCAACATGGTGCGTTTGGACAAGAAGACGGCTGACACCTTCCCAGATGATCCATGCACAGGTGATCACGAGGAGAACTGTTTCGACGAAAGCAGAGATGTTTTCCAGTTTCCCGTGGCCATATTGATGGTCTTCATCAGCAGGACGGTCGGCAAAGGTTACAGCAAATAATGTAATAACCGCTGCCAGCAGATCAAGGCCTGAGTGTGCGGCTTCAGAGAGAATTCCTAGACTATTCGTCCACAATCCAATACCGAGTTTGAACCCCGTCAGAAAAACTGCAGCAGCAACAGAGGTTAACGCAATGAATTTCTTTTCTTTCATGACAGCAAAGCTCAGGTGTAGAGTAATTATCAGTGCGTGTTAATATACCGCGCGTTTTCATAGAGTTCAACCATAAACAGACACGATGCAATGGTTGCCTGAATAAAGAATTCATCATTCATTTTATACGGAAGCGACTCCGGTTGCACTCTATTTGACGTTTTTCTATATTCACTTATTAGGATAATGAAATACGCAATTATCTCCGATATTCATTCTAATCTTGAAGCGCTGACAAAAGCGCTAGAAATCATCGACCAGCGATCCGTGGATGAAATTATCTGTCTTGGCGATATCGTCGGCTATGGTGCGAATCCGAACGAATGTCTAGCACTTATCCGCCAGCGGTGCAGCTCTGTCATCAAAGGCAACCACGATGAAGCATTACTCAACGAGAGCATCACCGCGCACTTCACAGAAGATGCCCGTTCAGCCATTGAGTGGACCCGCAAGCGAATCAGCGAAGAAAATATTTCTTACCTTTATACACTTTCCATTTCCATAAAAAAAGATGATCTTCTTTTTGTGCATGCTTCACCGTGCTCTCCGGAACAATGGAAATACATTTTTGAAGACAATGCCGCAACAAGCGCTTTTCAATGTTTTTCAGAATCTCTCTGTTTCATCGGACATACACATACACCTGCAATATTTTCCATCGCCGGACGAGTCCGCAGCATGATGAAAGGCGAACGCTATCTCGTTAACGTTGGAAGTGTTGGTCAGCCGCGCGATCGAATAACGGATTTAAGCTTTGGTATATTCGATACGGATACGTGGTCGTACGAAAATATCCGCAGTCAGTACGATGTGAAAACAGCAGTGCATAAGATTTTAAATTCCGAATTGCCACCAAGATTGGGTCACCGACTGCTCATGGGAATCTAGAACTGTACAAGGAAGTCAGAACACGGAAGATGGGTGTTTAATTGAACCTCTCATCTGTAATCATACCGCGGTCTTTAGCATACTCATAGAGCTTTTCTTTCAGCATCTTTCTGCCTCGATGCAGCCGTGAGCGAACAGTTCCGATAGGACAATTGAGGAATTCAGAAATTTCGTCATACATCAATCCTTCAATATCACATAAAATAACTACAGTGCGAAAATCTTCCGGCAGCGATTGCAGTGCTTCCGTCACTTCATCACTCAACATATTGCTGTACATTCTCTTTTGAAGGTCGTTGGAATCTGTGCTATCATCGCGGATGGAATCATAAAAATTCTCCACGTCATCATAGTCCACCATCCCCGGCTCGCGCGTTTCTTTCCGGTACCGGTTGATGTAAGAATTTTTCATGATGCGGAAAAGCCACGCGCGGATGTTGGTTCCTTTTTCGTATTTATCCCAGAAACGAAATGCTTTCATAAAGGTTTCTTGCAGCAGATCATGCGCGTCGTCTTTGTCGCCTGTGGTACGCAATGCAAAATTGAAAAGAATATCCTTATGAGGGAACGCCTCTGTTTCAAATTCTTTCTGCCGTTTGAGCAATGCTTTCGAGACAGCGGGAACAGACGAGTGATTGGGTAGTTTGTGAGCCATGGCGTTTACATTCACTTCAGGAGTAATGCTACTTTGTCCATCGAGAGTGGATATTCCATCTTTATGAGATCAGCATCTAACTCAGCACCGTTGGCATTGACTTCCTTCTCCAGCGCCGTGAATGCATTGAGATCGCCGATCTCAACAATAGTCGCAAATTCATCTATTTGACCCGTCACAGTACTGATGCGCTTATTGAAGTTGATACCGACATCGACCCGGATTGGAGCAATCTGACCATTCGATTTGAGCACCGCATTCCGGATGATATAATCACATCCTAATTTCATATTGAATGGAATCTGCTCATAGACAGCAATATCTGCTTTCCTGCTCTCTCCAACGGCAATCGCATACAAGGTTACCAACAAACCGATACAATTGAGCTTGCGAATAAAAAATTTGTCGGGATCGCCGCGCCATCCGCCGGAATCTATCAGCACTGTACTTGTTCCCCACTTCTGAATGTTGTCACCAAATGCAGTCGGACAGAATGTATCATCCCACTTCGCAAGATTTTCGGGAATGAAAAGATTCAAAACCTGAGCAAGTGTCGAAGCGACTCTCTTTGCCCTCAGCCGTACCGGATTGTCTCCGCGCGATTCATCTGCAGCCGGAGCAAGCAATGCAATGGCTGTAATTTTCTGTGTCGTCCCAACCGTATACCGCGGCTCCTGATCGTGAAGATTGAATCCATATTCCGGTTGATATCTATCGCGTGTATTTTTTAAAATCTTTGCTTCCGGTGTCGCCAATGCCAATGCATCGCGATTCATGTCTATCATCTGAGCGGTGCGGCGGGTGAAACGTTCGGCTCCATCCGGATTGAGCATCGGAATCACCAACAGTGTCAGTTTCTCACGGATGTTTTTTGTTGCGATATGTTCCGGATTCTTTGCAAAGAAACTGAAGATATCCATCAGCGCCATCGTTGCCGTTGGTTCATCGCCATGCATTTGAGACCAGAGCATTACTTTCGTGGAACCGTCTCCTATGCTATAGAGCGCGATTTCCCTTCCTTCGACAGATGCGCCCAAGACAGATTTTCCAAAGAGATGCTGATCTTTAAATGGATGCAGCCATTGCAACATTTCCGCCTGTGTGAAGCGGCTGGATGAAATACCGCTCGCTTTATAGAAGTCGTACGAATCGAATAATTCGCGCGCCAGGCTCTGTATTGTTGACTGAAAAAATGTTGACATATCGGGAACTATTTTCCGAGAGATGGTTTACTCTACAGTCTCTCTAGCTATAAGATAATGCATTCTTTCGTTCTTTGCACGGATTATTTTACTCCCACTCTCATTGATGATCCATTCCATCATGGATTTGCCGTGAGACATCTTTTAAGTCGTGGAGTTAATAAAATTTGGAGAAGATAAGTAGTGAATCCCCTGAACCGCTAAAAAAATATTTTCAAACGATAAATACTTTCGTTCCCGTGCCGGCTGACGAATTATCAAAACGTCATCGACAATGTTGCACCGGTTCCCATCGGAGTGATATTCGGCAGAACATAAACTTTCAATCGGCCATCATCCGATTCCATCACCGACACTCCTTCTGGGTGTGCGGCAAGCATCCCAAAGTAATACCCGATAAACAACCCGAGCGGATAATCGCTTACCCAATGAATACCATTATTCAGCATTCCAAGTCCGACAAGTGTTGTAAATGCGTACCCTGCAGGGCGAATCCATTTCACATCAGGATAATTTTCGGCGACGATGATTACCGTCGCCAAGGATGTGCAAATGTGTCCGGAGGGATATGCATCGAATTGTGGAACGCGCCGATGATAATCGATTTGGTTGGGAAGAATCTTCCATACACCGGTCGGTGTTGAACGCACAAATGGACTTTCGCGTCCGGTGACATGTTTCAGCACTTGAATGACTGCACCGGAAGCCAGCACTGCTTGTACAATCTGGCTGCATGTACGAAGTGCTTTTTGATCCTTGAAAATTAAACCATATGCACCAAAAGATCCTGCAAGAGCAAACTGCGTTGTGCCATCACCAATATTCGCACAAAAATCGCTCCACTTCTTTGCTTGCGAAGAGCTGTGATAAAATCGCGCTGACGGTGTATAAGTGATATCGTCAGTCAAGACAGTTGCCACGGTCAATCCGCCGATGATGAGCCATTCATTCAAACGTTCCTTGCGAAAAGAAATATCGTACCACCTGCCCCAATCGCGAGGAATGTTGGCAAACATCGTGTACCATTGAACTTCATCGAACCCTGCAGTGTTTATGGCAGAAACCGAATCTGAAGGTACCGACTGATTTCCATTTTGTGCGCAACAGATGTGCACAAAATACATAGAAAGTACACACCAGAGCCCGAAAAGTATCCTTAACTGCTTCATAGTATTCCTTAGAACTTCACACTGAGAAGCAATCCATACTGATGTTCATCCACTTGCGGCACAAGCGTGATATCGCCGGAACCATAATTCCACTTTTCGACAAGCTTCGTTCCGTAATAGCCAATGATCGCACCGACAAAGCAATCGCTTATCCAATGTGTGCTCTCTGTTATCCGGCTGATTGCAGTAAACGAGGCAAGAGAATAGCATGTATAAGACACCCAGGATTCCGTATAGAAATCTGATATTGTTGTGGCAGCGGCAAACACTGTTGCTGTATGTCCAGACGGAAATGCATCGAATGAAGAAATTCCTCTTCCGTTTTTCGGTTCGCGCAAATATGAAAACGGTCCATGCCAAAATCCGCCGTCGCGTGTTGCCGCACTCGGGCGCTCGCGACCGCATAGATTTTTCAACAATTGCACCGTCACGCCGGTAAGAAGAAATGATTCCAAACCGATCTTCCCGACTTCATACGCTTTTGCATTCGTGAAAATCAATCCATAACCGACAAACCCACCGAATAATCCAATTGAAAACGTACCATCGCCAAGATTCGTAATTACTGGACTGATCTTTTTCACCACTAGATTGTGCATCTTCCATTTGTAGAGATCGTCGTAGATTTGCTGATCGTAATGAAACATCACAGCAGTCAAGAGCACTGCACCGCCAACGCCGACATATACCCAGGTTTGAGGAGAGCAAGAAGAATCCGCCATTGGCGGTGATGTGGATTGTGCAAAGGTTGATGGTGCGAGATATAGCACAAGAAGAACTGCGATTACAGATATTCTGCCGGGCAAAACGATTTCCTGAATTAGTGATCACATTCCTGAATTGGTCGAGGATTTCCTTTCGACTGTTGCAGATTATATCTAATATGGCAGGAAATTTTCTTCCGGTCAAATACGATTTTAGAATTCTACCTCTATGCCTCCAACCGGGAAGAAGGCGAACTGATATACGGTCTCGATCGTTCCATCGCTACGATATTCGTAATAGAACACATTCTTGTGGTCCAAAATATTCATCAATGAGATATACACATTAATATTCCAATTTTGCATGTAAAAGCGGCTGATCCACTGGATATCCAGCCGGCTGTAATTGGGATAGCGCACTGCGTTAATCCTTTTCTGGTCATCTTCCCACATGCCCTTCGACCACTGGACGCCTCCTTCCCGGAACTGCACGTACGATGAGAAGAGCTTTGGTGTGTATGGCCCTCCGGTTTGATAACGGTACCGGAAACTGATTTCCATTTCATCGGAAACCGGCAAGATGTATGCCGGATATTTAATAAAGAATGGTTGATCGTTAAACCATGAGCGAACACCTTTCACGATTTTTCCACCGACCAAATTGATGATGACCGGATAGTCGTACTGAGATGGATATGTATTGCCTTCTTTGCCGATGCGAGGATCATCATCTGTCGTTTTGGAAAGGGAAACGCTAATTGTACCGTAATAGTTGGTAACCTGTTTTTTCTGCAGCAGGAATTCTAAACCATAGGATTGCCTACGGCCGATAGCAAGATTGACATCGCTCCACACTGTATCAATTGTTGAATGCACGTACTCTTGACCCACGCTGATACCAGAGAATTTTTTATAGTACGCTTCCACACTTAGCTTCACACCATCATCCAGAAAGTGCTGCACACTGAACACGACATGATTTGCTTTAGAGTTTGGCATCTCTTTATTATACCCAATATTTCGTGTGTCGGAGTAATTAGGGAACGGTTGTGTTTGCCAGTATTCGCCGGCAGCCAGAGAAACTGTCGTCGTGGGAAGTAATTCATACGAAATGCTGCCGCGCGGACTGATCTGTCCTTTCTTAGAATAGGTGAAGTAATCATACCGCGCTCCAAGCGTAAAATGCAGTTCCGTTGTGATTCGATATTTATCGCTAAGATAGGCAGACCATTTACTCGCCTCGCCAAATTTTATATCGTTCGGGATGAAGCCGTCAGGTGAAATATTGTACTTATAAACGGTTCCATCATGATTGACATCGTATCGGATAGTGTCGCCTAAAAATTTCGCCGTTCCCATCCAGTGGTTTGCCGTTTGGATTTGTGCTCCCAAAATTAACTCATGCTGCGGATGAAATTGGTAGCAGACGTCGTATTTCAGCGCATAGAACGCTTCATCCATATGCTCATTAAAGACATCGCGAGGATTTCCCTGTGTCTCAGATGTGTCTACGTTTCCATCATGATCATAGACGCGCCGCATGAAATTCTGCTGTACATCGACATTGTACTGATTACCGACTGTATAGAGCGAAAGAATCGAGTACCCCTCTTTCCCCCATAAGCTCTTCAAATTTATGCCAAGGACATACTGCTTGCTGTGAACATCCACATTTTCCAGACTTGAGGAAACAGTTGAATCGGCACGAAGAATATCCTTTTGTTTTGGATCCCCTTTGACATAAATGCGGCTGTCACCATACAGTCCATTTAATGTCAGTTGCTGCGTTGGTGAAAGATCGTATACTACTTTCATTTGCGCATCCCAATACTTAGGAATTGCTGTCAATGAGATAACAGACATACCAAATAATTTGTCAATAAACTCCAGCAAACTCTGGCGTGCAGAGAAAATCCACGAGCCTTTGCCATCTGCCAATCGTCCTTCCATCAGTGTGCCTATGCCAGCCATGTTAAAGCCGGTGTTCGATGCGAATCTTTTTTCCCGATCCCCTTCACGAATCGTAATATCCATCACAGACGACATTTTATCACCATACTGCACCGAAAATCCGCCGGCAGAAAATTGCACGTCTTCCACAAGATCGATATTGATCATATTGATCGGGCCGGCAGAGTTAAATTCATTGGGGTAATGGTTGATGGAGGGAATCTCCATGTGTTCCATTACCGTCAAATTCTCGTTCGGCGCGCCTCCACGGACGATCAACTCGTTCATATTATCATTAGAACTTGCAATACCAGGCAGGTTCTGCACAACGCGCTGAACATCCATCACGGAACCGGGCTGGCGTTTCACTTCTGCGCGATCATAGTTGTTCACACTCAGCGGACTCAACTCATTGTTGCGACTGAAGTAGGTCGCGTTCACCGTCACACCACCAACCTGCACCGCCTGTTCGTTGAGCTTAATGGAGACTTTCGTGCTGCGTCCTGTCGAGACAACGATGTTGGTGAGAATGATAGTTTCATATCCGACGAGAGTGGCTTTCAGACTGTAGGTGCCGACCTCAATTCCTTTGATATTGAAGTTTCCGGAGGCGTCCGTGACCGCGCCAAAGGTTGGCTGTTCCACAACTTGTACATTAACCACCGGTATCGGTTCCTGCGTCTTCGCGTCGATAACAAATCCAGTAATTTCACCTTTATACGGCTGTGCAAATGCGGTTAATGTATATAAAATGCTGAAGAGCATGTATTTCATAAATGTTTCCAAGAGTAACAATAAAAATGCGGAAAATTTGATTGATTCAGAAATTAAATTAGGTGATATACCGATGGTTGGAATAGCAGTTCTTCTTCCGCTCCCAATCCTCAATCTTATATCAATTACTTTTCTTCGTAAAATATGGAGAAAAGTTTCAATCTTACTACAGAAAAATAATAAAATAATAGGAGAGAAAAAAGTATTAGAACGGCGGTATATCGAATTGCTGAAGGGTGGGATATGAGAAATATCTGCGGTGTACTTTCCATATGTGCCACAGGTTCGCCCCCCACCATCCTTTCCTGTGGAACATTTCCTGAAATTGTATTCTTTTTCTGGTATAGTACCGCGAAGCTTACTTCGAGGGATGTTTATTGTTTTTTTATCAATCCTACCATTTCCCGCACTGCTAATTCTAATCCCACAGAAAGTGCATGCACGATGACAGCATGGCCGATGCTGACTTCATCAATTTCTTTAATGGCTGCAACTGGTTTGATGTTGGAATAGTCTAATCCGTGACCAGCATTCACGCCGAGTCCGAGAGATTTTCCAAGAGTTGCCGCCTCCTGAATTCTTTCGAGCTGCTCTTTTACATCCTCCACAGTCTTCGCTTCAGCATATTCTCCAGTATGAATTTCAATCATATCTGTACCGATATCCGCCGATGCTCGCACTTGTGCTTCAACGGGATTGATAAAGAGACTGACAGGAATGCGATTCTGATGAAACTGTTTGACAACGCCGTCAAAAAACTTCTTTTGCATTACGATATCAAGTCCACCTTCGGTTGTAAGTTCCTGGCGTCGTTCCGGCACAAGTGTAACAAGATCGGGTTTGATCCTTATAGCAATACCAATAATTTCTTCAGTTGCTGCCATTTCAAGATCAAGTTTCTTTTTTATGGTAGAACGCAGTCGGCGAACGTCATCGTCTTTGATATGCCTCCGATCTTCACGCAGATGGCACACGATGCTAACCGCTCCTGCTTTTTCGCAGAGAAGCGCCGCTTTCACCGGATCGGGATCACTTCCGCCTCGTGCATTACGCAGTGTTGCAATATGGTCGATATTGATTGCCAGTCTCATGGATTGTTCTTCCTTTATTGTCAATCTCCATTGTAAATATAATCATTTTCGAGCAGGAATTGAATTGAGCGAGGTGTTGGAAATCGGACGAGGCTTCATCTTAATTCTCCCAATCTGCTGTGCAAATCCGATGGAGCTTGTCTTCAAGCGTCATATCACGCGTGAAGCCGATGAATACATTAACAATATCATTAATTCAGTCGTCATAAATATGGTGGAAGAAACGGGAATACACCTATCGGCGGGTGAGTCGATTGAGTTTATTATCCTTGACCAATTCGACAAAAAAAGCCTGAAAAAGCTAAGCCTATAGCTCTGTATGCTTTCGAGGATGGCCGCGGTATAGAGCAATATACCGAGCTTACAATGCGGGCGATGGCAACTCTCTTCCCACTGTTCGGGGGTGATGTTAGACGATTGAAAGCACATTTCAAGATCGCTCAGCCCAACGGCAATCTGGCGGGTTAGCTTAAGCGCAAGTGGATATCGGCATCCTAAAAGAGCCAGAAACTTCCCCCTTTTCCAAATCCTAATTTAAGCGTACGCAGATGAAATAATCTTGCGTCACGAGTAGAGAAATCGTATCTTCTCTTCAACGGAATGTAGGTTGATTCATCCTTGCACTCGATTCAGGAGGCACGCTTATGGATCACAAATTGAAGCTTCGTCTTCTCGACGAGAAATTTGTTATCAGCAAGATGCCGCAATTTGCGGAACTTCCTTCCGTCTTTGCGAAAGGCGAGATGTGTTTCGCGATGCGAACAGACGAAGATCTCACCATCATTAGTCCTGAGTTTATGGCGCCAAATAATGTTCAGCAGGAAATCGGATTTCGTTGCCTGCGAACAGACGGGGAAATACCTATGAACTCTGTTGGCATCGTCGATTCGCTTATGCAACCGCTCTCTGCAGCAGGCATCAGTGTGTCCGTGGTATCGACCTACAATATTGTGTATCTCTTCTTGTTGGAAGAACATCTTGTGAAGGCAACTCAAGCGCTTCAGCATGCAGGGCACGAGTTTGTGCACGAAGAATAATACTCACTTCATTCGCTGCCGCAGTTCTCTCATAACCTCTTCCAACGTCATTCCCTGGTGGCGTAATAACACAAGAAGATGAAATAAAAGATCGGCTGATTCTTCGGTAAGTCGTTTCTTATCCCCCAACATCGCAGCAATCGCAACTTCTACACCTTCTTCGCCAACTTTTTGTGCAATACGCGGAGTGCCTTCTTTGAACAATTTCGACGTGTACGACCCTTCCGGCATCTTTTGTTGACGATCACGAATAATTTCTTCCAATCGATGAAGGAGACTTCCAATGTCAACAATTTCATCTTCACCGAAACACGTAAACTGATTTGTGTGACAGACCGGTCCATGGGGAATTGCTTTAATCAGAAGCGAATCATCGTCACAATCCTTTTGCATGGAAACATATTCAAGAAAATTTCCGGAAGTTTCACCTTTCTGCCATAACCGCTGTTTTGTGCGGCTCCAAAAAGTTACTTTCTTATCGGAAAGTGTTTTCTCAAGTGCTTCCCGATTCATGAATCCCACCATCAATACCTGATTCGTCCGAGCATCTTGTATGACTGCGGGAACGAGTCCATTGAGCTTTTCAAAGTTTAGTTTATCAATCACAATCGCACCGGAATATTATTATTATGAAGAAATAATTTTAGTTCTGAAATCGATATTTTATTATAATGAAAAATACTCGCTGCCAATACTGCATCGGCTTTGCCCAGAAGAATTGCGTCTCGTACATGTTCTTGTGTGCCAGCTCCTCCAGAAGCGATTAACGGAATAGAAACCCGGTCTGAAAGAGTACGCAACAATTCAACATCATATCCGGCTGTCGTACCATCGCGATCCATAGACGTTACCAGCAATTCTCCTGCACCTCGCTGAAACACTTCATCTGCCCACAACAGTGCATCTCTTCCGGTAGGTTCTGTACCGGCTTTCGTCCATACTGTCCATGAGTCTTTCTTGCGCTTTACATCGATAGCCACAACAACTGATTGTGAACCAACACGCTTGCTTGCTTCATCTACGAGCGAAGGACGCGCAAGCGCAGCAGAGTTGAGCGAGACTTTGTCTGCACCGGCATCTAGTGCACGACTCACATCGTTCACAGTGCTGATACCGCCGCCGACGGTGAACGGAATTTGAAGGGCCGCTGCAACGCGTTCCACCATCTGCAAAAATGTTTTTCGCCCCTCAAGCGTTGCGCTAATATCGAGAAACACTAATTCATCCGCACCTTCGTCTGAGTAACGCGCCGCAAGTTCCACGGGATCACCGGCATCGCGCAGTTGCAGAAAATTCGTTCCCTTGACTGTGCGACCATCCTTCACATCAAGACATGGAATAATTCGTTTCGTCAGCATTCAACACCATTCAACAGTGCAAGATCTTTTATCGGCAACTTGCCTTCATAGATAGCTTTCCCGACGATGACCCCGGCAAGGTCAGACTGCTTTAATACTTGAATATCTGCAAGTGTGGATATTCCACCTGATGCAATGATGGAAAGTTGCGGAAATGCAGATTTGAGATTTTGAAAGAATTCTATGTTCACTCCGCCGAGCATGCCATCACGTGAAATATCTGTGCAGATGAATATCTTTGCGCTGCGCCTTACCAAATCGAGCACAAAACTCATCGGTTCAAGACGACTATCTTCCAGCCAGCCGCTGATTGCTACCGAACCGTTTTTCACATCCATGCCAACAACAATTCGATCGGCGCTAAATTGCTGAATCCAGTATTCCACCAACTCCTGTGATTTCGCCGCCACACTGCCGATGACAACACGCGATGCACCAATATCAATTAACCGCTGAATGTCCTCCGTTGTGCGGATTCCACCGCCAATTTCCACCTGTAATCCAGGCACTGCAAGAATAGAAGTGATAGAATCCCAATTGACGACCTTCTTTTCTTTCGCGCCCTGCAAATCCACAACGTGTAAGAACCGGAAACCAGCACCTGCAAATTGCTGAGCCACTTCTTCAGGAGATGCAGCATAGACAGTCTTCTGCTCGTAATCGCCTTGACGCAGGCGGACACACTTGCCGTCATAAATATCGATTGCGGGGATGATCAGCATAGCTCAACAAAATTTTTTAAGAGTTGTAATCCGATCCTACCCGATTTTTCCGGGTGAAACTGAACGCCGTAATAATTCTTTTGCTGCAATGCTGATGTGAATTGCACTCCGTACTCTGTTGTACCGATGGTCGCCGACACAAGCGGTGCATAATAGGAATGAACAAAATAAAAAAGTTCACCTGGTGCAATGCCCGCAAACAATGAACAATTTCCTTTATGTTGAACTTGATTCCACCCCATATGCGGCACCTTCAGAACCGATTGCTCACTGTTGAACCGTTCATTTGTACCTATAAGTAAACCAAGACAATTTGTACTGCGTTCCGTTGTACGGTCAAACAGCAATTGCATTCCTAGACAGATGCCGAGAAATGGTACGCTCACTTCCTTCAGCCAATCCGTAAGACCGACGCGAGTCAGCGCATCCATCGCACTCCGCGCTTCACCAACTCCAGGAAAAATAAGTTTGTCGGCTTTATTCAACTCATGGTGCTTATTGGAAATGAAATGCTGCACACTGAGGCGATTGAGAGCGTTGCTCACAGAGCGAATATTCCCGGCACCATATTCTATAATTCCAATCAAAAAGTTCTCAGCTTTCAGTAATCAGTTTTCAGTTTCGAGTATCGCGTTTATGAGTTTATTGTTTATCGTAAATTACTAAATCGACAATCTTCGAATCTCAATTCTTTATTCTTCATTCTTAAATCTTCAATCCTATCTTTAAATAACACCTTTTGTCGAGGGCAGCACATCCGCATTTTGTTCGCATTTTGTAACTGCCTGACGCAATGTACGCGCCATCGCTTTGAAGATTGCTTCAATCTTATGGTGATCGTTTCTGCCGGTAACAGTGATATGGAGATTCGCCCGCAAGCCATCTGCAAAAGCACGGAAGAAGTCCTCTACCAGTTCTGTGGGAAACTCGCCAACTTTCTCTCGCTCAAACAGTGCATTGAATGAACAAAACGGACGCCCACCCAAATCCAATGCTACTTGCGCCAGTGATTCATCCATCGGCAGAAGAAATCCATACCGCTCGATACCGCGTTTATCGCCAAGTGCCTGTCGAATTGCTTCGCCCAGAGCAAGTCCCGTATCTTCGACACTGTGATGTTCGTCCACCTGAAGGTCGCCCTTCACGCGAATATTCATATCGATATCGGAATGTTTTGATAGCAAGGAAAGCATATGATCGAAGAAACCAATACCTGAAGAAATTTCATGGTTGTCCGTACCGTCCAGACTGACTTCAACAACAATATCCGTTTCTGACGTTTTACGCTGAACTGCTGCTGAACGAGCTTGCCGAATTATGAATTTACAAGCTTCTATAAAACTCTCCGTTTTGAAATCAGCTTTGCTCGACGCATCTGTTGTTAAGCGTACAGATTTGCATCCGATGTTCTGTGCAAACTGAACATCTGTTTCACGATCTCCAAAGACATACGAACGAGCAAGATCGACATTGTTTGTTTGTATAAATTCACTCACTAAACCTGCTTTTGGTTTTCGGCAAGCACAAGTACCTTTAGAACTGTGAGGACATACGAACACACCAGCAAACTGAATACCCTCTCCGTTGAGCAAACCCATGAGTTTCTTCTGAACAAGATCATAGGATTTCTGCGGATACGCCGCCGATCCAAGATTATCCTGATTCGACACCAACACCAGCACATAACCGCGATTCTGAAGAAGCCGCAATCCCTGGATGGTACCGGGAATCATATCTAATTTCTCCAGCGTATCTATTTGCTCATCGGGTGGTTCGACAATAATAGTCCCGTCTCGATCAAGAAAGACAACATTCATGCATAGTACTCCTTCACTGCTTGAATAAGCATATCGTTTTCACGGTGTGTACCGACGGTAATCCGCAGACAGTTTTCCAAGAGCGGCTCTGTGCTGCGATTGCGAACAATAATATTCTTTCCAGCCAGAATACGATGGAGCGCTGTTGCATCTGTGCATCGGACGAGAATAAAGTTCGCATCCGTGGGATATACTTTTTGAACACATAGGAGCTGGCCCAATTCCTCAAAGAGCCATTCACGTTCCTGAATAATCGCATTGACCGTTTGATGAACCTCTACTCCTTTGCTCAGTGCTTGTAGAGTCGTGCGGCTTGTCAGTACATTAATATTGTAAGGCGGCTTCACTTTCATCAGATATGAAATAATAAGCGCATCCGCGATGCAATACCCAAGACGAATTCCTGCCAGTCCCCAGGCTTTGGAAAGTGTGTGGAGCACGACAAGATTCGGATGGTCAAGAACAAGTTTCGCCAAAGATTCTGTTTTTGCAAAATCGATGTACGCCTCATCAACAACAACGATAGCTCCAAGCTTACACAATGCTAAAATATCTTCGGCATGTAAAAGATTGGCAGTTGGATTATTCGGTGAACAACAGAAAATAAGTTTTGTAGTGGCGTCGACCATTTTCTTTACTGCCTTAACATCAATTTGGAAATCCTCGGTCAACAAACACGAACGAACTTGAACATCCTGGATAGAAGCGGCAACACGGTACATGCCATATGTTGGCTCCAATAAAACCACGGAATCCCATTTCGGCTCGCAAAACACACGGACAATCAAATCAATCACTTCGTCAGATCCAACGCCGATAAATACATTCTCTAAAGCGACGTCATTCATCGCTGCGAGTACAGTGCGAACTTCACGCTGATACGGATCAGGATAGCGGTTCAAAGACAGGTTATCGACCGTGATGACGCTGCCAAAAGAATTTTCGTTTGCATCGAGCAGAATGCCGGAAAGATAATCTTGACGCGCGCTGTGATATGGTTTCAAAGCACGGATATTTTCGCGTATGAGCGATTCAATGTTCATAAGATCATCTCACTTGGATAAAAGTCGGGAAGTCACTGCACGTGCATGTGCTTGCAGACCCTCGGTGTCGGCAAAAGTTATTAACGTAGATGCAAGGCCCTCAAGACCAGATTTCGTAATAGATTGAAACGTAACATATTTCTGGAAACTATCAAGCGACACACCGCTTGCCCAGCGTGCTGTACCGCTGGTCGGCAAGGTATGGTTTGTGCCGGAGGCATAATCGCCTGCTGTAACCGGTGCAAATGATCCAATAAACACAGAACCGGCATGAGCGATAGATGGAACAATGGCTCCTGCATTAAGAACGTTCACGATGAGATGCTCAGGTGCATAGTCATTAGAAAATTGGACCGCGGATTCTAGCGATTCGGCAACAAGGATATAACTTCTTTCCAATGATGCTGTAATGAATGCACTGCGAGGAAATTCGGATACCCGCTGTGGCAAGATACGCAATACTTCTTTTGCCAAAGCTTCGCTGGTCGTGACAAGCACGACTTGAGCATCTGCATCATGCTCGGCTTGCGAAATTAAATCATACGCGACAACATCCGGATTTGCTGCATCATCGGCAATAATGAGGACTTCGGACGGCCCCGCCAGTAAATCAATCGCAGCACCATCAGGATCTGTCGAGATATATAGCTTTGCTGCTGCCACATACCGATTGCCCGGGCCGAAGATCTTGTCTACTTTTGGAATTGTCTCGGTTCCATACGCCAATGCTGCGATTGCCTGTGCACCTCCAACTTTATACACTTCATCGATTCCAATCATTGCCGCAGTTGCGAGTACAAATGGATCGACAGAGCCATTCGTTTTCGGCGGCGAACATAAGACGATTTGTTTACAATCTGCAAGCTTTGCGGGAATACCGAGCATCAACACCGTTGATGGCAACGGCGCCGAACCCGCAGGGACATATAAGCCAACCCGCTCAATGGGACGCGCTTCACGCCAACACGCAACTCCTTCCATGGTTTCGATTTTCTGTGTGCTGCATCGTTGAGATTCATGGAACGTTCGGATATTCTTTGCAGCAATCGTTATTGCACTTGTAAATTCAGGAGAAACAGATCGTTTCGCTGATTCACATTCTTCCGCTGACACACGAAGTGCTTTCACTTCTGTTTTATCAAACTTCTTACTATACTCACGCACAGCTGTATCACCGCGCTGTTTGATATCCAGACAGAGACTTTTAACGGTTGTATCTGTCTCACGCTGAAATTGGCTTGCACGCCGCAAAAGAGCACGACGATCTTCTTTTGTCAATTTATTTTCAAGAAAAATCTTCATCGGATAATGGTTTCAATAGGCACAACAATAATATCGCTGGCGCCTGCTTGTTTGAGTTTCTCCATGACATCCCAAAATACATCTTCTGCTACCACTGTATGAATGGCAACCATGCCCGCTTGGGCAAGAGGTACCACGGTTGGACTTTTTAAGCTTGGTATAACACGTTTCAATTTCTGCACCGAATCAGACGGTGCATTCATCATAAGATAGCGCTTGCCGCGTGCTTCTTGAGAACCGCGCACACGAATCATCAACCGGTCAATCAGTGTCCGCTTCTTTTTATCGCGCATCGCTGCCGGATTTGCCACCAACACCGCTTGCGATTCTAATACTGTGCAGAGTGTACGCAAACCGTTCATCTTTGCTGTCGTTCCCGTTGAGACAATGTCGCAGATAACATCGGCAACGTTGAGACTGGGCGCTAATTCTACCGAGCCGCTGAGTTCGATAATTTCGGCTTTCACTTTATTTTCTTTAAGAAAGGACTTGAGAATAACGGGATAGGTTGTACCAATTCGCTTTCCCTTCAGATCGGACACTTTACGAACAGACGACCGCTGTGGTACACTGATCATCAGTTTACACCCGCCGAATCCAAGCGGCGCAAGTGTGTGCACGCGTGCATTCCGTTCTTGGAGAATATTTTCGCCAATAATGCCAAGGTCTGCAACGCCATCCTGCACATATTCAGGAATATCGTCGTCCCTGATTGCCAGCACGTCCAGATCAAAGTTACGGCATGGTGAATAGAGGCTTTGCTTTAGAAATTCGAAGCTCAGTCCGCATGCGCGGAGCAGCGCCACCGAGTCCTCGGTGAGACGTCCGTTCCGTTGAATCGCTATTTTCATTCTTCCATTGGTTGCCAGCATACTTTATCCTAATAAAGTGTAATGTCCAAAAAAAATTATTTTGCCGTTCGTTTCAACATCATTGCATATCCACCCTTGCCATTCTTGAGCCACCGGCCTACGCGGGCGATGGTGCGCGTGCTAAGCCCTGTTTCCACTTCTATTTTCGTATAGGGGATACCTTCTGCCAGCATACGCGCAACTTTCCAGCGTTTTACAAATTCTTTGATCTCATATTCCGTTAAGAGGTCGCCGAAGAACCGGCGGCACTCATCCAGCGATTCCAACTGGAGGATGGCGGTATAGAGATCGTCGATTTCTTTAATGCTGGGTTTTTTCATACTTTACTCTGATAAAGATTACAAAAACTTTACCTTAGTGTCAAGCTTTTTTTTCACGAGTTTACCCATCATCCTAGCGCTGTCAGGAGGTTAGATGGAGTCACTTACCCAAGATAAGCTAAGTGAAGTGGACTCCATCTATCAAGATATCCAGTATTTTGAATCTACTGTTAGAAGCAATTGCTCTGAAAATAGTTTGAATTCTTCAATTGTGCCGCACTGTTGTAGCAACGTCTCTTTGTTTATCATACCTGTGTTCTCCAAACCAACATAATCTCGATAGCTCGTGTATTTCCAATTTTCCAACTTGTTTGTTAATCCTGCCCGTATCGGGTTTTGATGAATATACGCCGCT
>JBEKNC010000017.1:0-59028 GCA_049523215.1 Bacteroidota bacterium | reverse complement strand
GTTGACGGATGAGGTTCAACGTTTAACAACTCAATATCAGGAAGTAAAGCGGCGATACGATTCTCGAAGTAAGGAGATACCTCAGTTTGATATATCTTCACAAACGTATGAGTATATGAGCCGTGGCATCGATGAAGCCGGGTTCTTGAAGTTCGATATGAAATTTTTAGGGACAAACGAAAAAACTAGCTGGGGGTACAACGCCTATAAGTTAGATCTTGGCGAGGCACAGTTCGAGAATCTTTTTAAGTTTGTGTACTTTCTCGAAAACGGACAACGATTGTATAAAATTTCTTCGATGAAGCTGGAACAAAAAGAAGCAATTGATCCGGATACAAAAGATGTCACAAAGTGGATTGCATTTGATATGGAAATTCACGCATTTTTTGTTCGAAGCATTCCTGAACTTGGCACATCATTAGCAGCCAAATCTCTGACGATGATTGTATCTCCATACGATCCTTTCCGGAACATGATCACTCAAACCCTCTCTACGGAGGCTCCTATTGGTGAAGTGGATGTAGATAAATTGGAGGTGAAAGCAGTCCTGCCGGGAAAAGCATTTGTGCTTGCAAATAATGCGCTTATCGTTTTGCATCTTGGCGATAAGGTGTGGCGCGGAAATATGACACGTGTCAATCCGGCGGAAAGTGCTGTGGAGTTTACTCTTGATGAAGGTGGAGTTGTACGAAAACTGACAAAGAAAATAATGTTTGATAAACCAACGAGGTAACTATGAGAGTACGCTCTTTATTGTCTCTTTTTCTGATTGCAGCCGCGATTGCACAACTTGTGGAAGCACAGACTGAACAATCGATTGAACGCAAAGCAAAGGGGAAAGTTGTCAATCAGGACGAAGTGGTTTCATTTAAGTCCGATGTCCCATATACGAAAGCGATACAAGCGCTTGGAGAATTGAGTAAAAGACTCGATGGAAGGTTGGTTATTGACCGATCGCCCTTGCAAGGGAAAGATAAAACCATTGGGATTAATATTGAATCGATGTACTGGAAGGATGCATTAGAACTTATTCTCAGGAGTAATCAATTATGGTACATCGACTACCCCGAGTATATGGAAATTGCCTCATTCGAGGAAATTGGGAAAAGACAGGGTGAACAAGCACAGAAGGAAGGACCATCTAGAGATATTTCCCAAACCCCATCATCAAGCTCTGTTCCTATGATTATGCCTCCGCAGGCTGCCGCGGTTGTTGATTCCAGCGAGTATTATTCAAAAGTGCGAGAGATATCCATTTCGAGCGTGTTCTTTGATTTGAATAAAACAAAGTTGACAGAGAGTGGGATAGATTTTTCTATTTTCCGCGGAAGTAATTTGAATCTCGGAGTGAATATTTTCGGAGCAACTACTCCAGCAACTTCAAGCGCAGCAGCTGCGAGTAGACTCTCAAGTGAATTCATGAGCGCAACTGTACATCCAACAGGTAAGAACCTTGGAGTGGACATCAATGCAGCATTCGAGATATTTGAAGGCGAACAGCTTGGCGAAGTGATTGCGCGGCCTCAAATTACGGTTCGTTCAGGTTCAAGTTCCACATTCCAGGTTGGACAGGATTTTTCTGTGTTGCAAAAGGATTTTTCTGGAAACACGGTGCAAGTATTCTATCCAACAGGAACAATCCTTACGGTGCGGCCTAGAATTTTTAAAGTTGGAGAAATGGAATTTATAGATATTCAGTACAAAGTTGAAAAGAGTACTTTTGAAGCGAGTACGGTCACGACCGTCGTCAATAAGACTGCAGCTTCCGGTTCTCTCTCACTTCTCAATGGTGAAGAAGGCTATGTAGGAGGGATGTATTCCAATGAACAAGTAACCGTTCAACAGGGAGTACCTATATTGAAAGATTTGCCGTGGTGGGTATTCGGACTCCGCTACATCTTTGGGTATGAATCGAAGAAAATTACGAAACGGGAACTTATTGTTCTTCTCAAAGCAGAAATACTTCCATCGTTGGAAGACCGTGCGATAAAACCACAGACAGTAAAAAATATCATCAAGGAATCAACGCAAGAGATGGAAAAAGATGTCAAGCGCAGAACAGAGAAATAAGCTCAACAATTGATTTTCCATAAAACAGGGATCCTTTCCTGAGGAGTATGTTATGAGTTTTCGTGACAATTTACTTAAGGTGTCTATTGTTATATTACTGATGATTGCAGGATGTAAAGAAAATCCCACAGAACCGACTGCAACGAAGGCATCTTCCATAAGCGGAACAGTGCTTGATGCGGGGAATAATCCTCTTGTATTGGCTCGCGTTATCGATATAGGATCTCTAGCACAAGTTGATACATCAAAAACTGATGGTTCCTATACACTTAAGATGGAATTGAGCGACAATTATAATACATCTGTATATGCAATTTTGCCAGGCTATTCATCTGATACACAAAAAGTAAGTTTGACACCAGGCGATAATAAAACAGGTGTCAATATTCATATGAAAGTAGTAGATTCGAGTAAAATTGTAGGTGGAAACTCTGGGCGTGCGGCAAGCATTGGATTGTTAAGTCAAACAACAAAATCAATTTTGCTGAAAGGCGGTATTAATCAATCTTGCACATTAACATTTTTAGTTGTGGATTCTTTAAATCGCCCTGTCACAGGTACAAATAGCTGTAAAGTAAAATTTTCGATTAGTGTATCAAATCCGAGTGGAGAATCTCTTAAACCGGATACTGCTCAAACAGATCCATTAACTGGGCAAGTTACGACAACAATCTTTAGCGGCACAAAACCCAATGCTATTCTTGTGACTGCACAGGTGATTGATCCGACTCGTAAAATTACTGCAACAGCGGGACTAACTGAAGGCACCGGATTACCTGATGGTAATCATGTTTCTATTTCTGCCTCAAAATTCAATATTGCTGGCCGTGTCTATGATGGCTTAAGCACAACGATAACGATGACTGTACACGATCAATTTGGAAATCCTGTCGATGATGGAACTCCCGTCAGTTTTGTGACAAATGGAGGCGGGATAATTAAAGATGCATTTACAAAAGATGGTGCTGCTACTGCTGCTTTAATGAGTGGTGGCGGGAACCCTCCAACCGGAGGTTGGGTGACAGTTACGGCTGAAGTGAAAGGAGATACCTCTATACGCAAGGCGGATAGTTCTATTGTAAGGACTATACAAATTTTATTCTCGGGACATACCACGGTAGCTCTCGGTTCGAACGCCGTAAATTTTGAGGTTCCTGATGGTGATCTTAACTTTTTCGATTTTACCGTATCCGATGATAATGGGAATCCTTTGGTCGAAGGATCTACCATTGATGTAACGGTCGATTCATTCAATGAAAAATTAAAGAGCAGCGTGGAGCTAAAAGGTGATAATAAAATCACTATGCCCGATGTCAAGGACATTCTTCGAACACATTTCCGTGTATGGGTCATTGATAAAAATAAAGATAGTCTTTCTGGCATTATAACATTTAGAATTAAAATAACAAGTCCGAATGGCAATATAGATCAAGATTGGTTCAGTGGATATATGCGTGGTACGTCATCTGGAATAGGATTCCTTGGTGTGCCTGCAAGTATTGCGTTAGCAGATTCATCTATTCGGAAATTATACTTATCTGAAACACAGTTACCCGATACAAGTACACGCGTTACATTTATAGTAAAAGATGGTAATGGCTTTCCTATTAGCACAGCAAGGAAAGCTCTGGTCACATTTTCTCTCTTGCAAGCTCCGAGTGGTGCATATCTTTCCACTACTCAGGATTCAACAGGGGCGGGTGGAGCTGTAACTGTAACTATTAGTGCTGGGAATGTACCGGGTACAGCACAAATCGTTGCAAGGACAACTGATGGATTGGGAAATTTCTTTTCGGCATTATCCATGCCGATAGAAATTGCCCATGGATTACCCGACTCAAATCAAATATTTATAAGTCTCCCGCAAAACATGTTTAACAATATGGGAAATTTAGTCGGCACGCTTAAAGTTAACGTTGCTGATATCAATGGTAATTTTCCAGCACCAGAGTTTGTTCAGTTCAGCACCTCTGGAGGAGTCATTAGCCCAATTGCTGCACTATTAGATGCGGGCGGCAGCGCTTCAACCGGATTGTATGGTGGTAAAGTGCCCATAGATCCAATAAAGGGGTTTGGAAATGTATCTGTTATTCTTAAGGTACATGGTGGTGTGACGGTGACACGCAAAACTCCTTTCCTATTTTCAGGTGCGCCAATTATAACGACATTGAATATTCCTTCTTCCGATACAATTATTATATCTGATGCCGGTTTCTTTGATTTGGATTATGTAGTTGCAGATGAAAATGGCAATCCACTGGTAAAGGGTAATTCTATTCAAGTGAGTGTGTCGGGTTTTGCTGCATCAGGTATTATATTAAACAACACTTCGAATGTAACTCCTGGCACGACTGATCTCAATACTATTCATTATCGAGTTCGAGTTGGAGACGCTGTTGCTAATGGCGGCGTTAGCGGCAATTTTGATATTACTATCTCTGTGAATGGGCCAAGTGGAAGCGCAACCAGACATTTCTATGGTATATTGAGAACAGCTCAAGAAATTAATATACCTTCACCGGAAGTAAAGAAAGCTGCCCAGATAGCCTTCTATGGGATTACTGCAACCGATATATATGTATCTGACGTCGGTGCGCTTAACAATGCAACAATTACTTATGAGGTACGCGATTCGCTCGGCTTACCTGTAGCAAGCTCCCCGCGATATGGTGCAACATATAATATCAATTTCTTTCCGAATAGTACGATTGGAGGTGGAACTTATCCCAAGGTAATACCTTCAACAGATAGCACGGACAGTCAAGGGAGATTACGTGCGTCGATCGTAAGCGGAACTCAGGCAGGTGTCATAGAGGTAGTTGCTCAGATCGTACTTGATAATGGAAAAATTATAATTTCACAACCAGTGAAGATTACCGTGCATGCTGGATTTCCGGATCAAAATCACTTTACATTGATGCCAAGCCGATTTGTTTTCCCAAGTATGGATTATTTATACACGCCATATCCTAAATTTACAGTAGCAATTGGTGATACCTTTAGCAATCCAGTTAGTAAAGGGACTGCAGTGTATTTCCACTCACAAGCTGGCATAATTGAAACTGGATTTGATGATTTTAAAGCATATACCGACATGGATGGTCTAGCGACTGTTGGTCTTCTTACAGTAAATCCAGAACCTGATGCATTGCCATATTACGATCCAATAGCATTAAGTGGCCGCATAGGTGGTTCTTGGGTATATGTGCAAACACAGAACCGTAATGGTGGTCAGATCATTGATAGTGTTTTAGTTATTTGGAATCAAGCACCTATTGTTGTTACAGGTATTCCTGCATCAATAACCCTACCGCATTTTTCAAGTTCAGCATATTTTAACATAACGGTTAAGGATGCCAATGGGAATCCACTTTGTGATGGAACAACAATTAGTGCTGCATTTAATCTGCCACCAGGAATAACGGGTTTAGCTTTCGATGTAAGCGGTAGTTTCTCGGTACAATACCCCGCTGTGATACCCATTGCAGCGTATGCCCGTTTTCCGGGCGTCAATATCACTGACTTCACTTTCAATGTGATAGACATTTCTACTTCTGAGCCTGCAAATAGCTTCTCAGCTGCTCTTGTGTTGATAATTAATGCACCCGGCGTAGATAAGCGAATTATCTCAATCCCGGTTACCATCAATTAGATGGCTTAACAAACGAAAAAGCTCCGATTGGGGAATCCTCAGTCGGAGCTTCTTCTTGTACAATAAACAGATTGTTCTACTGTTTTTGCTTCTATCGCTGCAATGCTTTGTAGCTTGCCTTAATCGTCTTCTCGACTAACCGTTCAGTATGTGCAGTGGAGATAAACGCCACTTCAAATTGCGATGGTGGTAAATAAATTCCTTGCTCTAACATCGCGTTAAAATACTTCGAGAATTTTGCTGTGTCGGAGGTTTTTGCCGAGTCATAATCAGTAACGGGCTTTGAGGTGAAGAAGAGTGTATACATCGAACCAACGCGGTTGAATGTATGCCCAAGACCAAGCTTGTTAAGATTATCTCGTATCCCTTCCTCAAGCTGAGCTGATCGTTGCTCCAGTTGTTTGTAGATCATCTTGTTGGCATGGAGAATCCGCAGCATCGTCAATCCTGCCGCCATTGCAAGAGGATTACCGGAGAGTGTGCCTGCTTGATACATTGGTCCTGCTGGGGCAACCATCTGCATAATTTCTTTTTTTCCGCCGTATGCACCAACGGGAAGTCCGCCTCCAATGATTTTTCCAAGTGTTGTCAGGTCAGGTCGTACACCATAGAGCGCTTGTGCTCCGCCTAATGCAACGCGAAAACCGGTCATCACTTCATCAAAAATGAGCAGTGCCTTAAATTCATTGCACACAGAGCGCAGTCCTTGTAGAAATCCATCCATAGGTGGCACGCATCCCATATTGCCGGCAATTGGTTCTACAATGATGGCGGCAATCTGATCTTTGTTTTGTTCCATTGCTGTCCGTACAGATGCGAGGTCGTTGTACCTTGCCGTCAATGTATTCATGGCAATCGTAGAAGGAATGCCAGGGCTGTCAGGAACGCCCAATGTCATTGCACCTGAGCCGGCTTTGATGAGAAAAGAATCACCATGACCATGGTAGCATCCTTCGAACTTGATGATTATATCTTTGCCGGTATAAGCGCGCGCTAAACGAATAGCACTCATCGTTGCTTCTGTGCCGGAGTTCACCATACGTATCATCCCAATAGATGGGACGAGTTTGGTGATGAGTTCTGCCATCTTGACCTCAAGACCTGTTGGCGCGCCAAAGCTAGTGCCGCGCTTTGATGCTTCCCGGATTGCTTTGGTAATAGCAGGATTCGTGTGACCGAGAATCATTGGTCCCCATGAACCTACATAGTCGATATATTTGTTTCTGTCCTCATCCCACACAAACGCCGCGCTGGCACGTTTGATAAAGATGGGTGTACGTCCAACCGCCTTGAAAGCTCGCACCGGAGAATTCACGCCGCCGGGAATGATGGTTTGTGCTTTGACAAAGAGCTTGTTGGATTTTGTCGATTTGAATCGACGTCTCAAAATCCGTTGTCGCATGTTTTACTTCTTCCTTAATTATTTCTTTTCTGTCAGCAATTTTGCTGCATCCTTTGCAAAGTAGGTGAGAATTATATCTGCACCTGCGCGCTTGATACTCGTCAGCACTTCCATCATAACTCGCGGTTCATCAATCCAGCCATTGCGGCCTGCCGCTTTGATCATGGAGTACTCACCGCTGACGTTGTATGCCGCTGTCGGCATCTGAAACCGATCCTTAACGCGGCGGATCACATCGAGATAGGGTAATGCCGGCTTTATCATGACGATATCAGCGCCCTCGATGATGTCTTGTTCCACTTCGTGAAGCGCTTCATCGCTGTTAGCAGGATCCATCTGGTGTGATCGGCGGTCGCCGAACTTTGGTGTGCTCTCTGCAGCATCACGAAATGGTCCATAAAAACCGGACGCATATTTTGCCGAGTATGACATAATCGGGATGTTGAGATACTTGTTTGCATCCAAAACATCCCGGATTGCTTTCACTCGGCCATCAAACATGTCTGATGGTGCAATGATGTCTGCACCGGCCTGTGCATGTGTCAGTGCTTCTTTTGCCAGCAGTTCAATAGATGCGTCGTTGACAATCTCATTGCCCTGAACAATGCCGCAGTGACCATGAGAAGTGTATTCACATAAACAGACATCCGTAACGACTACCAGATCGGGGATTTCCTTCTTGAGTGCTCGCACAGCCGTTTGGATAATTCCGAGCTCATTGTAGGCATCGCTGCCCATTTCGTCTTTGTGCTCAGGAATGCCAAACAGGATCACTGCCGGAATGCCAAGTGCTTTTACGTCTGCACATTCTCGAATCAGCTCGTCTACCGAGAGTTGAAAGACTCCCGGCATTGAACCAACTTCTTTTCGAAATTTCTTTCCGGGAACTACGAAGAGGGGAAGAATGAAATCGTTCAGCGAAAGCTCTGTCTCGCGTACCAGAGAGCGGAGTGTTTCTGTCATTCGTGTGCGTCGGAGGCGGCGGAATGGATCTGCGGATGTTTCGTCGGAATAACCGATGGTAAGTTTTGATTCATTCATAAGAGCACCATCTTTTCCAATACTAGTGTGTGTATATCTGTCATAATATAGGTGAACGAATAGAGAAGGTCAAACTGTGCATTCGCGTTTGCTTCTTCGCATATGATATGGTCAAACCGGGAGTCGATTTTATTTGCTACCAATTAATTGAAGTGCACGATGAAATACTGCATCAAACATAGGTTCGGTAAGTCTACCGGTGAAGGTGTTTTGTTGGCTTGGATGAAATGAGCCAAGCAATGTGATTCGTTCATTTAAACGGTGCTCAACTCCATGCCCAAACATAGGTAATCGCTCGAGAGTCGTCTGTGGAAGTTGTTTAAAGCTGGTTATAGCGGCATCAAATCCGACTTTGCCGAGACCGACAATGACACGTACGTTTTTCAATAATCGCAGTTCTTCTTGTAAATATGTTCTACAATTCTTAATCTCGGAAGGCAGGAGTTTGTTCTGCGGTGGCGCACATCTACATGTAGCTGTAATATAGCAGTTAGTGAGCTTCATTCCATCGTTACGTGCTGTTGATGCTGCTTGATTAGCAAAACCGGTCTTATACAAAGCGCGATAGAGCCATTCGCCGCTTCGGTCACCGGTGAACATTCGTCCTGTGCGGTTACCACCATGCGCCGCAGGGGCAAGTCCAATAAGCAGAAGTGCGGCTTTTGGATCGCCGAAACTCGGATTTGGTTTTCCCCAATACTCGCAGTCAACGAAGCGCTTCACTTTTTCGCGTGCAATCTTCTCACGCCATTTTACGAGACGAGGGCATTTCCTGCATAAGATGATTTCTGATTGAAGCTGTTTGAGCACCATAAAACAAGGTAAGAGGAAAAAGGAACAGGTAAAAGAGATAAGTATAAAGTATATCTTTTATTCCCAAGTCTTTCATAATCAATAATAGAATTTCAGATCTTATTCACCAATGCTTCTTCAGAAAAGCAACAAAGTTTTCATTGAAGTCTTTAGTGTTCTCCAGATTGCTCATATGACCGGCATTTGACAAGATGTGTAATTCCGATCCGGCAATTGCTTTGTGCATTCCTTGTGCACAGGAAGGTGGCGTCCGTAGGTCATATTCTCCAACGATGATACACGTTGGGACATTGATAGAAGAAAGACTCTGTGTTGTGTCGGTGCGGGAGGCAAGAGCAAGCAACGTTCCGCAAATACCAAGGGTTGAATTTACACGAATGAGTTCTTTGATGAACTCGATAGCTCCCGGATTTTTTTCGAATGTCTTTGTCCAAAAAACGGCTTTTACGAAGTCCTCGGCGAACGCCGAAACACCTGCCGACTTCACAGTTTTTATCGAACTCGCGCGTTTTATTCTTTCCTCGTTTGTATCAGGTTCGCTTTTGGTATCGCACAATAGTAGACCTTTAATCCTATTTGGATGTCTCTCGATAGTGCGAAGTGCAATGTAACCACCCATGGAAAGACTGCAAAGTACTGCTTTTTCTATGCCGATGTGGTCGAGCAAGGCGATCAAGTCATCGACGAATAATTCTATGGTGAATTGACCGTCGCCAACATCGCTGAAACCATGACCGCGCACATCATAGGCGATGGCATGGAAATTGTTAGGCAGCTCACACATTTGCGGTTCCCACATCTTGTGGCTGAATGGAAACCCATGGATAAATACAATTGGTAACCCCTGTGATGATCCATGTTCAATGTAACTGATTGCTATATCATTGATGAGTGTTTTCATCTTCCTTGCTCCTTTTAATGGCATAGAAAATCATAGACATCCGTAAGGATTATTGAGATTGGATTGTTAGTAGAATGCAGGATTTTAAATCCACCCTTATTTCTTCAGTATCGCGATAACTTCAATCTATATTAATAAAAATTTCTATTCTTTTACACTCCCAATACAATAATATTTGAGTTATTTTGGGAACCTTTTCCACGTACGAAACGTTCTTATATTTGAATTACTCGCCGCTCCCCAACGGTGGGTAGTTCGATAGCCTCCCTAACCCCGGCGTCTGGTAGTGCGTCGGGGTTTTTTATTTCCTTTTCAAGTCAGACTTATACGGCTGAAGATAATTGTGGATGGTCTGCTTAAGAAATCAGAAGCAGACTGTATAATTTTTCAATTTCCTCGGAGGTCAACTCGCGGTGCTCACCAGGATGTAATTCTTTGAGAGTAAGGAAAGCTATCGATGTACGCACAAGCCGTAAGGTGGGATGGTCGACTGCTGCTGTCATTTTTCTTACTTGCCGATTGCGCCCTTCGCGCAGCGTCATTTCCAGCCACGCCGTCGGAACGTTTTTTCTGAATCGGATTGGCACGGCACGCACAGGGAAGTCCGGTTCGTGATCAAACAACCGCACAATCGCTGGTTTGGTGCGTTTTGCTTCAATAACAACTCCGCTGCTTAACCGTGCGAGGTCGTCATCATCTGGAATTCCTTCGATTTGAACAATATACGTTCTTTCATGTTCGAATTTCGGATCAGTCAGTCGATGATTGACAGCAGTATCGTTTGTGAGGAAAAGAAGGCCTTCGCTGTCAGCATCTAATCTTCCAGCAGCATATACATCTTTTGGAAATGGACCGAAATCGCAGAGAGCCTTGTGATTTTTTTCTCGAGTGAACTGAGAAAGAACGCCATACGGCTTGTAAAAGAGGATGTATGATTTCACTGTTTACACAGATTGTTCGCAGATGACAGATTGCACAGATAGTAAAAATAGAAATCCCCCGGTTTACGCCGAGGGATTTCATTCTGAGAAATAAGTATAACTATTTCGTATCGACGATTTCTTCGCCGTGTTCTTTCAGTTGATCGCCTTCAATATCTTTCGCGGCGTCAACAAAGAAGAGCTCTTCTTTGATTTTATTAAACTTTGCACGTACCACACTACCGTGTGTATATGTTCCTTTCAATATTTCTTCGGCAAGTGGATCTTCAATATACTTCATCACTGCTCGGCGGAGCGGACGGGCGCCAAACGCTGGATCATATCCTTTTTCAGCGAGGAAATCCTTTGCTTCCTGTGTCAGCTCGACGGAAATGCCCATCGACGTCATGCGGCCAAAGAGGTCTTTCGCTGCAATATCGATAATTTTGTAAATATGTGAGCGTTCAAGCTGATGGAAAATGAGTGTATCATCAACTCTATTGAGGAATTCCGGATTGAAAACCCTCTTCAGTGCATCTTCGATGCTGGATTTCATTGCTTTATATTTATCTTCCTGCGTGTTCGTGCCGAAACCCAAGCCACCTGTAACTTTGATATCCCGCGAACCGAGGTTTGATGTCATGATCAAGATAGTGTTCTTAAAATCGACACGGCGACCGAGACTGTCGGTAAGGAGGCCATCATCCAACACCTGCAATAAGATGTTGAATACATCCGGGTGAGCCTTTTCGATTTCATCTAACAGAACCACAGAATATGGCTTTCGACGAACCTTCTCGGTCAGTTGGCCGCCTTCCTCGTATCCGACATAACCCGGAGGCGCACCAACAAGACGCGAGACTGCAAATTTCTCCATGTATTCGCTCATATCGATGCGAATCAGAGCTTCATCCGAATCGAACAGATATCGGGCAAGAGCCTTTGCCATTTCTGTCTTTCCAACGCCAGTAGGACCGAGGAAGATGAAGGAGCCTATAGGACGCTTCGGATCTTTCAGGCCGGCTCGAGCACGCCGAATTGCCTTTGTCAGCTTGGAAATGGCTTCTTCTTGTCCAACAACCATTTCTCCAAGTGATTCTTCCATCTTCAGCAGTTTGTTGGATTCGCTTTGTGCAACTTTCTGCACTGGAATATTGGTCATCATCGAAACAACCGCTGCACAATCTTCTTCGTTCACGTCATAGACGGTGTCACGAGCTTTCAATTCCCATTCTCGTTTTGCAATCTCCAAGTCGCTCAGAAGTTTCTTTTCCAGATCACGCAGACGTGCAGCTTCCTCAAAGTTTTGATTTTTTACAACTTGATTTTTTGATTGCCGAATTTTTTCAATTTCTTCTTCAAGCTGAAGAATCTCTTTGGGCACTTTAATATTAGCGAGATGGATACGGGCGCCTGCTTCGTCCATTACATCAATGGCTTTATCGGGCAGGTAGCGGTCGGTGATATATCGATCGCTGAGACGAACCGCCGCGTCAACTGCTTTTTCGCTGTAAAGAACACCATGGTGCTCTTCGTACTTATACTTAATGTTTTGGAGAATCTTCGTCGTTTCATCAACAGTGGTAGGGTCTACCATAATCTTCTGGAAACGTCGGTCAAGAGCGCCGTCTTTCTCTATGTATTGCCGATACTCGTCCAGCGTGGTTGCACCGATGCACTGCAGATCACCCCGAGCCAGCGCCGGTTTGAACATGTTCGATGCATCAAGGGAGCCGCTTGCACCGCCGGCACCAACAATCGTATGCAACTCATCAATGAAAAGAATAACGTCTTTTGCTTTTTCCAGTTCGTTCATCACCGCTTTCATCCGCTCTTCAAACTGACCGCGATATTTCGTGCCAGCAACCAGGGCGGCAAGATCCAGTGTAACGACGCGCTTATCGTGCAGAACACGTGATACTTTCTTCTGAACGATACGAAGAGCTAATCCTTCTGCAATTGCGGATTTACCAACACCGGGTTCACCGATGAGTACGGGATTATTCTTCTTGCGCCGGCTTAGTACTTGAGCAACACGTTCGATTTCTTTTTCCCGCCCTACGATGGGATCGAGTTTGTCTTCAATCGCTAGTTTTGTAAGATCGCGGCCAAAGTTGTCTAATACAGGGGTCTTGGAACGATCCTGTTTCTTTTCTGTCGAAGCATGCGGCTGACCGGGAGGCGATGAAGGTTTGCCAGAAACAATATTGTCTAATTCGTTTCGAACTACATCGTAGTGTACATTATACTGGTGCATAATCTGTGCGGCGATGTTGTCGTCATCACGGAGAAGTGAGAGCAATAAATGCTCGGTACCGATGACATCGGATTTGTGAAGCTTTGCCTCGAGATACGTAATCTTGAGAACTTTTTCAGCCTGCTTGGTCAGCGGTATGTTACCGATTGTGAGAGTTCCACCCGAAGTCCGAACAGTATCCTCAACTGATTTCTTTAGTTTATAGAGATCGACACCGAGATTGCGAAGAATCTTGACGGCAATGCCTTCGCCTTCTCGGATAATGCCTAAGAGAAGATGTTCTGTGCCGATATAATCATGTCCAAGCCTGAGTGCTTCTTCGCGGCTCAGTCGGATCACATCTTGTACTCTATTTGAAAAATTTCCTTCCATAGTTCCTTCCCCTCAAAGACGGAACGAATCCATCCTTGAGGACGTCTGACTTCTTACTTAATAAACCTATAATAAGTAATTAAAGTTTCCGTAGTCAATATAACCATTTTTGCGAGGGCAGTCAAGAAACTTGAATTCGTGCCCTCCACCTAATGACTCACTACTCTTTTAGATGCTTTTTTTTGACTATCGTTCCAAAAAAGGTTAAATTTACAGCCATACTTATTTGATAATTACAAAAATGGAGAAATTGTGCCGTTAGCCAAGGCAACGGGAGCTGATAAGAAAAACCAAGAACAACTCATTGCCGGAGGTTTAGTACCGAATCACATTGCAATTATAATGGATGGAAACGGACGCTGGGCAAAACGCAATGGGCTGCCCAGAATTGCAGGCCATAATGAAGGCGTCAATTCTGTTCGGGATATAGTTGAAGCATGCGCGCAGCTTGGAGTGAAGTATCTCACACTCTACACATTCTCCACTGAGAATTGGAAGCGACCTCAAGACGAAGTTTCTATGCTCATGCGCCTTATCGTGAAGGCGTTGCGAGATGAACGGGACAGGCTTCATCAGAATGAAGTTCGGTTGCAGGTGATTGGAGAATTCAATACACTTCCTGATGATGTGGCAAATGAATTGCGTGACGCAATGGAAGTGATGAGGGAGAATTGCGGCTTGACCCTTGTGCTTGCGTTGAGCTACAGTGGTCGATGGGATATTATAAAAGCCATCAAAGAAATGTATGATAATATTCATACGGGAGTGTTGAAGAAAGAAGAGATTACCGAAGAAGTGATCGGAACATACCTCTCGACAAAGGATATTCCGGACCCGGATTTACTGATTCGGACGAGCGGCGAACTGCGTATCAGTAATTTTCTCCTTTGGCAGTTAGCATATTCTGAAATTTATATTTCTAATGAATTTTGGCCTGCCTTTCGGCGGAAGCATCTTTATGAAGCAATTGAAGACTTCCAAAAACGTGAACGTCGGTTTGGTATGGTGAGTGAACAATTACCGCCTTTGAAGAAAAGTCATCCAGCACGGCTTATAGAAAGGTTCAAGAAAAGTGTCGCAAAATAATAAACTCGTCCTCCTCTTCCTCTTCGTAATAGTTTCATCCGGTTCTTTATTTGGACAGCAGCAACCGAAATCAGAAGTCTATAAAATCCTCGGCATTAATGTAGAAGGACAGCGTTCGGGGGAACCCTCGGCTATCATCGCCAACACCGGATTGAAGGTCGGAGGTGAAATCACAATTCCGGGCGAGCAAACGAAATTAGCTATTCAAAGATTGCATAATCTTCGCTTGTTTGATGATGTCCAAATCTTCATAGAAAATCGAGTTCAGGATGGAGTTTTTCTTTTAATAAAAGTAAAGGAGAATCCGCGGTTAGAGCGTATTGAAGTATCCGGAAATGATGAATTGGATGAAGATGACGTTCTTAAGAAAATCAATCTTGTCAAAGGTCAAATTATCACATCGCAAGATCTTTCCACGGTTGTTCGTTTACTCAAATATCAGTACGATAGCGATGGGTATCTTAATGCCCAAATTGTTCCAAAACTCATTATGGTCAGCGATACAACCGGTCGTGTTGCATTGAAAATCAAAATTACCGAGGGGCCGAAAGTGAAGGTCGACTATATCCATTTTCACGGCAACAAACAATATGACGATGGCGACTTGAAAAGCGAGATGAAGGAGACAAGCGAACGGTCTTGGTGGAAATTTTGGCAGACAAATAAGTTTGACAAGAAGAAATACCAAGAAGACAAAGATCTCATCCTTGCTTTCTACCGTAAAAACGGATTCCGCGATGCCGAAATTCTTTCAGACTCGTTGAGTTATGATAAGACAAAAAAATATTTAACCATCAAGATCTATTTATCCGAAGGGCGGCAGTTTTTTGTCCGAAATATTTCTTGGGAAGGAAACACGGTGTATCCCGCTGATGTGCTGGGTGCACGCCTCGGGTTTAAACAGGGCGATGTATTCAATCAAGAAAAATTTGAACAAAATTTGCGACGGAACGAAGAAGAATCGGATGTAACTTCTCTATATGCCGACAATGGTTATCTTTGGTTTCAAGTGGAACCGGAGATAAAGGTCGTGGGGGCGGATAGTCTTGACATTACACTTCAAATACATGAAAGAAATCAATTCCGTGTCGGTCGCGTTTTGATTTCAGGGAACACGAAGACGTACGAAAAAGTTATTCGTCGTGAATTATTGACGAAGCCGGGTGATTACTTCAGCCGGCAATTGATTATGAGAAGTCTGCGACAGCTGCAGCAGTTAAATTACTTTAATCCTGAAAAATTAAAACCCGACGTCCGGCCGATTGACGATAAAACCGTTGAGCTTGAATATACTGTTGAAGAAAAATCCAGCGATACATTCAATATGTCTGTAGGGTACAGCGGCGCGTTTGGGTTTAGCGGTGGCCTTGGAGTTTCGTTCAATAACTTTTCTCTGAGCGAACCGTTTCGCGGTGGTGCCGGTCAAACGATGTCGTTGGATTATCAATTCGGCGTAAGTAATTATTATAGGACATTTTCTATTGGCTTTACAGAACCGTGGATGTTCGACTCACCGACACTGTTCGGAGTCAATATCTTCGATACGCAACAATCATATTACGCTGACTTGCACTATCGTGGAGCATCGATCAGGATCGGCCGTCGTTTTAAATGGCCTGATATGTATTTCCGAGGCGATTGGACATTGCGTGCTCAGGAAAATACATATCATTCTCTTGGCACATCGTCTTCTTATGATTATTACTATCTCGAAGGAACGACAAGTCAATTCGGTATTTCGCAAGTCATTTCCCGTAATAGCACGGATAGTCCGATTTTTCCTGCACGTGGTTCCAGCTTTTCCTTGTTAACCGATATTAACGGTGGTCCCAAATTTGGCGGTGCACTCCAAGCAGCGCGATATCATAAGCATGTGTTGAACGCTGATTGGTATGTTCCTCTTACAAGCTCTGGTCGAGTAACGATCATGAGTTCCAATACTATTGGACTTATTTTTCCCTTTGAAAAGGATGGGTACATTCCGTACCAGGATCTTTTCTATATGGGCGGCACCGGACTTGGACAAATTGCTGTTACTCCGCTGCGCGGTTATGACGACAGGAGCATAGGTCCATATAATGGCAATGTTGGTGGTAAAGCGATGATGAAATATACAACGGAATTACGATTCGCATTGACATTGAACCCTATTCCCATCTATACACTGTTTTTTGCAGAAGCAGGCAATGTATGGCTTGATCATTCTAAGATGGATATGCTCGATTTACGTCGCTCAGCGGGATTTGGCGTTCGATTGCTTGTTAATCCGATTGGTCTCATCGGCTTTGATTATGGATATGGATATGACGCATCGACACCCGGCGCTGCAGCTTCTGGATGGAAATTCCATTTCCAATTTGGGAAATCGTTTTAAATAAATAATACTGTAGTTGAATATTTAATCACTTAAACAAAAGAGGTTACCGTGAAAAAAATCATTTTTCTTGCCGTTGTAGTGATGCTTGTTGCATCCATGAGTACGGCACAATCAGTCAAGATTGCTTATGTCAATTCTGAAACCATTCTTCGTGAGCTTCCCGAAGCCCAACAAGTGAAGAAAGATCTTGAGGTTACCATCAAAATCTGGCAGGATGAACTTGAAAGGATGGGTAAAGAACTTCAAGATGGATTAGAAGATTATCAAAAGAAACAAGCGTTGCTCGATCCGAAGGTAAAAGCCGATAAGGAGAAAAGTCTGCAGGACCTTCAACAAAAAGCGCGTGATTATCAGTATCAGAAGTTTGATCAGCGTGAAGGTGAAGCCGTGAAGCTGCGTGAGAAGAAATTTGCACCCATTCAGGAACGAGTAATGAAAGTCATCGAGAGAGTGGCAAAGGAAGGCAAATTTAACTTTGTATTTGATAAGTTGGAAGCTGCCACGAATCTTCTTTATGCAGATTCGAAATATGATCTCACCTATAAAGTGATTGACCGACTGAAGACAGGTGAATCGACAACTCCGGCGTCCACGAAGACCAATGACACTAAGTAATCAATGGTGTCTCCCAATGAACTTGAGAGGGAGAAGAAAAAAATATGAAAAAACTCTTTAGCATTATTATTTTCCTAACATTGTTGTCTCTTGTGCCGGCGAATGCACAAATGAAGATTGCCTACTTCAATTCTGAAGCAATTTTGAAAGAGCTTCCGGATGCAGTCGATGCCCAGGCGCAACTTAATAAGTTAGTCGCCGATTGGCAGCAAGAACTTAATAAGATGCAGGAAGACTGGAAGAAGAAGTTCGATGAATATGATAAGCGAAAGCTTATCATGACCGAGCAGCGCCGTGCGGATACCGAACGTGAATTGCAGGATATGGACAAGAAGATCGCCGATTTCCGCAATCAAAATTTTGGGCAGAATGGCGAATTGTTTAAGAAACAAAATGAACTGATGAAACCCGTACAAGATCGCATTTTCAAAGCAGTGCAAGAGGTGGCGAAGGAAGAAGGGTATGATTATGTCTTCGACAAAAGCGGTGATATTCTTCTCATGTATGCAAATGAAAAATACGACCTGACACAGAAAATATTTATTAAACTCAAGGTGCCAGTATCAAGCGGAAAATAGCAAGACTGACTTATGACCATTCATGAGATTGCGGAGTGGCTTGGTGGCGAGGTCGTTGGAAATAACATCGAGAGTGCGCCGGATATTGAGCGTGTTGCAAAAATTGAAGAGGCTGATTCCGGCAGCCTAACGTTTCTTGCCAACCCGAAGTACGAAAAGCACCTTGGCACCACCCAAGCAACTGCAGTGCTTGTATCCCGAAAGCTCGACCTGAAAAAAAATGTAGGTCGAGCTTCACTTATCTTTATTCGTGTTGATGATCCATATGTAGCATTTCTGCATGTGCTCAAACACATAACACCCACTGTGGAGCTGTTTGCCCCCGGAATCCATTCGACAGCTATCGTTCCATCGAATGCGACCATGGGAAAGAATATATCTATTGGTTCGCACGTCGTGATTGGTGAACATGCGGTTATCGGTGATAACACAAAGATTGGAGCTGGCTGCGTGATTGGAAATCATGCACAAGTTGGTTCTGAATGCATACTCTATCCAAATGTAGTGGTCTATCATCAATGCAAAATCGGCAACAGAGTTATTCTTCATGCCGGAGCGGTGATTGGATCGGATGGATTTGGTTTTGCGCCAAAGGCGGACGGGACATACGAAAAAATCCCCCAGCTTGGAATTGTTATTATTGATGACGATGTGGAGATTGGTGCCAACACGACCATCGATCGTGCCACCATGGGAGATACGCATATCCACTGCGGTGCGAAAATAGACAACCTTGTTCAAATTGCGCACAATGTTGTTATCGGGGAACATACGGTCATTGCTGCTCAGACCGGAATTAGTGGAAGCACAAAAATCGGGAAGCATTGCATGCTTGCCGGACAGGTAGGTATCGCCGGTCATATCGAAATTGCCGATCGCACTGTGATTATGGCACAATCGGGAATTCCCAAAAGCATCGAAGAACCGGGAAAGTCATATTTTGGTTATCCTGCGGATGAAGCACGCAAAGCACAGCGCGTGTATATTGCGATGAAGATGCTGCCCGATATGTTACGCGAGTTCACTGCACTTCAGAAGAAGGTCGCAGAACTCGAAAGAAAACTTTTAGAAAAATAAATAAGAGGAAAAGAATGCTTGTTCAACAAATGACAATCAAGAGACCCGTTACAATGTCCGGTGTCGGACTTCATACGGGAGTATCGACAACCATGGTGTTTAAACCGGCGCCGGAAAATTATGGTATCAGATTTCGCCGCGTGGATCTGCCTAATTCCCCGGAAATTCCGGCCGATGTTGATCATGTCGTTGATCTCCAACGCGGAACGACGCTTGGCATCGACGGAGCGCGTGTGCACACGGTTGAACATGTGCTTGCCGCTATTGCCGGATTGCAGGTGGATAATGTATTGATCGAGCTTGACAACATCGAACCTCCTATTGGTGACGGTAGTGCAAAACCCTTTGTGGATATGCTTCTCGATGCCGGATTGGAAGATCAGGAAGCACCGAAAGATTATCTTATTATCGATCAAGTGATCCATTATCAAGATCCACAACGCGGAGTGGAAATTGTTGCCCTGCCGACTGATGATTTCCGTTTGACAGTGATGATTGACTATAACAATCCTGCGCTCGGAAGTCAGCATACAGGATTGTTTAATCTTGAAAAAGAATTTGTCTCGGAATTTTCTTCAGCACGTACGTTTTGTTTCCTTCACGAAGTCGAAATATTGCATGATCAGGGTTTGATCAAAGGTGGGAATCTTGATAATGCAGTCTGCATTGTGGATCGCGACCTTTCAGACGACGATCTCCGGAAGCTGATGCATAAACTTGGTCTTGATCATTCAGTGATCCTTGGCTCCTCCGGTGTGTTAAATGATAAAAAACTTCACTATCGCAATGAACCGGCACGACATAAGTTGCTTGACTTGATCGGTGATCTTGCGCTCATCGGAGCGCCCATCAAAGCGCAGATTCTTGCTGCGCGACCAGGACACGCCGCGAATATAGAGTTTGTTCGTAAAGTTCGGAAGCTCTATCAGCAAAAAAAACTTGTGCGTAAATATCAGCATGAGAAAAAAGAAGGCGTCATTTTTGATGTCACCGCTATTCAACGTATCCTACCGCATCGGTATCCATTTCTTTTAATAGATAAAATTATTGATTTCCAGATGGATGAGCGTGTTGTTGGTGTGAAGAATGTAACGATGAACGAACCGTTCTTCGAAGGTCACTTCCCCGGTCAACCGATCATGCCCGGCGTTTTGATCGTCGAAGCTCTTGCACAGACTGGCGGCGTTCTCATGTTGAACGGTATTGAGAACCCGGGAAATAAATTAGTTTTCTTCATGGCAATCAACAATGTTAAGTTTCGTAAACCGGTGGTTCCGGGTGATCAACTCATCCTCGAAGTACAGGTCATGAGTCGTCGATCGAAAGTCATTCAGATTCGCGGTCAGGCGTTTGTAGATGGTAATATTGTAGCGGAAGGTGAGTTTACTGCTGCAGTCGTTGATCGTGACGATGGAAAAACAAAAACATCGGGAACATCAAAGTAATCCAGAGAAGAAAAATTTATGGGCGTTGTTATTGATCCACTCGCATTAGTGAGTAAAAAAGCACAGCTTGGAGAGAATGTTACCGTTGGTCCTTCGGCTATCATTGGAGATGATGTTGTCATTGGTGATGGCTCAATCGTTGCGCCGTATGCTATCATCCAACATGGAACGCGACTTGGAAAGGAATGCAAAATTGCTTCATTTGCCGTCGTCGGCGGTCCGCCGCAAGATCTAAAATATAAAGGCGAACCTACAACTCTGGAAGTTGGCGACCGATGTGATATTCGCGAATACGTAACACTAAACCGCGGTACGGTGGAGACGGGAAGAACAGTCATCGGAAATAATTGCATGTTCATGGCAAATGCGCACGTTGCACATGATTGTATTGTTGGAGATTATTGTATCCTTGCAAACAGTGTACCGCTGGCAGGACATGTGACTCTCGATAATTGGGTAATTATTGGTGGGTTGACACCGGTACATCAATTCGTTCATATCGGAGAACACACGATGATCGGCGGCGGCTATCGAGTAGTAAAAGATATTCCGCCTTTCGTTCGTGCTGGTCGGGAACCATTGGTCTTTGAAGGATTGAATTCCGTCGGTCTTCGACGACGTGGTTTTTCTCCAAAAGCGATTGATCTGATCGAGAAAACATATGTTCTCTTGTATCATTCAAAATTGAACGTCTCACAGGCAGTTGCCCGTATCAAAGAGGAGTTGGAACAAACTCCGGAGATTCAAAACATTTTAAAGTTCATTGCAGGCAGCAAACGCGGTATCATTCCCGGTCCTGGTCATCACTAGGGAAAAGATGAATTGGCGATTCGAAAACACCGGAATTCGTTCTGGTGTTTTTAACATGGAGTATGACATAGCTCTGGCACGGGCACTTGTTAATGGTGTGGGCAATCCCACTATCCGTGTGTATGCTTGGCAGCCGTTTGCTATATCACTTGGCTGGAATCAGTCGATGGACGAGATCGATCTTGCTAAAACCTCAGCATCCGGTATCGATGTTGTTCGTCGTCCCACCGGCGGAAGAGCCATTCTGCATTCAGAGGAACTCACTTATAGCGTGGTGATGCGCGTAAAAGGGAAGAATGTTCTTACTGTTTATAACGACATCAGCCAAGCTCTAGTAACTGGTTTGCTGGCACTTGGCGCACCGGTTGCTATCGAAAAAAGTCAACCGCATTTTCCGTCACTTTATCGAACGACATCGGCAGTAGCGTGTTTTTCTAGTACCGGGCGGTACGAAATAAAATATCACGGAAAAAAACTCGTCGGCAGTGCCCAACGGCGTTATGTTGCTGATGACGGTGAAGAAGTTGTTTTACAGCACGGTTCTATTCTATTTGGCCCAGACCATAAACGAATGGTGGAATTTTTAAATCTTCCATCGGAAGGAGAACGCAATGCACTACGGAGAGAGCTTAATGAAAAAACTACCGAACTCTCGACCGTTTTAAATCGGGTGATAACATTTGAAGAAGTTGCAGAAGCAATCCTGCAAGGATTCCAGAAGGCATGGTCGATTGCACCGGAAGTTGTGAATATAATTGATGAAGAATTAAAGGTGAATATATGAAAAACTCATCTACTACATCGGGTCCCAAAAAGATCACAACAAAAGTTATTGCATTGATGAAAAAAGATGGAACGCGCATCGCATGCCTAACGGCGTATGACTATATAACGGCACGTCTATTGGATCAGGCGGGCATCGATTTGATCCTTGTCGGCGATTCACTTGGGATGGTATTTCAAGGACATGAAACCACCTTGCCCGTTACGCTTGATGAAATGATCTATCATGCTAAAAGCGTTGTGCGCGGTGTTGATCGAGCGATGATTATTGTGGATATGCCGTTTATGTCGTTTCAGGCGAATGATGAAGAAGGATTCCGGAATGCGGGACGTGTGATGAAAGAAACCGGCGCCGGAGGCGTGAAGTTCGAAGGCGGCGAGCGTATTGCAAATCTCGTGCATATGACTGTGCGCGCAGGTATTCCGGTCATCGGACATCTCGGATTGACACCGCAGTCGATTCATCAATTTGGTGGATTCACTCCGCGCGGTGCGACACCGGATGAGGCGAAACAAATGCTCAAAGATGCAAAGGCTTTAGAAGAAGCCGGAGCGTTTAGTGTTGTACTGGAAAAAATTCCCGCAGCTCTTGCAGCAAAGGTGACAAAGTTACTCAAGATTCCAACAATTGGTATTGGCGCTGGGATGCACTGCGATGGACAGATTCTCGTTGTATCAGATATGTTGGGATTGTATGAGGATTTTCATCCGCGTTTTGTGCGACGCTATGCACATTTATCTGAAACGATCCGCCAAAGTGTGGGCGGGTATGTGAAAGATGTTAAGGAAGAAAAATTTCCGATACAAAAAGAAAGTTACTAACTCATTTTATCATACCGACAGAAACCGGTATCTGACCTCCTATGTGGGGAAGGATTTCGTTCTCCCCATCTCTGAATAAATATGAAATTAAAACATAAACTTAATATTCTTGTCTCCAACGACGATGGCATTGACGCACCTGGTATTTATGCGCTCGTGCAGGAGATGAAGAAGATCGGCAATGTGACAGTCGTGGCACCGGATAAACAACAGAGTGCTGTTGGTCATGCCATCACGATGAATTATCCGCTGCTCGTAAAAGAGTTCAAGAAGAACGGAAAATTCTTCGGTTATGCCGTGCAGGGAACTCCAGCCGATTGCGTAAAACTTGCTGTGCGCGCCATTCTCAAACGCGCACCGGATTTAGTTGTCTCCGGCGTCAACCATGGTTCCAATACCGCTATCAGTATAATTTATTCCGGAACAGTTTCAGCAGCAACAGAAGGAACCATCCTTGGTATTCCATCCATTGCAATCTCGCTGACAACGTATGCGCCGGCAGATTTTCGTTATCCTGCACAGTTAGCACGAAAGTTAGCAGTACTCATTGGTACACGTGGACTTCCACAGGGTACACTTCTTAATGTAAACGTGCCACCACTCAAACCGAAAGATATCAAGGGCGTGCTCATCACGCGGCAAGGCAAAGCAATTTGGAACGATACGTTTGATCTTAGACGAGACCCGAACAATCGAGAATATTATTGGCTCACAGGCGGATTGGAAAAAGTTGACACGGATTTGGAATTTGACGAAGCAGCCATACAGAATAATTACGTTTCCATTACGCCCATTCAATACGACCTGACTGACTATAAGATGTTTGAGGCGATGAAAAAATGGGGAGTGGGGAAGATCAAATGAAAAGTATGAAGTCGAAAGTGAACAGTAATGTGTCGGAAGCACGAAGTGAAGGTGAGATGAAAAATGAAATATGAAAGAAGAAGCATTGATTGTTATTGAATAAGTATTATATACTGCTTAGAGTTATGCTGATGAATTATTCTTTTTCCTTTTTCCTTTGCATGGTTACTTGATTCTATGTCCACACCATTAATGCGCCAGTACCAGCAGGTGAAAGCGAAGTATCCGGATACGGTACTTCTCTTCAGAATGGGTGACTTCTTCGAGACGTTTGATGAAGATGCGAAGATCACATCCAAAGTGCTCGGTATTGTGCTTACCAAGCGCGGTAATGGCACCTCCGGTGAAACACCACTGGCGGGATTTCCTCATCACGCGCTTGATACATATCTTCCCAAACTCCTTCGTGCCGGGTATCGTGTTGCCATCTGCGAGCAGTTAGAAGATCCGAAGTTTGCTAAAGGCATCGTTAAGCGTGATGTGATTGAGGTTGTTACACCGGGTGTGTCATTCTCTGACAAAGTATTGGAACAAAAGCAGAACAATTATCTCGCTGCTGTCGCTTTATCATCGCCGCTGGCAACAAGCGATGATACAATCGGTTTTGCATTTATTGATGTCTCGACTGGAGAATTTGGACTCAGTGAATTTCCATTGAAACAATTCACAGAACAGATAAGCAATCTCCAACCGCAGGAATTGCTCGTACAGAAGCGCGATCTGGAAACGATCAAGACTCTGTTGGGCGAACGCTTCCGTGTGTTATACACGAAAGTGGACGATTGGGTGTTTAATGCCGACTATGCATACGAGCTGCTCATTAATCATTTTAAGACACAGTCATTAAAAGGATTTGGTATCGAAGAGATGCATATTGGCATTGTAGCAGCCGGCGCAGTCATGAATTACTTGCAGGAGACACAGAAAGCGAACATTCCGCACATTAAAAAGATCGTGCCGCATGATATAAGCGAGTATATGCTGCTGGATGCTTCAACGAAGCGCAATCTCGAGATTACAACGAGCATCTCCGGTCAGTCCGATGGTACACTCTTTTCCATTATCGATCGAACACAAACACCGATGGGCGGACGGATGTTGAAGCAATGGATCAATCGTCCGTTGAAGCGGTTAGAACCGATCCGTGCGCGGCTCGATGCAGTAAAAGAATTAGTGTCGAATGAACCGGCACGGCGGAAAACTCGTGAAGAATTGGAGCCAGTCGGCGATCTTGAGCGGTTGATCGTGAAAATTGCTACAGGGAGGGCAAATCCACGCGAAATGAATCAATTGAAAGCAATGCTGGCACAAATTCCAAATCTTAAATCTCAAATCTCAAATCTCGCTAGTGCAACCATAAAGAATTTGAATGATCATCTTGATCCGCTTGCCGATATTGTTTCTACTATTGGACAAGCCATTGCTGACGATCCGCCCATGACACTCGTGGATGGCGGAGTGATTCGGAAAGGGTATAATGCAGAATTAGATGATATCCGCTTGTTGGCATTTGGAGCAAAGGACTGGGTGGCGAAACATCAGCAATCGGAACGGGAACGCACGGGTATCTCATCGCTCAAGATTGGTTATAATAATGTCTTCGGTTACTACATCGAAGTAACACATACACACAAAGATAAAGTACCGGCAAACTACATCCGCAAGCAAACGTTGACGAATGCCGAGCGTTTCGTGACGCCAGAGTTGAAGGAATATGAAGAGAAGATTCTTCATGCAGAAGAAAAAATTCTTACACTGGAAACACGTCTTTTCAATGAACTGCGGCAAATGATTGCCGAGTACATCGGTGCAATTCAAGCAAACGCGCATGCCATAGCAATGTTGGATTGCTATGTCTCGCTTGCCGAAGTTGCGATGGAGAATCACTATGTTTGTCCGACGATGGATGATTCTTTCCGGATCGACATTAAAGATGGACGACATCCTGTCATCGAAAAGCTTCTGCCACCCGGTGAACATTATACACCGAACCACACACTGCTGGACATCGCATCAGATCAGATTCTTATCATCACCGGACCGAATATGAGCGGCAAGTCAAGTTATTTACGTCAAGTGGGATTGATTGTCCTGCTTGCACAGATCGGAAGTTTTGTTCCAGCGACATCTGCAGGTCTCGGGATGGTAGATCGTATTTATACTCGCGTGGGAGCAAGCGATAATATCGCTTCCGGAGAAAGCACATTTTTAGTGGAGATGCATGAAGCAGCGAATATCGTCAACACGGCAACGCAGCGCAGTTTAATATTGCTCGATGAGATTGGACGCGGCACCAGCACGTTCGATGGTATCAGTATCGCTTGGGCTCTCACGGAATATTTACACAATCATATTGGCGCCAAAACTCTCTTTGCGACACATTATCATGAATTAAATGAGCTTGCCGATGTTTTTCCCCGCATTAAAAATTACAAGGTCGACGTGCGCGAGTACGGCGACAAGGTCATCTTTCTTCATAAAGTACTGCCGGGCTTTGCCGACCATTCGTACGGAATTCAAGTAGCACAGATGGCTGGTTTACCGGAGGAAGTGACGGAGCGGGCAAAATTGGTATTGAAAAATTTAGAAAGCTCTGAGTTGGTAGTGAGGGACAAAGGGTTGATACATGGGAGAGAGAAGACGAAGGAGGAAATAGTACAGATGGCAATGTTTGAAGTGAAGGATGACAAGCTGCGGACGGAACTCCGCACACTTGATATCGAACATATGACACCGCTGGAAGCGATGCAAACGCTGGCGGCGTTGAAGAAAAAAGTTGAAGAGAAGGATTAAGAAATGACAAAAGAAGAAATTCAATTATTATTTGAGTATGATACATGGGCGGATTTGAAATTGCTTGAGGTGATTGCAGCGATCACAGGAGATCAGTACAAGAAGGACCTTCATTCCAGTTTTGGCGGCATTCAAGGAACGCTTGTACATATTTTATCTGCCAACCGAGTCTGGTTATACCGCTGGAGAGGAAAGGAACCCAAGCCGTTAAAAATCGAAAACTTCCCAGCGATGGAAGTCATGAAAAAACAATGGGATACGTATCAGTGCGAGATCAGCAATTTCCTGCAGAGTCTCACAGAGGAGAAATTAAATGCACAATTGCAATACTCGGATTTTAAAGGAAATACTTATACTCAACCCTTGTGTCAGCAAATGCAGCACAAGGTGAATCATTCATCATACCATCGCGGTCAATTAGTGACGATGCTGAGGCAGCTCGGGACGGCAGTTGTGAGCACAGATTTGATTACTTACATTAGACAGAAGGAAATACATGGCTGAGGTATCTCTGAAGATTCTTAAAAAACATACTATGAAACATATCTCGGAATTGCGAATCGATCCGGAAATTTTGCTGCACCGCTTTTCTTCCGGTTGTTCGATGTGTCATTGCAACGGAACATGCTGCGCCGAAGGAGTGCTCCTTGACTTAAAAGACAAAGAACGTATTCTTGCACATGCAGATTTAATCAAACAATACTTAGAACCACAGCAGGAACATGAAGTTCAAAAATGGTTCGATCACAATATCGAATATGACATTGATTTCCCATCCGGTCGATGTGACGGTACTGCCGTGCGAGACGGCAGGTGTGTGTTTCTTGACAGTAAAGGTCTCTGTGCATTACAGAAAACGGCATTGGCAGAAGGAATAGATAAGTTTGCCCTGAAGCCATTTTATTGTGTCGCGTTTCCACTGGTCATCGATGGACATGTGCTGACGACGGATGATCCCGAATTCACGAACAGGTCGCAATGTTGCAGCATCGTTCCAGATGGATCGTTAACGGTGCTTGATGTCTGTCGGGAAGAATTTGAATACATTCTTGGGACCGAAGGATTAGAGGAGATTGAGAAAGTATTCAAGGAAGAAGTTGCTTCTCCAGTGGTGAATGCTGTATGAACCAGCGCCGATTATATCGTACTATCGAGAGCTTCGCTTCCGTTCAATTCAAAACGGAGAAAGATTTACTCAAGCATGTTCTGAATGAAATCGTGAAGACCGAAGATATTCTTTTAAAAGGCGGCAGACTCTGGCAGTATGAACCATCCACCGAATCGTACCGCGTGATTCATCAGATTGGACAGATTGACCGCCTTGATTCAGGGTATCGTATTCAAGTTGCGCGCTATCCGATGTTTCAACATCTTATCGAACAGCGTTCCATTATTGCCAACGAGACGGATCGGTATCTTCGAAAAAAAGGTATTATCAAGTACTCAGCCACGGGGATAGGGGATAGAATGCCTTATCGGGATAAAACTGTTTTTCAGTATGTCCTGGCGTTCAATTCTGATTTTATTGATCAAGACCTACTTCCGAATCTCAATGTGATCAGTCTGGCAGTCACTTCTGTCCTCCGCAACAAACGCATCGAGCAAAAAGCTCGATTGCTCGAGCAAGATATCGACAAAGCACGTGAGATTCAACAGAGTATCTTACCGGAGCCATTTCTCCATTTTTACTATTATGATATTTATGGGATTTCTGTCCCCGATCGTATTGTTGGTGGAGATTTCTTTGATTATATTTTTTCTGATGAGATAAAAGATCGCTTGATGATTGTTGTAGGAGACGCAGCGAGTAAGGGATTTCGAGCTGCAGCGCAAGCTTTGTATGTCGTCGGAGCACTGCGAATGGGAATCGCACATCATACGAAAACCGCTACGTTGATGTCGGGTATTAATAAAATTGTGAATCGCTCGTTCTCGGAAGAACAATTTGTCTCGATGTTCTATGCCGAATTAACGGATGGAGCGAAGGGATTACTGCTTTATGCCAATGCGGGGCACAATAGTCCTATGGTTTATCATGCGCAAGAAAATAACATCGAACTATTGGAGCCGACGGGACTTATCCTCGGTCCGTTCCCGCGCGGCAATTATCGTGTGGAGAGCACGATGTTAAAAAAAGATGATGTTGCCGTTATTTACACAGATGGGATTACTGAAGCTCTTCGTACCGATGGTACTCCCTATGGCGAAAAATATCTCGCAGACAACATCAAACAGCTCGCCGGCAAGGGAGCGCAAGAAATATGCAAAACGTTGATTGAGGATGTAGAACATTTTTCAGAAGGCGCAGAGTATTCAGACGACCGAACGATCGTCGTCATTAAACGAGTGAGTTAGGAGTCAAACGTTCAGAGAAAGGTTGAGTTATGGTTGAGCAAAAATATATTGGTGTCGTATCAACTGTGAATAGTGCGATTGTTTCCATTCTTCTCGATCCAAAAATTACAACTCTGAAAAGGGAGATCAATGGAAAGATCTACTATATCGGCCAGATTGGTACATATGTATTGATTCCCATGGGAACACTTGTATTGATCGGAATGGTATCAGAACTGAAAAAAGAGGATGTGAATATCGACGGACATGCCCATCAGCGGTTCATTCTCTATGTGTCGATGGTGGGAACAGTAAAGAGCGGTCGCTATGAGCGCGGTGTTTCTATCTTTCCGGTGTCTGATACGCCTGTGTATCTTGCGGAAGATGCGGATCTTTCTATTGCGTTTGCAGTCTACCAGCGGTACGGATTTTCCGTGGGGCAGGTGTCCTTGTTCGAAAACCAGCGGGCATTCCTTGATGCTAATAAATTTTTTGGCAAACATATTGCCGTGCTTGGTTCCAGCGGTTCAGGAAAATCTTGCGCCGTAGCCTCTATTTTGCAGAAGGTTTCGAAGTATCCAGATACGAATATCATTATTCTTGACATCCATAATGAATATCAGAAAGCGTTCGAGGGGAATTGCAATCACCTTGACATCGCAGAATTTGAACTTCCGTACTGGTTAATGAACTTTGACGAACTACGTGAAATGTTTATTGATGAGAAAGATGAGAATGCGTCCAGTCAGATCACTGTGCTGAAAGACCTCGTCATTATGTCGAAGAAAGGTAAGAATCCGGAAATGTCTACGATCGTTACAATTGACACACCGGTCTATTACGACCTCAGTGAAATCCGCGCAAAAATGCAATATATGGATACCGAAAAAGTGACGTCGGGTGCAACAGCGAAAGATGGACCGTTCTATGGTAAGTTTACTCGGTTCCTCGTGCGTCTCGATGGTAAATTGAATGATCCACGATACGCATTCATGTTTCGACCAAAGAGGTACATTAACTCTATCACATTTAATGACCTGCTGACTAAGATACTTGGCGCCGATGAAAATGCCAAGGTGACGGTCCTTGATTTGAGCGGTGTGCCGTTCGACGTTGTGAATACGATCGTGTCACTGCTGGCACGCATCATTTTCGATTTCAATTTTTGGAATCCTAACAGGCGCGACTTTCCTATATTGCTAGTGTTCGAAGAAGCACATAACTATCTGCCGAGCACTCTCAATACTACCGCCGCTGCGCGAAAAACCGTGGAACGTATCGCAAAAGAAGGACGAAAATACGGCGTCAGTTGTATGGTGGTGAGTCAACGTCCAGTGGAAGTTTCAGAAACGATTCTCTCACAGTGCAACAATTTTGTAATTTTCCGCTTGACAAATCCCCTTGATCAGAACTACGTCAAACGATTGGTGCCAGATAGTTTTGTAAGTTTCACTGATGTATTGCCGTCCCTCCGGCAGGGAGAAGCGCTCATCGTTGGGGAAGCAATCCCGATGCCGATGCGCGTACAAATCGACTTCCCTGACCCAGAGCCGGATAGCAGCGATATCAAATTCTATGAGAAGTGGAAGCAAAGTGATGCAAAGACAAAGATTGAAGAAGTGGTCACGCGCTGGTGGAAGCAAGAAAAAGTGAAGTAGAAAAAAAGATGAGCGTACAATAAATGGATGTTAGGATGATAAGGTCATGGATCGTCAGATGTGCGGATTGATGAATTGATAAGCGTCCCTTTGTATCGTTCTCTTTTTTTAAAAAGTGATTGGGTTGTTGCAGTATCAATGATCCTGGTCATGACGTCCGTCGAGGCACAAGAGAAGAAGTGCTACTTCTACCATTCCCTTCCGTACGGTTCAGAATTCACATTGAGTCCGCACTCACTTCTTGCTAACGGCGGGTTCGATGAATTACAGGCTTATGAATATTCCCACAGTCTTTCACAAATTCCCTGAAAAAATGGCGGACGCAATGTTTGGCTGAGCATTACAACACCGCTGCCGCAGATCAATAAGTATGGCTGGAACAGATTTATTGGAAATGAAATTATCCCTGCCAGTCTCAACACGGAACGGGCGCAGTATTTTCCCAATGATATGTTACACTTAATTGGCGGCGGTAATAAAAAAAAATCAAAACACTACTTGAATCCAACACTATCCTTTAATACATTTAGAGCAGATTGTTCGGTTGAACTTTCCGTTGAACCAAAATCCTGGAGGTAGTATGAAAGCAATGATCATCCTAATTTTTTTCTTGTTCCTCGTTCTTGCCGGCTGTTCATCTCTTACCCTTAAGCCGGGTGATTTTGCATGGCCCATCGAGTCGGTATCGAAAGTTGACGAAAAAGGCATGATAGAAGATAAACAGTATTATTTTTCACTCAATGTTAAAGAACTCCTTTATAATGAGACCCAGGACTCGATTAATATTTCGAATGTGACACTGCGGATAATTCGGGACATGAAGGGTTATTACTTCATGACGGCATCGAAATTTAAAAATGTTTATGTGTTCGGGCAAATTGAGGGTGGTTTAAAACTCATAAACAAAATTCTTGTATCACAAGACGGTCTTGAGAATCCCGCATTCAACCAACGGCCTCCATACATCCAACTATTGAATGGACAGAATCCACCCGTTTCGCTGACGAAAGAGGGCATTCTAGAAGGAGAAAACAAATGAAGACCATCCTTTGCCTTGTTGCTTTGCTAGTGTTTTCGAGCTTGATACTTGTTGCTCAGCAAAAATCGGATTATGTTACCGTCCAACTTTTTCGAACTACGGCCCAATCCATTTCGAAGAATATAGATAAGGCAAATTCGGTACAGGAATGTGCAGAACTTAACGCCTCCATCGATGCGTTGGAAAAAAAATTTGCCGATGACAAAACACTTCTTAATAAAGCCATCTTTCCAGATGGCTACGATAGGACAATAGAACATCTTCGCGGAAAGCTGCTTGTGCGTCAGAAGGATCTTGGCTTTATCGAAAGCCAGGTGGTTCGTATTACGGAATTAGAGACGACTGTGCGCGGACTTTCGGATCAGGTAAAGAAGTTGAATATGCAGAATGATAAACTCTTAGCTGATATCCAGATGCTTACACAGAATGTTCAGAAACTCACCGGTGATCTTTTCAATGCCGCCACTCCGTTAGATTCCCTGCACAATATGATTGTGAAACTGCACCAAGGATTACAGGATCGCGATGCGCTTATTTTTGCATTGACCGATAGTCTTTTCCTTCAGTACGACAAGAATGTTAGTGATATGAAAGATGTTGAGAAACAAGGATTGTTGGGCAAAATTGGGCGGCACAATATCGTCGGCAATGTGAAGCGTTCTATCATGGACAACGTAACATTCCTCGAAACGACACAACTCAAAGGAAGCGATTTGGTGACGCTTGTACGACAACAAAAGCGGTTCCAATCGCAGTGGACAGGAATTGCACCGAAACTTACTTCAATCTACGTGAGCGGAAAAGCAAAGAAGTACGAAGTAAGCACAGTTGATTCGATGCTGGCCGTGTGGGGAGATAAAGTTGACGATGCGATGTGGCGTTCGCTGAATACATTGTTCAAGGAGAAGGGCTTTTTTGTGAAAGAATTTAGGAATGGTGAAGAGTTTAATGCGAACTTTATTATATTTCTTTCTGAACAAATTCAGAATCCGAATGAAGAAACGAACGATACACGCTTTAAACTCTTTACTAACTTTCATGAAAATCTTTGGTTGACCGATCTGAATGCAATATGGTTGCCGGCTCTCACCGAGCTTAACAAAATATCGGACACACAAAGAAAGGAAATCGAAGTCAAAGTAGAAAAGTGGCGTTCAATTGCCTCGCCCGGGGCATCATGGTTGATCTATGTGCTTGTCCTTCTTGGGGTTCTTCTCATACCGATTCTTGCAATTCGGTTATTCCCGAAAGCACAAAAAACACCAAAAGAGGAATCATCAACTTAGGTAAAAAATGAGATTTGGAACATCGTAAAAGTGATATACAGAGGCGACAATTCTTGTCGCCTCTGTCTGTTTTATAGCAGATTATAATGTTTTTCTGATTACGCGCCATCGAATTGCATCTGAATTTCCAGTCTGATAGGTTACATCTGTTTTGGGAGAGTTCTTATGATAAGTTTTGTTGTAGTTATAGTTTTGGTGATAGTATTTTCTATCGCACTCTTGACCACTCAGTGCATAAGTAGTTTATCCTCATCAATGAGGTAAGAACGAAATTAGCAGATAACAGACAAAAGAAAAATAAAAAGTTAATACCGCAACAGCGGGATAGTACTGGGTTTTTACAAATGTTGTGATGCCGCTTTTATGAGCGAAGCGAATGGCGTCACAACAGCACCAACTACGACGCTTCATCTTTAGATAAGGATTATTGTTGTCGCTCGACACGTTTGTTCTGGGAAAAATAAATCATTTTTATTCCATAAAAGTGCTACTTTGTTATGCGAAATGAGGGAGAAAAAATGATAAGGGAATTTCCCAATACAAAGGTTTTTCTTCCTTTGTAAGTCGCATTCCAAAGCTCGATACGCTTTTCACGTTCGTACCAACTGGCGATGAGAACGTACTCGAAACGGCAGCTGCTTCATCAGAAATCCTATATTTTAGCGCGGCTGATGACATATTCGTAATTCATTGAAAAAAGGAGAAAATTAGACACAAAGTTGAGATGGAGGATGCCCTGCGGAGGTTATTGAGACAGTGTGTACAAACTCTCTGCATTGTTTTTAATGTTTTTCTCTACTTGCTTTCAATGTAACAATCTATTAAACTTGGTTTGGCGATTTATTTTCATATTCTTTTGGAGCTTACATGGAAGAACCAATGTTACATGTACTGATTGTAGATGATGAACCGACCTATCGTCTTGTTCTTACACAAACCCTGAAAACGCATGGGTACACGACCGAGGCTTGCGAGACTGGAGATGCCGCTATCGATCTGTTGAAGAAAAATAAGTATGATGTAGTGCTTCTTGATTATAAGATGCCCGGTACGAGCGGCCTGAATGTACTGCAATGGATGTATGGAATGAAGATAGAAACTCCGGTCATTATTATTACGGGTCATGGATCCGAAGAGATTGCCCTCGAAGCGTGGAAATGGGGTGCGAAAGATTACTTTGTCAAAGGGAAATCAGATATGTCTCAGCTTCCTGCACTCGTTTTGAGAGTGTATAAACAGGTAATCTCTGAACGTCAACATAGATCTGAAAAGGATTAATACACTTCCATTTCATGATTCTTGAGTGTTGTCGTGGAACGAAAATGCTTTGGTTCTTCTTCAGAATTACACATTCCTCGATCGTCAGTCGAGAGCAGATGAATTTGCTTGGAGGCAGTTTGACTTCTTCTTTGGTTTATTGTACGCTTACAGTATAAATTACTATCCAACTACTTGCGTCGTGGTGCACGTATGAATACGCAATCGCTTCGTGTACTTGTGGCAGATGACGATTATCCGTATTGTGCCCTCCTAAAAAAATCTCTCACAGATCGTGGTTATTTAGTTACAGTGAGTAATTCAGGTGAAGAGGCATTAGTTTGTTTGCAGAAGGAATTATTCGATATTGTGTTATTGGATTTTAAAATGGAAGGAACGAACGGTATCAATGTGCTGCAATGGATGTACGGGAGGAAGATGAATATCCCCGTCATTCTGATCACCAGTCATGGGGGGGATGAAATATTTGAAGAAACCTTCAAATGGGGAGCAGAAGAGTATTTCATCAAAGGAGAAATGGATACCATACGTTTGCCGGTCTTAGTGGAGCAAGTGTTTAGTAAGTATCAAGCACGAAAGGAAAGATTGAAATAGTCTTACTCCGTTTTATCCTATGCTCTTTGGGATGTGTGGAATTTAACAAACTCTATCCGGGTGGAATATTCGAAATAGGATTTTGTTGTATCGGTTTTCTTTTCACAAATAGTTCACAATACACCGGCAAGGTAAGACTCGTTACGATGCCTGCTATTTCTGAACTCTGAAAAGGTTGACAATACCCGCCACAAGAAAAATGAGGTTGGAAAGCCATGCGGTGAGAAGCGGGTCGAGATCGCCGTTGTAACCAAATACCTGACTCGCTTTCATGAAAATGAGGTAAATGAACGCCACCGCGAGAGCAATACCGAATCCCAGTGCAGCACCGGTGTGCGGCCTGTTCGTTGCAAACGGGACACCGAAGAGCACCATAATAATACTTGCAAAAGGGAAAGCTAGTTTGAAATGATACTCCACTAACCATCGTGCAACATCTTGCCCGGCAAGTTTTTGGTTTTCAATAAACTCTCGTAAATCTGTGTAATTCATTTCATCCGGTGTACGTTGTTTCTTCTCGATATCGGTGGGTGTCAATGTAAGTTTTCCCACCTTCAAACTGTCGAATCGTACAAGCGTTTGAGTTGTATCAATGAAACTCCGTGTCGTTCCGTTAAGCAGCACCCAACTTCCTTTCTGTGCATCATCTTCCTGCGGTTGTACCCATTGCATCTGGAGTGCATCGTACCGTTGTCGTAGGATTGTCATGTCATTGTTGTCAAAATCTTGAATACTGACTTGTCGTGCGCACTTGGCTTGTGGATCATAGTAGTTAATCGAGACAATACGTCTAAGACCTTCCTGAAAGAGGATATTGTACCTATCGTTCGTGGCAACGGAACGATTCAAATGGATGCGTTCAATGTAAAATTTTTTCTGATTGGCATATGGAACGACCCAGCCGTTAAAAAAAATGGATGTAAGACTGATCATGAGTGCAACAATAAGAAATGGTGCCATGATCCGGTACAAACTGGTGCCGGTGGATTTGATAGCGGAGAGTTCATTCTGGCTAGACAGTCGCCCTGTAATGAAGAGCGCAGCAAGAAGTACCGCCATAGGAGTCATGAACTTGATAATTTCCGGAATAAACGCAATGTAATACTCAACAATGACTTTTATTGGCACATGTGCATCGATAAAATCATCCAGATTCTCCATCATATTGGCTATGACGAAGATGAGTATGAATGCGATCAATCCGAAGAAAAAAGAAACGAGAAATTGCCGGACAATATAGCGGTCGAGTATTTTCATGATTGATTCGATGGAGGAGCATCTGTACGCCATGATTTTGGAACGAAGCGTGCGAGACCGGACCAGTCAATTGTGAGGTTCTCGCGTGCCGTTCTCACTGTCAAATACAACCCGATGACTCCAAGGACGATGTTCGCAATCCACATTCCAATCCATGGATCAAAAAATCCGCGGTCAGCGAGATTTTCGCCGCCCTTCAGGCATGCCCAATAAAAGAAGAAGAATCCCAAACTTAAACTTGCGCCAACCCCGAATGTTCCCCGGCGTGACATAATGCCAAGCGGTGCGCCGATAAACACGAACACAATACAAGCAAAAGGAATTGCGAATTTTTTATAGATCTCTACTAAATATTGGCGCGCATCCCGTTCATAAACATTGATCATAAAGAGATCAGAACGAATTGTTTGTTCCATGGAGCGGTCAACTTTTATTCCATTGAGTTGTGCATTGTAGATCGAACCTGGTTCATGGAAGGTCTTCATATCAAGAATTTCTTCCGCATGCTTTCCGGTTCGCTCGAGCAAACGATGTTCGATTGCAGACTGTAATGTCAGGATACTATCCACTTTTTGCAGCATCGTCTGCACGTTCATCTCGCGGTCTCCGCGCTCTTGGGAACTTGCTTCATGACGCTGGAAGTTGAACCCCTCAGCATCCATTACTATCCGATGCTTCTGGAAACGGATAACCCGGTACTGGTTCTTGAATTGATTATTGACTTGGTGAATTTCACCGTCAAACAGATCCATAATCAGCTTCCGATAATCGGTCGAGAAGGAAATTATTCCGCGGTGTGCCGTGATAGTAGCCGCCATCATCGGTTTGGAATAATCAATGATCGTGACACCTTCGAGATCGTTGGAGTGTTCGAATGTCTTCCGCACAAGAATACTATGCCCTTGCAGCAATTGGATGAACATTCCCGGTACAAGAGTGAGCGTTGGTTTTTTATGAGAAATATCGTTCATCAGAACCTTCGTGCGATGATTGGCATCCGGCAGGACATCATTATTGAAGCTGATGAGCAGAAGGCAAACGATAATTGATCCGACCACGGCCGGTGCAATCATCTTGTAAAGACTTACACCGCTTGCCCGCATTGCTGTTATTTGGTTGGTAGATGCTAATCCACCGAATGCCATGAGAGTTGCCACAAGCACACCCATCGGGACTGCCAACACAAGCATCCATGCCAGGTTGAGAGTGATCAATTCGGCGATGATTGCCGCGCTGAGTCCTTTTCCTGTCAACTGATCGAGGTTTTTCATAAGGAATTGAAGAAGGAAAATGAACATCATCAGTACCACAGAAAAAATAAAGGGTCCAATGTGCACACGGAGGATATGTCGCCAAAGAATAAACATCTACTGGAAATATAACGAGAATGTCCGCTCATTACAAGCACTTGCTTGTTGCCTTTGCCCGCGATGGTAGCTATATTGCAAGAATAATGGATGGAATTCCTTCTCATGGGGGTTCTTTGTTCTGAAGGAACTGAAGGTGATCGAAAACTGGACTGTAGTACATGAAATTGCACAATCACTCGCAAAACACTTGCAGCAATTTCTCCTATCTTTCAATGCGGATAATTCGCGTTGGCGTAATATCGAAGAAGTCCTTGACTTACTATTCTATCAGGGGCATGTGGAAGTACGGAGTCTGCAGAATGTGCTGGATCGAAAACAGGACCAATTGCGACTTTTCAGTCTCCTCCAGAGTGACTTCGTCTCGGCAATGATGGATGTACAGGTAATGGTACATCGCGCTTGGGAAGTGATATCAGAACACACAGGTGTCAATGGTACTACTCTTTATTTCTGCAAAGAAGGGATATAGGCGTAATGGCAAATCCAAAAATCCTTATTGTCGAAGATGATAACAGTGTTGCGAAAGATCTTCAAAAGCGTTTGAGTAATTTCGGATACGATGTTGTAGGGTTCGCTTCAACAGGCGAGGAAGCTGTGAAGAAAGTGATAGCGACTTCGCCCGATCTTGTGTTGATGGATGTTCACTTGAAGGGAGAGAAGGATGGGATCGAAACAGCATCAGCGCTTCGGTCTCAACACGGAATTTCCGTTGTATACCTGAGTGATGACGTAGACACCGATACACTCAAGCGTGCCAGTAAAACGGAACCCTTTGGTTATATCCTCAAACCGTTTGATGAACGTGAACTCCGGACCACGATCGAGATGGCATTCTACCGAAAGGAGTTGGAGCGGAGATTCAAAGAAAACGAGAAATGGTATGGCACAACGCTGAGAAGCATTGGCGAAGCGGTCATCTCCACCGACGCAAGGGGATCGATCAAATTCATGAACACCGCTGCTGAAAGTCTTACTGGGTGGAAAATGAACGAAGTGCTCGGAGAAGATTTACTGAAAGTATTCCGGACAAAAGATAAGTTTGCCAAATCATCCTCTATCAATCCTGTCGATCAAATCCTGAAGAATAAGATTACCGCTGTTCTCAAGTACCATGCAACGCTTATTTCGCGAGAGGGAAAAGAATTGCCGATTGAGGAGAGCGCTTCACCTATTAAAGACGAACTCGGAAATACTGTTGGAGTTGTATTGGTGTTTCAGGATGTGTCAGAGCGCAAGCGGGTGCAGGAAGCGTTAAAGACCTCGCAGGATTACGCGCAGAGCATTATTGACAGCTCTATGGACATGGTTATTGCAGTCGATCTTGAGCGGCGCATCATCGAATTCAATAAAGCAGCAGAACGAACGTTTGACTACAAGAAAGAAGAAGTGATCGGGAAGCACATTAATATCCTCTACGTCGATCCTGATGCAGGGATACGCATCAATAAGCAAGTTGATGAGTTAGGACGCGAAGTCACTGAAGTTTTAAACAAAAAGAAAAACGGCGAAGTGTTTCCAAGTCTCCTGTTATCTTCAGTGCTGAAAAATTCTCTTGGTGAAAAAATTGGCACTATGGGTATGTCACGCGATATTACCGAGATGAAACGCGCTGAAGAGAGATTGAAAACAGCACAGGAATATGCGCAAAGCATCATCAGCAGTTCACTGGATATGATTATCGCGGTCGATAAGAATCGAACCATTATCGAGTTCAACAAAGCGGCGGAGGAAACATTCGGATATGAAGCAAAAGAAGTCTTGGGGAAACATGTGAACGTTCTCTATGCTAATCCGGACGAAGGGATGAAGATACACAAGACGACTGTAGAGAAGAGCCGCTATGTACAAGAGGTCCTCAACCGGCGGAAAAACGGTGAAACGTTCCCAAGTCTCCTCTCGTCTTCTGTTCTTCAAAACGCGAAAGGCGAGATGATCGGTGTTATGGGAGTGTCGCGTGATATCACCGAGAAGAATCGTGTTGATCAAGCTTTACGCGAGAGTGAAGAACGGTACCGCGAGCTTGTCGAACTCTCGCCAGATCCGATTTGTGTGTTTGTCGGCGGTAAATTCGCCTTCGTGAATAGTGCAGCAATTGACATTTTCGGCGCCGAATCATCTGATGAATTGGTAGGACGATCGATCATAGATATGGTCCATCCGGATTATCGTGTTGCCATCAGAGATCAATTCCGCCAAATGGCGCACCAAGGGAAACGTGTGCCGATCATAGAAGAAAAATTTTTCCGTGTCGACTGGACAACATTTGAAGCAGAGGTTGCTGCCATACCATTCTCGTGGCAAGGGAGTTCCGCCATTCAAGTTGTATTACGCGATGTTACTGAACGCAGGAGGGCGGAACAGGTCATTCGCAGTTCTGAAGCGAAATATCGGTCGCTCATCGAGAACGTTTTGGATGGCGTGTATCAAACCACACCGGATGGAGAAATTCTTACTGCCAATCCGGCTTTAGCTCGAATGCTTGGCTATGAAACAGAGACAGACCTGTTGCTGCTCAATGTTGAAAAGGATCTCTATGTCAACTCGGAGGAACGAAGACAGTATCTGAAACTTCTGATCAAAGGAGAGCGGATTAAGAACGCTGAGTTCAGACTCAGACGGAAGGATGGTCAGATCATCACCGTGTTGGAAAATGCCCGTGTCGTTCGGAATAAACTTGGTGACATTCTCTATTTCGAAGGGACACTCACCGACATCAACGAAGTCAAGCTTGCGCAAGAGGCTTTGCAAATGAGCGAGGAGCGCTTCCGTGTGTTTGTTGAACAAAGCGCGGAAGCCATTTGGTGTTTTGAATCTCCCGAACCTATGCCGATAAATTTATCCGAGGAACGACAGATCAAATACCTCATGGAGACCGATTGTCTGACGGAATGCAATAATACCATGGCGCGGATGTATGGTTTTGAAGACGCAAGGCAGATTCTTGGAATAAAACTGAAGGATTTTCTCGATCCAACGAACCCTGCAAACATTGAATATCTCCGCTTGTTTATTCGATCAAAGTATAGACTGATCAATGCCGAGTCTCATGATGTGTATAAAGATGGTCGTCCGAAATATTTGTTGAACAACATGATAGGTGTTGTCAAAGAAGGTCGATTAGTTCGTGTGTGGGGAACGCAACGGGATATTACAATCGAGAAGCAGACAGCGCAGCGACTATCGTCGAACGAGGAGAAATTCCGGACCTTAACAGAAACAGTTGCGTCCGCCATCTTCATTTTCACCGGAGATAAATTTTTCTATGTTAATCCTGCTATGGAAAGACTCTCGGGTTATTCGAAGGAAGAACTCCTCTCCTTGCGATTCGTAGATATCGTACATCCTGACTTCCGAGAAATGATTCAGGGAAGCGCTCATATCAGATTGAATAGAAGCAGATCACTGATTCATCATGAAGTGAGAATTATTACAAAGAGTGGAGAAGAACGCTGGGTTGATATCGCAATAGGGATGACCATCTATGATGGAAAACCAGCAAGACTTGCAACCGCAATGGATATCACGGAGCGGAAGTTTAGTGGAACGATCAAGGACGTTATCTATCGAATTGCACAGGCGCAAGACGTTCATCAGACTATGGATGATCTCTTAACGGAAATCCACAAGCTTATGCAAGAAATAATACCTGCAAAGAATTTTTTCATTGCACTGCATGACAAGGAAAACGATCTCTTAAGCTTCCCGTATTTTATTGATGAAGTTGCCAAACCAGATCCACCACGGAAAGCAGGGAAAGGACTCATCGAATATGTTCTCAGAACCGGCAAATCGTTACTTTGTACGCAGGCGGTTGGTGAAAAATTGAAGAAGCGAGGCGAGATCAAAGCGGGATTGCAATCGAAAATATGGTTGGGTGTTCCGCTTACTATAGGAAAACGAATCATCGGCGTACTTGCCGTGCAGGATTACTCCAATGGGAATTGCTATGGGAAGAAACAACAGAACATATTGGAATCTGTCTCCATACAAATTGCAAAGACTATTGACAGTAAACGCATATTAGGCACTCTCCAGCAAAGTCAAGAACGCTATCAAGCATTCATAGAAGAAAATCCCATTGGCCAATTCATCGCTGGTGTTGATGGCATTGTGACTGATTGCAACCCGGCATTCATGCAATTGCTGGGTTATAATTCGCACCGGGATGTGATGCATGCACACGTTAATATTCTCGGTTCTACTCAGAGAGCACAAAATGATCTGTTGAAACAATTGCGAAAGACTCCGACTATATATGAGCATGCAATAAGACTTGCAAATGCATCCGGACACGCAATTGCAGTAGCAGGGAATTTTGTTGCCGTGCAAGATAGCACCGGTACGTTCATATGCATCAAAGGTACATTAGTACCCAAAGGATCGAAGAGACGGAAGGTGATTAAGCATTGAATTATGATTCTCTCATCCAATTCAATTTGGTTTCACCAAAGCAGACTGGATGATTGTTTTTTGAGGGCACTGAAGAATGACAGATAGAAAAATTGTGCCATGAGTAAAGGGACAAACGAAAACACTCGGCTGCGGAATCTCCGAGAGTACGGAATTCTTGACACAGCTCCGGAAGCAGAGTTCGATGCGTTGACATTTCTGGCATCTCAGATTTGCGATGTGCCTTTCGCACTCGTCAGTTTCGTGGATGCAGAGAGAGTGTGGTTCAAATCGAATGTGGGATTCAAAGTGCAAGAGTTACCTCTTGCTGAATCCTTCTGTGCGGAAGCTATCGAAAAGAAAGAGTTGTTTTTTGTGGAAGATGCGCAGAAAGATGCACGCTTTGCATCTCTCCCGATGGTCACCCGCGGACCAAAAATTCGCTTCTATGCCGGAGCACCGCTTATCAGTCCAAAGGGACAAGTGCTTGGCATGCTCTCTGTTCTTGATAAGAAACCCCACAAATTAAAGAAAGAACAACGACTTGCTCTTAGGGAATTGAGTCGTCTGGTGGTCTCACATTTGGATCTGCGTCGGAATATTACTCGCTTGAAGACGACAGGAATTGAAGATAAAAATGTTACTGAAAGTGAACAGCGATTCCTGAGAGTTGTTCATATGGTGAGCGAAGGAATCACGCTCAGCGATGAAAGCGGATTCTTCGAAGTATTCAATCCTCGGATGGAAGAGTTGACCGGTTATTTGATGAAAGAAGCAAACGATGCATCTGATTTCAACAGATTTCTCTATCCAAGTGAGGACCTATATCAGCAGGCGCTTGGGGCTCAGAAGCAACTTCTCTCCACAGGTCAGGCACAGGAATCGGAGACTGCGATCCGCACAAAATCCGGCGAAACGAAAATATTTTTAGTCTCATCATCACTCGTACCATATAAAAACCACAAAATGATGCTCTGTGTGTACCGGGATATTACTGAGCATAAAAGATCAGATTATGCACTCCGTATCAATGAAAAAAGACTCCGCATTTTCTTTGAAAGCATTCCACTTCCTACATGGGTATTCGATCTTGAATCACTTCAGTTTATCGAAGTGAACAACACTGCCCTCCAGCACTATGGATACACGAAAGAAGAATTTCTTGCGATGAGTGTCATGGATATTCGTCCTGTGGAAGACATTCCGAATTTTCAGACAGCGCTCGAAGCGATTCGAATAAAAGAATCCAATACGACGCATGGTAGGCATCGCCGCAAAGATGGATCGATCATCGAAGTTCAGCTCTCATGGCATGATTTTGAACACAACAATCGCCATGCCGTACTAATGGTGGCGCAGGATATCACGGAATCCAAACGGTCGCAGGAAGAACTTCAACAAGCAAAAGAAGCTGTAGAGATCGCGAACAGAGTTAAAAGCGAATTCCTTGCTAATATGAGCCACGAGATTCGTACTCCGATGAACGGAATTATCGGCACGATCGATCTGCTGTGTCGTACGATGCAAACGCCAGAGCAGCGGGAGTATACGGAAACCATCCGATTGAGTGGTGATGCACTCCTCAATGTGCTTAATGATATTCTCGACCTCGCGAAAATTGAATCGCCCGAAGTCGAACTGGAAGAACATCCGTTCCGAATTGAAACTTGTATAGAGGAGATCTTCGATCTGTACGCTATTCAAGCAGATCAGAAAAATATCGATTTAGTGTATTGGATTGATGAAAAAGTGCCTCAAGTTGTTGTTGTCGATGCTACAAGATTGCGTCAGGTGTTGGTAAATCTGGTCAGCAATGCTATAAAATTTACTGAACAAGGTGAAATTCATATCGTCGTATCGGTGGCATCCGAAAAAGAAGGCAAAGTTAAGCTTCTCTTTACAGTCCGTGATACCGGGATTGGGATTCCGTTTGACCGTATCCATAAACTTTTTAGACCATTTTCTCAGGTCGATTCTTCTTCAACAAGAAAGTATGGCGGTACAGGACTTGGACTTGCCATTTGTTCTCGTGCGGTCGATCTTCTCGGTGGACAAATTTGGGTGGAAAGCACGCTCGCAAAAGGAAGTGTGTTCCGGTTTACTATCGTCCTAACTCAATACACAGGTGATTCGCGAGATCAAAATTTATTTCCACCGCTGATAAAAATATCTAAGTCAGAGAATTATGAGCCTAAGACTCAAAAGAAAGTGCTTCTTATCGATGAAAACTCTACTTGCCGGCGAACGCTGGAAGATTTACTGGTTGAATGGGGATTCTCGGTGCATTCGGCTGCAACAGTGGAAGAATCTCTTGATCACTTGAGAAATGGCGAGCAATTCGATATTGTCGTGGCTGAGCAAACCTTGCCGGATTATAGCGGAGTACAATTAAGGGAAGCATTCCGGAGTGCGAGCGGAAAGCAGGATATTGCATTTGTGATCTTGGCATCCAGAACAAAGCGTAATCAAATTGTCCGGCCGGATGATGGGTCGCTTCAGGTTGTATTAAAACCAGTGAGGCATCGTGTCTTCTATGATGCGCTTGCCGCTTTGTTGAAGCAATCGAATGTTTCGTTTTCCTCGTCATCTGGGGTTGATGCAGCGCCGGCGAAGTTTGTCCTGCGAGCCGATCACTCAAAATTACCGCCTATGAGTATTCTGATAGCGGAAGATAATTTGATTAACCAAAAACTCATCGTGCGTATTTTGAAGATCCTTGGCCAAGAAGCGGATGTGACAATAAACGGAAAAGAAGCGTTACAAGCTGTGCACCAGAAGAAGTACGATATTGTGCTGATGGATGTTCAAATGCCGGAGATGGATGGCAACGAAGCAACACAGCGAATTCGAAGTGAAGTCCCTCATGAAAACCAACCAGTCATTATTGCGATGACCGCTCACACCTTGCAAGGTGACCGGGAGAAATGTCTCGAAGCTGGAATGAATGATTATATGAGCAAACCTATTCTTATCGATGAAGTCAGGAATATGGTGCAAAAATGGTATGAAACAATTCACAAAAAATAATTAGCGCGAGAATCCTATGCCAACAACAGACAACACCTCTGACAATCCTCTTCTTACCCGGTTACAGGCATTGGTGCAGGAGACCGATTTCGAGTTTGTTATTGAACTGGTCGATATCTATTTAAACGAAACACCAACGCAGATACAGACCATGGTAAAGGCGTTGGACACTCAGGACCATCATATGCTGACCATCGTGGCACACACGCTCAAAGGAAGCAGTCTCAATCTCGGTGCAAAACAACTTGGCGCAGCTTGTTTTAGACTGGAAGAGCTGGGTCGCTCCGGCATACCGATTTCGGCAAGTATAAATACGAAAGAGATAGAAAGCGAATTTGAGCAGGTGAAAGCGATTCTGCTGACGTTTAAGCAGAGTAAGCAGTAAAATGCTGTTGTTTTTTGACCTGACCAGTGCTTGCAATTTTGAGTTCTTTTCGCTAAGTTTTCATGGCAGGTGTTCATCAGGAAAGGTTGCAAGAAGTATGAACATTACATTCCTTAAATACCCTCATTCAAATTCTACCCGGAGCCATATCGAACGGTTGCGACCATTCTAAATTGGCTTTAAACGATTATCCTTTATTTATAAACGACTGACTGAGCGCACGTGGTTCAGTGTAAAATATTTTTCCGGACACGAATGTTCTGGTGGAGCAGTGCATTGGTAGCTCTCGCATTGGGCAGCCAGATACAGATCGAGGCGTCTAACCTTACGATTGCGGCGAACTACGAGCCGTTGCCGGCAACTGCAAGTCAGGATTCCGTACTGTCACAACAACAATTTGCATCTGGAAAGCTTTCTCGACGTGCCAAAGCTGCTCAAAAGCGTGCATTATCTAAAACAACAACGGTCAGTGCCACAGTAGATACAAACTTCGCGGCTCAATTGGCAGCAATCCGTGCACTCCCACGGGATTCTTCAGCACGTATCGCCCAATTTACGTACGTCCGCAAAGATAATCCAATGGTTGAAGGCACATATCACAAAGAGCATCCATTATTCCTTTCCGCTCCGCCCGTCGTAAAATATCAGGCATCATTGGATTCAACACAATGGGTATATCGTTTACGGCGCACAGTGGACGAGAACGACTCGCGTATCCCGACTGATGTTCCGTTTGAGGAATATACATCACTTCGATTGAAGCAATCAGTCCGACAGAATTGGGAATCAATGTCGCAGTTTTATTCACAGCAAATTGGCGCGAAAACTACGCTGGGTGATATGATGGGCAAGATCACTAAGATTGAGGTTCCCATTCCGAAGAACCCGATCTTCAGCATTTTTGGTCCTAATCTTATTAAGTTAAGCGTGAATGGCGCGATCGACATCCATGCAGGATTTCGCAATACGAAATATGATCTCGCTACATCGAACCCTTTGGGGCAGAGCCAAAGTACGCCCGATTTCACACAACAAATACAAGTGACTGTGAATGGCGAAATCGGGGATAAATTGAATATTGCCGCCGACTGGAATACACAGCGCACGTTCGATTATGAGAACCAACTCCATGTAAAATACACGGGGTACGAAGATGAAGTTGTGCAGAGCGTGGAAGCAGGAAATGTATCATTGCCTACCAACTCATCGTTTATTTCCGGCGGTTCGGCGTTGTTCGGTATCTTGGCAAAATTTCAGTTAGGACCCTTGCGCTTAACAACCGTAGCCACACAGAAGAAAGGGCAGATCAAAGAGATTTCCGTCTCCGGAGGCGGGCAATTGACGCCAATTGAAATTCGCCCGGCAAATTATTCCACGAATCACTTTTTTATCGACACATCGTACATAGCATTGTATCCAGATTTGTATCAGCATAATTATTCAATAAAACCATACATGACAATACGTGAAATTGAAGTATGGGTTACATATACAGGATCGGGGGTTCCACAAGGAGCACGGAATGTTGTGGCGTTTATGAATCAAGCCACTGTGGAAAGTCTGCAAGTAAGTACTGATGCCCGCAGCAAATATTATGCTCCACTTCCAGGGGAAGTTGAACAGGGACTCTTCATCAAATTGGACCGAAGTCAATATGATGTTAATAATAATGCAGGTATCATTTCTTTGAAAACATCACTTCAAAGTAATCAGGCAGTTGCTGTGTACTACGTCATCGGTGATCTTAATAATATCGCCGCGAGATACATCGGTAACTCCGGACAGGTGCAAAGAGATGCTCAAGATTCTTCAAAACTTATTATGAAGCTTGTTTGCCCGCAAAATTTACAAAACAATTTAAAGACTGCGTGGAAACTGCAGTTGAAGAACCGCTATCCTCTTGGCGTATACGGTATCGACCAGCAAACTTTTGAGTTTCACATTGAGTATCAATTGCCCGGGCAAACAGCAACGAAGGAAGTAATGCCGCAAAATATTGGACTTATGGAATTATTCGGATTGGATCGTTTTTCCGGTACGAGCGGTCCGCCGCCGGATAAACTGTTCGATTATAGTGATGGTGTCACGATTGATCAAGCGAATGGCGAGATTATTTTCCCGACCGTTGAACCATTTGATTCCAGCAACATCGCATATTTTTTAAGACTACACAATCCCCCTCTTTCTGATGCTGATATAAAAATATATAAGGATTCATTGTCCTATCGTGCTATCTATGACACAAGTGCCTGGGCTGCCCAGAATGATCCCAAAAATAGATATTATTTACGCGGTAATGTAAAAGGTTCCGGGTCAGCAAGTTTCTCAATTGGTTTTAACACTGTTGAAGGAAGCGTACAAGTGATCTCGGGCGGGCAGCCATTAACCCCCGGTGTCGATTATACAGTAGATTATATTTCTGGTAAAGTGTTCATTAAAAATCAAATGTATTTAGCGCCAGGCCGCGATATCCAGATCAAATACGAAGCGAACGATATGTTCCAACTTGCTTCAAAATCCTTGATGGGTGCGCGTGGGGAGTTCAATCTTGGTAAAAGTTCTTCGCTTGGTTTTACCGTCATGAAATACAGCCAACAGTCGTTAAGCGATAAGGTGCGTCTTGGTGAAGAACCGATCAGTAATGTAATGTTAGGACTTGATAGCCATACTACAATGGATGCTCCTTGGCTTACTAATGCGCTGAATTTCCTTCCCGGTATAAAAACAACAGCATTATCACAAATCTTTCTCAGCGGAGAAGCGGCATATATGCTCCCAAACCCGAATACTCGCACGAGTCCTATACCGAGTGACGGCGGCAAGGGCGTTGCCTATATTGACGACTTTGAAGGTGCCAAACAGTCTATTCCTCTTGGTGGTTCATATTTAGCATGGAAAGACGCAAGCGCGCCATGGTATAGTCCAAATCTTGATACCGCATATACAGGGGATATTCGCTCCATCCTTACCGGCGAAACCATTAACGGTATTATGGCAGACACGGAAAAGATGAATTACAAAGCGCGCGCTTGCTGGTTCAATGTTATTCCGACCGATGTGTTTATTCCCGATATTTGGGCAAAGAAGAGTGATGTAGCAGGACAAGATCAAGTTATATCTTTGGATTTTTATTTTCGTCCAGCCGTCCGCGGTGAGTTCAACTATTCTACGGATCTTGAACGCACCATCGGCTTGAATGAGGGTAACACACACAAAAAATCATGGGCCGGTATGCAACGTATCCTTGGCACAACTTCAACAAACCTTGTTGATCAAAACGTTGCTTTTATCGAGCTTTGGGTAAATATCCTGGGACAGCAGGATAGTGAGGCGAAACTTAATATAGATCTTGGGTACATAAGTGAAGATCTTTTCGGAGATAGGAAATTGCACACGGAAGATGGATTAGATAATCTGAACCATATTCCACGAGGAACGTTAAATCCCAATTACGATTGGGGTCTTGACATGACACGCAATGACTCGGAATATATATACCATCGTGAATTTGTTGATTATTGGAAAAACCAAGGTTATGATTATTCTGCTGATCCATCAGGAGACGATTGGGCACAATTGCCCATTGGAGGTAAACTTACAGATTCGATAGACGCTGATAAATATGATAAAGTCAATGGTACTGACGGAAATCATTTAAGTGCAGAAGGACTCTTACCTGATGGCGAGGATTTGAATGGAAATAAAAGCTTGGATCAAGTCAACTCGTATTTTGAATATGAAATACCGCTCGACACCAATAACAAATCATTCCAGAAATTAGTTACAGGGAAGGGGGCAAAAAATGGTTGGCAGCAAATTCGTATTCCGCTTTCTGATTATACGAGAAGAATCGGAGAGCCGACATTGACCAGCGTTCAAGGAGTGCGTCTTTGGGTGACCGGCGCCAGTAAGCCAACGCTCTTCCGGATAGTAGAGTTCAATCTTGTCGGAAATCAATGGATAAAAAGGAATCAAGCAGATTCATCATATGATATCAGTGTTGTTAACGTTGAGGACAATCCAGATTACAATCCTCCTTCCGGTGTTACCCAGCAACAAAATATTACACTTTCTAATCAGACCAATAAGTCCATACTTGACAACGAACAGTCATTGAATTTGATTGTTAAAAACCTGCACTACAGAGAAGAAAAAGAAGCTGTGAGGAGTTTTGAACAGAAACCACTTGATATGTTCAACTATCATACGCTCAAGATGTTTGTCCATGGTGAAACAGGGTTCGAAGACAAAAAAGGTTATCGTCAATTTAAATATACAGATACAACCAAATACGATGCTCGATTTTTCATTCGCTTTGGCGATGATATATATAATTATTACGAATACAGTGCACCTGTACATCCAGATTGGAATGGAAACGATGTAGTTATTAAGTTTGCTGAACTTACTGCCCTTAAGGCGCGTGATACTGCCACCGTCGCTCATAGTGGAATCCCAGTAAACGGCGTACCGGGTGCAACATATCGGATGCTCGGAAATCCGAGAGTGGATCAAATAAAATTCATTTCAATTGGCATTAAAAATCCAGGAAAGGGTGATACCGTTCTTACCGGTGAATTGTGGGCAGACGAACTCCGTCTCACCGATGTAGACAACACACCGGGGTGGGCGTATAAATTAGATGCAAAAATATCCCTTGCAGATATCGGTAGTATTGCATTTTCTTTGACTGAAACAAATCCATTCTTCCATCAATTGGAAGTCCCTTTTGGTACACGCAACACAAGCAGAAGCTGGAACATCTCAACCGCTTTCAGTTTCGGTAAATTACTCCCGGAATCTTGGGCTGGTACTGTCTTGGATGCAAGTTATACGCATTCTGAATCGATGACCAAGTCGCTGTATGTTCCCGGCACGGATATTTCAGTGGAGACAGCGGCTGCCGCTGTCGCATCCGATACTTCCAATAGCAGTACGCGTGAATACAAGAATGCAGACGATGTGCGTCTCAAGTCGGAGAATCTGAGCATAACGGATTCATATTCCGTACCAACGATAAAATTTAATGTTCCTGTTAAATCATGGCTTGTGACAGAAACAATCAATAAGATGACATTGGGATACAATTACTCAATAACTCACATGCGTAATCCGTCAACCGAATTTTCGCAAGCATGGAATTGGAGCGCAATATTTCAGTACGGCACACAGTTTAATAAAAATAACTATGTAACACCTTTTTCCATTTTTGGTGATTTCTATCTCCTGCGCCCCTGGAAGAATTTTAAACTATTCTTCACTCCACAACAGATAAATATCGGTGCGTCACTCAACCGGAGCCAGTCAGAATCACAAGCGCGCACAGAGACGTCGGGCATCGATACTACGCACAGTATGTCTTCCACGCGGGCCATGAACTTCAATTGGCAATTCTTTGAAGGCGGATTGTTCGATTTTGGCGTCGTGTATAATGTGAATATCTCAAGTTCACTTGACCGTTTGGAAGAACGAAACGGAAAACTTCGTTCTTTCTACGACATTCTTAGTGATATATTCTTCAGCGACCGGCTTATTAACTTTGGCATCGACCAGAATTATACTCAATCAATAACGTTTAATACAAAACTTACAGCACCGAAAGTGCTCATGCTGGATAAGATAGTTACTCCCAATTTCCGGTACGGTGTAAATTATGGTTGGACAAACAATATCTCGTTAGGGGCACTGGGGAAAAGCGCAAACTGGACCAACAATCCTTCATTCTCACTGGATGTCAATCTTAAACCGATTACAGAAGCCATTTGGTCTTCGACACCGGCATCGGTACCGACGGATACCGGTACAGGAAAAAGGCCAACGAACCCGCTGAAGCCGTTTAATGATATCATGCGGATATTGATAAAAAATACATTATTTGATTTCGAAAAATTAAATATCAGCTTCACTCAATCGAATTTGGCACAAAACAACGGTGTGTACGGTAGCAGTGGGTTTGCCAATCTATTTGCACGAGTTCCATTTTTCCAATCATCGCTGATTGAAAACGGTCCTTCGCTTTTCTATCAACTCGGGCTTGTTTCGGACCCGAACGGCCGCTTGGTGTTAAAGACAAAAGGAACGTTCCCGTTTATTACCGGGTACACTGTACCGGGAATTCGAGCCTTCAATGGAGGGAACTTAATAGATGTTTATTCACAAAACAATAACATATCTGTGCAAACCTCGCGTCCATTATTGGAAGGAGTAACTCTTGATCTAAATTGGAAAGTTGGATGGAGCTATAGTGAAAATAAAACTGGCACTTCAGACTCCTTAGGTCTGCCTCATATTAATAGCAGTGCTGTCACCGGAAGTATTAATCGCTCATATATTTCGCTGCCGTCTTTCTTGATGTTCAAATTCTTCAACACGAATCTTGACAATGTGAACAAGAAGTATATCGCACTACAGCAGCAAGACGGGAACAACGACGCGACAAAAGCATCTAATTTGTCACAAGCCTTTGAGCAAGGGCTTGAAGCGTTCCCCTGGTTAACGAAGATTCTTGGGTCTCTTGCACCACGTGCCAATTGGTCCATCAAATGGGGTGGATTGGAAAGCTTCAGTTTCTTTAAGAGTTTTGCAACGTCTATCTCGCTTAATCATACATATTCATCAACCTATACAGAGGGCTGGAAATTGTCACAAGTGGGAGACAGAGAAATTACAAATCAATCGGTCGTGTATGGATTTGCTCCATTAATCGGTTTGGATATCACATTTAAGGACCTCATGAAAGGTAAATTGATCGCTTCATTCCGGTACAATTCTACTACAACGTACAATCTCACTCCATCTTCATCGAATGTTGAAGAGGATTCAAAATCGGATATTGCTGTCTCCGGAACGTTTAGCCGGCAGGGATTTGAACTTCCATTTTTTGGCCTGTCGCTCATGAATAATATTGATATCTCAATCACCTACAGCTACTCGCATAATTCCACCCTGCAATATGATTTCAACGCTTTCCAAAGCAATGGCCTTCCAATGGGAGGTTCAAGTACTACGACAATACAGCCGCGCATTCAGTACACTTTGAGCGAACGCGTCACCGCATCATTGTATTATCGTTACTCCAAAGTTTCTCCCGATGCGGGTGGATCAACAATCTCCGGTTCTACAACCAATGAAGGCGGATTGGATTTTAACATTGCTATTAAATAATCCGGTTCTTGAGAAATGGGCGAGGACATTGTTCTATCACATAACATATATCAAAGAAGTTAACGAACGAAAATAAACTATTTTCATTATGTATTTCGTCCACGTCTCTTACATTGATTCTCGTGCGTGGAATTGGTACTTTACTTGAGGAATAAATGGAGTCTCCCAAAAAAATACTTTGGGTCGATGACGAAATCGACCTATTGCGCCCTCATCTGCGGTTGTTGGAGCAGAAGGGGTATCAGGTAGATACGGCAGCGAACGGCGAGGATGCAGTTGAGATGGTCAAGACAAAAGGTTACGACTTGGTCTTTCTCGATGAGATGATGCCCGGTATGGGAGGATTGCAGACTCTTTCGGCAATGAAGAATATTTCTCCGACACTTCCGGTGGTCATGGTAACGAAGAGCGAAACAGAGAGCTTAATGGAAGAAGCTATCGGAAGCAAAATCACAGATTATTTAGTGAAGCCTGTGAATCCCAGCCAGATTCTTATGGCGTGCAAGAAAATTCTGGAAGCGAAGAAAATCTCCGGGGCGCAAGTCTCACGCGACTATATCAAAGAATTTCAAAACATTAATCTTACCTTGAGCACGCCGCTTGCCGAGGAAGATTGGATTGATTTGTATCTCAAAGTTACCAATTGGGATATGGAATTGGACGCTCATCCCGAAATAGGACTCCGGCAGACCCTTCAGGATCAGAAACGCGAATGTAATGCGGAGTTTGGCAAATTTGTCGAACGTAACTATCACCGATGGATCGAGGATTCGAAACGTCCGATCATGCTCTCGCCCGACGTCGTAGAGCGGTGCGTAATTCCTGAACTGAATGAACACACATCGGTTTTCTTCTTTGTGATCGATTGTTTGCGGCTCGATCAATGGCTCATTATGGAAGAATTGCTCGCGGAATACTTCACTTTTCATAAACAATATTATTTCAGTATTCTTCCCACAGCGACTCCATATGCACGCAATGCAATTTTTAGCGGATACTTTCCAATCGAAATCGAAAAGCAATTCCCTGAATTATGGTCGTCTGAAGATGATGATGATGAAAACAGCCGGAATAGATATGAGCACCAGCTGATAGATAAGCTCTTGGAACGCAAACGCATCCAGTTGAAGCCAGAGTCGAAATACATAAAAATTTTAGATGCCGAGTTTGGCAGGCAATTTGAAGGGAACATTCTTTCTTACACAAAAAGCCGATTGACATCCGTCGTTGTGAATTTTGTTGATATGCTTGCACATGGGCGCTCAGATTCAGCACTCCTCAAAGAAATTGCTCCTGACGAAGCGGCGTATCGCTCGCTTACGCGGTCATGGTTTCAACATTCGTCGCTTTTTGGTATGCTCAAGACACTTGCAACGCAGAAGAACGTTAAGATCATCCTTACGACAGACCACGGAAGTGTCCGTTGCATGCGCGGTTCGAAAGTGATCGGTGACCGGGAAGCATCGGCAAATCTACGGTTCAAGTTTGGTAGAAATCTAAAAGTAGATAGCAAACAAGCGGTCTTTGTAAAAAGTCCGATAGAATACAAGTTGCCGCGGGGCAGCGTCACCACGAATTATGTGATGGCAAAAGAAGACTACTTTTTTGTGTATCCGACAGAGTATAATAAGTATCTCAGTCAGTACCGTGACAGCTTCCAGCATGGCGGTATTTCAATGGAGGAAATGATTCTGCCCATTGTGAAGTTTGAACCAAAATGATCGAGGCGCACACAACCACATCAACAGAGGGAACAATTTCCTTTGCACGTACATTTGCCGGCAACTTGCGGCGCGGTGATGTCGTGGCACTGTATGGTGATTTGGGAAGTGGAAAAACGCAGTTTGTGAAAGGTGTATGTCGTACATTTAAGGCACATACACCGGCAACAAGTCCGTCCTTCGTCATTCTTAACAGGTACGATGGTGTGGATAAAAGCGGAAATGAACTATTATTGTACCATTTTGATTTGTACCGCGTAAAGTCGCTTATCGAGTTGTATGATCTTGGGTATGAGGAATTTCTTCGGGGAGACGGCATTTGTCTTGTTGAATGGGCAGAAATGCTGGGCGATCTCCTGCCGGAGCGAAGGTATGATGTCCGACTATCGGTGGGAGCAGATGAGAACGAGCGTCGGATTGAAATTCATGAAGTGGGAAAACAATGACGGTTCTTGGCATCGAAACATCGACTGCTGTTTGTTCAGTCGGATTGACAAACGAATCGGGTTTGCATGCTGAGCGGTCGTTTGTTGAATCACATATTCATTCGGAGAAATTGTTGACGTTGATTCGGGGAGTATGCGAAGATCAGAAAATCACATTGCCACAAATAGATGGTGTTGCAGTTTCAATCGGTCCCGGTTCTTTTACAGGACTCCGCATCGGATTGAGCACTGCAAAAGGATTATGCTATGCTTGGGGAAAGCCTCTTATCGCAGTTCCGGCATTTGAGTCTGTTGCGGAGGCGGTATTCGTGTCCCATCCGCAAATCGGTAGAGTTGTTGTGTGTGTTGATGCAAAGCAGGGGGATTATTATTTTGGCGCATACGAAAAAAAGAATGGTACACTGTGCGAATTTCTTCCTGTGCAAATCGGAAATCTTACTGTAGCACTTTCTGCTATGACAGGGAAAACGATGATTGTTACAGACCGAATTGATGAAGTGAAAAAGATCTCAGATAAAAGTGGAGTTATTGAAAATATTCTCTCATATTGTCGCGGGGATGTGATAGCGCGTATTGCCATCGAAAAACTGAAGAATGGCGTGAAGAATGCTCCTGAAAATCTAGAACCGATGTACTTGAAAGATTTCGTCATACGAACACATGTGAAAGCGTGATAAATTGATTCAAGATAGGTGAAGGAGATATATATGGCGTGGTTCAAACGATCAAAAGAAAATATCTCGTCGGATGGTCAGAAAAAAGATATTCCGGATGGCATGTGGACAAAGTGTAATGGCTGCAGCGAGATTATCCACAAGAAACAGTTAGAGCAAAATCTATTCACATGTCCCCAATGCAATTTCCATTTTCGCATCGGCAGCAAAGAGTATTTCGAGATCCTGCTTGACGGCGGCAATTTCAAGGAGATGGATAAAAAAATGCGGTCCGTCGATCCATTGGGATTCGTAGATACGAAACCGTATGCAGGTCGTATCTCCGCGACCATCAAAAAGACAGGGCTCTTTGATGCTGTAAGGACATGTGAAGGATTAATGAACGGAATTCCTGTAGTGGTCGCCTGCATGGATTTTGCGTTCATTGGCGGAAGCATGGGTTCTGTCGTCGGCGAGAAAATTGCCCGCGCTACGGAAATCGCACGCAAAAAGAGACAACCGTTAATTATCATCTCATCTACTGGTGGTGCACGGATGATGGAAGGAGCCCTATCTCTGATGCAGATGGCGAAGATGAGCGCAAAGCTTGCACAACTTTCCGATGCCGGAGTACCGTATATTTCCATTCTTACTGATCCAACAACCGGCGGCGTCACAGCAAGCTTTGCCATGCTGGGCGATGTGCATATTGCCGAACCTGCAGCGCTGATCGGTTTTGCCGGTCCCCGCGTTATCAAACAAACGATTGGCAAAGATTTACCGAAAGGATTCCAGCGTTCAGAATTTCTCTTAGATAAAGGATTCGTTGACTTAGTTGTACATCGAAAAGAGCTCAAGGAAACGGTCACGAAGATGCTGCGTCATCTCATAGGCTGATCGATGAAGTCTGAGTTGCCTTTCCAAATTCTGAAGACTATCCGGGAAATGCAGGAAGTCTCTGAGAAGTTCCGATGTGAAGGGAAGAAAATTGCGGTTGTCCCGACTATGGGATATTTGCATAACGGGCACACGAGTCTTATTGAGCGTGCCAGCTCTCTCGCAGATATTGTCATTACAACGATCTTTGTTAATCCAACACAGTTTGGCCCAAACGAAGACTTTACTCGTTACCCCAGAGATTTCGAACATGACAAAGTTATTGCTCACATGGCTGGTTCGGACATTATCTTCTATCCTGACGTTGAGGAAATATATCCAACGGGATTCAGCAGTATCGTTGAAGTCGAAGGAGCATCAAATATATTGGAAGGGGCTTTTCGTCCTAAACATTTTAAGGGTGTGACAACAATCGTGGTGAAACTTCTGAACATCACAAAGCCGCACATAGCAGTCTTCGGGCAAAAAGATGCGCAGCAGGCATTCCTCATCCGAAAGATGGTTAGGGATTTAAACTTTGATGTTGATATTATTATTGCACCGATTGTTCGAGAAGCAGACGGACTGGCAATGAGCTCACGCAACATGTACTTAAATGAAACCGAGCGAAAGAGTGCATTGGTACTATTCCGTTCACTTCAACATGCAGCAGAGCGGATCCGGCAGGGCGAACGTTCGATTGCATTATTGCGGAAGGAAATGCTGAACATTATCCAATCGGGTGCACCAACACAGATTGATTATATTGCATTCGTCGATCCCGCTACTTTTTCCGAAACGGAGCATCTCAATCAGCCTGAAATTTTAGTGGCGCTTGCAGTGCGGTTCGGCACTACACGACTGATTGACAATTCTCTCATTTCCATCACACCTTAGTCAACTATGCAGAAGAACGCTACCTCTCAAATTCAGCGTCCACTTGCAGCAGTTATTATGGCTGCAGGGAAGGGGACGCGCATGAAAGATTCATCCAAAGCCAAGGTGATGTATGAAGTGCTCGGAAAACCGATGGTGCACTATGTTGTTGATCTCGCGAAGATGCTAAAAGCCTCTCGTGTGATCGTGATCGTCGGATACCAGTGTGATACGGTCATTCAGTATCTCCAGAATTCTCATCCGAATGTCGAAATTGCCGTGCAGGCAGAACAACTTGGAACAGGCCATGCAATAATGCAGGCCGAAGCGACGCTCAAAAATTTTACCGGCGATGTTGTGGTCCTGTCCGGGGATGTTCCATTGCTCACTGCCGATAGTATGCAGGAGCTCATCGACCATCATCATCAAACAGCAGCGTCGGCAACTATATTAACCGCCGATTTTGCTGACCCGACAGGGTATGGTCGTATCATTCGCAACAGTGATGGTTCAGTAAAAAGAATTATTGAGCACAAAGATGCGACCGAAAAAGAACGTCAGGTGAAGGAGATCAATTCCGGAATTTATGTGTTTAACGGACAGAAACTCTTTGATGGGTTGAAACATATCACACCGCAAAATGTTCAGAATGAATATTACCTGACCGACGTGTTTGAGCATTTCTGGAAACGTCAATGGAAGGTCTCAGCGTTGAAGACCCTGCATGTGGAAGAAATCATAGGTGTGAATACAGTGAACCAGCTTGAAGAAGTGAAGCAGGTGCTTCTAGCGCGGAAACAACAATAGCGTTTGCTTTTCTTACGCAGAGCCATACGTTCGTTTGTCATTCTTCTTCTTAATCGTCCCCTTGAAGTGCAGTCATTATATTCCTATCTTGGTATCAAAAAATTGCATCAATCCCGTTTGGAACTCATAGAATGAAATCTTTCAAAGAACGGCTTCAAAGTGAAATCATTGTTTTCGATGGCGGGACTGGAACATATCTGTACGAAAAGGGCATCTATATCAATCGGTGCTTTGAAGAACTTAATCTGACAAATCCGGAATTGGTGATAGAATTGCATCGGGATTATGTTAACGCAGGCGCCGACGTGATCGAAACAAATACGTTTGGAGCCAATAAGTTTGCTCTTGCTCCTCATGGACTTGAATCAAAAGTATACGAGATTAATTACAAAGGAGCGAAGCTAGCAAAATCTGTCGCGAAAGATTCTGCACTGGTCGCCGGATCGGTAGGGCCGCTTCGCGTCCAAATTGAACCTCTTGGTAAATTGTCGTTCGAAGAGGCAAGAGATGCCTTTGCTGAGCAAATCAAGGGATTACTCGATGGAGGTGTGGATCTCATTGTCTTCGAAACATTCAGTTTGATAGAAGAACTTATCCAAGGTGTAAGGGCTGTAAGAGAATTGCATGCGGATATTCCTATTCTTGCACAAGTGACAATCAATAGCGAAGGTAATCTTCTCTCAGGTGAATCACTTCAGCGGTTTGTAGAAGGGCTCTCTCCATATCATGTCGATGCAATAGGATTGAATTGTTCGGAAGGTCCACGGTTGATGTTGGAAGCACTCGAGCGTCTGCGGGAATTGACGACACTGCCGCTTTCGGTTCAACCCAATGCAGGCTTACCGCAAAACATCGGCGGCAGAAATCTCTATATGACTTCACCAGAATATATGGCGGAATATGCCAAGCGCTTTATTCAAACGGGTGCATCGATTGTTGGGGGATGTTGCGGAACAAATCCAACGCACATCAAAGCGATTCGCCGTGCTGTGCAAGCACTGCAGCCAGCGAAGCGGATGGACGTGAAAGTTGAGACACTCAAAATTGAGAAACCCGAGCAAGTACGCGTATATCAGAAGGAAGAAAAATCTCGTCTTTCAAAAAAATTAGTTTGCAGTGAATTTGTTAAACTTGTCGAGCTTGTTTCTCCAAAAGGAATCTCTGCAGAAAAAGAGATAGCGAAAGCAAAG
>JBEKNC010000016.1:0-64449 GCA_049523215.1 Bacteroidota bacterium | reverse complement strand
ATCATCTTACGACAGAAAATTTTTCACAGGTCAAAAGGATGCTATTGATAAAATAGGATTGATGTCTTCACTTTACATTAAAAGGTGTTTGTAAAGTTTTTGAGAATAGCATTATTGTCACGAATCTGTTACATTTAAGCAACAGATTTTTCGAATCGAATGGTTCAGACGATAATGCTTGTTATACACCAATAATAAGAGGTGAGTCATGAGATTTTTTATTGTAGTAATCATTATTGCCGCCTTCATCGGTTGTGTTTCCACACAACAAATTGCCGATACATCAATTCCACAGGTATTGGTTCAAGATCCACTCCCTGCATTTCCGGAATCAATGCAAAACACACCCTCAGAGATATCTCTGGCGTTGTTTATTACTGAAGATGGGTCGGTCACGAAAGTCCGACTCATGGAGAGCAGTGGCAGTTCTTCTTGGGATTCGCTTGCTGTTGCTACAATCTTGCGATGGCAATTTGTACCTGCCCGCATGAATGATAAACCCATCAGTACATGGTTTCATCTTCGGTCTCCTATTCGATATATGAAACCATTGTATGTTACATTAGCAGAAATAGTGTGTACTGCGAGAGAAAGAATTGATTCAGTTTACAAAGCATTGAAGCAAGAACAAGATTTTAATGAATTAGCAGTGAGTTATTCCATTGATCCTTCACGCGGAAACAAAGGTGTGCTCGGGAAAGTGAATATTTTTTGTTACCCGGAACAAATCCGACGCATATTGTCTGACCTCGAAATAGATGAATTCACAGAACCAATTCAATACGGCGATCAATATGTTATTTTCAAAAGACTAAAGAAATAATTAGATTGCAGCGATCATCTTCTTCCCTTTGCACTATTCTCATTTTTCTTTATAGATTTTCGAAAACTTCTCTCATTATATAAAGAGAATAGAAATAAAATTGCCAGTACCCTCTTAATACTTTTCGGTGCATTTGCCCTTTGGAACTACCCCGTCGGATTTTGAAGTATTTTCTTTCTCTTCTCTATTGATCAAAAAACCATCCAAAAGCTCAGAGGTTCAATGTCTTGAACCTCCGCGATGAATGTGTGTGATTGGGAAATACTGTTAGGATAAAAAGACAGGTCCTTGGATGTCAAGTTGATATGTTATTGGTGCCTTGGTCATAAATTCTTAAATCAATGCGGAATCCATTTAAGGTAAGTTGCAAAATTTATAGGACATAATCGTCATTTCCCTTTCATTCAATCCATCGGTTCCTGCATATCTGCTTTCGGTCTCGCTCTTCAGCGGCGACAGCAGCAATTGCCGGATTATTCTTTTTCATCCCTTCTCTTTCGAAACTTAAAGTCTTCTATATGTGTTCAATAGTAAAGGACAAAAAATACACTCTTTTACAGAATCAGAATGCAGAATGGTGATCATGAAAAAACAATTATTGTTTTTGATCCTTACATCTTTCTTTCTCTCACAGTGCACAAAAACGGACTCAAAAGAGATGACAACGCGATTCATTCCTCAAACCAACAAAGACCTGGATACCGCAACCTTTGCAGGAGGCTGCTTCTGGTGCATCGAATCGGTCTTCATTGATCTGGATGGTATAAAACAAGTGACTTCCGGATATTCCGGGGGCCACGTGAAGAACCCGACGTATGAAGAAGTATGCTCCGGTACAACGGGTCATCTGGAAGCTGTCCAAATCCTCTTCGATCCGGAGATTATCAGTTATGCCGAGCTGGCCGATATTTTCTGGCGACAAATCGATCCGACCGACAACGGCGGTTCATTTGTCGATCGTGGTTCGCAATACCTTTCTGCCATTTTTTATCACAATGATCGACAAAAGAACATAGCAGAAGCATTCAAGGAAAAATTGGTTCAATCCGGCGTCTTTGATAAACCGGTTGCTACGAAGATTGTTCAATTCACCGATTTCTATCCCGCGGAAGATTACCATCAGCAGTACTGTAAAAAAAATCCGGTACGCTATTACAGTTACCGAAGTGCATCGGGAAGAGATCTGTATATCAAAGCGGTATGGGGAGATGTTGGATTAGAAAAATATAAAAAACCCAAAAAAGAAGAATTAAAAAGGAATTTAACCGATCTGCAATATCAAGTAACAGAACAGTGCGGTACAGAACCGCCATTTCACAATGCTTACTGGAATAATCATCAAGCAGGTATTTATGTTGACGTCGTCTCAGGAGAGCCGTTGTTCAGTTCCAACGACAAGTTTGACTCAGGAACAGGCTGGCCAAGTTTTACGAAGCCCATTGACCCGCGATTCCTTGTTAAGAAAAAAGATACCTCCTCGTTGATGGAACGAATTGAAGTGCGAAGTAAGAACGGCGATTCACATTTAGGCCATGTGTTCGATGATGGACCAACACCGACACATTTACGCTACTGTATCAACTCCGCTTCCCTTCGCTTCATCCCGAAAGAAGAGATGGAAAAAGAGGGATACGGATATTTACTTTGGATATTGAAGGAAGCACCCATCCATAAAAGTGAATAGATAAGAAAAGTAAATACATCTTTTCAGAAAAGTTCATGCATATGTATTAATCTTTGACAGCCGCAATTTCGACTTCTTACATAAGTACGTCCGTCTTGAAATAAATCTTTTCCTTCTGATAGTTTGGAATCTCGATGTTCTTCCGGAAATTCTCATTGCAGATACGGGCGATTCTTTTTATATTTGAAATAAGAGAAGTTAAGTAAGGGCGAGGAATCTCGCCATTACTTATGTCTTGGCGGGGTAGCTCAGCTGGTTAGAGCGTCGGAATCATAATCCAGCCGGAGGCCTATTACAAAATATCGACGAAGTCGATATACAAATTTGAAATTTTAACGTGTTCTTTTAAATCTTAAATCTAAAATCTTTAAATCTTCATTCATACGGCGGGGTAGCTCCCTCCAACGTCCCTTCGGGACTTCGGCGGGCAGGCAGCCGGTTATATTACAGTGTTCTTTAAAAATCTAAAATCTTCATTCTTAATTCGTCATTCATACGGCGGGGTAGCTCAGCTGGTTAGAGCGTCGGAATCATAATCCGCAGGTCGTGGGTTCGAATCCCTCCCCCGCTACACGAAAGGCCGATTCTGAAAAGATTCGGCCTCTTTTTTTCAGGACCCCGAGTTGAACCTACAACGTCAAGCTTTAGCAAGCAGCATGTCCGCTGTATAAGCAAAAAGAACGCCGGTTTGTCCGGGCGTTTTCATTTTTATAGGACGAGAAGGAATTAGATTCCAAGCGGAGTGTTTCTTAAACGCGCCACATTTATTTTGCTGTATCCTGCTTCCTCGTAATCCAAAAAGCATCAGAGAGTCTTTAAAATGTAGGTGATTATTCGTATCGGACAAAAAATCAAACTGAGCTAAAAAAATATCTTGAGAAATCATTCGTTGATAACTTTTTTCGATAGTGGGCGCTGTCTTCCTTTTTTTAGGTCATTCCAAATCAACGCACTTGCCCCAAGGACTGCCGTATTACCCTCAGTTAATCCTGAAGGAAGCAGTCTCACTTTATTCTTGAAAATGCCAAGCAAATGTTCCTCCATTGATTGTTTTGCAGATTTAAAAATAAGATCACCTGCGGCAGCAAGGCCTCCAAAGAAAATGATAGCCTCGGGACTCAAATGCGCCACAGATTCAGCGAGTTTCATACCGAGAATTTTTCCTGTATAATCGAATGCTTCCAATGCCAGGCGATCACCACGTTGTGCTGCATCATAGATCATCTTGGATGTCAGATGCTCAGGACTAATACAGCGAAGATCGCTTGGCTCTTTAGTATTACATATGAGCTCTTGTACCGTCCGACATATTCCAGTAGCAGAGGCATATGTCTCAAGACAACCCCGACGACCACAGCCACATTCCCGTCCATTCGGATCTACCACAGTATGCCCTATCTCTCCGGCATTACCATCCGCACCATAAATCAATTCGCCATTCGCTACTATACCACTACCAAGTCCGGTACCTAACGTGATAACAATGAAATCTTTCATGCCTTGGGCAATGCCAAATAACATTTCACCAAGTGCTACAGCATTTGCATCATTTGTTGTTGCTACAGGTACATTGTAATACTTATCCATTTCAGCTAAAACATTAACATACTCCCAACTTAAATTGGGTGGATGTTCGATTGTTCCAGTGTAATAATTTGCGTTTGGTGCACCGATGCCAATTCCGACCAACTTACACTTTTCATCAATGGTCCCAAGAAGTTCCTCAGCACTTTCATGGAGCCGTTCAAAAAACAACTCAGCTGATTGATGTGCATTAGTTGGAATAGTTGCACTTGCAAGGCATCTCCCTTTTTGATCAACATAACCAAAGACCGTGTTAGTACCGCCAATATCAACACCAAGAGTTATTTCAGTCCGTACCATATTGCTCTTTTTCCAAAATAACATCATACATTCGCGACTAAATTAAATACTGAAACCGAATCAAACTGTTCTCGGATTGGACAATTGCCTGAAAGAAAAACACTGAAGTAAGGTAATTCAATTATTGAATAATAATTCTTCAAGGAATTGCCAGTGCAATACTTCCTAAAATACATTAAATGGACCCGGCTTCTACTCTTCAATGAGACAATGTTACCGATACAAGATGTATCAGTACGGTTACCCCTGAATTTCTTTTCTACTTGCAAATCTATAAATAGAACGTACAGTCCCCCTGTGCTTCATATGATTAAGACGCAATGCAGTACCAACGTATTCAGACAAAAACATAGATTTTTGAACGTACACCTGCCTACGAATGAAGCTTTGAAACAATTGTCCCTCGGTAAAATTTGCACAACATCTGTACCATACAATGAAATTGGCTTTTTCCATTCAAGTCATTATAAAACTTTGAAATGATTATTATGCTGATAATAGCTTCATTATCAGCCATGATAATTCCACTTCTTCCTATGTTCTTCATCGGTGGTACAACTAGTAATGCAATCAAACGAAGAGGTAATCAACCAGGACATCCGTAGTCAATCTTCCTTCTTCAAAATAATTTGCTGTCGTGAATTACCTTATCAGTTGCTACGTTTTAATAATTGTTCCCATGATGCATCCTGTATTTCACCACGTTTCGTAGAATGAACAAGGAGATATTCATTAAACCCTGTAAGATCAATAAAGACGAATTCAACACCGCCTTCTATTTGATGATAATTCCAGATTTCGTACGGCTTGCTATCTGTCGAGTTGTTAAATCTTTCTATCTCATCAGGTTCTCCATAGAGGACAAGTACACGGCCTTGATCTGTGCGCCACCCTTCCTTGGCGTATGTCTTATAGCGTTGATTGGCCGTCTGCACTCTTTGCAGATAGACTGATCTTGTAAGATTTAAACGTCCGAGCTCTTCTTTCTCAACTCTTGTCCAAAAATTTTGTAAAAACTCCTGACGCGCTTCTACTGTCGTTAACTTATCGAATGCCTTGGTATCCTCAGATTGTGTTACATATTTTGCAATTCGAAACTCCTCAGCAAGCTCCTCAAAAGAAAACCCGGCATACACAGCGCTTCCTTCTGAAAGAATTGTCGCTTGCGCTGATTGAACATTGGGATTGTAGAGATAAATCGGCCGTTGTGATTTGGCAATCTCGTTGCCAAGCGTATCGGAAAGGATAACTTCATAGTTATATTTTCCGGAACTAATCGAAGTAACATTCAACGATGTTACATCCACGACATTGGGCATTGAGAATCGACGCAGATGAGTACGTTGCTTTTTAACGTCACCTTTCAAATCCACAATTTGTGCTCTGATTGCATAAGTCATTCCCGTTTTCAGATTATAAAATTCCATATATGTGAACACAAGAGGAGAAGTCGTTGAGCCATAAACACAATTCGGATTAGGGATGACTCGATATGTATTTTTATAGAAGATATCTTTTTGATCTGAGGATTCGGTGATACTTGAGCATAACTCGATATCACTAAGAGCAACCGTGTTGGGTCTCTTCATAATATCGATCCAAAACAATGAACTATCTCGTCGTAATCGATCGAAGACATCAATACCGAGTACAGAAACTTTATATGAGCCACATCCTAAAGCATAGGTCGTATTATTGACCATCGAAGTTGTTCTAGCAAGAGAAGTAGAATCGACAAGATTCATTGGAATGTTAAACCGACCGGTGTGAACAAATACTCCGCTTGATGTATCCTGAATTAAAATAATCAAATCGATTTTCCCATGATATCCCGAGGAGTCTTGCTTGAGAACAGTAAGACTCGGATAGACTGCGGTTGATATTTCCACATACATTGTAGAATCGTTTTGCCAAAACCGGCTATAATCGACATTAAGAACAAACCGATTCTGTACAGGAGGTTTAGTCTGCGATTGCATCTGAAGACTTAGCAGACAGAATGAGAGAACAATACAACTATACCCATGTATTCTTTTCATATGCTTTTTATTTTCCCAATTATGTAATTAAGAAACTTTTTATTTAAATAGGATTGCGGAATATAAATATCACTCATTCTGCCAAAAATACATCATCCAACGGAGACACCGGCACCGCAAAATATTTCAAACTTCTTCTTTTCATTATGTTTTGCAATATTTTATTCCAATCTTTTCGTCAGGATCGTTTACGAATCATTACCCGGCCAGACTCTCCGGAAACATCTCTACTTCGTTTGAGTGATGATGAGTTTTTCACAGAAGATAGATTTTCCCATTCGCGTTTGAATGAAGTAAAAACCTGAAGGCAACCGATTCAAGACAAGTGATTGAGTGAACAGTCGGTCCGCTTTGGAACCCATTGTCCGAAATACTTCCTGGCCCAGAAGGTTGAACAATCGAATCGAAACCTCGCCCCGATATGAATTATCCAACTGTAATTGCGAATTAGACGACGCCGGATTTGGATAAAGTCTTATAGGGTTGATTTGAATGGTATGTCCGCTTTCGACACTGGAAGGGATAGCAGCAACCAGCTTAACACTACCATAATAATCTGCGTTCTGCCAATGCAAGTTTCCTGGTGATGGTTCCCAAACCGAACCGAACATATTATCCCGCACTTTTGGGTTTTCATTTGGATCATCATTGTCGCAGTAAGCGACTGAAAGTCCCATCTCTTTACCAACCACCAATTGCGATCTGGAAGCATCCTTGTTGTTATTATCATATGTATCGTTATACACGATCAATGAAAACTCCCGGACAGCCGTATGTCCGGTCACACGCAAAGCGAATTCAGGGAAATGGGAAGTGTAGTCAGGACGCCAAGAGTCGCCCCAACTTGTCCCAGCCAGATCGTCGACATAAACTTGTTTTGTAACTTGACCTGCTGCTGGAAGAGCAGCATACATATGATAGGAAAAGGCATTCTCGGCATTGGTTCCAAACTGAAGTGTGTCACTGCCTTTGCCGTCAAATATATGCAGCCCGCCGGATTTGTTTTCATCAATAAAGACTTCCGAGATGTCGTTGTCGTAAATAGCACCACCTCCGTTGGGATAACCATCTACAAACACATCGTCTGTAACTTCCATCAGAAAATATAATAGATTAGCAGTCGAAGACCATACCACTTTATATCTGCCATAATAATCTGCAGAATCCACCATTGCATCACCATAGGGAATCCATACCTGATCAATGCTCTGCCATGGAACATACTGCCAGCAAGCGTCATCTCCTATTCCATCGATAGTAGGAGCAACAACAGCGTTAGGAGCCAGAACCGGATCATCTTGAACTAGACCATGTTGAGAATGGGCTTTGCCATACAGAAGAAATAATAGTGATATACAAATAATAAGGAGTCGATGGTACTGTTCCTTCAATTTCATGTAGGTATACTTTCCACCGTGAATGAATTACATTCTATCTAATTCCAAAAATAATTCCTGCTGTAATTTCTCCTTGCTGTATCAAGAAAAATTAATTTATTAAAAGCATCCTTTGAACCTGTACGTTCGTCCCCCTGGCAGCTCAAAAGCTGCTTCAATGAAACTATTTCAGCAGCAGCATTTCCTTGACTCTGGATAAAGACCCGGCTTGTAATGTATAGAAATATGTTCCGCTTGACAATCCCGACGCATTGAACCTTACAGTGTATGAGCCGGCATTCTGTCTTGCATGCACAATCGTTTCGATTTCCCTGCCGCGCATATCAAATACTTTCAATGTGACATCGTTGTTCGCCGGAACTTGATAACGAATCATTGTCGTTGGATTAAATGGATTCGGATAATTTTGATACAACTGAAAATCTTTTGGCATTCTGCCATCGATATTCTTATTCACAGATACCAAAAAGGCGCCGTCGCCTACAAGCTCGATATCATTCATTTGATTCGTCCCGATGCCTTTTGTATGAAGCATATCGAGGTAATTATCGTTTTCGTCGCCGCCCGGACGTATCAATGTTGTTGCCATGGGATCCAGACCCATAAGATGTGCGGCTATAGTGTCTGTGGCAACGGGATCTTTTCCTGCCAGCAAGACATTACTTTCCGAAGGTTGAAACAAAGCATTCCATGCTCCCTCGCCGCCAGTTGCGTTTTTTATTCCATCGACAACAGCAAGATGAACCGGACGCGCAAGATTCAAATCGCAAATAGAACACGGTAGTTGAGTATTTGATGCTGAACCTTTCGTGTGCAGTTGTTCTCTTCTATACCCAATGGTTTGAGTAATATATTTACTCATGGGTGTAATGCCAATTTGATTCTTGAGAGAGCACGTCAGACTGCCCTCTTCGTGCTGCTTCATCTTGGGGATAGAGACATAGACATCGATATCGGTGAGAATTTGATTCAAATAGAACGAATCCCAGTAAAATTTGTTGGAGCCTACTTGCTTTGTCACAAAGTCCAAGGACGGTCCTGGGTTGTTCAAATCGATCATTTGAGCTTCCAAGTAATTCTGTACATCCAAATATCCGAAATTATTATACGAAGCCGCGTCTCCCAAAGCCTCGAGGATGTAAATATCGCTTCCATTGACTCCACAAGCACGGATCGACTCGCCCACTGCGCGTAACACTTCAGGGTGGGTCCACATACATTCTGTGATAGGAACTCCTTGCAATTTCGGATTATTCGCGTTCCCTGAGCCTCCTGTGAGATTTATTTTTATTCCTACTTTTTTCCCAGCTGAAAATAAGTCTGTGATTCCGCCGATTTGATCGAGTACATACTGGACTTTTTGTTGAATAACAGTTCTATCGTATCCTGTGACCGATGTAATAGCCACTTGTGCCAATGATGACGCACCGAATAAGTCGGAAGCGAAAAGACTTCCGGATTTCAAATAGGGACTGATTAACAAACCCGCCGTGCCTACTCCAAGTGAACCTAAGAAATTTCGTCTTGAAAATAGTTTTCTTTCAGGAATATCGTTTTTATCATTTTCCATTATAGGGCTCCTTCTTGAAATAGTGATTTCTAGAGATTGACCATGCTAGTTCGGATAAAACAGACATCATGTATGAAAACCTGAATCAGTTATCCAACGTCAATACATATTGATGTAATGATATAGTTCTTTTTGCCGTACCATTTTTTTGCTCGTATAAAAGCCAAAGATGATAAGCCAATCCCTGCCAAATATGCAAAAAAGGTAAATGTCACAGGATAAGCTGCTCGCATACAAGGATATGTAGCACGGCTTGGTTTAGGAATTACGCGGATAAGAAACCAAATGAGTGCTCCGAATCCGATGAGAGGAAATAAAAGGTTGTAGAGTATCTGTTTCAGTTTCATTTAAATAAACCTTTCGCTAATCAGGGTCTTTGAAAAGAATTACTTTATCTTCTAAAAATTAATATACTCTATTTCTCCTTAAAGAATCGTCACTGCTTTCTGATAGAAGTCACCAAATTCAATGTGGTTCGATTCCTGACTCAAATTCGTGCTTTTCATCACAATGCACACTCTTAACTACCCGCCTTCTTATTCTTGCCATTCATTTAACCGAGATCAACTTCTACCGTATGAATTTTCCCATCATTCAAATCTGGGATGCTGTTACCGCTCAATAATTTTCCATCGAGACTCAGACTCTTCACGCCTTTACAAACGTTCTTTGGATTATTGACAGTAATATTATAAATACTGTTTCTAAACTTTCGAACCACAGTGTACTTTTTCCATGAACTTGGGATGCAAGGATCAATAATTAACCCGTTGTAATCCGGATGTACGCCGAGAATATACTGAGAAAGAGCTACGAAAGACCAAGCCACCGTACCCGTGAGCCAAGAATTTTTGCCTTCACCTGGGGTAGGGGCATCTTTGCCGGCAGTCATTTGACTATATACATAAGGCTCGGAACGGTAAATATCTATTTGATCTTCTTTGGTCGGAGGGCAAATGCTCTTGTAATATTCCATGGCCTGATCTCCCCTGCCAATCATGGTCTCAGCAATTTGTATCCAAGTATTATTATGCGTAAAGATACCGGCATTTTCCTTATATCCAGGCGGATAGGAACTTACTTCACCTAAGTGCACATAATATTTTTGGAAAGCTGGTTGCTGCAAGACAATTCCATTCGATGTCGCTAAATATTTCCGGACACTGTCTAATGCTTTTTTCGCGTAACCATTTTCTAATCCAGCGCCGCCCAAAATGCACCAGCCCTGGCTTTCAATAAATATTTTGCCTTCTTCATTTTTTGATGAACCAAGTTTTCTACTGTAAGAATCATAAGCCCTGAGAAACCACTCACCATCCCACCCATGCTCATAAATCGTCTTCCTCATATTCTCAGCTTGCTTCAGGTAATCTTCGGCGTGCTCGGGTTTTCCTGTATTTTCCAGAATTTTCGCCATCTCATCACAAGCTTTACAAAACAAACCGGCGATCATGACTGATTCTGCGACTTTATCATTTTCGATATGTCCTGCTAATTGAAAACTTTCGCCCGGTGTCGTGGAGAAACAATTCAGATTCAGGCAGTCATTCCAGTCAGCATGGCCAATGAGCGGCAAACCATGCGGTCCTCGGTGATTTAACGTATACTGTAATGAGATAGTGAGATGATCAAGCAACGTTGATTTCGAATTCTGAACATCGGCAAAACCGGCTTTTTCTTTTAGGATGCTGTAATCTCCCGTCTCCTTCAGATAAGCCGCAACCGAGAGAATCAACCAGAGAGGATCATCATTAAATCCACCACCGATGTCAGCATTTCCTTTTTTTGTGAGCGGCTGATATTGATGAAAACAAGTGCCATCGGAAAGCTGAGTTCCTGCTAAATCCAATATCCGCTGACGTGCTCTGGCAGGTAAGATGTGCACGAATCCTAGTATATCTTGATTGCTGTCGCGATATCCCATCCCTCTGCCAATTCCGGATTCATAGAGAGATGTTGAGCGCGACATGTTAAAGGTAACCATACATTGATATTGGTTCCAGATATTTGCCATCCGGTTTACGATCGTGTCAGGTGCATCAACCCGATACGATGAAAACAAATTTTCCCAATATTCTTTGTGCGTTTGAAAAGCTGACAGCACATCCGATGTCTTGGAGTATTTCGATTTTACTTCTTCGAATTCATCTTTTCTGATTTTTCCAGTTTCGAGAAATTTCTTTTCAGGCGGGTTTTCTGCGTACCCTAATAAGAAATTGATACTTTTTGTTTCACCTGGTTTCAGTTCCAGGTCGATTTGATGAACACCGATAGGCAGCCATCCATATGCAATACTATTTTTACAACTCCCCTGCAATACGGCTTGTGGTGCATCCAATCCCTGATGCACGCCTACAAATGCATCACGGCTGCTGTCGTAACCGGAGACAGCCTCGCTCGAAGAAAAATATGCATAATGATTTCTTCGTTCTCTGTATTCTGTAATATGAAAGATAGTTCCATGTTCAACCTCAACCTGTCCGGTAGAATAATTTCTTTGGAAGTTGGTCATATCATCAAGAGCATCCCAGAGACACCATTCAGCAAAACTCCACAGCCGGATTTTCTTCGGAACCTTTGAACGATTTGTTACCTGCACATGCCAGATTTCATTTCTGGAATCCAAAGGAATAAAAAATAATGTAGAGACCTCCAGCTCATTTTTTTGTCCGGTTATCTTCGTATATCCCAAACCATGACGACATTCGTAGTGATCAAGCGGAACGCGCATAGGTTTCCACATTGGATTCCAGACTGTATCTCCATCTTTAATATAGAGGTATCGACCATTGCTATCCATTGGAATATTATTATACCGGTATCGTGTTAAACGGCGAAGTTTTGCGTCTTGGTAAAAGCAATATCCTCCTGCCGTGTTGGAAATGATTCCAAAGAAATCGCTGGTGCCTAAGTAATTGATCCAAGGTAAGGGTGTATCGGGACGAGTTATCACATACTCTTTTTGGTTGTCATCAAAATATCCGTAGCTCATTAATATTCCTTTTTTGTTTGTATTGAAGGACACTCAAGCTCTATCGTATGAGCACCAACTTCTGTGTTTTCTCGAATGTCCTTTCCCTCTTGGCTATTATCCTATAGAAATATGTTCCACTGGAATAGTTGTGAGCATTCCATGTAATCGAGTGATTGCCTGCAACTTCAATTCGATCAACTAAGACAGCCACTTTTTGGCCCAATAGATTGTATATATCAATTTTCACTTTGGCTTCTTCGGGCAATGAGTAGCTGATGATTGTCGAGGGATTAAACGGATTAGGATAGTTTTGGCGCAATTCATAATTCATTGGCAATTCTTTCGCTGGTGCCACACTCGTGAAGGTTGGATCTTGCCAAGCGAGTATCATTTTTCTTACAATAACACCGGATTTCGTGAGATCGGATTCCGACCAGCCGCCTGTCGCATTGGCGCCGGGTATTAACGCAGCCGATGTTTCCACTTTATCATCAATTGCCCAATTGCACCAGCTCAGCATGTTATCGTTCATAAACTTCGACCAATATCCAACTTCAACGGAATCAAGTACTCCGGTTCCACTCGATTCACACGTACCCCATTCTGTAACGAATAATGCGATTCCATTATTGAGCGCGGTCGTCGCTTTGTTTCTTAATGGCTGTTGATGAGCTGGTGTCGCCGCATAAAAATGGAGAGCATAAGCAATGTTCTGGTATGGAAGAGGATCATAAGAAGCTATGTCAGCATCCTGCGACCAGGTCGGCGTACCAACGATGATAAGATTATCTGGATCAATAGCACGTATGTGATGAATCACAGAATCTGCATAGGGTTTGACGACAGTGCTCCATGATACTTGTTTCGGTTCATTATATATTTCATAGATGAGATTAGGTACGCTGCCGTATTCGCGAGCAATTTCTTCAAAGAAAGAAATTGATTGAGAACGGTGGTTTTCCGCGTTATCGTCATGCCAGTCAACAATTACATAAATACCTAAATCGATACATGCATCTATTACTGTTTTAACTTTCGCAAGTTCAGCTTGTGGGTCGACAAGATACCCATCTGTAAAACCATTGATACCACATGCCGCCCGTACAACGGTACAATTCCAATCATCGCGCAGCCATTGCACACAATCATAATTATAATACTTCCCCATCCATTGACTCCAGAACAGACTCATTCCATGCAATGCAACGGGATTGTCATTTTGATCTACTATCTTATTCCCTGCAACGCGAAGCTGACCATGCTTTTCAACACTTACTGTATCATTGGAGAATACGGATGTGCTGGTCAAGTTGGTGAGTGTGATGATAAGAAGCAATATGCGAAGTGATACAAATATTTTTTGCAATATCATACGATTAATTCCTTATTTTATTGCTCATATTCTCGCAATAACATTTTCTCTCATAACGAAACAACAACCCACCTGACTGCACCTGCTAGTAACAGGCGGTCATCTAGAATGAGACCACATTATTTCAACAAGATCATCTTCTTCGTCTCTATAAAACTCCCAGCATGTAAGCGATAAAAATACACACCACTTGACCTGGTGGATGCGTCCCATTGTATGTTATAAGTTCCTGCTGGTTTTTCTTCATTCACCAAGAAAGCTATTTCTCGTCCTAGAATATCAAATACTCTAAGAGTGACTAGGCTGGTTTTGGGAACTTGATATTTGATTGTTGTTGAAGGATTAAACGGATTGGGGTAGTTTGGGAACAATTGAAATCTTTGCGGAGCGGAGGCATGTTCTTCAACGCCTGTACTCAAAGAAAATTGCATCCAATTCAATCGAAATCCTCCATGTAAAGCATACATTCTTATAAATTGGGGACCTTCAGAAAGCTCGACACTGGTCGAGAAGCTCTGCCAGGTATCCCATGATCCAGTCATTGGCAAATTTAAAGTCGACACGACATTACCATTTGTCATTAATTGAATTTGTCCGGTGTCCGCGGTACTTGATACACGATATACCAATATATATTTACCGGATTGAGAAACGTTAACATAGTAGTCGGCACAATATCCATTCTTGATACCTGTAAGACATTGCCCTGCTCCAGCATCGGAGCATCCCGATATATCTAAACCTTGGCGGAAAAAACATTCTTCTGCCTCGATTTTTTTCGGAATATTATGAAAGTAAGAATAATCATTTAAGATGTCATATACCGGAGCGTTTTCAAAGGCAGCTAATTGTCCCCCATCATAGGAATGGATTTCTCCAGGAGTATAAGAAATTGTATAGGTGTTCGTTTTTCTAATACTATCCTCTAAGGTTAAAATGAATGTAGTCGAGTCAAAACTCTGAAGACTCAAACCAGTAACGTTGACAGGAGTACTCCCATTGGCAATTACTGAAAATCCCGCTAGAGCATTCGGTGGAGCAGCCATCTTCTTATTAAAAGAAATCTCCATATACTGGTCTGTGATGACACTTGCCGAATACACTTCGGGAGAAGAACCTGCCTGTGAATCATTCAAGGAAGTAATGCCATCTCCATATTTGAAGAGAGGATTGTATACCGCATCTCCAATGTTGATCGGAATTTGAGAAACAGCTCTCGGCCATGTTTGAGAGAGACGTCCAACAGGCGGATAATCTCCAAAGAGCACATCGGTAATTCCTTCGCCTTCTGTGCCAGGCAGCCAGGCTGCAATGAGTGCATCACATTGATGAAGAATGGGATCAAGAATGAGAGGGCGCCCAGAGATAAGAATGACTACCACAGGAATGCCAAAACTCTTTAAATTTCGAACGGTTTCAATATCTGTCGGATCGAGAGTTACATTTCCATCTCCATAAAATTCAGCATAAGGCAATTCTCCAACAACAGCTATACCAATATCGGCACTATCTGCACCAAACCCATCTTCCGAATATGTAACTTTTGTGTTCGTCGCTGCTTGTTGAATAGCTTCTTTAATGGTTGTGCCGGGAGTAATGTACCCGCTTGATCCCCGCCAGCTCATGGTCCAACCGCCGCATTGATATCCCATATTATCTGCATGACGTCCTGCAAGATGAATTCGTTTGATGTTTTTTGAAATGGGCAGAACGCCGTCTTTCTTTTTCAAGACAACCATTGACTGTCGAACACATTCCCTGGCTACTTGCCTGTGTGCCTGTGAACCTACTTGACTTAAAAGAGACCTGTCAGCATAAGGATGTTCAAAAAGACCCAGTCGAAACTTTTGTGTGAGAATTCTTTTCACGGCGTCATCGATACGTTCAATAGTAACATCTCCATGGCTTATCAGAGTCTTAAGAGTGTCAAGGTATGTGCGATGATTAAAACCGGAATAGTTAGACATCATTGCCATATCGACGCCTGCATTAATGGAATGTTTAATTGCAGCTCCGTATAATATGATAGACGGGAATGGAACAGTTGGATCGCCAGCATACATAAAGCTATTCGCATCTGAAATAACAATGCCCTTGAATCCGAGCTCTCCTTTTAAGAGCGTTGTCAAAAGATAGGGATTCCCGTGACAATGTATACCATTCCATTGGTTTTGAGCCACCATGATAGAACCGACCTTTTGTTCTATAGCTGAGATATATCCCGGTAAATGAATTGCTCGTAACGACTGCTCATCACATACAGTGTTCCCATTAGTCACTCCGCCTATTGTTCCTCCATCTCCGATAAAATGTTTTGCACAGGCAAGGATGTTTACATTTTTGGCTAATGTATCGCCCTGAAAACCATGCACTGCCGGTCCAGCCATCTCTTTGACCAGGTTAGGATCTTCTCCAAATGATTCATAGGTACGGCCCCATCTTTCATCTCTCGCCACTGCGACTACAGGTCCCAATGCCCAGTCAATTCCCGTTGCAGACATCTCCTTTGCCGTGATCTGTTCTGCTGTATCGACGAGTTGAGGATTTCGTGTACATCCCAAACCGATATTGTGAGGAAAAATGGTAGCACCATACACGGCACCAATGCCGTGAACTGCATCAATGGCAAAAATCAGAGGAATTTTTAAGCGAGTTTGCAAAGCATAAGATTGGAGCGTGTCGTAGAGATCTGCCCAAGCCTGCGGCGTTCTTCCCGCGGGTCCATTATCGGCATAGGCAAGAAGCGACCCGAGATAGTAGGTTTGAATATCGGAATTTGAAGGAAGATCATGAAATTCCATTTGTATCATTTGACCGATTTTTTCATCCAATGTCATTTGGCTAAGAAGGGAATCTACCCTCGCCTCAATTGCCGCCGTCGTATCCAAATAAAACTGGGCATTGCTCCTACCGGGTAAGGACATAATGACTGCTACTATCATTATCAGCAGGTGATGTTTCTTGGTGTTGTGATATTTATTTCTCATATCCATTTTTTTACTTCTCTTGGTTTTGAATAACTTCTCCTGGTTGAACATTATAGTTGTAAATTGGACACTGCTGCTCCTTATGCTTTGATATACCTACAAGATGGATTATTTTGAGGAAATCCGCAAAAACTTTGACGCCTTTAGTACTTTCGTTTGCAACACTTAATTTGAATTATTCTTTCAACACACTATTGAAAGAAATCCTGGCGATTTTATGATTCGCTAAGGAATGGGAAAAATGGACAAGGGGAAAATATTCTTTCTTTCTGAAGGTTCAGGAGATGCCCTCTGTAAGAAGTGGATGCTTGCTGACAATAGTACGATATAAGATTACCCCGGTGTTTAAAAACCGGAGTATCTTTCTTCACGATCATACTTCTAACATTGTGTCCTTTTTCTGATATTTTTTTTCCTCTGCTACTGGAATTCCATTCTCTAACACTGGAAATATGAATTTAGTTTTTTGTTCACCATATGAGGATTCAAGTTTGTCCCACCAATTGAACTTTAATACAAGTGAAGTCAGTGCCAACACACCGATACAGATCATGAACGAATTGAAATCTCGAAGCACTAAAAATACCGGAGTAGCCATGAGTGTTATCTGCCATATAATTCCAACGAAGATATTTGACATATCACGTTTGAAATTTTTATTCGCTACAAACCCCGGATCAATTTTCACAACTTTTTCATAGATCGGTTTCCAGAAACCCCAAGGACGAACATTGTGATAGAACTTCATGAGCACTTCATCGCTTTCGGGTTTCGTTAAGAAGGTAGCAACAAAACATCCAATGATAGAATTGAGGAAGATAAAGGGGAAAGAATTCATACTTGGATTATCGGACAAAGGCCAATGATTTAAGAATGGAATGAAACCCAAATTATTCAGTAAAAGCAGAACTAACGAAGTCGCAATACCTGAAACCATTCCCCAAAAATATCCATATCCGTTGAAACGCCACCAGTACCATTTTAATACGTTGGCTGCTGTATAGCCGCCCCATAATGAAGCAACAATCCAAAGTGCGGCCTGATTAATTGATTCAACAAAGAATCCGGTTGTAATTCCAACAACGACAACAGCAACAGATGCGATGTAGCTCATCCTGACATATTTTTTGGGGTCTGCATGAGGATTGATGTAACGCTTATATATATCATTCACAATATATGCAGGTGCAGCATTTACTGTCGCTGCAAAATTACTCATAAATGCCGCTATGAAACCAGCCATGAGCAAACCCAGTAAGCCAACGGGGACATAATGGACGAGAACTTCAGATAGAATTCCTTCAAAATCGGGAGTAGTTATTGAGCTTTTATACAGTGTATCAAAATTTGTCAGAGCAAGTACGGTTATACCTGCGACCATAAAATAACGAGTTGGATTAAGGACAACACTAACCATGGAATTCATTTTTGCTGCTTCTTTCGGACTTCGAGTAGAGAGAATCCGCTGCATATCATAATTAGGCGCAGGACCCGCGGCGGCAACAAAGAACCCTTTAAAGAGCATCATTCCAAAAAATAATCCGAAAACAGAATAGCCGTCTGTTTTAATCCACTGATTAAATGCGACTACTTTTGTGGCAAGACTTGAATGCACTGTCGACCAATCCAGATTCAAGTTCATACCAAACGCCATGCTTTTCCAGCCTTCCGGTACAACACTATTGATCATGCCCGGAGAAACATGAACCATTGCAATAATACCGATTGCAACCGCAGAAATTGAAAGAATGCAATATTGAACAACTTCCGTTGCAACGACGCTCATCATCCCCCCTTTCACAACATACAATGTTGTTATACCCATGAGTATAAGAGCATAAAGATTTGCATTTATTTGAGGGTAGTGAGCCAATGTTTCCGGATTGCTTACCAAGGCAGGCAGAAATGCAACAGCAAATTTTCCAATTCCTTTAAACCCATAAGAGAGAAATCCAATAACACTAATAAGTGCAAATATCACTACTACGATATGGGAAAGTGTAGCGCCCCTCCCCGTCCCAAAACGTGTTTTCATCCATTCTGCACCTGTCATCACATTTGATCTTCGCAGCCAAGGAGATAAATAGACCATTAAAAATATTTGATTAAACACCGGCCATATCCAAGGTATCCAAATGCTTTTCATTCCATACACAGAAAGCCAATAGACTAAAAGCATCGTACCGGAAATATCAAACATACCCGAAGCATCAGAAATGCCAAGAACCCACCAAGGGATACGGTTGCCTCCAAGGAAGTAACTATTCATATCCTTGGTAGCTTTTTTAGAAATATAAAATCCAATAAATATTGTAGAAGTTAAATATAAAAGGATAATTCCGATATCAACGATATGTAGATTCATTTTGCATAACTCCAAGGGCTACAAAGTGTTTCAAATTGACAAAAAAAAGCGCCTGTGCAAGGTCTGCCACAGACGCTTTCCTTGATTTTACTTTGATGTTATTTAATCAACATCATCTTCTTTGCTAACACTGTGCTTCCAGTTTCTAATTTATAGAAATAAACACCACTCGAAAGATTTTTTGCATCAAAAGTAACGGTCTGAGCTCCAGCATTCCTCGTTCCATTTACTAATACTGCAACTTCTTTCCCTAATAAATTATAAACTGCGAGCTTTACTTTCTCACTTTTCGCAAGTGTGAAAGAAATTTCTGTAGATGGATTAAATGGATTCGGGTAGTTCTGCGCCAACTCGAAGCTGCGGATGGTCTGTCCAGGGTTTCCTTTAACGCCTGTAACAATCGCTGAACCAAACTTGGCATCGCCCCACTGTAATGTCTCATACCAATCCACATTTCCTGCCGAGTTCCACCAGTTTGAAGTGTGTACTTCTAAAGCCGCAGTGAGATCGTTGTCATCCACTTGCAGTTGCATACTGAACACGGTACCCAATATCACTGGACTAGTAAAGCCTAAGCTATCCAATGGAAATGAGAATTCTACTGTATAGCCAGGTATGGAGCTGAAAACGGAATCGTTCGGAGCAACAGCAGGATTCGTAACTTTCCAATCATACTGAAGACCGTGACCTTCCGCTGCCTCATCGTCGGCGATAACATTAGGGAGGTGCAAATTATACTGGTGCGCGGGAAGAGCGAGTGAACTTCCAGTTGCATGTGTGTTGTTTGCATCAACGAAAAACTCCACGCCGTCCCATTGATAACTTTGTCCATTAATGGTGTAATCAACAACGTCGTCATAAACCGTAAAGAAACCATAGATTTTGTGATCATCGTACAATCCATAGAATCTCCAACTTAGGTCTGATGGATTGGCGTTGGTTAGAATTCCACCTGAATAGATATAACGCGACGTAAGCTGGTTCGCTTTGTCATAAATGGCATCTTTATCACCATCAACAACTGGCGCTGTTGATGTCTTCAAGAATACATATTTAGTATCAATTGCAGGGTCACTACTGAAGACAGCATTGCCCCAATGTAATGTCTCATACCAATCTGTATTTCCTCGCGAGTTCCACCAGTTTAAAACGTGGACCTCAAGGTCACTGGTGAGATCGTTGTCATCTATTTGGAATTGTATACTGGCTTTCGTGCCGCCTGCTACTGGAGTGGTAAAGCCTAAGCTATCCAATGGAAACTGGAATTGCACAAAATAGCCGGAAGGACCTTTACTGCCGTTTATTGCAGCCGTATCTATGAACCATGTATACTGAAGACCGTGACCTTCCGCTGCCTCATCGGCGATGATATTATTAGGGAGGTGCAAATTATACTGGTGCGCGGGAAGAACGAGTGAACTTCCAGTTGCATGTGTGTTGTTTGCATCAATGAAAAACTCGCATCCGTCCCATTGATAACTTTGTCCATTAATGGTGCTATCAATAACGTCGTCCTGGACGTAGTACAGTCCGTATATGTTATTGTCGTCATACATCAACTTGACCCAGGCAGAACAATCTGACCAGTCGGCTAACTTATGAGTACCTAGGGCGTATTCCATAGGCGTAGCATCTACGAGATCCCAAATTGGGGAAATCTTGCCGCGAGAAAGCACGGGTGCGATACTTGTCTTCTGAATCACCAATACCGTGTCGCCAGCTACTTTGCCGCCATGAATCACTTTTGCCTGAGTAGTACCGACAACCAAGACTAAGGAAATAACAAAAAGTAGAACTTTGCTTAACCTCATGATGTTTGTCTCCTTCACTTTGTTTATATAATGAATAGTGAACTATTGACTCTACATACTTACTCCTTACTTACATCTTCCAGCTTTTTTCCTCTTCACCTCCATTTCATGCAAAAATGTTCTTAACGATAAATAGTGAATAACTTTAATTATGGTACATTACATATTTTGAAAATTTATTATACAACACTGCGATATTAGAGACTCCGACCAAGATATGGAGCACCATGCAACGGTGTATTATCTTCTTTTGCCATTCCCATTCTATATAATCGAGTTGCTGCAGATGTTCCTGTCTTTCCTCTGCTTAGATATAAATATCTATCCCCACCCCAAATAAGTTGATCAATCCCTGTAGGCAAAATATTGGATAGGTAGTAATAGGGTGAAAGGGAGCCGTTCTCCAGTATATATAACGAATAGTTTGCGTTACCAAGAAGAGATAAGAAAACTGTACCGTCCGAGGCAAGATTAAAAGAGCTTATGGTGCAACCTGTTAAATTTGTATCAGCTGCTATATTGACGACCGGTTGTTTACTTCCAACAGTACCGTCAGGATTGATTTGACTTCTGAATAAGCTTGTCGTATTAGCTGCATAGACGTAACCATTAATTACACGAATTTCTACGAATGTAATACCAGTATAGTCGCCAACAGCAACCGGTGTTGATCCTGGTTTTACTAAAAACAACCCAATACTTTTACCAGTATAAAGATCTCCATTGCTATTAAAATCAAATTTCGAAGTACTGTTGCTTGCAGTGAACCTTGCGTAGACTACAGGTGTAGCACTATCAGGATGAAGTTGATAGAGTATATTGGACGCAGTTGTGTTGAATGTAGCATACAAGAATCCATGGGGCCCAAATTTCATGTCAGAAAAATTTTGCGCAAAATCTGTAGCCGTTTTACCTATTTTTGCTTTTAGATAAGAGGTATCTTTATATGGAATCAAATCAGTTCCATTAGGCAATAACATATTGATATAACCTTTGCTCGCTATCCACATTGTATCACCCTTGCCTGCTTCCATCACAAGATAGGTTCCTGCTATGGCGCTGATGTCGGATGATCTTATTGGAGATTCCAAATTATATGAAAACTTACCAATAGAATCTGCTTTAAGAACGGTTGCATCAATAGTGAATGCTCCGGAAATGGCCGGCCTATAGACAACCAAAGTATCGGCAGCAGTTGATAAATGTTTTATGATCGCTTGTTCTGATCCGAAATAAATCCAATTCGAATCAAGATTACTGGAAAATTTTCCTATGAGTGCAATCTCTCTCACTCCAGCAATAGCAGAATTTACTGGTAATACACTTGTAATAACAGCTCCGGTTGGATAAGATTTATTGGGATCCCACATTGTTGGAGGAGTCTTAAAATCGTTGCATGCACTCAGGACAACAAGCGCGAGAATAGAAATACCGAAAATAAAATAAATTATATCTTTTCTTTTCATAGTGATACCATTCTTGTTTTACATTGAGAAAGATACTGTAAATCTTTGGACATTATTAAACACCCCAAAAGGTGTATAGGAATAATCGATTTGAAAATTGGCGGAAGATATACCCAAACCGGAAGATGAAACGCCTAAACCATAAGTAACTCCATCTTCATCGTCCCCGGAAATATACCCGCCCCGTAAAGCAATTAAATTCATAAATTGATATTCTATACCTATTTTTATTTGTTCCGGATGAGACATGGGATGGGTAACATCGCAAGAGAGAATCAAAGATTGTTTCGGCCCCTTCAAATCGCAGAAATCAAAAAGATTTGCCGATATACCGACAGTAAATAATAACGGAAGCTGAAAACTTTCTTCTTCGTAGGTAACATCATTTGAAAAATTCCTTACTGACATTCCAAAAGTAATACTTTTGATACCTGTTTTAAAATTTGTACCGAAGTCATACGCAACCGCGCTTGCTACGTTCTGTTTGGTAACTACCGTGTTCGCAGCAGTGGGCACTGCACTTTTTCCCAACGATTGATAGGCAAATCGAACTTGAGCGCCAACACCAAAACGATCAGATATCATTTTCGCATACCCGATCCCTATCGCCATTGCAGTTGGGTCCATAGTACCGGTGTCAATATACCCCTGGCTATTATTCCACACCATTGTTCCCAACACATCGCCATAATCGACAGATTGAAAACTCAGACCAATAACACCATAATCTCCAGACCAAGGGGATATTAGAACGCTACAAGATAAATATTTAATATCTGCTATCCAGTTATTAACGCTCACATTAGCAGTGAACAAATTTTGCATTTCAGCCATAGTGGCCGGATTATGAGTTAATGCCCCCGAATAACCGAAGAGCGAGTTCACAGCATCACCCATAGCGCCAGCTCTTGCATCAGATGATATGGCGAGAAAATTAAAACCGGTCTGTGCTAACTTAACTTGCTGGCTATAAGATAGAGATACAGACAATCCGATTATCATAATCACTGTTAAGTATGTTATTATTAATCGTTTCACCTTCTTATTCTCCTGTTTAGAATACACACCTGCTAGTACGATAAAATGACGACTTTAAATTGATTGGCTATGCTCGGTAATGCAAACTTTGCTGCTGGTGGTTTTAAAGGATTACTTATTTGCGACGGATTAGTTAATGTGAACCGCACCAGGTAAACACTCCCTTGATCGAGATGAATAGTATAGCGTGCGCTAATAACTGGTACAATTGTTATTTTGTTTGCAGCCGACAAGATTCTTTCACTGGAATTATATGCTGATTCTGTTGATATCGTTGCCGAAGGACTTACAATCGAGGTATCTCTTTTCACAAGCTCAACAGAAACATAATCATTAAAATTAGAGGTTGTGGTTGCGGCTTTATAATAATAAAGCAGGCTCGTATATAAATATACATCCTTCGCTTGCGCAGATTTCAATACCGCATAACTTACATTCGTGTTGGTTGGATAGGTTATAAATATTAACGAATCTTGATGAAGTTCCGGAAGGACATTGGTCAATGAGTCAAACATATATCGGTTAGACAAAGAATCATAACTCGAAATAATCTGATTATCAGTAGTATCTGTCAATGTCGTAAAACTTCTAAGAGTCTGAGATCGAACCATGGACCAGGTAACAGGAAGAGATCGATAATTAACAGTAGTAGGAGGATTCGAACTGCTTAAACTGATCGGTAGGCCTGATGCGTCAATTGGAACATATTGATAAGAGTCTGTAAAACCTTGAGCATCATTTAGAGTATCACTCGTTAATAAATTACCTGCCTTTGCATCAATATCCGATGGAGTAAAATTTTTAGCTTTAAAGTCAGTTGGCAATGAACTATTACACCCAATGCATGCCAAAAATATTGCACCCACCAGAAATAAGAAAATATAGGGAACATAACTATTTTGATAATGAGGATACATTTTGTTCTCCAAATAATTTTAATTATCTGATAATAATAAATTTCCGGAAGATATTATCACCCTTCCTTAAAATCAATTGATTACTGATATCGTCATAGATATCTTCTGAAACTTCGAAATATGCAATATATAACCCACTCACTACAAGTTGATCGGAAGAAGTCTTTGAATTCCATGTTTCGTCACCACTTCCATTGATATGATTAATTGTTTGAATCAAATCACCCGTTTCAGTAAATATTTTAATCACACATTTCTTCGGTAATCCGAAAAAGGCAAGCCGGTTTTCTACCGATTTATCGGTGCCGAATTGAAGCGATTTTGCTCTGATATTATACGGATTAGGGACTACTCGAATATTTGAAAGGCTATTTGTAGCTGGACGTTGCAATGAAGCAGACGCATTGGTCATCGTATAGTACATGCTGCTTACCAAAGGCACACCTGGTTCAATATCGTTTATTGTCCCATTATCCTTGGTTTGGATATAATAAAAGTAGTTAAATCCTCGTTGTGCTGATTTATCATCATAGGAATTCGTTACATTGCTCTTATTACAAGAAAATATCAACTCGAATGGCGTAGCGGTGTTAGTCTTTGCACGATACAGTCGATACCCATCAAAATTAGGCCAGTTTTCTGCGCTTTTAGACCATTGCAACATAATTCTATCACCGCCCGATGTCACTGTAAATTGATCCGGTGGCGGAGGCGGCTGAGGAATGTTGTAATGACTATTGTAGTTTGCTTGTGCACGCCGAAATGTTTGGAACAACGAATCCTTTCCTGAAAACACCCATGAATTTTTATATATATTTCCATCTGTTGTTGTTGTCATGGGGGATCCATTGTAAGTAAATCCCTGAGGTAGAGCAAGAGGTGTAGTGCCGGTTTCTCCATTTTGATACCAAGTAAACCAATTCTTTGCTACTTCCACGTTCTGTGCTCGATTTATTCCAGCAACTGCCTCGGCAATAACAATCCGGATACTATCGCCTGGTGCAAGTGTATATGGCCCGAATCCCTGCTGGTTGCCATACCCGCCTGTAGCTACACCCCTTCCAGTCCACGTATTGGCAAACGCTGTGGGCCATCCGTTTGCATCTTCTCCAAGTTGTTCGGCATGAGTTTTTGCATCATGCCCGGATGTCATTGATTGATATTGCACTGTCATGACACTTGCATTAAACGGACTTGAAGGACTGATACTTTCAATGGGGTCATCCGTACCATAAAATGTTGTCGTGAATGGCTGGGTAAGATCATTGTTTGTATCACCGGGGGCTGTATCTGCATGCAATACCATTTCACCTACAAATCCGACACCACCGAGAATGTGTCCATCCACGAAATCTGGCCCCCCAATATCATCCGATGGCGTTCTCGCAGAAGCATGGGGTCCATAATATGCAAAGTTCGCACGAATATTATTATTAGGAGCAGGAAGTGTGTGAGCCGCATCATATCCTATTCCATCATTGATTTCGGCGTGTCCATAATTGATAGTGGCAAATCCCCATCCCCCAGCATAACCCTCATTATCAGCTAAACGATATCTGAAATCAAATACCACACCGGTCAGTTTTTTTGCCGGCGTGATTTGCCCTCCGGTATTATCGCTCAAACCCGTATTCTTAAAGACATATTCGTAGATGTAATAATTATTATGGTACTGCTGCGTAGAGGCGAGTACTTTTCTATAGATTGTAATACCTATCGGTGTATTCACACTATTGTAGATCATTCGATCCACCGGTAAATTCTGAACAATTTGATCTTTATTTGCGGTTCCCCCTATAGCTGCATTTAGATCCGTCGCTAAAGTAGGTTGAGTAAGATCATTCTGATCAAGATCACTGGCTTTATTACCATCTACAATAACCGTAGGCGTAGCAGAACGGCCAATCAATTTAAAATCCACTGGATAGGAAGCAGAACCGACATACAGTGCTTTTGATCCCAAACTAATTACTTTTTTGGGATATGTTATACCATTTGTTGGATCCGTAAAATTCGTTGTACCAATCCATAATGCTTTTCCCACATTATGATCCGTAGACGGATATTGTGCAGGCCAGCGTAATCCATCACACTGATCGGTATTTAAATAAGGACCCCTTCCCCTTCTGCCGTATTCACCTTCGGAACCGGCACTGGAAAAATACTGTCTTAAATCACTTACCCATAACCATTTGATGACCTGCGGTCCAAAAACCTGCGCTTGTAATTGCCGGGTAGTAATTATTCCATATGCACCGTACAGCGAAATTACTATGAGAGCTTTTGCCAGATATTTTTTAATCATATGAATAGTACCCTTTATTATCAGCGTTCTTTATTTATAAATTAAACGATAGATTAATGCCATAGTAAAATTGTCTTGGATTCAGAAAATCAAACGAACTGTTGTTCGGCATGTCAATATATTCCTTATTATCTAAAATCTTTTGCATCTTGATATGCTCTACCACAGACCAACTGCCATTGATATAGTTCATATATCTACCAGTTGGACTATCATAATAAATAACAGTAGGATCGAAAGAAGATGATTGTGTATTGATTCCGTTTATGTTTCCGCTAAAAAGAATCGGAGCATATACGCCATCTGTACAATATGCCCCTACCCGATCATTGCCAGGGATATTGATATTATTATATGCAGGGCTTTGAGGCAAATGCAGCGATCCCATATAAGAATTGAAGTCGGTCGCATCATAGAAGCTTTCTCCCGACAACCTCTTCGCATTCAATAAGTTGTTCGTCTCCATGAATACCGTTACTGAAAAATTTTTGAAAGAGAAAGTTTTATTGAGGCGAATGTTTACATTGAAATAATCTGTAACCTGAACGTTATTTTGGATAGCGGTGGCTAGCTGCGGATTATATGTAAGCCATTGACCGGCTTTCCAGTTTGCTACGATATTAAGAGACCAATCACCCAGAGGATCACCTAGGAAATGAGGGCCAAAATTTTTCGGCGTTAAGACCGTAATACTTGCATTAGCGCGAGGTTGGGGAACCGGTTTTTGTCGAGCGAGCAAATATAACGGATTCGTCTGATTGTTGTCGTTTATTAATTGTTGGGCTGGATTATCAGCAACAGTTACTTCGCCAAATTGACCTAACGTTGCCACTTGATATGTGTAATTAATAAAACCCATTACCCAATCACCGGAAGTTTTTCTGAGAGTTAACTCAAGTCCTCGAATATCCGAATAGCTATTGTTATTAGCTGCATAGTAAGCAATACTTTTCTGATCACTCGTATAATATGTAAATGCCTGCTGATCTGAAATATCATTATAAAAAGCTGCGATTTGAATCAAGTAGGTATCAAAAAGAGACTGATCAAAACCTAGTTCATAAGAGACTGTCTTAGCTTGTACCATACTCGCATCACCATAATTGCGCATATCGTGGGCTGCTCCACGACCTATTCTGAAAATTTCATCATAGGCAGGCATCTCTTGAAAGTGTCCATAATTAAAATACAACTTTGAATTTTCTGTAATCGGATGCGAAATACCTAATCGAGGACTGAAAGAAACCTGAGGCTTAACACGTGTTTCCGCATATTGAATAGTATCACTATAAGCAGAGGAGTAAAAGGCTTGACCGGCTGGACTAAAAGGATCTATTATAACCCAATCAGTATTTGGATTGCTCATGTCCATTCTTACACCGAGATTGGCGACAAATCCGTATGCTTCTATTTTATCCTGTACATACGCAGAGATACGGTAAGGATTGTAATGCTGTTTCACCCAATCCACATCACTGTAAACCGGATTCACCGTACCATAATTCATTTTAAGATCGAAATATGAAAATTCAATCCCTGCTTTAAACATATGTTCTTTAGTATATTGACTCGTTATATCTCCCTTAATTGTCAATGTATTAAGCTTGCTGGAATCACGCGCAGTAGCGCTGTGACCGCCAAAGAATAAAGATGCATCTCCAATACCTGATAGAAGCTGAGGACTATATCCGAAAGGTGCTTCATCTACAAAATACCCCGGAACTAATTCATAATTTTTGGCAGTATCCCTTGCAGCAATAGGGCCCGTTAGATAGCTACGATATTGATCTTGTATACTTATTTCGTAATACGTCGATATACTTAACATAGAAGTGAGTTTTGCACCTACATTGAAATCAGTGACATCTGCCGGACAATACCAAGAATCATCATATATCCTGCTCGACCTTTGTTCATACGTCATGCCGGCTATTTGATCCGGTGTTCGCAGATAATCTGTCGGATTCCAAAATGGATAAGTCCCCGGAGCCTGTTGATTCCAAGACTGATTGTAATATCCATTATCAGTAGCGTTAATAGCGACATTATAGGATTTACCTACGGAGGCATTTAGCAATAGTTTTGCTTTCTTGCTTATATCTGAATTCAGCTTAATTGACCAGTTATAATCCTCATAATCCGGACGGCTGAGAGGAATAAGAAGCATTTCTCTGTTCATAATAAAACTTGTAAAGAACCGAAGATTGCCCAAATCCTCACCAATGATTGGTACAGGGCCGCCAATACTACCGTCAATATTATAATCGGGTGCCTTCGTATCAGGACTTCTTCTATGTTGGTACTCATATAGACGTTGACATGCGGCAGGTGATAAGTCATTCGTAGGATCGTTATCTGATAATAGTTGTTGAGAAATAACGTTCCAGCCAGCAAACTTAGGATATTGATTCTGTTTATATATACTCCATGCCCCGTTATCAGTACCAGTCCAGCATACCGCAGGGTCCATATAAGGTTTGTTCCACATCGAATTAGGATCATACACAGACATTCCAAAATATTTCTGTTGTGGAGGACTGTACTTTACATTTAAAGAACCAGAATAATGTGAAATATCCCCTTCCTTTTGGACAATATTTACAACGCCGGAGCGCGCCTGTCCATACTCTGCGGCAAAACCTCCTTTTTCTATCGAAACTTCCTGAATAGAACTTAAGGCAATATTAGAAATAGGTTTATTGTTTCTGGGATCACGTTGAGTTGCACCATCTACATTAAGAAGCATATCGCTTGTGTTGCCGCCTCTAATTACAAAACCATCTTCCACTCCTGCTTGCAAGCCCACCATATCATTAATCGAAGTTACGGGAAGAATTTGCAATTCCTCCGGCTGTATCGCACTGATACTGGAGGATACATCCTTTTTAACGACGTGTCTTTCGGCAACGACTTCAACAACTCCTGATTCAATTGCTTGAGTCTCCATTTCAACGTTAACAGTTGCAGTTTGATCTATAAGAACACGTATTCCATTCACAGTGACTATAGAATAACCAACCATACTCGTTATAATAGTATGGATACCAGGCGGAACAGATAGAATTGCATAGTACCCATCAATATCTGTGGCCGCGCCTAGAGATGTTCCCTTAACAATGACATTAAGGCCGATAAGCGGTTCACGAGTTTCTTTGTCCACAACTCTGCCAGCTATTTTTCCTGTCGTCCCCGCTAAAACAATATTTACCGTCAGTGCAAAAAGTAAGGCAAAATAGATAAGAATTCGGTACTGACCCGATACCATAGACTTTCTCCTTTGATAAATTCCTTTTTGTTCTCTACCAGATTGCAATAGTACCCACTAGACAATAAATATGCAGTATAAATATTTGCTATACGAAGCCATCCTTTTTCTGCTTAAAGATGCTTTATTGCTTAGTTTTCTTTTCCAATCCATGCTAAATTTTTCAAATTCTATTATTGCCCACTTACGGAAACAATTAATTACTAAGTTGAATCTATCTATTATTACTTCGTGCAACAGGTGCTGCTGTTGTAATCCTTGTTAAAAATTTTAAACAGCCCTCTTCCCCTAAAAACGCTCTTGGTCATTTGAACAACATCTGTACCACACAAAAATCAGCTATTTCCTACTGGAGTCAATATTAAATTTTAGAGGAATTATTATGTTAATAATGGCAGTATTATCAACTATGATAATTGACACTGAAGAAGGGACATTAAGAGAAAACTAACTATTGGAGAGCGAAATACCTCTGAGTAAAAAACATGTGGATCAACTTTTCAATCCAAGTTCTTTGCACATCCTATGAAAATTCGGGGGAGCGAGACCGAGTTTTCGGGCCGCTTCTGCATCAGACGAAGAATTCTTACGGATAAATGTGAAGTATTTTTTTCTGAAAAGGTCTTCCATCTCTCGCAACGAAGGAGCATTTTCAGAATCCTGAAAGAATACCGCATTACTATCGGTATATTGATGAGATGATGGATGAAGAGACAATACTTCCTTAATAATTTCCGGAGTAATGATGCTTTCTTCTCGAAGAAGAAGTCTTTGAACAACATTCTGGACTTCTCTAACATTACCGGGCCAATCATATCTTTTCAAGACATCAAAAGCAGTTTCTTCCGTGGTAGGAGTCGGTTTGATCATATCGATGCTCATTTGACGCATGAAGTGTTCCCAGAGAACCAGAATATCCTCCGGTCTCTCTTTGAGAGGAGGTGCATAGAGAGGGACAACATGTAAACGATAGAAGAGGTCTTCACGAAACTTCCCGGCAGCAATTTCTTGTTGTAACACTTTGTTCGTTGCAGCAAGAATCCGTACATCCACTTTAACTTTCTCTCCTGTTCTCCCAATCTTTTCAATCTCACCATCCTGGATGACCCTCAACAATTTAACCTGTGCAATAAGAGGAAGTTCTGCGACTTCATCAAGAAAGATTGTGCCATGATTGGCTTGTTCAAAAAGCCCTCTTTTGTTTGCATTTGCCCCTGTGAATGCACCTTTCTCGTAACCGAACAATTCGCTTTCTATCAATTCATCCGGAATACTGCCGCAATTAATGGTAACAAAATTTTCTAATCTTCTTTTACTTTCATAATGAATATTGATCGCAACCAGCTCTTTACCTGTACCTGATGGGCCAGAAATCAGCACAGTCGCATCGGTCACTGCTAACTGTTTGATTTGTGCTCGAATCTTTTGGATTTGTTCTGAAACTCCGAGGATTTTTGTGCGAGAGAGCATACCTTCGACATTACGCAGCAGCTTCTTTTCTGACCGCGACTTTTCACTCTCTAACCTTTTCCTTTGATACGCGTTGAAGATACTCAAGATGAAGTCGGTTGGTTGATAAATATAATCTTCAATATCAATAGGATACTTTGTACAGTACCAAAATGCCCCTGCCTGAAGAATGCGGTTCGCGAAATCAAAGTCTGTGATATTGACAGTCATCTTTGTAATAACGATGATTTGATGTGAAGGTGCTATTCGTTTAATTGCCCTTATCAGCGCTTCCCCCATCGTACCGCCGGCAATCTGGAGGTCCATAATCACTACATCATATTGCTCATTGTGTTGCGCAAGTAGTTCTAAAGCCGAATCACCATTCGACACAACCTCGCGAATTTCAATTTGATGCTCGAATGGTTTGAGTGTATTTCGTACTCGGCGAACATCAAACTCTTCATCCTCAATGAGTAAGACTTGTATACGTTCATCAGTTGGCATAATGTCTCTTTTCTTATCTTCTTAATGCGGTGCAATAAAGACAAATTTACATCCTCCAGCTGGAAGGTTTTCTGCATCGATCTTCCAACCGAAGCGTTGTGTCGCAAGTTCATACGCAATATAACAACCATATCCAGAGTGTTCTTTGCCCGCTAGGGTGCCGGAGGTTACTTGTTCTTGGAATATTTTCTTGATACCATTCCCATCACTTTCCAAAAGATCTGGGCGAATTCCTGTTCCATTATCCGCAATCGTGATTATCGATTGCCTCAGCGTAGGATTGTATTCTGTTTTAATGGTGACAACTTTATTCTCTACTCCAGCATGGTCCACACTGTTTTGGATAATTGGTTCGAGCACTTCCCAAATAACATATTCATTGATGGCAACTTCAGGCATCAAGGGATCAAGCTGGAGTTTAAACTTCGTTGTCGGTCGGTTATCCGACACTCGCTGAAAAATGTTTTCCACAATAAATTGAATACCCTCATTCACGTTCGTACTAAACAGCGGGCTTCGAATTGTTTGGATAGGCGGATCATACCATTTCATATCATAGATCACCCGAGCAATGAAGCTAGCGTATTTGCCGATGCGGTTCTTTATGATGCCGATGTTTTCAGTCGTTAAACTTCGCAGATCCTCTTTAATAAACCCGACAATTTTTTCAGCCTTATGATGGGTATGATAAATTCTCTTGGTAAAAAGCATTTCTTTTTGATGATTGATTTGCTCTGCCAAGTGCAATTTCTGTTCTTCAAATAACAACCGCTGCACCTCGTTCCGCTCGGTAAGCGTCCGTGTCGAGATATAGAACATCGCAAGTAATCCTACAATGATGAGAGCAGAATAAACCAATGCTGTCTGACTATAGTTCTTCGACATTTCCTCAGTAAGAAATGTCAGATCAGGAATAGTCTTCATGTATACCGCACCGACAAATTCTCCCCGCGGAACGAACGGAATAAAGACATGAAATATCTGTTCCCGCTCCACGACAGTGTAGGTTTGCTCTATTTTGCGAAGTGTATCCTGTACCGATTGGAACAATCGAATTGCCTCGGCATGTATGCTATCCGAACTTTGAATCCTTTTCGTCTCTCCAAACAAATAGTCATACAATTGTTTACCATCATCGATTGCAATGATTGCGTTCCCGTGTGGAATAAGGATGGATACACTTTGAACGTTTTTGTCTAACAATTGCTGGCTAAAAATGATGTTAAAATCCTGAATGATTTTCCGTTCTTCGCTGTCAGAAAGTTTTGCATTCGAACCCTTCGATTCTAAAAGCATTTCAATGGAAGTAGTGGTCAGATTGGCAATACGTTCAGCGGCATCCTGCTGATACCATTGTTGGGATTTGACAAATACTTTCCGGAGAGAATTTTGATTCATGAAGAGAACAATGAACTGGAAAACAATCAGTACCAGGGCAATGACTGTGATGTGGCGGATTTCAATCCGATATTTATGATATCTGTCCCGAAACCGTCGAGGATTTTTCTGCTCCACTCTTTTCATTTGATCAGCACTTCGTTTGAACGAACAAGTTCATCAATACGGGCCAGAGCCTGATCGACAGAAATTTCTCGCTTGATCGCGAGATGTGCAAAATGAGAAATTATATCTGAAACCTTTGTATATTCGACAAGGGCAGGTCGATGAAATCCACGACGGAGTAATCGATGGAAAAATGGCAATTCATTATGAGTACTCAGGAATACACTGTCCTCATAGACAGAATTGATAGCCGGCAAATATCCCATTCGTTCAAATATCATTCGTTGAATTGCTTCGCTTTGAAAGAACCGAATGAATTCAATGGCTTCATTTTTCTTTGTGGAAGATTTTGATATCATCAAATTCCAACCGCCGAATACAGAGGTTGATGGTCTTCCTTTGAAATGAGGAAGAGGTGCTTTGGCAATGTATTCGAGTTTAGATGGATCTGAATACGAAGAACGTAAATTTTGGACAAAATCAGGCCAGCTGCGTACAAAAACACCATCGTGATCGAGCATGTATTTATTGCACAAGAATTCATCGAAATCCGTAACCTCATGAGGGGTAGTCCCATCATTCACAAAGTCAACCATCATTTGAAGAGGTTTCACTGCCGATGGAGAAAGAAAATGGAACTTGTTCGATTTTAAAAAATCCGGATCATAACCAACTGCTAATTCGAGGTAATTGCATACCAATCCCTCATAATCTTTTGCTGGGAAAAGATAGAATGGTCTATTCATAAAAGTCAATCGCTTGCGCAATTGTGCCATTTCTTCCCAGGTCATCGACTTCTGGAGTCGCTTCTCAACAGCATCTGCATCCGGCAATTTTCGAATAATATCACGTCGATAATACAAAAGGCCAACATCTAAGTACATCGGCATAGCCACAAGTGCTCCTTCAAATATACATGACTTCAGAGCATCTTTCAATAAACGTTGTTTCTCATCCATGGAAAAGTAGGAATCCAGCGGTTCACTCCATTTTGCAAAACGCGGGACCCAAATCAAATCGACAGCAAAGATATCGAGTTTTTCGCTCTTGCTGCGAAGTGAACGTGTAAGCAATTCTTTCCGTTCGTTCGTGCTGAATTTAGAAAACGGTAGATTGACGGGAATCACTTCAATCTTTCCCATATGCAGGCGATTAAACTCGTCAATGGCGAACTGATGTGATGGAGAAATATTATCAGCGTAGTACAACTTGACGGGCTGATTTTTTTCTTCCTTATGAAACACACCAAGAATTGTAGTAAGCCATCCTATACCAATAAATATTGGGACAATAAGGATTGCTAAAACAAGTAAATATCTCTTATGCATAAGACGATTTCTTCCCATGATGCTATTATTGGTAGCAATCTAAGATGCAATTAGGAGATTTACAAGTGTGCAGGAATTTTACAAATAGCTCACTGCAAACAAAATTATTGGAATAAGTTTGACTCGTTTGGATATTTCCTGAAATTTAGAATTTCTGAATGTCAATGCATGCAATAATAAAGGTCCATATCCAAATTATTGTTGTTTCCGAGCTGCACCATAAAGACACTAAAAAGTATACGTATGATTACTTCCACGGATGCTTGTTTATTCCTCGCCAACAACCATTTACCGGCTATTTGACTTCAATTACTTACACTCCCTCTAATCGTCATCTGTCGTCCATGTATCTGACTTTTGAAATGCTTGGTATATTTTCTTCCACAAATGTGTAACATTTTTTTCGTTTCTGCCGGAAAAGAAAATATGTTCTTCTAAAGAGCCGGCATATTTCATGTAATCCTCGCAGTAGGGATCAGCGCCACACTTATCACTCCAGAACCAAATGTAGTCAGCAGATACTTCTCGTATGCATTATCGTTACCAGTATTAAACTTGTTTAGATCTTGAGGCATGGTTTAATCTACAACAAAAGCATCGGTTATATTGCCCGACGCTGCAACAAAGTATCCTCGTGCTCATTTGTGGCTTCCTCAGAACGTTCGAATCAGCATTTTAAAATCCATCTTCATCTTGCGAGAACTCTTCCCTTTGAGATACTGTACCAACTGATTGACCAATACGTGCGGCGGAACCGATACCATCAGATGAACATAATCTTTGGAAAGATGCCCTTTGATGATCTCGACATCGTAACTTCGACATATCTCTCTGATCAATTCGCGTGCTCGTGTTGCAATCTCACCTTGCAAGACTGGCTTGCAGTATTTTGTGATCCATACCAGGTGATACTTAATATCATAGACTGTTTGACTCGACTTGCGATAGTGTTCTGTGCCGCAAGCATACTAAAGTTTTCGCCTAAAGTCGAGGGTTTTTCTCCCATTCCCCAAGGGGCAATAAAATAAAAATGTATACATGGGACACAAAAAATTCAAAATGTAACCGTTTCTAGAACAAAGCATCTAAGCAGTAGTGTCCAATTTAATTGTTTTTTTCCAAACCCCTCTTTACGCATCACTTTACATCCACGCTTTTTTGGTTTTTATTGAAAATCATTGAAAGGAACATCGAATTCTGGACTGAGTTCGGTTAGGTTCCGTCCCCCCGCTACTACAAAAGGCCGATTCATTCCAGAATCGGCTTTCTTTTTATGACCCCGACTTGAACCTGCAACGTCAAGCTTCAGCAAACAGCATGACATGTACGTGCAAAAAGATATTCAAGCTTAGTTGAGATTTTCTTTTCCTGTGATTTTTAACTCTAGCTTATCTGATTCATAAATTTTTTACAAACTGCTCTCAAAAAGACGTGCGTCATTTCATTTAGCAATTCCAATTACTCCATATGATCCAACGCCCACTTACGCGGCTCAAAATGGATATCCAATTGCAATATTCAACGCAAGGTTGTTCTTTCTCCACAACGGATCGCCGAAATTGATCTTCGAGATAACCCATCGCTCAGTGGTAGGCAGGGATGGGACTCGGAGCGGAAACGCAAGGTCACATCGAAGAATGAAAAAGGAGAGATCAAGCCGCAAGCCGAAACCTGTTCCAACCGCTATCTCATCGAGGAATGTAGTTCCCGAGAACTTAGCACCGGGGCGCCCCGGGTCTTCCCGCAGCAACCAGATATTGCCCGCATCGACGAACAGTGCGCCCCTGACGATACTGATAATGGGAAACCGATACTCGGTATTCGCTTCAAGCTTGATATCACCTGCCTGGTCAATGAACGAGTTTGCAGCAACGCTATCAGGGATTCTGTACGTACCGGGACCGAGACCGCCTGCGGCGAAGGCCCGTACGCTGTTGCTTCCCCCGATATAAAACTGCTTCACGTAGGGCATCGTCGCGGAGTTGCCATACGGGATCCCTATTCCTACGATCAACCTACTCGCAAGTGACGCTGTTTGATCGCTGGAATTGTAGTACTTCCGCACATCGATATCGAATTTATAGTACTGTGAATATGTCGTCCCGAAGAATTTATAAGGATTATCGGGTGTTGCAGGGTGCTTGATAAACAGTGATTGCACAAGCTGCAGCAGGTTCCCCGAAAGGTCTACACTTCCTTTGAAGTACAGGTGGTTTTTATGATCCTTCTCAAGCTGGTCATTGTAGGTGAAGGAATAAATCTGTCCGATGATAAACTGTTCATCAAAACTCTTTTTCAAAAATGGATTGGTGCTTAACAAATCGTCGAATTTCTGCGTTGTATTTGTCAGATGGGCAAACGTAATCGAGAGCGGGCTGAGGTTGTGTTCCGTGTTGATGGATTCCTTCCAGATGTAACCAAATGAAGCATCCACCGAGAATAGCTGATAGTAGAGCAGCCGATGGAGCAAACTCAATCCAAGCACCATACGCGTCTTTGGCGGGAAGAGGCTTGATACGTTTTCGAGTCTGAACGGAGTAACAAACTTTGGCAGATCTAACTCTCCACGCGTACCAATCTCATACGAATTTCCCCCCGATGGTCCTCCGCCAATTGGCGCCTGAACACCAGCTTCAAAACTCTGTGTAAAGAGTTCAGCCCCACCGAACAGATTTCTGTTCCGGAAGCTGGATTCAAACACTGGCCCAGCAAGATTGTTGGATTGGGAAACGCCTTTCAACTCAAAGCGAATGGTTTTCATCGGCATTGGCGTCAGATAAATATGAGGTTCCAAACGCGGGATGCCTGCTGAATCAGCCTCGACAAATCGGATATTTACGAACTTGAACACACCGAGATTCATGAGCCTGTTCAGAGTGTGATCGTGGTCGATTCTGCTGTATGCGGCTCCCTTTCTAAAGAAAACCGAACGAACAATGACGTCAGGTTGAAACTTCTTGTCGAGGTCTATGTAATTGCAACCATCAACGCTCACAGAATCACCGGCAGGCATTGTGACACTGTCACGATTCAGCGAATAACCGGAGTAGATGGTGATGTTGCCTATCGTGTAGACACGGGTTGCCTCGACGGGGATATCCCTTTTGACTTGAAGAGAAAGATCGACCGTCTTTATCCCGGCGGTACTATCCGCTTGAAACACGATGAAGTCGGGAGAGAAATAGAAATAACCTTTCTCTTTGAGCGCCGCGTCAATGCGTTCCCGCTCTTGTTTGAGTTTCACGATATCGTATTGGGCTCCCGCGGCGAGCAATGTTTCTCCCATCGTGGAACGAATTGCGTTAAGGAGTGTTGTGCTGCTATCCTTAACAGTCACACCATTGATTCTGTATGGCGAATGGATTGTAGCAACGTATTGAACATCTGCAGTGCTTGCCTCTTCACGTACCGTGTAGCGTACATCCGGCTGGAAGTATCCTTTACCTTCTAACAGCGTGCGCATTCTTGCGGCAACCCGATCGGGCACAACAGAGTGCAGCAATACCGGAGGTTCACCCAGACTCTCCTTGAAGATCCCGATGTTGTACAGCCATAACTTAAAGCGGAAAAGTCCGAGGAGTTTTCCATTCGGCGCCGGTTTGGCAAGCAGGTCCAACTGACTTTCGAGAGCACTTTTGTCCGGGATGCTCTCTTTCGATTCGATGCTCACATTCGCACCGGTATACAGCTTTTCACCTTGAGCGAGATATGCCGTGTTGCTGCAGCCTAGGGCGAAAACCGCGAGCATACCGGCGACCGCAACAAGCACGAGAGAATTAGTAAGGGAGAATTCTATTCGCATTTATTTCTTTTCTTTATCTGGAACCGGTTTCAGTGTGATGCCGAAGAGTTTGTCGTAATCGATCGTGAACACGACGCCAACACCCGTCTTAGTGATATCTCCGTCAATGGCGCCCTCGTATGAGTTTTGTCTGAAAACCTGCAACTGCCAGCGACCATCCTCAGTGAGTTTGTACAACACTTTGAGATCCCCCGCAAAATTGTTGAGCGAATTCTGCTGACTTCGCCGTCCCTCAAGGTCCACATCCCCCCCCACCTGAACGGTCACACGTTCATCGAAGAGTTGCTTCGAGAGAGCGAGTTTTAATTGGGTCCGTCCTTCGGCATTGCCTGTAGAGTAATCTTGATATGAGTCTAAACCCACATTGAGATTCGCGCCTGCAAGATATTGTTCAGACAAACGGTTCAGCTGCGCGGAGAGAATTTGGCTGGCACTTGAACGGGCAAAATCGGAAAGCCCCCCGTTTCCACCTGCAGAGGTAAGCGGGTTTTCCTGGATGAACCTGCCCAGGACCAGAAGAGCAAATACTTGCTTATTGAGTTCGGATTCCTGGCCATTCAACTCATTAAGTTTCGCGTAAACAGTTCCACTCAACACGCCCCTTTTGTCCGGAGGAAGATCGAGTTTGAAGTGAATATCCGGCTTCAGGAGTTTTCCCTTCATCATGAGGTAGACCTGGATGGGAAGCTCCTGCTTGTATTTGTTACGTTCTTCCTGACTTATGCCGGCAAGCTGATCCTGAATCAAATCCAGCACCGCGGCTTTCACTGTGTAAATCGCAGTAATATCGACGTCAGCTTCATAGGGCGATCCAGACCATGTGAGGCTGCTTCCTTTTGCGATGGCGAATTCTCTCTTGATAAAGTTTTCAAACGAAAGTTGGTACGACCCTCCGAGTATTTCGTAACGCCCTGTGAGAGTGAGTTTTCCACTCGGGTCAATGGTGAAGCTCAATGTCGCTTCTCCCTGGATCACCAGAGAATCGCCCGCAATGGGGTCGATCAATATCCGAAGTTTGGAATCCTTGTTCACCAAGATATTTGATGTGAGGTCCATGGATGAAAGCTTCATTTCCGTGGTGTCTCTGTCTGGTATGAGGTTCCGTCGAGACATAATAGAATTTTGAAGAGTTTTAATGTCGACGAATCTTACAATTCCACGGCGCTCCTCCACGGCGAGCTCTGATTCCGGCAGGACCAATGCGAGATTAGTCCCCTTGTCCAGTTCTGCCTGCATGGTGACTATTGGTCTGCTCTGATCTCCTTTTACGGAAATATCACTGTTGAGGATTATGGTGCCATAGTAGAGAGCGTCACGATTTGCGGGCTTGTTCAAAACAAGAAACTTATCAGTGTGCAATCGCAAATCGTACCTGTAACTGCGGAAATCTTCAGTAAACAAATGACCACTCAATGAAGCTTTGTTGCCGAGAGTATCGACAAGATCAAAGGACCTGAATTCGACTCCTTGAGCGTCAATCTCTATTTTGCCATTGTTGAGATGCAGGTATGTATCGAGGAATGCCGGATTGAATGCAGTATTGTTGAAATTCAAATCCCCGCTGATGGAAGGCTTCTTCGTTGTACCCGTCATATGTAATCCGCCGGTCATTGTTCCTGAAAGACGCTGTACTTTGCCGAAAGTAAAAGGCTCAATGCTGGCAAGATTCACTTTCGTGAAATCACATGTAAGGTCCAGATCGCTTGCGCCCGCTTCACTCCGGTATTTTCCCCGCATGGAAATCTGGTTCCCATTACCAGCAATGTTCAAGTTTACTTCGTAGACATTTTCTGTTTGATTATTTGCACGCAACGCAACATCACCGATGAGCTTTTGACCAAAGCTGAAGTCTTTGATTGTGAGGTCAGACGTGAATGCCATTTGTTTTTCCAGATTCTGCAAAACGATATTCCCATTGAGAACCCCACCGAGCAGGCCGCTTTCACGCTCAACTACTTGAGATAATATGGCAAGATCAAAATCGATGAATTCAATCCTCAGTGGCGAGCGCTGGTTCTTCTCGTCAGTGCTATGGAGAGAGAGGGATTGTCCCGCGCCTCGCAACATGACATTATGTGCAATAAACTTGTTCTTGCCAAAGAGCAGCTCATTGTCAGGAGGAATGTTCCACGGAAGGTTTTGAAACACGATTCCATCCTTGTTGAATCGCAGTTTGTATCCATCTGGAACACTATTGAATACTCCGGCAAAAAGCATTTTTGTCGAACCATCATTGCGGGTACTCTGTAATGCAACATCAATGCTGTCGTGTCCGGCCTTACCGGTAAATTGAAGATTCGTTACCCGAAACGTCGAATCAGATATTGATCCCACCTTCAATGTTGTCTGCAGCAAATCGGCATCAGATGTGACCCTGACAGTAAGGCTATCGATCTTAAAATTGTTATAGTCAACCCTTGGGATGTCAATATTTATATTCAGGTTCTTTTTGTCGCTATTGTAATTGCCCTCAATGGTTCCTGCGGACAGTCGGTGGAGTTCCGGAAAGAATACGTCCGTGAGGGTGGACGGATCGCGGATGGATATGTGAAACGAAAAAGCCTGTGCCTTGAGATTCCTCTTACGCTGCGTTCCCTGCAGTGTGAAATAATGATCAAAATGTTCTTTCAATACTTCCGGCAAATCACCAGGAACTATTGTGCCGTCGAATTGGCCTGCGAAGATTGTGGATTCGAGACTGATATGGGTTTGCTTTTCTTTGTTTACCAATGCACAGACAAGAGAGTCTATGACATAGCGTTTGCGGTTTTTGATAATCACGACATTACGCACATCGATGTTGCCATTGATATCGTTTAAGTCCCGCCCTGTAAGATCGGATGTTATGACGCCAGCTACCCGAATGTCATCTGGGGTGAAGTTGAGCCGGCGCAGGTCAGCGCCTTTCAGGTCGAGTGTGAATTTGTAAGTCGGTTTCTCTTCGCTCGTATTGACGGTGCCGTTGAATATGAACGCAAGGTTGGAATCCTGGATCTCAGCCTTCCCATCGAACATTTTCGGACCGGCAGTTCCATGAAGAGAGAGTCGCCGGTAGGGATATCCGTTTAAAACCACTTTGTCCACTTCTACATTCAGCTGCGCTTCTATGTCATCTTTGTTTAATCCCGTTCCGGCGGCGGATGCCTTCAACGAAACCGGACCGAATGTTTCCGGATCGTTAAGAAGCGAACCGACATTGAACTCATCGACGATGACATCAGTCTTCCATCGACTGGCTTTTGAGCCGGATCCTTTACCGGAGTTCAATGCCACATTTCCCTTCAAGCTTCCGATGCTGGTCACGATAATAGATGAAGCGGAGAAATTCTTCGCTGTACCTTTGAAGTTTCCGCTCATTTTCATGGAAGCAGGCAAAACGATATTCTTGGGCAGCAATGTATCCACAACAAGCGCCTGAATGTCATTCCGACCGGAAGAGAGTAGACGAAGGTTCACATCATAGTGCGCCGTCTCTGCCTCCGGTAATCCGCGGATTGAACCAGTGAGATCAATTGTGGTGGAATTGCCCGCCGCAACCCGGAGCGCCTCCACCCGCAAGTTCCCTACACTCCCCGAGAGTTGGGAAGAGAATCTTATCGACGCTCCCGGTGTGTTCCTTATCGGAAGAGAAGGCTGGAAAAAAAGCAAATCCGAAATGGCGAGGTGAGAATCACCGATTGTCGCCTTCACGTTCACACTGCCCGGGAGATTTGTGAGTGCAGATACGGAAGAGTAGCTGAGAAGAATATCCTGGCGAATGTGGCTGGCCGCAGTTTCCACTGTAAAGTCCGTGAGCTGCGCATGCAGGGAGTCAAGGATGAATCCGCCCGATAGTTCGCGCAACTCAAGGCCGGAATGCTCCCGAAATGATGTATGAGTGATGTCTGCCGTCATGCGGTTTTCACTATAGTATAAGTTTTCTGCCCGCATTGTCAGACCATCAAGCCGGAGATGATTCGGATCCAAACCTTTCGTTTTGGCCGTACCTTGAACATCATATTGGGCACTGTTGCCACTGAGAATCAGGTGATCGAGACTGATAACCCAGGGCAAAACAGTGGCATCAGACTTTTCTGTTTTGTTCTTTTTCTTTTTCGGTTGCACGACTACAATGTTCGTGTTTTCGAGCAGAAATTTCTTGAGCGCTATATGGCGCGATGGTAGATTGATCTTCTCTGCAAGGAGAGTCGACTTTCCAAGGTCAACGCCATAGCGTTCTTTCGTTACGGTGTTTTCATAAATGAAATAAACCTTTGTCAGCGATAGGGTTCCGACCCCGAAGTCGACATCTGCAGATTGTGATTCATCGGGCGGTGATTCTTTTGTTTGTACGACACTCGCTTTAGTATTCGCAAGAGATAATTCGTCGACGCGGAACTGCTTCTTCTCGATATCAAAATTATTGAGCGAGGCCTCCAGAGTGCCGAGCTGGAGACGCAGGTTCAACCCGCTCACCTCGTCATCGTATGTACCATGAATGCCGTTGAGACTCAATCCGTCCAATCTTATTTTCCAACCTGGTCCTGCAAATGTATTGGGATTACTATCAGCATTAGTTGAATCGGGGCTGAGTGCGTTAATGATAAAATCGAAATTGAAGCTGCTGTCCGGTAAAGTGCGGGTGATGTGGGCAGTGAGCGAGTCAACCCGGACGTTATTCAACTTGATGTCGTGCGAGAAAAGTCTAAGCAGGTTCACGTCCGCTGCCAGCTTCTGAATAAACAACAGAGTGTCCCGCTGGCGGCTTTCAACGAATATGTTATGCAGAACGACCGAGTTGGTGAAAGCTACGTTGACCGAACCAACCTCGATGCGGGTATGTGTCTTTTCCGATATCGATGACAATGCCTTTTGCGCAATGTAGTGCTGCACCATGGAGAACTGCAGCGCCGCCACGGCGAGGATGATCAAACCCAGTATGCCGGCGAGTATCCATAACACAGTCTTGATGGCGCAGCGGATGTAAGTTTTGATCTTATGCTTTATCAAAGAGGTGTCGGGTATATGTTCCTCCGATGCGGTATTCCCACCCTTTTGGCAAAGGCATCACCATGAACAGCGACGGCCATGAGCTGTGTTTTGGACTTGCCTGGCATTGATCGGTCTTTTCTCATTTGGCATGTTTTGCCCCCGAGACTGAGGCGGCTTTCTCTATTCCCTTATCGACCAAATCCATAGCACCCTCTTTGACGGCGCTATATTCTTCAGTTAAGGCATCGATGTATTCGTCGAACTTTTTCTTTACATCTTCAGCATAATCTGTGCCTCTTCGGACTATTCTCCTTCTCGTCACGGAGCCTTTTGCCGGAGCATATAACACCCCAAACGCCGCACCGACGGCAGCAGCTACGGCAATACTTATTATTACTTTCCCTGAAATCATGACTTTATCCTTCCATTAATAAGAATTATTTATTTAAAACAATGCGTCAATCGCTACGATATTGAAGATTTGACAAACTCATGAAGTCACCCTCCTGATCTTCCAATGTTCATGTAATAGTATTATTCACTTACTCATTGCTTACTGGTGTTTCTCTGGTTTTAACTCTCGTTTAGTGACACGAACTGCACTCGCGCTCGGAAAAATATCGGAACCGAATCTCATTGCATACAAGCGAGTGAATTCAGCACCAAAGAGGACTATTTGTGAAGAATAGAAAACCCACAGCATGAAGATGACAAGCGAACTCGATGCACCAAATGTTGAACCTATGAAACCACTACCTAGATACAACCCGATGACAATCTTCCCGATAGAAAACAATAGTGAGGTTACTGCGGCTCCTACACACACATCCCTCCATTTCAGAGTTGCGTCTGGAATGAACTTGAAAATGAGTGCGAACATGATAGTGATGCCAACAAACGATATTATAAAATCAAGAAGGCTAACTACGCCCGTCAGGATGGCAAAGAAGTTACTCAGGTAATCGCTCATTGCTGCGAGAACTGCGCTGAGAATAAGAGATACAAGTAGAAGGAAACCGATTCCCAGTATCATGGCAAACGAGAGAAGTCGGACCCGGAGGAATGCCAGAATAGTGCCTATCGGTTTTTGTTGAACGCGCCAGATTGTATTCAGCGAAACGCGCAATTGTACGAACACCGCCGATGCACCCAGCAGAAGCAAGACGACGCTGAAAATAGCTGCCGGAATATTAGAGCCAGATTTGTATGCGTTTGCTATCAGGCTTTGAACAAACTGTGCTCCTTTAATTCCAATCAATCCGCGAATTTGAGACACGAGATGGCCGCTCGCTGCCTCCTGACCGAATCCAAGACTTGAGAGCACTATCGCAATAATGAGCAGTGGCGACAGAGACATTACAGTGAAAAACGATAGTGCAGCACCTTGCTGCCCGATGCCGTCATTATTACATGCAATTGCAGAATCCTTCAGCAACAACCAGATACTTTTCAAGCGAAGAGTTTTCATAACAACACAAACGTCTGACGTTTGTCTTCCATACATGTGCCAACTGATGAAAGTGGAGAGATGTCTCCGCGCAAAACGCTCACTATCATTAATATTAACACGGAAAGAAACACTCCTTTTATTCCCCAAATCCATCCCCAGAAAATCATCGAGAGAATGCTCAAGACGGGGCTTGCTGTAAACTGCCTACCAAGAATCATCGGGGTGATGGAATCCCCCATCAGTGGCTTGTCGGGGTTGCATTTATTGATGATGCTCCAATGTCTCTGGTTTTGTACGGTTGAGGTTTTTTTTGGCAGCGGCTGTCTCATCAAGGGAGCCGTTAGCAATATGGCCACGATGGAATTGTTCTTGTTCATACTCTTCCCCTCCTTTCAAGTATAAAGGTTCCTTTCGATCGATGAAGGATGGAAACCTTCTCTGAACCGTGAATAAGTATACCGATGACTGCGTTGAGAAGTAATCGCCCGAAAGGATGAAAGAGTAGTTAATTCTTTTGGAAACCCAATATTTGACAATAGACTGGACGAAATCTGCTAAGATTAAAATTTTACGAAAGGAGGGTAAAGAATCAAGGGAAGCGTAATATGAACCTTTTAATAATGAAATACATGAAGAAAGAGTTTTCTTTTCAGATGAATGAAAATCTGATGCTGAATTTTGCACTTAAGAGCAAAACACGCTGCTTTCAATTTATCAGCTCCGCATATGCGGCAGGGAGCGACCGTATAGAATGTCCCAAGGCTGCGGTGAATGCAACACATTTCATAAATGTTTATGAAGAGAGCAAGGCACATGCCGAGAACACAATATCCAGAAGATGCCGGGAGGGTGACCTTCCATATACAATAGTACGTCCCTCAATTGTATACGGGTATTCGGTTACAGGGAGATCTCTCAAATTCAATGCGCTGTATTACCCGGTCAGGTCCCTGCAGCTTATAAGGGATATATATCTCGAGGATATAAAGAATAATAACGGGATAAAATCAGCAGTGTGCGGCATTTATATAAATGATGAAGGAAAGCTTCATCTTCCTATCGGGATATTCATTCCGAATGAAGATAAGATAAACCTTATTCCTGTGGATTATTTTAGAGACAATTATCTCAATAATAGAGAAACCTGTTGCTGAAACATCCTATCACATAACAGGCAATAATCCTGAAAGCATGGTGAGACTAGCCTCGTATACTGAACGCTTTCTTAATATAACCGGGATTGAGGTTGTCATCGACACATCAAGTGCTGATGAGATGAGAAATCCACCTGAGGAACTCTTTGACCATTTCATCAAAGCATACCAGTCCTATATTTCAGATAAAAGAATTTTTATAAGAGAAAATACTGACGAAGCAACCTGCGGTGTTCTCCCACCAGATCTCGGTTATGAGATTTTCCAGAGGTGCATGGCTTTTGCTGTTTCTGTTGACTGGGGGAAAAACTTTTTTACTAAAAATTTTCTGTGAGACATCGGGGCAGCCGACTCTGGACTTTTGCCCTCCGCCCAAACTCGCCAATGTATTGAATGAGGAATGAAACATCCTCTTGTGTGAATATTCACCGAATAACTTAGAAGCCTTATTTTCGAAATACCCAAAAAAACTCGAACCCCTTTTTGAGGGGGACTGCAATTAAGGAGAATTTATGATGTGAGTTATTCACATTTATCTAAAATCTTCGGAAGGAGTCTCGAATTTTGGACTGAGTTCGGTTAAGTTCCCTCCCCCCGCTGCAAAAAATGAAATAGGGCTGTCTCAGATCGAGACAACCCTATTCAAATGCCAGATGACTAAAAAAATGTGATTTATTGTAAGAGAATCATTTTTCGAGTCTGAATGCTGTTTTGATTTTTTAAGCGATAGAAATAGATACCGCTGGAAAGTCCTTGCGCATTGAATGTTGTATGATAACTTCCAGCATTTTGGAATCCATTGACCAATGTGCGCACTTCTTGGCCAAGAAGATTATACACTTTCAACGTAACAATACCAGATTGATTCAATGCGTAGTTAATCGTTGTTGATGGATTGAATGGATTGGGGAAATTTTGTTTGAGCATGAATTGCATTGGCTGCATGGTTGAAGTTTGGGTCACACCTGTCGCTGCATCGATCGACAGATCGACAGTTGCGTTTACAGGATTTCCTGCGGTACTTCCTGCGGTAATGTAAGACACTGTCGCAGTTTTTGATGCAGTCTCGGTATATCCCAGTTTATCGACCGTCACGGTATAGGTACCGGGAGCCAGGCCTTCTATACTGTAATTCCCCTTCTCATTCGCGAGTGCATACCCTGAGACCACGCCATTCCGATTTGCATAGACAAGAGCGCCTGCCATCATTGAGGCGGAACCCGATGAGAAACGAATATTGCCAGAAATACTGGCATACCCGTTCATGGAAGAAGGAATCTTGTGCACATAAATATTGATACCATTTTTAGTGTCCCCATAAACGACCACTGGGGTTGCTTTCTTCCACTTTGTACTTGCGGTATCAGTTGAATAGAAAGCAGGAGCATAATTACCCAATGGCACTGCAAGCACAAAGTATGATCCTGGTAATAATGAATCGACTGTAAATGCACCAAGGGAATCTGTATCAACAACGTAGGAACGAAAACTGTTAAAGCTATCATGCGAAGTCCATCGATCTCGAAATGCAATAATACGGGAAGGAACACCGACATCTTTTAGCGAATCGAGCACGCTTCCTGTAATTGTACCAAGAACAACCGATGGAAGCGGCGTAAGCGTGAAGTTGATTCCTGCGCTGTCATGTTGTAGCACTAACAGATTTGCCGACAGCAGATCAGATTGTTCCAAATAGAATTCCTTTGCATATCCTCGAGCTTTGGCAAAGGCAATGTATGATCCCTGGGGAATATGAAGCGAATACTTGCCGAGCGAATCGACTTTGGCGTTGTATACATTTTGCGATTTTCCTTCGAGTCTGCAATCATCCTTCAAAGCATTCATTTCGAAATATTCTCGATAGTCGTTATCGACGTCTTTAGTATTCAACGCAAATCCGGATCGCACAAAAAAGATATTTGCACTTTTTATAGGAAGAAGATTCGTATCGGTCACAAGACCTGATACAGTAATCAGCGGCAATATCGCAACACCTCCGCGAAGTTTAAAATTAACGGCAAGAGTAACAGAAGGAGAATCAGGGATAATGATCTTATCTGCATCGCTGGGGTTGTACTTACCGTCGTACCACTCGCTCAGATACTTGGGCGTAGGTGATATTGCATGTACCCTATACGTACCGGGATCAATATGCGAAATTTGATAATTTCCATTACCATCTGTTTTTGCGGCGTACGAATAAAATCCATTACTGACAGAAATAGTATTGAGAGGAATAGGATCTGTGGATAAAGCTTGCAATACTTCGATAATAATATTAGAAATGCCATTACCTAATGTATCCGTCACTTTTCCTTGCACAATCCCATTGCCGCCGGTTACTGTCACTATAAAAGATTGGGTGGCACTAGCTCCTTTATTCGACTTCGCTATCAGGGCAATTGTATACCATCCTTTCGCTGCAGGGATCCAATTGACAACACCTGATATCGAATCAATTTCCAGGCCAATGGGATTGAGAATACCAGCAAAATAGTGGATGACCGCAGTGGAGTCTGCAGTGACGGCTTTAGCCGTATAGGAATAAGCAACACCCTTTTGACCATATTGGGGCGGTTGAGAGATAAACCTGATTTGATTTCGAGAAGGTGGTGGCAGCGCAGTTTGCGATAGAAGGGACTGAGTGAAAATCAGTGCAATGATTAATACGGCTGTTGCAAAAAACCAGTATTTATTTTTCATTTTTCTCTTTCCTTATTATAGTTATTCTCTGATGAAAAATGGATTATTTCATAAAAACAGTTGCAATCCATATGCCACAGAGAAGATTAGGAAATCTATTCGAAATGAGAAATCCCTTTTCTTCATTGGTGCAAGATATGCACTATACTGCATATCCTGCGCTTCAGAAACGGATGGCAACTGTAAGAGTTGTTCCTCGTGGCTTGGATAGGTTTGATTCAAACGAGAGGGGCAGATCACGTTGGGCTTGGAACGCATCAATTTCCGATGCTGCATACACGACCGCAAATGCAACAAACGAAAATATTTCTGCTTTATAATATCGGTTGTAGATATTATACTTCTCATCAAATTTTGATGGATTCGTTTCAGATAAATATTTTTGCCGGGCCGAACTTCGTAAAAATTCAAAAGCAATTCCAGCGCCTAATGTTGTGATGCCGGCTCCAAGGAAAAAGGTTCCTGCCGTCATTCTGTCTTGGTGTAATTGTTCCCACCCAGGAAAAATAATTGTCCGATACGTGATGGCAGGGCGCTCGATCAACACCGGGCCTCTGACAGTATCTTTCTGAGGTTTCTTTGATGAAAGGAAATGTTGCTGGGTTTCCTTAAATACGACAAGAATCTTGGGAGAGGTATAAACAGGGTCAAGATCGCAGTCGGGTGCAAGATTAAGCATTGACATGAAATGTTCTTTTGCCAGTTCCGATTTCCCCTGGGCGATCAAAGAGAACGCAATGTACTTATGAACAGCCACACGTACAGAATCGTTCAACGTTGAATATTCAAGAAGACGCCGGGCTTCCATTTCTGCAGTGAGGTATGAGCCGGTATTATAGAGAGTCTCAATTGCCTGCAGGGTTGAATGTGTAGAATCCTCCTGCGCGCATGCACCGTGCGCGGACACAGCTAAGAGAATGAAGACAATCAATATTTTCTGTATCATCGTTGTTTCTCAAAAAAGATGCATAGTGAAGTCGTATCTTTGGAATTAATGGTCACCTCGCGGAGAACATCAACGAACGATGCATTTTTGAATCGCACATGGTGTTTTCCCGGTGACAACACGATTGGTTTGTCCAGGGGCGTTGTGTCTTTATATTGTTCATCGACGTACACCTCCGCCCAGGGAGTCGCAATACAATTAAGGAACCCGGCGTTCTCAATAAAATTCCCCACAACATGGAGTTCCCTATTCGGCAGCACCGTAATTGTCTGAAGAATCGGTTCAAACGATGGGTGCATGAACATCACAGAATGTTTTTCGGCGGAAAGAGTAAGAGGTTTACTGATGGGAGTTTCCCCGATAAAAACATTATCGACATATACTTTTGCCCACGGCGTACTGGTCAGGAGAACGGCACCGGAATCCATCGATAGCGATATAGTAGTCGTCGTTGAAATTTCCGGTTGCTTGAGCACTCGTAGTTGCTGCAAGGGCTCAGGTTGAACAGGAGAAGAAATGCTGAGTTTTCTCTCCACCTCCCCATTCGCAGTAATATGTGTTATCGTTGTATCCAACAATACCACCGGCTGAGTTGAACCAGAAGTTCGGGAATTCGAAAAATGATTGATTGTAAACAGAAAAATTGACAAAGCTCCAAGGAGCACTGCCGCTCCGCTCAAAAGTACTGTTCGACGTTTTCTCCTTGGTGCTGTGCGCGAAGCAGAAATGAATTTGTTCGATTCATCTTTATCGAGCGCATAGAGTGCCTCCCTTGATGTAGCGTACCTGTTTTGCTTCTTAGGCGCCAAGAGAAGTTTTAGAAATTCCACAAACTCAGCAGATGATTTCTCCACAAGATGATCAAGCATGTCCACTTTAAAAGAAAGAATCTTCTTGGCGCACTCCGCATACGAGGTTCCTTCGAAGAGACGGTTGCCAGTCAACACTTCGACCAGAGTTGCGCCTAGAGAAAAGAGATCTGTTCTTTGGTCGATCTCTTCGTGGCGAATTTGCTCCGGAGACATATATGCAGGTGTTCCAAGCACCATTCCCTGCGCTGTTATTGTTGGAACAGATGCAAGATATGCCAATCCAAAATCTGTAACCTTCATTGTTCCGTCTGTCACCACAAGAATATTCCCGGGTTTGATGTCACGATGAATGATTCCCCGGTCGTGTGCAACCACAAGTCCGCGGAGGGTATGCAGTGCAACTTTTCTTGCATATTGCAACGAACGAGTTGCCCCTTCGACGATTTGATCCTTGAGGGAAGTTCCATCGACAAATTCCAACACAATTGCCGGCGATCCTTCGTATTCGATTAATTCGTAGACCTGGACAATATGCTCGGAATGAAGTGCAGCGCAAGCCTGTGCTTCCCGCACAAAACGCTGATAAAGATCATTATCAGTGGCATGGTGCTTGTGGAGCACCTTTAACAGGATACGTCGTTGCAGCACTGCATCAAATGCACGATAGACACTGGTAAAACTGCTCTCACTGATTTTCTCTTCAATGGTGAACGGCATTAATCTTTATTCCATTCTTTCAAACGGTACTGAAGCCAGCGCAAGGAAACACCTAACTTCTCCGCTGTCCGTCTTCTATTTCCATCCATCTCATCCAATGTCGCTTCAATGATCTGACGTTCAATCTCTTCGAGCGTCATCGAATTGGGAAGGATGGAGTTTCGTTGAGTAAAATCAAGTACAAGATCGGCCGGTGTCAATTGTGTCCCCTTACAGAGAACTACCGCACGCTCAATGACATTTTGAAATTCCCGTACGTTCCCCTTCCAGGGATTTGCAAGCAGCATGTGCATAGCATCCGGATGGATGCTGTCGATGGATCGTTTATACATTTGCGCTGAGCGTTGGAGGAAATGTTTTGCCAGGAGAGGAATATCATCTTTCCGTTCGCGCAGTGGCGGGAGATGAATATCAACGACATTCAAACGGAAATAGAGATCTTCGCGCAATGTCCCATTCTTCACTTCGTTTTTCAGATCCTTGTTGGTTGCAGCAATGATGCGAATATCTGCAGATCGATTTACCGTGTCTCCAATACGACGGTACTCTTTCTCCTGAAGCAATCGGAGAAGTTTCGATTGAAGAGCAAATGGTAGGTCCGAGATTTCGTCGAGGAAGAGAGTGCCTCCATCAGCAACTTCGACCAATCCTTTCTTGGTCGCATTCGCACCGGTAAATGCACCGCGAACAAAACCAAATAATTCACTTTCAATCAACGATTCGGGAATAGCAGAGCAATTCACAGCCACAAAGGCAAGTCCCTTACGTGAACCATTCTCGTGGATAGCGCGTGCAACAAGTTCTTTCCCTGTTCCACTTTCTCCCGTAATGAGGATGGCCACGTCAATGTCCAACACACGTTGTACAATTTCCAACGCACTTTTCCATGTATCACTTTTACCGATAAGGTTTGTGAATAAATGTGTCACATCAGATTCGTTTTTCAACCGTTCATTTTGATTTCGAAGCTCGGTATAACGTTTTGCATTCTCGATGGCAATACCGGCAAGATTGCCGAAGATGGTCAGAAACTTCAATGACTCGTCGTTAAATTCTTTCAGCATGGTGCTGCTGTCCAAATACACTGCACCAAATGTCCTCTCTCCTATCCGAAGCGGGACACAAATGATGGACAATATTTTCTGGGCCATGATACTAACAGACGATTCAAATCGCTCGTCGTTTGGTGCATCAAAGGTCAGCACTGCTTCACCGGTATTGAGAACATTGGTCACCACTGAAGAGGAAGCGGCATATTCATTGCTTGTTCGTTGCGAAGAAAAATTTTTCATCGTCACAACGTCGTATCCATCCTCTTTATTTGGATCAGCAAGAATAACAAACCCGCGCTCGGCAGAGAGATGTTTCATGGCGATCTCCAGCACACGCTCGAGCAATTCTTCCGGTTCCAGAAGGGAGTTGATAGATCGTGCAATCTCATAGAGGGCATTGAAATTGTCTTGATGCATCTGTTCCATAATCATTGTACCACAAACGGTGCTTCTTTTGAACGTGAGTAATTTCCAAAATCGTCAACGACAGAAATAGTCCACACATACTCACCGGCCGACAAAGTCAATCCGCTGCTATCAGCTGGAAACTGGAGTTGCAAACGAGAAGAATTCACTGGAGTGGATGTCCACACCACGGTTCTTATATCCGATACAACACGTGAGAGTGTGAGTGTGTACGTATAATTGAATGTCACATCCGGCGGTAACCATTGGAGCAGTGGCGTAGAACCAGTGGTATCCACTTGCGAGGTGGTTGTGTTGATTGTTGGATAAGTGGGTGTCGCTAAATTTTCGACGATTCTCGACACGTAAAACGGAGTACTGAGATTGACGGCATTGCTGCGATCTTTCGAACGAATTCTTAATGGTTTGTTGACAAGCCATTGGATGGTGTTCGTCGGTAAATCATATTTATAAATGGTGATTTGAAATTGTTTGGTCAACACCGAGTAATCCATCGGGAAGAGAAGGGTATCAACAGTGAACCAAACGGAGTCCACATCCACCATACCGTTCGGATCACTGACGGAAGCAGTAACATCAACAAAATATTGCGTACTCGGATAGTACTGATCGATTTTTCTGGTGAGTATATTTTGAGTCAGAACATAAGGCGCACCGTTTAATTCAAATAGAACTTCCTTCGTTGTACGGCTCTGAAGAATAATCTGCTGTGTGTCGGGAACGAAGTTCTCTTTGGTGCATACCAGTGTTTGTGTACCCACAGTCAGGTTGTTGAAAGAATAATTTCCATCTGCATCACTTGAAACACTCACCCCGTCTTGCAATGAGGAGATGCTTGCCGAGACGATGCCACTGTTTTGATTGAGCAGTAGGACCTGGCCTTTCACTGATGCGGTGTTTGTGTACTGAGGCGAACTTGGATCCAGCGGATTGTCACGAGGAGCATCCTTGCAACCAGAGATAAGCATCAGTGCATATAATAAGGACGCAACTTTTAATTGCCTCATAGTAGAACAATATACTTTATTTTATCGAAACTTTACAAGAAAGAGAATAGGGCTGTCATCGGAGTAGTCTCGGAAGGTATCTCGGTTTAAACTCTGTAACCTTCCGAAGGCTTTCTGGCTTCAAGTACACAGTTTTCTTTCAGAGCAATAAATGCTTAGGTATTGAATTTTTATCAACTGCTTGGAATGCTTTGCTCTCGAACTTTCCTTTGAGTGGATATTCACAGATCAGTTTGAAAGTGCTATTTTCGAAACATCAAAAGCATTTGAACGCTATTGGAGGCACTGCAATGAGATGAGAGAAGACTCGGGATGTGAATTATTCGCCGTTACCTAAAATCCTCGAAAGGAGCTTCAAATACTGGACTGAGTTCGGTGAGGTTCCCTCTTGAGTTCCGTCAATCTAAATTAACGGAAAGAAATCCCGCCGGAGGCTTCTAATTTTTTCATCCTGTCCTTTTATGTTCTATAACTCGCTGCAAGGCGCCCTAACTTTTCCATGCGAGTCAATTATTCAATAGGATGAGAGTAGAGAATCACGATTCAAGTACAAGCAGACTGTGATCAATTCTATTGCTCGCCCGGCAATCGGAAGGAAACATTTTCAAAACTGAAGCGTCTTATCTTGTGTCCATTGAATTGAAACGCATGAAGTTTATCAAATCCTCCATAGTTCTTTTAGTTGTGCTAATCCTGGGTTCTGTTGGTTGGAATGGTTGTTACGTACAATTTGTGACCAACTCGGATGAATCCGAGGCAACAGACGATTCAAACCAACCTCCTTCACCGGTCTATATTATCGAGCCTGAGCCCTATCCGGTGGAGTCGCATCCCGGGGAACCATATTATCCTCATCCGGTTGAGCCTCCATACATTCCACCAAGCCATATAGGAACTCTTCCACCGAAATCCGGAACAGAACCCTCCGCCGATCCTCATCGTCAATCCGGGGACCAGCGGCCATCCAATCCCGATCAAAACAATGTTCGCCGTACCGAATCGACACCGTCTAGGACTTCCTGGAGTCCAGCTCCGGTGCAAAACAATCCACCCGCGAGTTCGACTTCAAATACTCGCACAAGCGGTTCAACGCGCAGATGACACGATATATCATACTCATATTTACATACACTTTAAGATAATCACTCCGACAAAGAGACAGGCATAACGAATTAATTCCTGAAGACGTGGACAAGGTCTTCGCCTGCCTCAATATCAACACCAGAGTCTTTGTATGTCGTCATGTGAGATCAGTCATTTCAGATTTAGGTCGAAATAAGATAGCTGATATTTTTCGTTGAACAAGGAAAGAACGATTCTTCAGTACAAAAAAAACGCGCATAGATTTACTTGTTCTTTTTTTACAGCTTCCCTATATTGTAGAAAGACTTTTATGATACTCATAGAGAGGGACAATGATCATAAATCGATTTCCTTTGGCGATAATATTATCCTCAGTTCTCACTCTGCACTGTTCATCAACAAAATCTCTTTCAGAAGCAGAAAAAGCCAAACTTGATTCTCCCTTAATGCATTTATTGAGTGGTGATCGTGAAGATGACAAACAACTTGATATAACTCACAGAGTTGATGGAACAAAAGAGTATGCCGTCATTGTTCAATCAGAACATCCAGAAGCTATTCGAGCACTGGGAATCACCGTAAGCAGTGTTTTTGGAGATGTCATTGTGGTACACGTCACTCTTGAAGAGTTAAAAAATATCGTATCATTACCTACAGTTCAGGCTGTACGAACCGGATCAAGAAGAACTATCCAGCATCTTCATTAAAAAGGCTCCTATGCCAACTTTGACACGATATACCAGAACATCCATCCTCCTGTTGATTGTTGTTTATGCAGCCTTCGGTGCAGACCTAACGGACAAGCAACGGTCAAAACTGCATCCATTGTTTCGATCATTGATAACAAAATCGTCGCAGCCATTATTAAAGACTTCAAGCAGGTTAAATCGCATCGCATCGACAGTCTCCAGCGATGGCACTCTTCGTTATGGTGCCATTGTCTACACTCGCGATGTTGAAGAGATTCGCTCAATGGGAATACATGTCAATTCTGTTCTTCCGGAATTTGTCACGGCACAGCTCACACCATCGGATATGGTAAGGCTCGCTGATCTTGAAAGCGTGAAGTTCCTTGATCCCGGCAAAGTGCATCATCCACTGCTCGATGTCAGTGTCCCCGAAACCGGTGCAACACTTTTGCATTCAGGTTTTATCAACAACACTCCCTATAAAGGAGCCGGTGCGATTGTCTTGATCTACGATACCGGCATTGACTGGAAACATTTCGATTTCAGAAAATCGGATACGACGAAGTCACGCATACTTTTTATTTGGGATCAAACTCTCACTGCAGGTATCGGCGAATCCGCACCTTCTGGTTTTTCCTACGGCGTTGAGTACACGCAAACACAAATTGAGAACGAACTTAATGGTACAAAAAGAGGTGTTGTGCGTGAAAAAGATATTGAGGGACATGGAACACACGTAACGAGTACCGCCGCCGGGAATGGTTTTTCATTCAACAATAAATATGTCGGAATGGCACCCGAAGCGGATATCATCGTCGTGAAAGGCGGAGATGGTACTTTCTCATCAACCGGAGAGATCGACGGCCTGACTTATGCTCAAAACAAAGCAGGGGGAAAACCAATCGTCGTCAATATGAGTCTTGGAGGTCAAATCGGTTCACACGACGGAACAAATGACGATGAAGTTGCGGTTGATAATTTTGTTAAGAACGCCGGACGCGTGGTATGTATTGCAGCCGGTAACGACGGAGGAAATAATATACATATCAACGGAACTATAGCCAATGGTTCGCCTGCTGTAATCACAGTTACAGTGCCGACGTATACACAAAATCCTGGAACAGCGAATGATGAGTTCATTCTCGATATCTGGCTACCCGACTCAAATGCAGTAAACTTGAGTGTTAAATCACCAACGAACAGTATATACTCTACTTCCACAGATTCATCAATAGATGGACTGAATCGTCCAGAAGGCACAATAGATACATGGAACCACATTGAACAACAAAACCAGCATAGTCACATACAGGTATGGATCCACGATGCAGCTTCCCCAGTGCCTCAATCTGGACAATGGACCATTACACTGAACACAACTGGCGGATCGATTGCATACGATGCCTGGCTCGATAGCGAGCTGGGCGACGGCAGTGCATCTGCAAGTCTTGTAGGCGGCAACACAAATAAAACCGTGGCAATGCCCGGAACAGCAAGTGGAGCGATCACTGTTGGCGCTTATGTATCTAAATGGTACTGGTATTCGTACGATAATACTGGACCATGGAATTATGGAACAGATCGAACCGGCAACATTGCTAACTTCAGCAGTATAGGACCGACTGCTGATGGGCAGCAAAAACCAGATATTACCGCTCCAGGGCAAATGATCGTCGCAGCACTATCCTCAGATGTCGATACAACCGGTTCTGCATCAGATATTGTTCTTGGGCAAAAACACCAAGTAATGATGGGAACAAGCATGGCAACTCCACATGTTACTGGTGGAACAGCTTTACTTTTGGGAGCCAATCCTTTATTAACTGCGGCGCAAATAAAAAGTCTTTGCACTTCTACAGCCAACTCCGATTCGTACGCTACAGGACTTCCTAATTATATTTGGGGATGCGGTAAGTTTGACGTATTGGAAGCGATGGCAAAATCTATTTGGAGCAGTGCCAGTGTTGTGCGCACAACTCTGGCATACGATGGAACTACTACCAGCAAATTTGTGCGCGTTACAGGTACACAAAAAGCCGCTGTTAGATTCTCTCCAACAACAAGCGGTACACTTACGGGTATTCAAGTGTACATTACTTCATTACCCAATCGGCCGATTGCGGGAAGCGGCCCGCTTGTGTGCGATGTGTACACTGACAACGCAGGATTTCCAGGCACGAAAATAGGCAGCAGCGTATCCCAGCCATTTAGCTTGCTCAGTCCATTTACGAACAACTATATCCAAATGACAACTGCCAATGTAAATGTAACCTCCGGGACAGCTTATTATGCAGTTCTTTCAATTGCAAACACGACAGATTCTGTGCTTGTACGTTATGAAGACGTCACAACAGGTACACGCTCTTTGCTCTTCAATGGTTCGTCGTGGAGCGCCCAAATATATAATCTCCGCATTCGCTCTATCGTTACAACAACAAGCGGATTAACTGGGGTTGATGGATCGTTAGCATTACAACCACAAGAATATCGTCTTATGCAGAACTATCCCAATCCGTTTAATCCGACAACAAAGATCGCATATACAATTCCCGTCGCGAGCAAAGTTACGTTGAAGATATTTAACCTGCTCGGACAACTCGTTGCGACATTGGTTGATGAACAACAGGAAGCAAATACCTATGTGAAGGAATTTGATGCATCCCGCTTGGCTTCCGGAACCTATTTCTATCAAATCAATGCCGGGAACTTTAACTCCACAAAGAAAATGACTCTGATGAAATAACAGGCGGTGTTGTTCATTCAAACGAAAGCCCTCTCACAGAAATGCGTTAGGGCTTTCGTGTTTCATCATGCATCAACATGTGCACACCTGCTTAAGAATGATGGAGATGGGAACCACTAATAATAGAGTCTTCGTTCATATAAAGTGAAAATATGGATAATCATCCGCTTATACAGGGCAAGTTTATTCGAATGACAAAAGTTTGAGTATTATGGTAATTCACAACTCATAGAAGCAATAATTTGGTATATTTTCATGAATGAGACATCATGTGATACTTGTTGAATCAGAACATAACGCCAAACAAAAGAATGTTGTATTGACAGAAAAATCACAGCAGGCTGAAAAATGCTTAAAGTAAAATTTTGGCGGGATACCTGTTCTCTGAAAATATTTTGTGTTTTCTTCATAATAATGTTTTTTTGTATTTTTAATATTTCTTGTTCTTCAAGTAAGAAAGAAATCCGGAGCGAACAAACCAATACTGCGAGTACACTTGTATTGCCAACGACACAAGAGAAAACGGCAATCAAAGACAGCATACCTTCAACGGCATCTCTGGACTTTGCCTCAACCGTGAACGATACTGTAACCGGAGTACTGTACGTTACAGGGAACGAACCGTTCACAAGACTTGGATTGCAGACTCCGGACGGAACAATGTATATTTTAAAATGTACAAAAGAGACCGAATCAAACTTACGTACCAAGCAGGGAAAGATTGTAAACATTCACTATAATGGCACGGAACAAATTCCAGAGGGACAAGCTCTGAAGGTTGTAAAGATTGAATATCTGCACCAACGCACAGTCAAATGATGATTATCTCACACAGAGTGGAAGATATCGTATGCAGCATTATTTCATTCGGCAATTCATAGTTTTTGTTTTGGGTTTCATGGTTTGCACAACACTTCATGCACAACCCTTGGAACAGATAGCGACAGAAAATGGCATGCCTCCGAACAGCTATCCGATTCATGGATCAGATCTGCTCTGGAAACAGGAGCTTGAAGTACGAGAATATGTGGCACAACATCCGGAGGCTCTTAAATCGAGCGCATTAAATAAAGCCGCGTGGACATTCGGAGTGGGCTCAACCAAATCATGGTACGCAGATAACTTTATTACCGGTAAAAACAGCGACAGGTACCAAGTACCTTCGACCTGCCGTGCTGTAGGCACCAATTGCTATATTTTTGTGGAAGACTCAAGCTGGAACACTCATGTAAATCAAGCAGCCGTTGATTCCATACGTATATATTTTGACTCCAAAACACCTGCGAATCCTTCCAAGGGTATTTTTGCTACTGATACTTCATCCTTCGGTAATCCACCCAATGTCGATCACGACCCGAAGATCATAATTCTGCTCCTCAATATTGAAGACGGTTACAGTGGCAGTGGCGGTTTTGCCGAAGGGTACTTCTATTCATTCAATGAAGTCAATCCTTCGACACCAGGATACAGCACGAGTAATTTTGCGGAAATGTTTTATATTGATACGAATCCGCTTAACCTTACAACATCAGGAGGATTGGAATCTGGAATTTCAACACTCGCACATGAATTCCAACACATGATCCATTTCATCTACGATCCTAACGAAATAACCTTTGTAAATGAGGGCTGCTCGGTACTTGCAGAAGTAAACTGTGGTTTCCCTATCTATAATCCAGTACTCTACGCAAACGAACCCAACCACTATCTCCTTGACTGGCGCAGTGGTGACATGATTCATGTGCTTAACGATTATTCAAGGGCGGCTCGATTTTTTGTTTATCTGCGCGATCAAGTAGGTATTGGAGTATTTAAAAATATAGTTACCAGCACTCAACACGGAACTGCCGGGATTGATGCTGGATTACAAGCATACGGTTCACTCTTAAGGTTCAATGGAATCTTGCAGGATTGGTTCATCGCTAATATCTTAAATGATAGATCTGTCAACTCATTATACGGCTACTCCTATCCCAACCTTCCAAAAGCAGTAGAACAGACATTTTTCAATCCTAATGTTGCTCTTACAACCGACACTATCCAGAATTATGCAGTACAGTATCTCGCCTTTAAAGCTGGTTCACAATTGCATGCTACTTTTACATCCACAAATTCCGCTCTTATTATTAAGGCAGTAGAAATAGGACCATCCGCAAAACACGTGCTTGATGTAACCAAAAATGCTGAGTTCACAGAATCATTGTTTGGTACTACATACTACGAAATTCATTTCGTTGTTATGAATACGGATCCTAATACTCAAGCAATATATTCTTATACAGTATCTGGAACCGGCGGTATTACTCAGACAACTCTCTCCTATGCGAGTAAGGACGCTTATTATATTATTCTTCCATCTTCCAACCAAAAATTAGCGACTAGATTTAGTCCTACCGTATCAGGACAGCTCTATTCTGTTTCTGTTGAGTTGAATGGAGGAATAAACGCTATAAAAGGAAGTGGAAAACTTCGTGTCTCTGCCTATCCAAATATTTCCGGAAGCATCGGCGGTATACCAGGAACACTTATTATTGGTACAAGTGTCGATGTACCATTTAATCAACTTATTAGCGGTTCATGGAATGAAATTAATATGCAAGGCGCAAACGTTCCAATAACCGCGGGAACTGATTTCCACATTGTAGTAGAAGTAGCTGGTACTTTTGGGGATACATTACAATTTTTATTAGATGATGGAGTGACCACACCAACTAATCGTACATCATCGTATCGAAGCGGGGTTCTTGGACTTGGCTGGTACAACAGAGCAGATCCAAACTATTTACAAGGTCGAACACCCTCGCAAGAAAATCTATTATTAACTGCGTCTATTGCAGTACCTATCGAAGCGGCGACTCAAACTAACGCCCCTCTACAATATGGATTGTCGCAAAACTATCCTAATCCCTTCAATCCCTTTACCACCATCAAGTTTCAAATACCATCGAAAGGATTTGTAACATTAAAGATCTATGATATGATCTGCCTCAAACCTGCCAAGCGGTGTCTATCTCTATCGTATCACTACCGGCACATATGTAGAGACCAAGAAACTCGTGCTCATTAAATAAACTTACGAAATCCATCAAAGAAAGCCCTATCGCAGAAATGCGTTAGGGCTTTCGTGTTTTCAGCATCACAAATCGACTTATGAGTTTCCCAAAGAAATCTAACTCTAGAGGTAAAAAAGCAAAAGCCAATTCGCCGTGATAGCGGGACTTCCATCCCGACATAAAATTGTTCCATTATCACCGTATATTCTTGTTGACAGAGTCAATTGGCTGAAAAGCTTCTAGAACACATACAAGGGAGACAATGATCCTATATCGACCTGCTTTTTCGATAGCCTCATTTGCCCATCTCGCCTTCGATATGCATCAACATGTGCACACCTACTTAAGAATGATGGAGACGGGAACCACTATAATAGAGTCATCGTTCATGTAAAGAGCGAAGATATTGACAATCCTTGGCTTATACAGGGCAAGTTTATTCGAATGACAAAAATTTGAGTGTTATGACAGAAAAATCACAACAGACTGAAAAATGCTCATATTGAAATTTTGGCGGAACACCTGTTCTCTGAAAATATTTTGTGTTTTCTTTATAATGTTGCTTTTTTGTGTTCTCAATATTTCTTGTTCTTCAGGCAAGAAAAAAATCCGCAGCGAGCAAACCAATACTGCGAGTACACTTGTATTGCCAACGACACAAGAGAAAACGGCAATCAAAGATAGCATACCTTCAACGGCATCTCTGGACTTTGCCTCAACCGTGAACGATACTTTAACCGGTGTACTGTACGTTACAGGGAATGAGCCGTTCACAACGCTTATGCTTTCTGTCTCCCCAGGCGTACATTTTCATGTGGAAGCCGATTCTTCCTTAAAATCCCAACTCTGGCAACTGCAGGGTAAGCGTGTTGGCGTGATCGGCATAAAGAAATCCAGCCCGACAGGAATAAGGATACATGTTTCATCATTTCACACAGCCCAATAATTCGATAAGGAAATCATTTTATGAAAATTCTAATTTTAATTTTTTTAATCACTCTCGTATTGTTTTACACTGTCACGGCACAGCCAGTATTAGGTTCGATCATCAATGACCAGCTGAAACAATCGGAATCTGTTCCAAAAATCTATCCTGTACCTGGCTCGCACTTGCTGCAACAAGAATGGCAGAAAACTGAATCGCTCCTCAAGGCATATATAAAAGCACACGCCAACGAACATGCCACCCAGAATCTGAAGAAAACTTCGGCATGGGGTTTTATAGTCGGGCAGGCACGCACTTGGTGGGCAACAAACCAGAATCCATCCGATCCAGGTTATAACAAAGAGTACCAAGTTACCTCACACTGCCGTGCAGTGGGAAACAACTGCTACATCTTTGTGGAAGATTCATTATGGACAAATACGACTGTTAATCAGGCAGCAGTGGATTCCATCCGTACCGCATTTGAGATAAGAACACCTGCCGATCCGTCCAAAGGCATCTTCCAGTTGGATACAATGTATTTCGGCAATCCACCGAATGTGGATGCAGATCCAAAGATCATCATTCTCATTCTGGATATTAAGGACAGCTTCACGGGCACCGGCGGATACGTCGCGGGCTATTTTTATCAAATTAATGAATACACCGAAGCAGAAGTACAGGCAGGGCTTGGAACAAACCGCCATTCAAACGATGCAGAAATTTATTATGTTGATGCGAACCCGGCGAACTTAAAAACCTCATCTGGGATCAGTGGTGCTGCTTCAACCACGGCACATGAATTCCAACATATGATCCATTGGAACTACGACGACAGTGAAATAGCATTTGTCAATGAAGGTATGTCAGAGTCTGCCAGCAAACTGTGCGGATACGATTTACGGAGTCCCTCACTGTATTATGCCAATACGAACGTGGACTTTCTCAGTTGGAATATATCTGGCAATGTACTGCAAGATTATTCCCGTGCTGCACTCTTTTCATGGTACTTAATTGAGCAATTCGGAAGCTCACTGACAAAGCAAATTGTGCATAGCCCGCTCATTGGTATTGCCGGTTATGACGACGCCTTTCAAAAGCTCGGATCGCCGTTGCGTTTTGACGATATGATAAAGAATTTTGCTCAAGCAGCAGGCATTAATGATAAAACATTCGATCCGAAATATGGGTTTACTGTTTCAATCCCTATAAAGCCAACCGCTGTTACATACTATATTCCCAATGTTTCCACTGTGACAGATACCGTGAAGCCATATGGGACACGCTATGTGAAGTTCGCCGGCGGACAGTCATTGTCTGTAAATGTCAACAGCGGCGGTTCGCTGGAAGTGAAAGCGATTGCCACTGGTACTCCCGGCACTCGTGTGGATAATATTACACTTGGTTCAACATATACATTAAGCGATTTCGGAACCAATTATTCAACTGAAGTGCTGGCAATAACCAATCTGACAAATACGGCAACGATCTTTACTTATGCCGCATCCGGTAATGTTGGCAATGTTGTAGAATTAAAATACGACTTAACTGAACCTAACAATTATCTGATTGAAGCGGCAGGCGATACTGTAAGTGTATTGTTTACTGGTGTCACTGGAGGAAAACTTGATTCGGTGCGAGTGGCGCTTCAAAGAACTGGAACAATGACAGGCGGTGTTTGGACTTACACAGGAGCAGTACGACCCTCACCGTTAGGCACACCGCTGGCTGTACCGATATCCGCAACAGTTACTCAAACTCCAAGTTATCCATATCCTGTACCGTGGCCAAACTGGGGCACTATCGATTTAAGAGCAAATAATATCGATGCGAGCAATGCGTTTGCCGTTGCTTTTATTGATGAAGGCGATTATACTACGAAGCCGCGCGTTATGGTTACGGAATCCCCATTGCCAGGTGAACCTACCAGCCTTACATATTTATCCGATAATTGGTATTACATTCCTTCTAATACAGCTGGCGATTCTGTTTATACCTATCTTATCCGGGCTTATGTGAGTATTTATACGTCGGGAGTAAAACAGAACGTCGAATTGACTCCCGCCTCTTTCGTACTGGAGCAAAACTATCCTAATCCTTTCAATCCCTCTACCACCATCAAGTTTCAAATACCATCGAAAGGATTTGTAACATTAAAGATCTATGATATGATCGGACGCGAAGTAGCCACGCTGGTGAATGGATTCCAGGAAGCCGGACCGCACGATGTAA
>JBEKNC010000015.1:0-124492 GCA_049523215.1 Bacteroidota bacterium | reverse complement strand
ACGCTTGCCGGAGGGATTGCGCATGATTTCAACAATATTCTAGGAATCATACTGGCATACATCACAAGCGCCAAGCGGTTTAAAGATGATGCCAAGAAGTTAGACCTCGCTGTTGATACTATTGTGAAGGCTGTGGAACGCGGAAAAACGCTTGTTCAGCAGATATTGACCTTTGCGAGAAAATCGGACACAGAATTTGGAGCGGTGAATGTGAATGATGTTGTCATGGAAATAATGGCGATGATCTTCGAGACTTTTCCCAAAGTTCTTACCTATGCACAAAATTTCGATAAGAGTATTACGTTTATCAATGCCGATCGCTCACAGCTGCATCAAGCGCTGCTGAACCTTTGTGTGAATGCGCGCGATGCAATGCCAAGCGGCGGCTTACTTACCATCAATACGCGCCTGGTGTCCAGCATAAGTTTGCGCAATCAGTATCCTGACGCTGCACAACGAAGGGAATAGGAAAAGGAACAGGATTGGGATTAGCTGTGGTGTTCGGCGTTGTTCAAACTCATAAAGGATTTATTGATGTGGAAAGCGAACTTGGCAAGGGAACGACCTTCCGGTTCTATCTACCCGTGTTGCAAGTCGCAGAGCCAATCAGTGTAAAAGATGAAGAAACGTTGGAAGATATTCCGGGCGGAACAGAGACATTGTTGGTTGTAGAGGATGAAGAGATGCTTATGATGTCTCTTCGGATGGTGCTTGTGGAAAAGGGATACAAAGTTCTTTCTGCCGAGGATGGACTGACGGCATTGAAAATCTATCAAGAGAGAAAAACCGATATCGCTCTTGTGCTTACCGATCTTGGATTGCCTACTATAACCGGCCTGGAGGTGTGTCAACGGATCAAAACAATCAATCCGAATGAACACATTATCCTGGCGACAGGTTTTCTTGATCCGGAAATGAAATCAGAATTTCTGAAAGCTGGAGTACAACATTTTCTCTATAAACCGTATGATCTCAAGAAAGTTCTGAAAGTAGTAAGGGAAGTGTTGGATGGAAAGTGACGGTGTGGAACATTCTGTAACCTTCCGAAGGTTAGTGTAGCCGATGTCGATGACGTTGGCATTTCACCGCGCATTTTTTGCATCTCCCGCTTCTTAGCCTGCCTGCCGCAGGCAGGGATTCCGTTTTTTCGGGGTTCCTTGAAAGCGGAACCGCTGTTTTTGAGCGGGGCTGTTGATGAAATAATTTCCGCCAAAGGCCTACCCGACGTTCTACTTTGGCAGGAGGGCGGATGCGCCTTCCGCCCAAAAAGATAGCGGATAAGCTGGCGTAGAGCATGTGATTACTAAGAGTAATTGAGCAAAAGCCCGATTCTGTTCTGATCAATAGGAACGGTATCGGGCTTTGTTATTATATATACAATACGTAATCCACCTGCACTACGTTTGAATTTCAATAGCTCTTTGGCTATCTTCCTTCAGCATTTTCGAAAATATATACAACGAACAGAATGATGAAGTGAAGTACCGTCCGAATATACAGCCGCCTCTTCAATATATAAAAGGTGTCGGACCAAGGCGGGCAGAGGCATTGACAAACCTCGGCATCCAGAGCAAAAGGGATCTTTTTTTCTACTTTCCGCGCGGGTATCTCGACCGCAGCCAAATTGTCCGTATTGCCGACCTTCGTATGCATGTAGAAAAAGGCAAACCGGTCACCATTTTCGCTGAAGTATATCGCCAGGAAGCAAGGCGTACTCGGCGCGGCAACAAGCTTATTTTTTTTCTTACTGTTAAGGATGACAGTGGCTTCTTAACTTGTGTTTGGTTTGAGGGATTTCAGTGGCTGAAGAATGCATTTGAACATGGAGAATTCCTTGCACTATCGGCCATCCCCACATTGGATAAACTGAATCGTCCGCAATTCGTCCATCCACAGTACGATCGATTAAAAAGCGCTGAGGAGGATGAACCGGATTGGGGAAAACTATTCAATACCGGCAGTATTATCCCTAAGTATCGTTCCAGTGCCGAGCTTGAAAAAGTCGGACTTGATAGCCGCGGATTTCGGCGCATCATCCGTAACGCAGTTGATCATCATCTCTCTGCTGTTGATGAAACACTCTCATTAGAAATAATGCAGCGACAGGATCTCTGCGATGAAAAATCAGCAATACGATCCATTCATTTCCCCGGAAATTTTCAGGAATTAGAAATAGCGCGTCGACGACTCAAGTTCGAAGAACTTTTTTTCCTTCAATTGATGCTGGCGTTACGAAAACGAAACGCACAGCAACAACTGCGAGGATTGACATATGACGTGGAAAGCAAACTCGCCCATCAACTTGTTCATTCTCTTCATTTTGAATTGACTAAAGCACAAAGGAAAGTACTACGGGAAATTGTCGATGATTTAAAATCCCCATACCCAATGAACCGGCTTCTGCAAGGTGATGTTGGAAGCGGAAAGACGATTGTGGCCTTATGTGCTGCTCTTCTTGCAGTCGAAAACGGTCTGCAGGTGGCATTTATGGCGCCGACGGAAATTCTTGCAGAGCAGCACTACCAGACACTTACAGAGTTTCTCAAAGGGCTTCCCGTAAATGTGAGATTGCTCGTCGGAGGTCAACGGAAGAAACTGCGTGAGGATGTTTTAGAAGACATCCGACAGGGGAGTGCGCAAATTGTGGTGGGCACTCATGCGTTGGTTGAAGAGAAAGTCGAATTTATGAACCTAGGTCTTGTTATCGTCGATGAACAACACCGGTTTGGCGTTATGCAGCGCGCTACATTGCGTTTAAAAGGAATAAATCCTGATGTGCTTATTATGACAGCGACACCAATTCCACGCACCCTCGCAATGACATTGTACGGGGACCTTGAGGTGTCTATGATCGATGAGATGCCGGCAAATCGCAAGCCCGTACGCACGGCTCTTCGGACAGAAAAACAAAAAGTGCGGGTCTATCAATTTGTAAAAGAAGAAATTCAGCGTGGGAGACAAGCATATATTGTTTTTCCGCTTATCGAAGAATCGGAAAAGGTCGATCTCAAAGCTGCTACGACAGAATATGAACATCTTCAGAAGAACATCTTCCCAGAGTATCAGCTCGGACTTTTACACGGCAAAATGAAATCTGATGCAAAGGAAGAAGTGATGCAGAAATTCAAGAAAGGAGAAATTCATATTCTTGTTTCGACAACGGTGATTGAGGTCGGTATCGATATTCCCAATGCAACAGTTATGATTATTGAAAACGCAGAACGTTTCGGACTTGCACAGCTTCATCAGCTGCGCGGCCGTGTTGGCAGAAGCGCAGATCAATCCTATTGCATCCTCATCGCAGATTATGGCTGGTTCGATGCACATGCAAAGGGAATGGATATGTCAGAAATTCGGGATGAAAAGGAATATGCGCGTACACGCTTGGAGACAATGGTGCAGACCGTGGATGGATTTAAAATTGCGGAAGTGGATTTGAAACTGCGGGGCCCGGGAGAATTCTTTGGAACTCAGCAGAGCGGAGTGCCTGGATTACATATCGCCAATCTTATCGATGATTCGGAACTTGTCACACTGGCGCGCAAAGAAGCATTTGATCTGATCAAGAATGATCCACATCTCCGTCAGAAGGAGAATGAATGTATCAAAAAACATTTTGAAGAAGAGTTCAGAGAAATTCTTGAATTGGGAAAGATTGGTTGAGAAGAAAACAAAAAGCGGAAATCAGATCAGAATAATCTTCACGCTGTAAACTGTGATCTTCAATCTTAAATCTCGAATCTCAAATCGTCTCTCACATTAGTATCGTCTCATCTTCCATCGTTGTTCGCCTCTCGTCGAACATCCCTCTCGAAAAAATATTCGTTAAACAAGTGAAAAAGCTTGACAACAAGTTATAAAGGATTATATTAGTATCAACATTTGTTGTTCATTGAAACAGCAAAGTAGATCAGTCCCACACTTGAAAGGTTGATCGTACCGTTTGCTACAGCGATTGAACGTAGCTCTCGTCTACAATGTGAAGAAAGAAAGTGGAGAAGAAGGTTCGAGTAGTGAAAGCGATCCGGATCAGTTGCAGAGAAGAAAAAAATCCGGTGCAGAAGAATCGAATCTTCAACAGACGAAAGCTGATACATATGCAGAATGGGATTCAGAAGAAACCATTCTCGCCGTGAAGACGGCGCTTGAATTGAAACACGAAGTTACTCTTATTGAAGCCAACGAGGAAGCCTACTTCAAACTCCTCTGTGTACATCCAGATATTGTCTTCAACATCGCTGAAGGATTTCGAGGACCATCGCGTGAAGCACAAATTCCAGCGATGCTTGAGATGCTGGGAATTCCATACACAGGTTCAGATCCAATCACACTCGGAATTTGTCTTGATAAGTCGCGTGCGAAGGAAATTCTCGCTTACTACAGAATTCCGACCCCAGCATTTGCTGTCATCGATTCTATCGATCAATTATCCAACTTCGATGATTTCCTTCCATGCATTGTTAAACCCTTGCATGAAGGGTCAAGCAAAGGAATTTTTAACTCATCTGTAGTGCGCACAAACGAACAACTTCGCAGACAGGCGGGGAGAGTGTTCTTCGAATATGAAGAACCCGCAATAGTCGAAAAATTCCTGAGTGGAAGAGAGTTTACTGTCAGTATTCTCGGAAATGGTTTAGATATTCAAGTATTACCGATTGTGGAAATTCGCTTTGATTCACTTCCGGATGGCGTCAATCATATCTATTCGTATGAAGCAAAGTGGATTTGGGATTCATTAGATAATCCTCTCGATGTTCACGAATGTCCAGCAAAGATATCAGCAAAATTACAAAGAGAAATTGAAAGGATTTGCCGCGATACATATCGGGTTTTGCGTTGCCGGGACTGGTGCCGAATTGACACACGATTAGATGAAGATGGTCGGCCCTATGTGTTAGAAGTGAATCCTTTACCTGGAATTCTCCCAAACCCCAATGAACATTCCTGCTTTCCTCAGGCTGCCAGAGCGGCAGGCATGGATTATCTTGCAATGGTAAATACCGTCTTAGAGGCTGGAATTAAACGATACGGCTTACAAACAAACGATTAGAAAATTGATGCCAGAAAGGGCACATATTGCAATAGTTTTTAATGAATTGATCGTCGAACCGGATGAAGCGAGAAAGCTCGCTGTTGAAGCTGGACAAGCAATGGCCTTAGCATCTTCCTCAGCTAGTATCGCCAGCGTTGTTGGCAACGTGATAGACCTATCGGAAATAGGTGTTGTTGAAGAACGTGAAAGGATGCAAGAAGCCCTGCAGCAAAAAGGATATCGCACATCGCTCTTTAATATCAATGGCGACATTAAGCGGCTTATCAAATTTCTTGAGGAAACGAAGGTTGATCTTGTATTCAACCTTTGTGAATCGCTCAGGGGGCAGGCGATAAACGAGATGCATGTTGCCGGCATTTATGAGCTGATGAATGTTCCCTATACAGGTGCCGCACCACTTGCGCTCGGTACGTGTTTGAATAAAGTCCGAACGAAAGTGATCTTGGATGCCCATGGAATATCGACAGCACGTCATGCTCTCTATAAAAGAGCCGAAGAAATTAATCTCGACGATCTGCGTTTGAGTTTTCCCATGATTGTGAAGCCATCACGGGAAGATGCAAGCATAGGAATTGAAAATTCATCCGTTGTGCGTGATATCGAATCACTTCGTCAACGAGTTGTATTTGTTGTGAAGACATATAATCAACCTGCCTTGGTGGAAGAATATATTGAAGGAAGAGAATTAAATGTCGCGATCATCGGGAATGAACAGCCGACGATTCTTCCGATTTCCGAAATTGATTTTTCAAAGTTACCGCCGTACTATCCAAAAATTGTAACGTACAACGCAAAATGGGTAGAAGGAACAGCAGAATATATTGGTACGGTAGGAACCTGTCCCGCAAAGCTTACACCTGAAGTGGAGCAGCGGGTTCGTGATATCGCACGGCAAGCATATAAGTTGATGGAGATCCGCGATTATGCGCGCGTGGACATTCGGCTTGATACATCGAACACTCCTTATGTGCTGGAAGTGAATCCGAATCCTGATATTTCACGGGATACGGGATTTGCACGTTCTGCTCGTGCAGCTGGCATGACCTTTGAAGATATGCTTGCAAAAATTATTGAGACTGCTCTTGAACGAACACGTCAGTGAGAGTATGCTGATTCGGAAATTTGAAAAGGCTGATATTGCACAATTAGTAGAAATTGTTCGCGCGACGAAAGTTTTTCATGAAGAAGAAGTTGACGTCGCCATAGAGTTGATGGAAATCGCGGCGAATGAGAAAGATCAGAAAGATTATTTCCTGTATACGTATGTGGACGAGTCCGGCGCTCTTCAAGGATATTATTGTGTTGGACCAACACCGATGACAAAATCGACGTATGATCTGTATTGGATTGCAGTGCATCCACGCATGCACAGAAAAAAAATTGGCCGCGACCTGCTTGAGCATTGTGAACAACAAGTGCAAGGAATGGGTGGAACATTACTTGTTGTTGAAACATCGTCACAGCCGAAGTATGAACCGACACGAAAGTTCTATCTTCGGCATCAGTACGCAGAGACAGCTCATATCAAGGATTACTATGCACCGGGCGATGACCTGGTCATCTATACCAAACACTTCTAAGGAGCAAGCGCATACGTTATGGAACTATGGCAAGAAATGCTTAGACAGAGCGTGGACAGTGCAAAAGATTTAGTTGAGCGATTTGGATTCGATACAGAAACCGCCGAGAAGCTCAACAAGTTTTTCCATATCAGAATCAATCCATACTATCTCAGTTTAATTCGATACCCAAACGATCCCATTTGGCGGCAGTGTATTCCGGATGCCATTGAACTTCAGGACGAGAAAGCACCTGAGGATCCTTTAAATGAAGATGCCGATAGTCCTGTTCCCAGTATTACGCATCGGTATCCAGACAGAGTGCTCTTTCTCATCACCAGTCAATGCTCGATGTACTGTCGCTTCTGTACGCGCAAGCGAAAAGTGAGTGACTCGACCAAGATCAATGCAAAATGGATCCAACGCGGATTAGAATATATTGGCGCTCATCCTGAGATACGAGATGTGATTATCTCAGGCGGTGATCCGTTGATGGTGACCGATTATGCTTTAGAGAAAGTGCTTGCAGGACTTCGAGAGATTCCTCACGTCGAGATTATTCGTCTTGGCACAAAAATACCATGCGTTCTGCCGCAGCGAGTGACAACAAAACTCTGCAAGATGTTGAAGAAGTATCATCCGTTGTATGTGAACACGCATTTCAACCATCCGTGGGAATGCACGCCGGAAGCTGAGCGCGCATGCAATATGCTGGCGGATGTCGGAATCCCTGTCGGTAATCAGGCTGTGTTGATGAAAGGTGTGAACGATAACGCCGAAGTCATGCTGGAATTGCATCGGAAGCTGCTCAAGATGCGCGTGCGTCCGTATTACATCTATCAAGCCGATCTCACCAAAGGCACAAACCATTTCAGAACACCTGTGCGCGTTGGTTTAGAGATTATGGATAAATTGCGCGGACATACATCCGGACTTGCTATTCCCTATTATGTTATCGATGCGCCGGGCGGAGGTGGAAAGATTCCGTTATTACCGCAATATGTGCTCGGACGGAATGGGAAAGATATTATGCTCCGCAACTATAAGTATGAGATTTATACTTATCCAGATGTAGAAGATGCAACGGTAGAACAGCATTCGATAGAGCGCAAGTATATGCGGAAACATCAAAACGGCAGACGCAAATCCATAAGCGTTCCGGATTCCGCGGAAGGGACGGAAGAGAAAGTCCTTGTGGAACAGACTCCTGTGGGACAAGTTGTAAAGTAACTGACTGTATAGTACATTAAGCCCGTCTCGACACTGATCCGCCATTCTTATGGCGGAAGTCGGGGCGGGTTTTTATTTGTACAAATCATACTTGCTGAAAGGGCGAATCCTATGGCAGCATCAAAAGATTACCCAAAACTGATTCGCGAGATCCAAAAGGTATTGCAGGCTGAAAAGATCGATGGCTGGTTGCTTTATGACTTTCGCGGATCAAATGTCTTTGCAACCCGGCTTCTTGCGCTTCCAGAGCATATTATGTTCACACGCCGATACTTTTATTATATACCTGCCATCGGTGAGCCAAGGAAATTGGTGCATAGAATTGAAGAGTGGAATTTGGATGCGTTGCCGGGCGGGAAAAGCATTTATCTGAGTTGGCGGTCATTGGAAGAAGGATTGAAGAAACTTCTTTCCGGTTCAAAACGAGTGGCGATGGAATATTCGCCAAAGTGTGCGATTCCATATGTCTCAACCGTCGATGCAGGCGCTATTGAATTGGTTCGAACTTCCGGGGTAGAAGTGGTGTCCTCGGCGAATCTCATCCAGCACTTTGAAGCACGCTGGGATGAAGAGCAATTGAATGACAACGTCAAAAGTGCGACACATCTTCGGCAAATTGCGGATAAAGCATTTGAATTTATTCGAGATAAAATCCTGTCGAACAGTGCAGTTACAGAATATGATGTTCAGCAGTTTATGGTCTCGGAATTTAAGAATCGTGGATTAGTCACATCGAGCGATCCTAATTGCTCGGTCAATGCGAACAGCGCTAATCCACATTACGAACCGACAAAAGAGATTCATTCTCCGCTGCAAAAAGGTGGTTTTGTACTCTTGGATTTATGGGCGAAGAAAGATAAGCTGCGCTCGGTGTATGCCGATATTACATGGACAGGGTTTATTGGCGAGATCGTTCCAGATGAATTTGAGAAAATCTTCCAAATCGTTAAAGGCGGACGTGATGCGGCATTAAATTTTGTACGCTCTTCCATGGAGAAGGGGAAAGTAGTCCATGGATATGAAGTAGATGACGCAGCACGGAATTATATTACACAGCATGGATACGGCGAATATTTTGTTCATCGCACGGGGCATTCCATCGGCGAGGAAGTGCATGGCAATGGTGCCAATATGGACAACCTGGAGACTCGTGACGAAAGGACTATAATACCTCAAACTTCATTTTCCATTGAACCAGGAATTTATCTCCGCGATAAATTTGGTATCCGCAGTGAGATAGATGTTTATATCACAAAAGACAATGAAGTTCTTGTTACCGGATTACCGATGCAGGAGAATGTGGTGGCGATATTATAATCATAAGTCCATTTCGATAGACATTTCTCGGAAGAAGGCTGTTGCGTTCTTAGGGCGACATCGAGAACATCTGAGAATGTGTTTTTTGGGGTAATGTCTCAATTTAATATAGCTGGTTAGTGAGGCTAGGAATTCCTTCCTGACACTCAACAGTATCGGTCAGAATGCAAGTCTTGACAGCACTAAACTGAGAAACCGCTTTCTTTCTCCATCCGTTGATAATAGACCACACTTTACGTAAATTCTATACGACCACATCAGTGAGATGCAGGTTGTTTCCCATTTGGAGTAAAGGATTGTTTCCGACATGAAGTATGATTTTTTAACCATCGAACGAAAATGGCAGGAATACTGGGACAGCAAAAAGACATTCCGTGTTCCTGACGATGAAACGAAACAAAAGCTCTATGTACTGGATATGTTTCCATATCCATCCGGAGCCGGTCTGCACGTCGGTCATCCGGAAGGGTACACCGCCACAGATATTCTTTGTCGTTATCGGCGAATGAAAGGTTTTGCGGTTCTCCACCCGATGGGATGGGATGCGTTTGGTTTGCCGGCAGAGCGCTATGCGATGCAGACGAACATTCATCCCAGCGTAACAACCGAGAGAAACATTGATACATTCCGACGGCAGATTAAAATGCTGGGCTTGAGCTATGACTGGGAACGGGAAGTGAATACCACCGATCCAAAATACTACAAATGGACGCAGTGGATATTTCTGAAAATCTATAATTCATGGTTCGATCCGAAAGAACGTAAGGCCAAACCCATTGGAACGTTGGAACAAGAGCTTGCTGTGCATGGAACGAAAAACCTGAATATTGAAAAACATTTTACCGCAAATGATTGGAAGAACAAATCGAAAAAAGAAAAACACGATTTCATCGCGCAATTTCGTTTGGCGTTTGTTGCAGAAATTCCTGTCAACTGGTGCGAGGCGCTTGGCACAGTTTTAGCAAACGAAGAAGTTACCGAATGGACCGAAAAGGGCTACACGGTCGAACGTCGTCCGATGCGGCAATGGATGATGCGTATTACTGCATACTCCGACCGCCTGTTGGAAGACGCAAAGGAGCTCGATTGGCCCGTATCGACACTTGAGCAGCAACGCAATTGGATCGGCCGCTCGGAAGGAGCCGATGTTGAATTTCTAGTGAAAGGTAAAGCAGAAAAAATCCGTGTTTTCACTACACGGCCTGATACGTTGTTCGGTGCAACATATATGGTGCTTGCGCCGGAACATTCTCTTGTGGATACCATAGCGACACCGGAGCGGGTTCAGGAAATTCAGAAGTACCGAAAAGAGGCGGTAATCAAAAGCGATCTTGAGCGTGGAACAGAAAAAGAAAAGACCGGTGTTTTCACAGGCGGCTATGCGATGAATCCGACAACCGGAAACGAAATTCCAATCTGGATCGCTGATTACGTGATGATGGGTTATGGCACCGGAGCGATTATGGCTGTGCCGGGTCACGACGACCGTGATATGGAATTTGCAAAGAAATATAATTTGCCTATCCTCAAAGTGGTCAATGGTGGTCCGAATGCACCGGAGTGTTTTGTGGAAGATGGAATCGGAATAAATTCGTCGAACAATGAAGTCTCGCTCAATGGGCTTCCAACTCCGGAAGCCAAGAAGACCATTGCGGCATGGCTGGCAAAGAAGGGAATTGGCAAAGCAACCGTTCAGTACAAGCTTCGAGACTGGCTCTTCTCACGTCAACGGTACTGGGGCGAACCGATTCCTATTGTCTATCTTGAAGATGGAACAATGAAGGCGATGGATGAAAAAGAATTGCCTCTGGAGTTGCCGAGCCTGGAGAAATTTCAACCGAGCGGAACGACGGAGTCGCCTTTAGCTCTTGCAACAAATTGGATCAATGTTGTTGACAAAGAAACAGGTTTAAAAGGTCGACGTGAAACAAACACGATGCCGCAATGGGCTGGCTCGTGCTGGTACTATCTCCGTTTCATCGATCCTAAGAACGACAGTGCATTCTGTGATACAGCGCAGGAAAAGCGATGGATGCCGATTGATCTCTATGTTGGCGGATCAGAGCATGCTGTGCTGCATCTGATGTATTCGCGATTCTGGCACAAAGTACTCTATGATCTTGGCTATGTCAGCACGAAGGAGCCATTCATGAAATTGAGGCATCAGGGAATTATTCTTGGTGAAGATTCCCGCAAGATGTCGAAGTCACGCGGAAATGTCGTCAATCCAGATGATGTTGTGAAAGAATATGGTGCAGATTCGATGCGTTTGTTCGAGATGTTTATGGGACCGTTGGAAGAAATGAAGCCATGGAATACACGCGGTGTGGAAGGAGTTTTCCGTTTCCTTAATCGTGTTTGGCGGTTGTTTGTGAATGATGAAGGTACGTTGGATACACTTATCCAGGATGTTGAGCCGTCCATTGATTATGAACGACTCTATCATCAGACTGTGAAAAAAGTTGGTGACGATATTGACGGACTTCGATTCAATACTGCCATTTCACAAATGATGATATTTGTGAATGAAACGATGAAGTTGGAAGTCCGGCCGCGCAAGCTACTGGAAAACTTTGTATTACTTCTTTCGCCGTTCGCTCCTCACCTTGCGGAAGAACTTTGGGAAAAACTTGGTCATGCAAAGTCGACGGCATATGAACCGTGGCCTGTGTATGATGAAGCAAAATGTGCAGAATCGACGGTGGAGGTGGTGTTACAAATCAATGGAAAGATTCGATCGAAAGTTGCTGTTGCGAAGGGTACTTCCGATGCGGAACTGGAACGGCTGGCATTAGATGATGCCAACATCAAACGCTACACGGACGGCAAGCACATCATCAAGAGAATTATTATTCCGAACAAATTAGTTAACATCGTTGTTGCCGGATAGGATTAAAGTGAAGTGAGCACTCTTTCTGTTATCATTATCACAAAAAATGAAGAGAGGAACATTCGCGCCTGTCTCAAATCGGTTAAGTGGGCGAACGAGATTATCGTTGTCGATGCTGGCAGCATGGATCGTACTGTTGATATCGCAAAAGAATTTACTCAAAAGATCTTCAGTCGACCTTGGGATGGATACGGTGTGGCAAAGAATTATGGGTTGGTTCAATGCACAAGTGAATGGATTTTATCTCTTGACGCCGATGAACGTGTTACGCCGGAATTACAGAAAGAAATACTCGACAGACTTTCTTCGGTTGATCAAAAAGTAGTCGCATTGAGTATGCCGCGGCGAGCAAATTTCCTTGGCAAGTGGATTAATCATTGCGGATGGTATCCCGGACGCATTACACGCATATTCCGGCGTTCAGCGGGGCGATTCACGGAAGAAAAGGTGCATGAGCGATTGGAAGTCCATGGAGAAACAATTTCATTACATTCCGATCTTCTTCATTACACTGATCCCGATCTGAGATATTATTTTGAGAAGTTCAACAAATATACTTCACTCGCAGCCGAAGAGATGGTGGCACACAAAAAGGGATTTATGCTCGTTCAATTGATTGTTAATCCCATCTGGGTATTCATCAGGATGTATATATTGCGCCTAGGATTTCTCGATGGAATTCCAGGATTGATTTTGTGTGTGCTTTCGGCAAATTATGTATTTACGAAATATGCGAAACTTTGGGAGTATTCAATTCAGAAAGAAGGTGGTAATCCATGAAAGAAGAAAAAAATACTTCGTTGTTTTTCAGTCTGATCATGACATTTCAGGCGGCTGCGATGCAACAGATGGGAAAACTGAAAAATCCCATTTCCGACAAAATTGAACGAGATCTTCAACAAGCTCAATTATCCATCGATATTCTGGATATGCTGGAGGAAAAAACGAGGGGAAATTTATCAGATGACGAATCTCGTTTTCTCAAAGGGGTTTTGCAGGAACTTAAGTTGAATTACGTCGATGAGTCGACAAAGGAACAGCAATCAGCAGATAAGGAAAAGACACAATCATGAAATTTGGAATTTGTGGAAATCTGGAAAAGAAAGAATTACCACAGGTCATCGAAAGGCTTATGGCTCGATGTCAAAAGGAGAAAGTGCAGTATATTCTTCCGGAAACACTGGCAAAAGGGTTACATGGAAAGATCGATAAGCAGTTCCTCCATCGGTCGAATGTTGTCTCTGAAAAAAAGTTGCCGACGGCATGCGACATGGTAATCTCGATTGGCGGTGATGGGACGATTCTTCGGATTGCGCGACTGGTAAGCGGTCACGCAACGCCCATACTTGGAATTAATATAGGGAAATTAGGATTTCTTGCAGAAGTGTCTCTTGAAGAGCTCGATGACTGTCTCACCGAGATATTACGAGGTGATTATAGAATCGAAGATCGAATGATGGTGCAAGCACGCGTCAATAAATCAAAACAATGCATGTTTGCACTCAATGACATTGTACTCAGCCAAACCGATTCTTCGCGTATATTCAGTGTACAAACATTTGTCAATGGTGAGTTTCTATCAAAATTTACTTGTGATGGCACCATCGTTGCAACGCCAACTGGTTCCACCGCGTATATGCTTTCAAATGGCGGACCTATTGTCACACCGACAAATCATTCTATGCTCATTAATCCGATTTCTCCGCATTCACTGACCGCAAGAACGGTCGTTGTTCCGGAAGAATCAATTATCACACTCAAGGTTCAAACTGCACACGGCAAAATGCGAATTACTGCCGATGGCCAATCTCAGATATTCGTACGACTTCCATTGGAAGTGGTGATAGAACGTTCGATGCTTGTTACAAAACTTGTGAAGAGAATGAACACCAGTTACTATGATGTTCTGCGGAGAAAACTGCACTGGGGAAGAGATGCGCGGAACTTGTCAGGGCATTAAAATTTAATTATATTTCGCCCCTTCATTAATCCATGTTTTTATGCCAGTGATTTGATTCTGTGTTAATTGCGGAGATCTAGGCGGTGGCATGGGAGACAAGCTTCCTTCTAAATGCTGAACCAAGGTACTGTGGTTTGCATCACCAGGAATAACAAGTCCGGGAAAACCTAGGAGAGCTGTATATGACGGATACTCAAGATTCAATCCGGTCGTGTTTTGCGCACTGCTTCCATGACATGGTGAACCCGTGCATCTCTGTTGAAATAATGGTCCAACATGCCTGGTAAAACTTACGCTATCATTGGGAAACACTATCTCCGATGATGGATTCGTTTGTGTATCTTTGCAGGAGATGAGTCCACTTGATACAAGAAGAATAAAACACAAAAAAAGAAAAAATAGAAGAAGACGCATCATCGAGATTCGTAGACTCTTTCGTTAATCATTAGCGATAAGTTACTGAAAACTCATTTCCCTTGCAATGAATTTCTGATTGACTTTGCTCCGATCCTTGGGTATATTTTATATCAATAATGGGCCGTTAGCTCAGCATGGGAGAGCGCCACAATGGCATTGTGGAGGTCACCGGTTCGAGCCCGGTACGGTCCACGAAAAGGACAATCCAATCGATTGTCCTTTTTCTTTATAGGCTCGGCAGGAAAATCGAGGTTTTTTTGATTGCATCGAAAATAAAACTATCGTCGCCTCAGGAGCTTTCTATCCTATGGGATGATGAGCATGCAAGTATCATTTCTCTCCGCACATTGCGTGATCACTGCCCTTGTGCAGGTTGTCAGGGTGAAACAGTGCTCCTCAAAACGTACACACCAGAACCACAGCCACAACTCCCCGGTAGGTACAATCTCATCGGAATTCAGCAAGTAGGTCACTATGCAATTCAGATATCTTGGGGAGATGGCCATTCGACCGGCATCTATACTTGGGATTATTTACGAAACCTTTGCGAGTGTTCCAGCTGTCTTTAAAGGGAGTACGAGAGAAAAAATCTTACCCACCGAACGGATGGCGGTGTACGGCGAATAAAATTATTTCGAACCGAATCAGATGGGAGCAGTTCGAATGTTTATGAGATAAACTGAGAAAGAAGAGAAACGCACATTGTTGACGTTTTACTTCTCTGGGAAAGACCCGAAACCTCTACAATGTTTGCATGTTTCATGAGGTTTGCTGAAGCCAGTACCTTTGCACTGCTGGCAGGTTATCTTTCGAGAGGATGTAAAACCAAAGCCCCTGCAATCCTTGCATATGACGTGTGCACCGGAGATGCCGGTTCCTGCGCAACTCGGACACGTTACACTACCTTGGGTATAATCGGTAATCTCAGCATTAGTTCCTTTTTTTATCATGCTCTTCTCCGTTGAGTTGTGAGGTGTTTAATTTGTGAAAGCTGCTCTTGTCTTCTTATCATTTCTTGCGCAGGAATGGACAGAGAATCGTTCCAATCATAACGTCAAAGATAATTGTTACAATTGAATAATGCAATATCAATCTCCAATATCTGATGATTGGATTGATACTGGAAGTGCGTGCAATAGAATCCTTGTAAGGGAATAAAGTGCAGTACTTGTGATTCAATGAGATTCTTATGAATTCAATCGTGAGATATAAGTATTATATATGTTTATGTCATTTAATATTTCGGAAGGAACTCACGAGACAAAAACACGGGCGTCTTCTCTCAACTTGAGAGAAGAAAACCTCAGGAAAAACGAAGGTCTTTTAGCGAGGTTTCTATCGAACATCTGGAGTTTTTCATACAGAACAAAATTACAGGTTGAACCAGAACAAATATTTTCTTATCTTAACATAGTATTAAGAAATACTAGGCAAAACATTGCGGGCGCTTAGCTCAGCTGGTTCAGAGCGTACGCCTCACACGCGTAAGGTCGCAGGTTCGATCCCCGCAGCGCCCACGATAAGTAAATGTTCTTTGAGAAGTTCCTTTAATTCGTATCCGGTGAGGTAGAAAAGGGATCTTGAAATTAAATCATTATTCAACCCCCTTTTTCCCGAAATACCGGAATTGGGGGTTTTTTATTATTAGAAAGGTGGATGATGATGAAAACAAATGTACTTGATGCCGAAGGTCTTCGGCGAACGATCAACCGTCTCTCTCATGAAATTGTGGAGAAGAATAAAGGTGTTCAGGATGTTGTATTGGTGGGAATTACAACACGAGGTGAATATCTGGCACATCGCATTGCAAAAAAAATAGCTGAGATTGAAAATAAAAATGTTCCGGTAGGCGTGCTGGATATTACTCTGTATCGTGATGACCTTCGAGGACGTTTGGACCAACCAATATTAAAAAGCACAAAAATTCTTTTTGATATTCGGGGAAAAATAGTCGTTCTCATCGATGATGTGCTTTTCACCGGCCGAACTATTCGATCTGCGCTGAATGCATTGATGGATATCGGCCGCCCTGCGATGATTCAATTGCTCGTGCTGATAGATCGAGGCCATCGCGAATTACCCATCAAAGCCGATTTTGTAGGCAAAAATGTTCCGACATCGCATGGTGAAGAAGTGAAAGTATCGATGTCGGAAACGGACGATGAAGATGCGATTTATTTGATTGAGAATGGACGGAAGGAGAAAAAGCAATGAAATTACAAAGCCGTCATTTACTCGGATTGGATGGAATGAGCAAGGAGGATATAACACTCATTCTTGATACCGCAATATCTTTTAAAGAAGTTCTAGGCCGTCCACTTAAAAAAGTCCCTCCGCTGCAGGGTAAAACGATTGTCAACTTGTTTTTTGAAAGTTCAACGCGAACTCGAATTTCGTTTGAGCTTGCAGAACGGCGGCTCTCGGCAGATGTGGTGAATTTTACTGCATTGGGCAGCAGTGTCAGTAAGGGGGAAACGCTCAAGGATACTGCACGCAATATCGAAGCAATGAAAATCGATATGGTTGTCATCCGCCATGCATCATCAGGAGCGCCGCACTTTCTCACTCGTGTGGTGGAAGCAAATGTGATTAATGCGGGCGATGGTGCGCACGAACATCCCACTCAGGCGTTACTCGATATGATGACATTGAGGGAGAAATACGGAAAGCTCGAAGGACTTCGTGTCTGCATTGTCGGTGATATCTTGCATAGCCGCGTTGCGCGCTCAAACATCTACGGATTAAAAACGATGGGGGTAGAAGTGTCCGTGTGTGGTCCCGCAACAATGATTCCACGAAATATCGAAGCCCTTGGTGTTCGCGTGTATCACCGATTGGAAGATGTCATTCCACAGGTTGATGCGTTAAATGTTCTTCGCATTCAATTGGAGCGGCAGAAGAGCGGACTTTTCCCATCGCTTCGTGAATACCATCGCTTTTTTGGTGTGACAAAAGAAAAAGTTGACCGAGCACCGAAGCCGATCACCATTATGCATCCAGGTCCCATCAACCGCGACGTCGAGCTCTCAGCCGATCTTGCCGATGGACCTCACTCTGTTATTCTTGAACAAGTGACAAACGGCGAAGCAGTTCGTATGGCAGTACTCTACTTACTTGGAACCTCCAATTAAAGGAATAGCACATGAAACTACATTTGAAATCAGGCCGTCTTATTGATCCCGCAAAAGGGAAAGATGTTGTTACCGATATGTTGATCGTTGATGGAAGGATAGAACGCATTGGGCAATCGCTCTCCGCAGATCGTTCCTTTGAGACTATCGATCTAAAGAACAAGGTCATTGCTCCGGGATTTATCGATATGCACGTACACTTGCGTGAACCGGGGTACGAACACAAGGAAACGATTGAAACGGGATGCGCATCTGCAGCGGAGGGAGGATTTACCGCTGTCTGTTGTATGCCCAACACAAATCCTACGATTGATGAAGAGTCGGTTGCACGATATGTGCAAGAGGAAGGCAGGCGTGTGACAGGAGGTCTTGTGGATGTATATCCGATCGCAGCAGCGACGAAAGGACGCAAAGGCGAAGAATTGGCGCCGATGGCTGAGTTATCCAAAGCAGGCGCGGTTGGATTCTCGGATGACGGATCACCGATAGCAAGCGCGGAATTGATGCGTCGAGTTTTTGAATACTCATCGATGTATGGTTTACCTGTCATCCAGCATGCAGAGGAACAGACGATGACAAAGAATGGGCTAATGAATGAAGGGCTTGTTGCAACTCGCCTTGGAATGCCTGGAATTCCTCCAATTGCTGAAGAACTCATGATCGAGCGCGACATCATTCTCTTGCGCTATGTTCCACATTCGAAGTATCACGTTGCACATATCAGCACTGCAGGGTCGATAGAATGTGTTCGACGAGCGAAAGTAGAAAAGCTCAATATTACTTGCGAAGTCACACCGCATCACTTCACACTCATGGATGAAGCGGTAGAGAGCTTTGATACAAACTTAAAGATGAATCCGCCATTGCGCACGAAAGATGACATACAGGCTCTCAAAGAAGCATTGCGCGATGGTACTATTGATGTGATTGCAACTGACCATGCACCGCATACGATAGATGAGAAAGAAGTGGAATATGCGCAAGCCCCATTCGGTATTGTCGGATTAGAAACTGCTCTCGGATTATCTGTGACAGAACTGGTGAACCAAAAATATCTCACACTCAATCAGTTGATCGAAAAACTCTCAGTCAATCCTCGACGGATACTTTCTTTATCGGTGATAAATATCCGGGAAGGGGAAGCAGCCAACCTAACAATATTTGATCCGGAAAAGGAATGGATTGTGGATATTCAAGCATTCAAATCGAAATCCAAGAACTCACCGTTCCATGGGCGACGACTCAAAGGGAAAGCAATCGGCATACTAAACAATGGAAAGATGTACTTAGCAAAATAAAAATAAATAGGTGCAGACTTCTGGGTGGCTCTTCTTTCTTGCTGTTCGCAGATATGTCGATAGAAGTCTTAAGGTATATTTTAAAAAGAAAAGCAAGTCCATTTTCATTCATTGACTTTCTCCACGTTTTCTGATAATTTGGACACACATAATGAGATGGTTCCTCATCATACTGCTTATGCCATTTATTTCCGAAGCGCAAGTGAAAACTCAACCCGTAACCAGTCAGGCAAATGATACGCTGGTTGTACCCTCTGTCCATTCATCCGTCCAGCGCTCTCCAATAACGAAGATTTTTCAGAACGTGGAATATGGGCTGCAAAATAACGCGGTAGACAAATTTAAAAAAGAACTTGGTGAAATAGTTTCCATGACAATTAGTTCCGGTGAACATGGATACTACTCGGCCAACCAAGCGGTATTAGTACTTGTCGGTTATTTTTCAGAACGCCGCCTCGTTTCATTTAAGTTTTCCCGAATTCAAGAAAAAGACTTCGCACCTTATGCAACGGGTCGTTTTATTTATGTCCAAAAAGGAATGCAGAAATCAGCGCAGGTGTATGTGTCTTTGACTCGGCAGGACTCGCAATGGGTCATCAGCCAATTCAATATCTATTGATAATGATGCCGACATGAGAGATCGAATCATACGAAATGTCCGCCCCGCGTTATGGGGCTTTTTTATTTGTATAGCATTAGCCGGCGCATTGTATGCAATAAGGATTTTCATCCCGTCGTATATTTCTCATCGATGGGATGCAGAGCGCAGCATTCGGCGCTCACAGAACGAACAAATTATTCGCAATGCTTTTCAAAGCCGGGTTGAACAACTGACTGAAATCCTCGAGCATGTTTCTGTCGACACCTCTCTTACTGCAAGTATAAACCTGAATGGCGTACCTGCTGCCCTCAAAGCGTTTCACACGTTGAATTTCTATCGATTGCATAATGACCAAACACTTGACCTTGTAGATCCGCAAGGAAATCTCTTTGCTTGGAATGGACCGAGCATAGCGCACCGGTATGCAGAGGTTCTCGGTCAGAATCCCCCTGAGCAATTTGTCCGTGTCACACAAAATGGACTGCGCACATACCTCACAATCGGCAGATGTCTTACTTCCAATAAATATTATTTGATGGCGAGTGAGCCACTCGAATTAAATTCTCCAATCTCAAATCGTTTTGTTCAAAAAGTAAGTCTCAGCGAAGATCTTTCACAAAAATTGAAAGTAAAAGTCACGTTCCGGATTCCGCAAACCACCCAACCAAATCAGGAAGAGTTCGTTATTCCTATTGTTGATAGGGAAGGGAATACAATCGTTGAATTCTCTGTAGAAGAAAAAACCATCGAAAGTGAAATTGCCTCTATCGTCGAAGTATATTCGATGTTGATTGGTTTTTGTTTCGCTTTTGGGTGTATCTTCCTTGCATACGCCGGAACACTGTGGATAGCGCGTACCCGGACGGATTGGATACCGACGGCTGTAAGCATTCTTTCTCTGTGGTTGGTGAGATTGGTATGGCGCGAGATGGAATTCCCGGCTAATATCATAAACGGTTGGCTTTTCAATCCGAATTTATACGCGTCTCCCTTTGTCTTTGGATTAAGTTCTTCATTGGGAGAACTGATCCTTAGCATGGTAGCAGTAGCAATTTCCACTTGGCTCTTCTTCACACATATGGTTTTTAACAAACAAGTGGAAGAAGTCATTGCAAGATTAGGATCACGCGTTAAACGAATTGGTGCATTCATTATTTTATTTGTGATTGCTCTTTTCATACTTTGGGTTTTTCGAGGGTTTAGTGAGGCATTGAGAAGTTTTGTGTTTGATTCAACGATACGATTTAACAATCCATCGGAGATATTATTAGATGGAACATCAGCGATCATGCATCTCAATGTTCTATTGCTGGACGTTTCATTACTGTGTGTTTCGACGGTATTACTTTGGATAGGGAGGAAAATTTTTTCTATTCAATTTCCTTCATCAGAATTAAAGATCCGAATCCTTTATATCGTCTTTTTACTCTTATGTATCCCACTCTTTTTATGGATAGATGGGACGCCCCAATCGCAATTCTTCAGTGCTCTCTTGTTCATAACGCTCAGCGTTGTCTTGGTGGAATTGCTGTCTCGTTGGGACAATTCAAAGATTGGCGTACCATCAACGAAATGGCGAACAGTAGTATCGATGGTGTTAGGTTCGTTTTTGCTGGGAGTGCCAATGATACATCAGAGACTCCAACAGAGAGAATGCAGGGAAGTGGAAGTTGTAGCAAAAGAATTATTACGGCCTTCAGACAATTGGTTGACCTATGTAGTGCTTGATGGAATTCGCACGTCTGTCGAAGGTTTGAAGAACGAATTTATAATGAATGATATCGCGGAAGCAAAAAAAACGAATCTTGCATTTGTATTGTGGACGAAAACGCTGCTTGGCAAGGAAGGATATAACTCTGCCCTTGTTCTTTACGATCCAAAAGGAGATGAGGTGGATCGATTCGTTGTAGGAATGAGCAAGCCGGAACAGCAAGAAATTCTTACTCGAGTGTTTGAAGGGGAAGAAAATGCTGTCCATATCATAGGAAGAACAGGGCAGAAAACGCTGGGCAAGCTCTATGGCGCTTGGATAACAGTTCGTGATTCAAATGAGAAATTCGTGGGCAGCCTTGCACTCCTTCTTTCAGAGCATCAGAAAACTTTTTTTCATGATCAGGAAGCCGAACCGCTTCGACAATTTGGAGATCGATTTGAAAATGATATAGTTCGCGAAATTGCCTTTCATGAGTTTCAAATGGACACGCTCATATTTTCGACGGGAAACAAATTAACCCCGGATCGATTTTTGTCTTCGACAATTGAAGCTGAACTCCAGAAAGCTCCAAACGCCATACTGTGGAAAGACATGAGAATCAATGGATATGAAACGCAAACCGTATTTTTAAGAGATATGGATTCACCGGAGAAAATTGTGTCGATCAGTCTCGAGAGATTGGATGTCCGATGGGAATTATTCAGCTATCTAAAGGAATTTTTTATCTGCCTTGCTGTCTTGGCTGCAGTAGGAATATATGCGTTCATTCGTAGACGCGATCGCGGTGTCCTGCCCACACTGGGATTCAAAGGCAAGCTTTTTCTCGGATTTGCATGCATTACGCTTCTGCCTCTTGCAGTTTTGAGCTATTACAACAAACAACTTGTTGCAGAACGAGTGCAGGAACAAGTCGAAACAACATTGTATCGCGAATTGTCTCAATTACAGGATCGCATTAGTACATACATTACAGACGAAGAAGATTTTGTGCTTGGAGTTGACGATGATTTCTGCGAAGCGCTTGCCAGTGAATATAACATTGATTTCTCAGTTTATCGTAATGCGTCGATTCAGGCAAGCAGTCGGTCTGAACTCTATCGCGCTGGACTTTTAGATGGAAGACTTAATGGAGAAGCTTTTACCTCGTCGGTTCTCGGAAGAAAAAGCTATTTTTTAACAAAAGAGAAGATCGGTTCTGTTGAATATGTGGTAGGGTACGCCCCAATTTCAATTGCCGGTTCTATTGTTGGAGTACTCGCAATCCCGACATTGAATCGAGAAAAGGAAATAGAATCTGAATTAGCACAACGAAATGCTTATGTTTTTGGTGCATATGCCATCGTTTTTGGAATTGCCTTGGTGGGCGGTGGATTGCTTGCCTTACGTTTTGCCCGGCCATTGCGTCAATTGACCATTGCAGCAAAAGATGTTTCCGAAGGAAATCTTGCAGTACGAGTCGAAACACACTCTCGAGATGAAATTGGTATACTTGCACGCTCATTTAACGAAATGGTTTTCAAATTACAGAAGAGCAGAGAAGAGCTTTCTAAACACGAACGCGAAAGTGCGTGGAAGGAAATGGCAAAACAGGTCGCCCACGAAATCCGGAATCCTCTCACCCCCATCAAACTTTCAATCCAGCATGTTCGTCAGGCGTTTAAGGATAAGGCGCCCGACCGGGAAGAGATACTCCAGCGCGTAACACAGACGGTGATCGATCAGATTGAGGTGCTTTCTCGAATTGCTTCTGAATTCTCGAGCTTTGCAAAAATGCCGGAGAGCAAGTTTGAACGGCTTACTATTGACGATCTTCTCAAAGAGACAATAAATCTGTTCAGGGAAGTTCAAGGAGTGAGCTTTATCCATGCGCTTGCATCTCCAATGGTGATGATTGTTGCCGACCGCGACCAGCTTCGTGGAGTATTTATCAATATCATCAGGAACGCCATCCAAGCGATACAGAAAGCTGGAACCATAACTGCTGAGACTTCGTTAGAAAAACATACATGTATTATCAAAATCTCCGATACAGGACCAGGAATTCCTGAAGAAATACGAACAAGGATATTCGAACCGAATTTCTCAACGAAGACTGAAGGGATGGGGCTCGGGTTGGCAATTGCACGAAGAGTCATTGAAGACCATGGAGGGACAATATCTTGCTCAAGTGAGCGTGGGAAAGGAACGACGTTTGAAATCCGGCTTCCAGCCTGATAAGGAAGAAATGACCGTTATTCTGCCCAAGATCTTTTCTGGAATTCTAAATGTGCGTGCAGGAATGAGTACCAGGATTGGGAAGGAGAGCGATACCGAATTTGGAATAAACTTAAGCTATACCGTCGGAGATAATCCCACGCGTGTAGAAAGGAATCGTAGAAAATTCTTTGCTCGGATAGGAATTTCGGAACGCGACCTTGCAATTCCACTCCAATGTCATTCGAACAATGTTCTCAAGGTTGATACACCGGGGGAATACAGAGAGTGCGATGCACTTATCACAAATACAACCCATGTGGCATTGGTTGTTACTGTAGCTGATTGTGTTCCCATCTTGCTCTTCGATCCGATCAATAAAGTAGTTGGAGCTGTACATGCGGGGTGGAGAGGGACAATTGGTCTCATTGTCAAACGAGCTGTAGAAAAAATGAATGCGGAATATAGGACGGACCCGGCTCAAATGCTTGCCTATATTGGTCCATCCGCCGGAGTGTGTTGTTATGAAGTGGGTGGAGAAGTTGCTGTGATGTTCGGGAATAAAGTCGTACCTTTTAATAAGAAGAAGACATTCCTCGATTTAAAAAAAGAGAATATGTTCCAGCTTATGCAACTTGGAGTTTTAGCGAGCAATTTTGAGGTTAGCTCATCCTGTACCATTTGCGAGAGGAAAATGTTTCACTCTTTTAGAAGGGATGGTCAGAAGGCAGGCAGGATGATGGCGGTTATTTCTATGATGCAATAATTGGAGATAGAATATGTGTGGCATTGTTGGATATATAGGCCCAAAAAATGCGCTTCCCATCTTGTTAGAAGGATTGAGACGCATGGAATACCGAGGATATGATTCAGCGGGAATAGCTCTCATTAGTAATGGAACATTGCACATTCAAAAGCGGGCAGGAAAAGTCGATGATCTTGTAAAGAAAATTCAGAACGGTGGCCAGCTACCGGAAGCACATATTGGTATGGGACATACGCGCTGGGCTACACACGGTGAACCTAATGACATCAACGCACATCCGCATGCAGACTGCCGGAATGAAATTGCCGTAATCCACAACGGTATTATCGAGAACTATCTCGCTATTAAAACGAAATTATTGCGGGAAGGGCATCATTTCGTTAGTGCCACGGATACCGAGGTTATTGCACACTTGATTGAAGAAATCTACAAATCGACGCCAAATCTTTTTGATGCGGTCCGCCTTGCAATGAAAGAGGTAACAGGAACGTACGGACTTGTTGTTCTATCGACTCGTGAACCAGATAGAATAGTCGCAGCTCGAATGGGCAGTCCGCTTATTCTCGGAATTGGCGATGGTGAAAATATTGTTGCAGCCGATGCAGCTGCAATTATAGAGCATACTCGACAAGTTGTCTATCTGGGAGATGGTGAAGTTGCCGAGCTAACAGCCAACGGTGTGGTTACCAAGACGCTTGGCGATGTTGAGATTACGAAGGAGGTACAGGAACTCACATTCGATCTCGAACAAATTGAAAAAGGTGGATTTCTCCATTTTATGTTGAAAGAAATTCATGAACAGCCTGAGACAATCCAGAATTCCATGCGTGGTCGTTTACTGGAAGAAGAGGGATCGGTAAAGCTTGGCGGTCTCAGCGAAGTGGCCCACAAAATTATACATGCACCTCGTCTGATCTTTGCAGCATGCGGTACATCATGGCATGCTGCGCTTATCGGGGAATATATGCTGGAACAGTACGCGCACATTTCTGTGGAAGTTGAGTACGCTTCAGAATTTCGTTACCGAAATCCTATTCTTAATAAAGGTGACGTCGTTATTTTGATCAGCCAAAGCGGCGAGACCGCAGATACGTTGGCGGCTTTACGCGAAGCAAAAGCGCAAGGAGCGACTGTTATTGGAATATGCAACGTCGTTGGAAGTTCCATTGCACGTGAGAGCGACGCTGGTGTGTATATTCATGCCGGTCCAGAAATTGGTGTTGCATCCACGAAAGCATTCACATCGCAATTGATCGTGCTGGCATTGCTTACAATTATGATTGCACGGAGCAAGGGAATGCCGCGCGAGAAAGGCATCGAACTCGTTCGGGAAATGAAACTTTTACCGGAAAAGGTTCAGTCGATCCTTGCTAATACAAAACAGATTGAATATATCGCGAGCGAATTTAATGATATTAAGAATTTCTTGTACCTTGGCAGGGGGTATAATTTCCCCGCTGCGCTCGAGGGTGCGCTGAAATTGAAGGAAATATCCTATATCCATGCCGAAGGATATCCTGCAGCAGAAATGAAGCATGGCCCCATCGCACTCATCGATGAAAATATGCCTGTGGTGTTCATTGCGCCACATGATAGATCGTACGAGAAGATTATGAGCAATATCCAGGAGGTCAAAGCGCGGCGCGGGCGTGTGATTGCCATTGTGAATGATGAGGAGGATGGTATCCGTCAGTTAGCAGATTATATGATCTCTGTGCCGACAACACTTGATTTGTTTACACCGATTCTTGCAATCATCCCACTACAATTGCTGGCATATTACATTGCAGTCTCCCGAGGCTGTAATGTTGATCAACCGAGAAACTTAGCAAAAAGCGTTACTGTTGAATAGGAGATGGATTTTTACACAATTCTTCGTATTTTTACAATGCTTTATGAAAAGAAAGTAAGACCACGATGAAGCAAGATGTTAAATTTAAGTCGAATGAATGGGCGCTTATTCTTGGTGCATCAAGCGGATTTGGAGCTGCCACAGCTATTGAATTAGCAAAACATGGAATGAATATTTTTGGTGTGCATCTTGATCGTCAAGCAACCATGACTAATGTACAGAACCTTATCAAAGATATTAAACATACAGGCGCAAAGACAGTATTTTACAACATCAATGCGGCTGATAGTATTAAACGGAACGAGACACTCGACGATATTCAGGAACAATTCGGAAATGATTCATCGTCAACTGTTAAAGTATTACTTCATTCTCTTGCATTTGGAACCTTGAAATCATTTATTGCTAAGAAACAGGAAGACGCAATAACCCAGGCTCAAATGGAAATGACCGTTGATGTGATGGCACATAGTCTTGTGTATTGGGTGCAGGGGCTTCTCACTCGCAATCTTATCAAACGTGGTGGACGGATCTTTGGCATGACAAGTTCCGGTGGTCATGCAGCGATGCCCTTCTACGGCGCGGTGTCGGCTGCGAAGGCAAGCCTCGAATCGCATATTAGACAATTGACCATGGAACTTGGGCCGTTGGGCATTACATCAAATGCAATTATGGCGGGAGTAACGGACACTCCGGCGTTGCGCAAGATACCTGGAAATGTAAAGATGGTTGAAGCTGCACGTTTGAAGAACCCTACCGGACGGCTTACGACACCTGAAGATGTTGCAAAGGCAATTGTTCTTCTTTCTTCAGAGGAAGCTAGCTGGATATCTGGCAATGTCCTTGGAGTTGACGGAGGCGAAGACAAAGTCGGATTTATCAGTCCCCGCAATAATTATTAAAAAATATACCTGTTTCATTAAGTTAGAAGGAATCCATTATGTTTCAGTTTGAATTCACCGAAGAACAACGTATGCTGCGTGATATGGCGCGAGATTTTGTGAACACAGAGGTTAAGCCTCTCGCTCAGCAGATGGATGAAGAAGAAAAACTGTCTCCTGAATTAATCCGTAAAATTGCGGATATAGGTTTCCTTGGCGCATCATTCCCTCAAGAGTATGGCGGCGGCGGATTCGGTGAAGTTGGTTATTGCGTCATGCAAGAAGAAATGGGAAGAGGTGATCTTGCAACCTCCACATTTATTGGAGCACATCAGTCCATTGGAGCGAATGCAATCTTTATTGGCGGTTCTGAAGAATTAAAGAAGAAGTATCTTGTTCCGCTTGCTGAAGGAAAATATATTGGAGGATTTGCACTGACAGAAGCTTCAGCCGGTTCTGATTCATTTAACCTACGGACGAAAGCTCGACTCGATGGAAATGAATGGGTCATAAACGGTGAAAAATTATGGATTACCAACGGCGGAATCGCGGATGTCCTTTCGGTTTTTGCTCGGACAGAACGGGGCATTAGCGCTTTCGTAGTGGAGACAAAAACTCCGGGATTCACTGCAGGTCCTAAAGAAAAGAAAATGGGTATTCGCGCCAGCATGACAAATGCGTTGACGTTTGATAATGTTCGAATCCCCAAAGACAATATCATTGGTGATGACGGTCGTGGATTTCTCATTGCAATGAAAACGTTGGATGCCGGTCGTCTTGGCTTAGGGGCTGCCTGTCTCGGTGCCATGAAAGAACTCTTAGAACTCAGTACAAAATATGCAAAAGAACGGAAACAATTCGATGCACCGCTGTCACAGTTCCAGGCGATTCAATTTATGCTTGCAGATATGGCAATGACAATCTATGCCTTGGAATCAATGGTCTACCGTACGGCACAAGAGTATGATGAAAAGAAGCCAGTCTCGCGACAGGCAGCGTATGTAAAATTGTACGCTTCAGAGCAACTCTGCAAAGTAGCCGATATGGCAGTTCAGATCCATGGAGGCATGGGGTATTCAAGAGAACTCCCCATCGAGCGTTACTACCGAGACGCTCGCATCAATCCGATATTTGAAGGTACAAGCGAAGTGCAGCGGTTGGTCATTGCACGAGACGTTCTGAAAAAGAACGGAAAGGTCTAAGAATCAAATCTTGACTTTCAACGAAAAGTCTGGTAGTTTTAAACAATGAATTTTTGGTCCCGCTGAGGTCCAGCGGGATTTTTATTGGACAGGTAGCTCAGTTGGTAGAGCAATGGACTGAAAATCCATGTGTCGGGGGTTCAATTCCCTCCCTGTCCACATAAAAACGTCATTTCTGACGCTCAGTGTTAGGCATTGCTGACAGTGTGCTAACACTTTTTTGCGTACTGGAAGTCATAAATATATTTCACTTCTTTTTTCAAGATGTAAGAAATAAAACTGCGTGTCCAAACAATACTTCAAAAGAGTAAAATGTCCTTGTGAGGAGCGTATCACAAGAGGTGAGATGAATGACGAAGTAACCTGCAAGACAAAGGAATTGCATTGCTAAAGTCTTCTCATCCTCGTTAGGAATTATTTGCTCTGACTTTATGATGCAATAATATGAGAGACTTATAGAATACCATATTTCAATTTCAACCAATCGTATGCGGCATTGATTTCTTTCGTTTTCGTCTCTGCAAATTCCCGTAACTCGGAGCCAAGATGCTGCACCTTATCCGGATGGTATTGTGAAACCAGCTCTAAGTACTTTAACCTGATCTCTTGCTTGGTCATTGTTCCGGTCAACCCCATCAGCTTTCCATAATAGTTTTTCTTTTGCTCTTCGGTAGCAGACGCGGGAGAGAACACATATTCAGATGATGCCGTGTTCCGATAACTCTTCCGTTCATTATTCTTTGATTGCCCGGATGTGTGAGCATAATCGGAATAATGGAAAGTATATGAAAACGGATCGATATTCTTTGAGACCTTTTTAAATAGATCGGACTTCCGTTCTCCAGCGGCGAGCAAATAATCGAGCAATAAATGGTTCAACTTGTTCAATCGATTCGTCTTATTAGAAAGTGCATATTCGGCAAGGAGTTTTTCGTTCATATTCCTCGAGTAGAGTGAGAGGACTCGTTTTACCCTCTTATTGCCATCAAGGACTGTTCCCGCATAAGAAAAAATTGGGCCGACTTTGTGCTGATACACGGGCTGGAGCATGAGTGAATACAGTATCGCAAATTCAGTGAATACCGAGTTTGGAGAGATATAGTGACGAACTTGAAAAGATGAATTGATACAGCGAAGGCGACCATGAATGATAGAAGCAAACTCGCCAAGAGCAGCAGACAGATTGAGATGCAGAATTCTGACACACAATGCGCTCAAAACTGGTTCGAGACATCGAATCTGCATGGTCTGCTCAAATCCTTCTTTTTTCAAATTGAAGTAATCTGTATATCCTGCAGAACTATATCGTACAGTACTGAATACGCCCCACATCTGTTTGTACAATTCGTCGTACAAAGTGAACGCTTCAGAATACTTGTGCTGATTGAGCAGCATATCCGCAATACTTCGCATTTTTTCGATTGTGCTCATATTGTTACTGTAAGGTTTTAGATTTATGGTTTGACAGACCACTCTTCACGAGTATTGCATAGACACCGATTATTTCACGGATATGACTCAGCAGAGTTCTATTTTCTGATAGTTCTGCTAAAACAGAAAAACCGATATTAGTTTCGACAAATTCCTTCATTTTTATTTTCAGCTTTGCATCATCAAGGGCTTGGGCATCTATACCGTTTGTTTCCATGTAATAGTGAAATGCCTTGATAAGCGGCAGGCCATGAATCCTGATGTTCGACATCCAGCTCTTTAATTTGTATGAATCAGGCGGATGTGATTTTACGGCTTCTCGCAAAGTAACGAGTCGAACTCCAAGAACTTTCGCGGTTTTTTTAAGGAGCACATCATTGAACGGTCTCTTGCCACGCTCGAGATGAGAGTAATATCCCTGAGATATTCCGAGTCTAGTGGCGAGATCTACTGTTTTGAACTGTTTTTCTTTTCGGATTTCTGTTAATGTCATAATGGTTATTCCAATTATATAATAAGAAATATATCTAAATATGTCAAGTAATAATTAGTAATATATTATAGCCCTGTATCAATGTTTTTATGAGAAAATGACGGCGAAGAATTTACCTAGAATGAATGGTTGTTCTAAGTATGGTGGAACATAAATCAGCAGCAAATTTAAAATGGAGTTCAGTTGGAAAACAGATAACAAGTGCAATTGATTGAGCTGGTTAAGATGGATTTATCAATTAGAATTAAATAATTCGGATGGTGTCCTCATTGACGGCATGAAACATCATGTTTTGAAGCTCTATAGTTCTGCTCTCACTATGGAATGTACAAAGGATTCGAATGTTCAAAGATTATTGAAAAATGTGTTGAACACGCAATTGAAAATAGAGCACGATACAGGGAGTGATCTTCAGCATTGAAACGAACGCTTTGGTGACTTTACTTCTGAGCTTGTCGGTAAAAAAAGCATTTCACATCAGACAAGATACATTTGCACTATGCATTGATTAATAAATAAAGAATATGAGTGAAAGATATATCTTCTCTGGGAAAGAATATCGGTACTTGCTTGCATCTGCATTAACGTAAACGCATATTACAATATTATTGCATATATAGTCTGTGAATATTATTTTCCATCAATCTTTGGAACTAATCTTCATTCAATGAAAGGGTAGATTATGATTAGGCAAATATTATTCTGTGTATTTCTTATCTATTCTGGTAATCTACTTTCATGTACACCAAACAAAAAGAAAAATAGCGTGATCGAAAAAACTTTTTATGGAAAACTTCCGGATGGACACGAGGTATATCAATATACGTTAATGAATAAATCCGGCGCAACAATGAAAGTCATCAACTTCGGAGCGGTCGTCACATCGCTGACTGTTCCGGATCGTAACGGAAAATATGAAGATATCGTTTCCGGTTATGATTCACTGCAAGGATATATGAATGACAAGTGCTATTTCGGTGCTATTGCCGGACGCTATGGAAATCGTATCGGCAAAGGCAAGTTCAAATTGGATGGAAAAGAATTCCAGCTGACAATCAATGATGGTGAGAACCATCTCCATGGTGGAATAATCGGATTCAATAAAGTCCTGTGGGATGCACGTACGGTGCAGGATAGCGCAGGTCCATCGATTGAATTGACATATGTCAGCGTCGATGGTGAGGAAGGATATCCGGGTAAAGTTACCTTAACAGTCACTTATACATTGACTGATAAGAATGGATTGCGAATTGTGTACAAAGGAACAACGGATAAAGTCACCATTCTTAATCCGACACACCACTCCTATTTCAACTTGTCAGGTTCTTTCGCGAATACAATTCTGGACCATTTTTTAACAATCGAAGCTGATGCGATCACGCCAGTCGATAAAGGGCTTATTCCAACTGGAAAATTATTGGATGTGACAAAAACTCCAATGGATTTCCGTACGCCGACTGCAGTCGGCGCACGAATCAATGATCAGTTCGAGCAGTTGATTTTCGGGAAAGGATTTGATCATAACTGGGTTATTAAAGATTATGATGGCAAAGTTCGCAAAGTAGCGGAACTTTATGAACAAAAGAGCGGACGTCTCATGATCGTGTATACAGATCAGCCAGGACTTCAGTTCTATTCCGGTAACTTCCTTGATGGAACTGCAAAGGGCAAGGGGGTATCTTATCAACGTCGAACAGGGCTTTGTTTAGAAGCTCAGTGTTTTCCAGATTCTCCGAATAGACCCGAATTCCCATCAGTCACCTTAAAACCGGGCGATGTATATCATCAAACAACTATTTATCAATTTTCAACGAAATAGGAAAAAGAGACTTATGACTTGGGCACTCTACAAACTCTGGATTGCGATTGGTATCTATCTTTAATATTCTGCTGGGAGTTATCCTTGCCAGTTATCTCTACTTTGTTGGATGAGAAAGAGAGAAAAAGCATGTCTAAATATGTTCTCGGATTAGATTTTGGGACAAATTCTTGCCGATCACTCATCATTGATATATCCAATGGAAAAGAACTAGCAAGCCATGTTTTTCCATATCCATCAGGAAAAGATGGAGTGATTGTAGATTCTGCCGACCCGCATTTGGCGCGGCAGAATCCCGCTGATTACCTGTTAGGAATTAAAGTAACAATCAAAAAAGCTCTCAAAAAAGCAAAAGCAATTCGGTCAAAATTTTCCCCGCAAGATGTAATCGGAATTGGTGTTGACACAACAGGCAGCAGTCCGATGCCAGTCGATGCACGGGGCCAAGCATTGTGTTTTAATAACAAGTTCAAAAAAAATCCTGCGGCGATGGTCTGGATCTGGAAAGACCATACGGGCTATACAGAAGCGGCACAGATCACAGAACTTGCAGCGAAGATCCGTCCACAATATCTTTCGAAAATCGGCGGCACGTATTCCTCCGAATGGTGGTGGAGTAAAATTCTTCACTGCAAAAATATTGCACCGGAAGTATTCGAAGCTGCAGACAGTTGGGTGGAAATTTGCGATTGGATTCCGGCGGTGTTGGCAGGTGAACTTGCTCCGAAGGAAATCAAGAGAGGAATTTGTTCTGCCGGTCACAAAGCGATGTTCAATCGGAATTGGGGTGGGTTACCTGACATTGAGTTTCTCGAAACACTCTCACTTGGCTTAGGAGCACTGAGAAGCCGGCTCTATGATGAAGCTTTCACTGCGGAACAGCGAGTGGGATTTCTTTCATCCGACTGGGCAAAGAAGCTGGGACTTTCCACAAATGTTGCAATTGCAGTTGGCGCGTTCGATGCTCATATGGGAGCTGTCGGAGCAGGAATTTCTATCGGCACACTCGTAAAGATTATCGGAACAAGCACATGCGATATTATGATTCATCCGCATAAAGAACAGCTGAATGATATTCCCGGTGTCTGTGGAATTGTTGACGGTTCGGTGATGAACGGGTATTATGGCATCGAAGCGGGCCAATCCGGAGTGGGGGATATATTTCTCTGGTTTGTAAACAATCTCGTTGTTGATTCATATGGAAAGACACAAGACGAGAAATTTAGAAATCTTGAGAAGGCAGCATCGAAATTATTGCCCGGCGAAAGCGGGCTTCTTGCTCTTGACTGGAATAATGGCAACCGAACGATTCTCGTCGATGTTCGTCTGAGCGGTATGCTGGTAGGAGAATCGCTGCATACAATACCGGAAGAAATTTATCGAGCGTTGATTGAAGCAACTGGCTTCGGAGCACTCGCTATCATCGACCGCATCGAAGAATATGGCGTAAAGGTGGAGGAAGTGGTCAATTGCGGCGGACTAGCAATGAAGAATAAATTGATGATGCAGATTTATGCAGACATCACCGGTCGTCCGATGAAAATTTCCCGCAGCGACCAAACACCTGCGCTTGGTGCTGGTATTTTTGCATCCGTTGCCGCCGGAAAGAGTGCAGGTGGGTACGATACTATCGACGAAGCACGGCATGCAATGACAGGGAGCGGCAAGGTATTTACACCGATCAAAGAAAACCATGAAACCTACAAGAAGCTCTACGCACTTTACCGTCAGTTGCATGATGGATTTGGAACGAAGCAATGGAACGGAAATATGTTCAATGTTATGAAAGACTTGCTGGAATTGCGCGATCAAGTGAGGAAAACAAAGTAAGTCACCGACGAATGACTGATTCATACTGATTATTTATTTTGGATTAAATAACTTGAAGAAGATATCCGCTTTCTATTTGTTTGTATTTTTATTTTCATTTCTCGGACAATGTTATGGGCAGCAAAAAAAGTACGGGGATTATCCTATTTCGATGGTCGACATTAAGCAAGTAGAGCTTTCCGATAACTTCTGGCTGCCGAAAATCATGACGGTGCAAAATACTACAATAGCATTTGGTTTTGATAAATGCCAAAAAGAAGGCCGCCTGGAGAACTTCCTTATTGCCGGCGGGAAAAAGAAGGGTAAAGTCAGAGGACAAATGCCTTTTGACGATACGGATGTATATAAAATCATCGAGGGATCGTCGTACTCATTGATCAGCGCCCCGAACGAGGAGCTGGATGCATACCTCGATTCGATTATTGCCATTATAAGGATCGGTCAGGAACCAGACGGCTATCTTACGACCTGGTGTACCATCGATCCAGCAAACCCTCCTGGTCAATGGACGCTGAAAACCGGGAAACGGTGGACTGGTGAATCATCAAATCATGAACTCTATAATAGCGGTCATATGTTTGAAGCTGCCGTAGCGCATTATAATGCTACGGGCAAACGAACTTTTCTTGACATAGCGGTAAAGAATGCCGATTTGTTGGTAAAGACTTTTGGTACGGGCAAACTTACATTACCGCCCGGCCATCAGATTGTTGAAACGGGATTGATAAAACTTTTTCGTGTTACCCACAATGAAAAATATTTAGAACTCGCCAAATACTTTCTCAACTTGAGGGGCGACTCGACCACGCATCAACTGTACGGTGAATATAGCCAGGATCATAAACCTGTCGTTCAGCAGGATGCAATGGTGGGGCACGCTGTGCGTGCAGTGTACATGTATGCCGGTATGACCGATATAGCCGCGATATACAAAGATTCGGCCTACTTGAAAGCGGTCATGAGCATCTGGAACAATATGGTACAGAAAAAGATGGCTCTCACCGGGGGTATCGGAGCCACACATGGCGGTGAATCGATGGGTAAGGATTTTGAACTTCCCAACCTGACTGCATACAATGAGACCTGTGCATCGATAGGCGATGTCTATTGGAATACTCGTTTGTTCATGCTTTCAGGGGATGCGAAATATTTTGATATCATTGAACGTACACTGTACAATGGTTTGATTTCCGGGATATCGCTTGACGGTAAGAACTTTTTTTATGTGAACCCCCTTGAAGCCGATGGTAAATTCCAGTTTAATAGCGGCGCAGGAACCCGACAACCCTGGTTTGATTGCTCTTGCTGTCCCACAAACCTGATCCGCTTTATCCCTTCACTACCGGGTTTGATTTACGCTGTACAAAAAGATACTTTATATGTTAATCTGTATACATCCAGTAAGGTGAAAGTGAGTTTAGAAAATATTCCGGTACAGATCGAACAACAGACTGATTATCCATGGCGAGGAGAGATTAGAGTTAGAATAAGTCCAGAAAAGCCTGAACAACTTACTCTGAAATTTCGAATTCCTGGTTGGACGCAAAATAAAGTTCTCCCAAGCGACTTATATAGGTATACCGATACCGCAAACAAAAAAGTTGTGATTACATTAAACGGCAAAGAAATAAACTATAACATATATCATGGATATGCAGCAATTACCAGAATATGGAAACCCGGAGATAGTATAAACATTAGTCTCCCTATGAGTATCCGCCGCGTAGGTTCTGACAAAAGAGTTAAGGACGACGAGAATCTAACGGCACTTGAATATGGCCCGATAGTCTATTGTGTTGAAGGAATTGATAACAATAATCAATTAGACAGCCTTACGCTTCCTGATTATACTGCGTTAAGGGTGGAAAAACGAAATGATTTACTCCATGGAGTGAATATCATATCAGGTGAGGTTCCTGCCAGAGACGGTCAAGCAATGCGGACATTTACTGCTATTCCTTATTATGCCTGGTCGAATCGTGGTGCAGGGACGATGAAAGTATGGCTGCCGAGGAAATAAAATGTTAAAGCGATTAAAAGAAGAAGTCTGTACTGCAAATCTTGAGTTGCTAAAGCTCGGACTTGTTACGCTCACATGGGGAAACGTCAGCGCTATCTCGCGTCCCGACGGATTGATTGTTATCAAGCCGAGTGGTGTTTCTTACGATGCTCTTCGCACAGATGATATGGTGGTGGTTGACCTCAACGGGAAGATCGTAGAGGGAAATCGTAAGCCTTCATCGGATACACCGACGCACCTGAAACTGTACAACGCATTTCCCATGATTGGCGGGATTACGCACACACACAGTACGTATGCATCAATGTTCGCACAAGCATGTAAGGAGATTCCCTGCCTTGGCACAACCCACGCCGATCATTTTAATGGTGCGATTCCGGTAACGAGATTCCTTACGGAAGAAGAAGTCAAGACCGAGTATGAGGCGAATACTGGGACCGTTATCATCGAACGGTTTACTCAATTGGATATCCTCACATTACCGGCGGTGCTTGTGGCAGGGCATGCGCCATTCACCTGGGGTAAAGATGCATCAGACTCTGTGAAGAATTCTCTTGCGTTGGAGCGCGTTGCACAGATGGCATTGGGCACCTTGCAGTTGAATCTGAACATCGGCGAACTTCCTCAATATATCCGCGAAAAACATTTCGAACGAAAGCACGGACCGAAAGCGTACTACGGCCAGAAATAATTTTTCCACTTATTAGATTCCAAAGGACACCCTATGATAGATCTTAAGCAGTATGAAGTCTGGTTTGCTACCGGCAGTCAGCATTTATATGGGCCGGATACACTCCGGCAGGTTTCTCAGAACTCGCAAGCTATTGTCGATGGCTTGAATGCTTCGGGTATCATTCCAGTAAAAATAGTTTTCAAACTGGTATTGACAACTCCGGAAACCATTCATACACTCTGTCTCGAAGCAAATGCTCAGCCAAACTGCATAGGGATGATTATGTGGATGCACACCTTCTCCCCGGCGAAAATGTGGATTGGCGGATTGAAAACACTAGCAAAACCATTCGTACACCTGCACACTCAGTCGAATCGTGATATTCCATGGGATACCATCGACATGGATTTCATGAATCTGAATCAGGCGGCACATGGCGATCGGGAATTTGGATTTATTTGTACCCGTATGGGCAAGAAGCGGAAAGTCATTGTCGGGTATTGGCAGGACACAGCGGTTCAGCAGCAACTGAATGTATGGACGCGTGTCGCTGCCGCGTGGGCTGATGCACAAGGAGGAAAAATTGCCCGCTTCGGCGACAACATGCGCGAGGTGGCGGTGACAGAAGGCGACAAAGTAGAAGCGCAGCTTCGCTTCGGGTATTCCGTGAATGGATATGGAATTGGTGATCTTGTACAACGTATCAATGAAGTTTCGGATGCCGACATCAACAGATTGATTGCCGAATACGAAAGTAAATACACTGTTACCGCTGCCGCAAAAAAAGGGGGAGAACGATATTCCAACCTATGCGAAACAGCTCGCATCGAATTAGGAATGCGTGCATTTCTCACAGAAGGCAAGTTCAAAGCATTCACCACGACATTCGAAGATTTACATGGGCTCAAGCAGCTTCCGGGTCTTGCGGTTCAGCGCCTCATGTCGGATGGATATGGATTTGGTGCCGAAGGAGATTGGAAAACTGCCGGTTTGGTTCGGGCGATGAAAGTCATGGCTTCGGGACTCAAAGGTGGAACTTCATTTATGGAAGATTATACCTATCACATGAATCCTGCTGGTATGAAAGTGTTAGGCGCACATATGCTGGAAGTATGCGAATCGATAGCCGAAGGCAAACCTTCACTAGAAGTGCATAAACTTGGCATCGGCGGAAAGGATGATCCGCCGCGGCTTGTGTTCAACGTCCCTAGTGGCCCAGCGTTAAATGTGTCTATTATAGATATGGGAAGCCGGTTCCGCCTCATCGTCAATGAGGTGACCGTTGTTCCTCCGGATAAGCCGTTGCCTAAGTTGCCTGTGGCCCGCGCGATGTGGATACCAAAACCTAATCTTCAGATTGGTGCTGCTGCGTGGATCCTGGCTGGTGGTGCACATCATACAGGGTTTAGTCAGGCAATAACGGTAGAATACATGGAAGACTTTGCGGAGATGGCAGACATAGAATGTCTGTTAATCAACGATCGAACGCAGATCTCGGAGTTTAAGAAGGAGCTTCGCTGGAACGAAGCATCGTACCAGAAGTGACTTTGGCGAACAAACGGTTTATTGAAGTTCCGGATCATATCAAGGGATTAATCTTCGACTGTGACGGTACTCTGGTCGATTCGATGCCGTTGCATATGAAAGCATGGGAATATGCGGTAACGAAAGATGGAGCCGTTTGGAATTACGAATTCTTTTTCTCTAAAAAGGGGATGCAGGAGGAAGATATTGTTGAATTATATAATAAACAAAGTCTGACCCTGCTCAATTGTATTGCAACAGTCGAGGCAAAGCATAACTACTTCAGAAACCATCGGGGTGAATTTAAGCCCATCAAGCCTGTTGTTGATATCGTCTTACGCTATAAAGGTATATTACCAATGGCTGTTGCCTCGGGAGGTATAAGAGAAAATGTACATCTCCAGTTAGAAGCCCTTGGCATTAGAGAATACTTCAAAATAATTCTCACTGCGAATGATGACATCAAACCTAAACCCCATCCCGATGTTTTCTTAGAAGCAGCTGCTCGTCTTGGAGTTTTACCAAATCTTTGTCAGGTGTTTGAAGATGGTGATCTTGGATTAGAGGCGGCAAAAAGAGCTGGTATGGTTGCAACCGATGTGAGACCATTCCTTTGAATTCAATGGTGTATTTCTGAAAGTGAAATCCCGTTGAAATAGTTCAGGATTCCTTTTACGAAATCAATTGTATACAATATAAGCCGCTGTGTAGAACTCGCCGATAGTTTTTCTGTCTTTTCAAAAGAGTCGTCATCATCAAACGCATAAGAGATCGTGAATTTCTCTCCATTCCAGCATTCTGGAGCAGACTTCCGGCATCTCGTCATGTATTTGATCCGAAAATCTTTGGGCTTAATGACTATTGAATAGGGAGGGAAATATAGAAAGTTGAACCCTTCTTTACTTGGCTTTCAGCCCAGACACGGCCATGATGCGCTTCAACAATCTTGCGTACAATAACAAGCCCGAGACCTGTACTGGATTCGCCGGAAGTGGTCTTAACACTAGTTCTTGAAAAGGGTTTAAAAAGTTTATCCATTTCGGCTGGAGGAATTCCTTGACCCTCATCGCTTACGGAGATTATAAGATTATTACTTTCACACTTAGAATGAATTTTCACTTTCGATTGTGGGAATGAGTATTTAATGGCATTCGAAATAAGATTATTGAGCACTTGTTCGATCTTTTTACGATCCAACTGAAGAATCGGTAAATCGTTTGCACAATGATATTCAACGGTAATTTGCTTTCGTCCAGCTAAGACACGGTTCAATGCCACATTATTACGGATAAGGTCCATCAAATTCACGGGTTCAAGATGAATCGAGAGTTTTCCAGAGTCAATCACGCTGACATCCAGCAATTCTTCAATGAGACTGCGCATAAATTTACTGGATTGCTTGATCATCTCAAGAAATTCTTTTGTTTCTGAACCGGTCTTATCTTTTAGTTCCTCTGTAATGAGATCGGCTGCAGTGTAAATGATCGTAAGAGGATTACGCAGATCATGAGCGGCGATACTTAAGAAGTGGTTTTTTTCCTGATTCAATATTTCGAGTTGAATATTTTTCTGTTCGAGCTGACGATGAATCTCCAAAAGATCTGCATGAGCTTTATGGAGTTCATTGTTTTTCTGGACAGCATTATCATATGTCGAAAGTAGAAGATCGACAATCTGCATCCGATCAGAATTGATGAAGTATTTCTGACCTTCAAACACAACTTCGATATCTGCGTTTGAAGATTTTCTTTTCCTCAACTCATAATTTTCAAAGATGTACTGAATACGGGAAATGAGAAAAGTGTCCTCATAGGGTTTTGTGAGGAAATTGTCGGCTCCAGCCTGAAGACCTTTGATCACATCTTGCGGATCGGAAAGAGAGGTAAGCAACATGATCGGAATGGATTTCAAATCGGGATCACTTTTGATTGCTTTACATAATGCAAAGCCATCCATTTCCGGCATAACGATGTCGGTGATGATCAAGTTCGGTTTCCTCTGGCGAACGTATTCCAACGCTTTGACCCCGTTGTTTGCCGAATTGACGATGTATCCGTTTTCTTCAAGGACAAAACGAAGTAATTTGGTTTGTGTCGGACTGTCTTCTACTATAAGAATATTAACTTGCGTATCCGTCAATGTCATTTCCTGCTATATGTACTTTATCAAATTTAATGTTTCTCATTAAAATACTAAAATTCAATGTTCTTCCCATTTGAATTTAATGAATCCCTTATTGTTATTATTCCTTGCCTTTATCAATAAAATATACCAAAATATGCAACAAATAAAATGTATTCATAGATATAAAGCAATGTATTGAGCCCAATGTCTATCCTATGGCAGACAAGCCGCGAATGTGGTTCAAGTACGTTTTTCAAAAAAACCTTATTTCATCTCTTCTTTGTAGCGCTATTTTCAGCTATCTTTGAACAATGAGAAAATTCCTATGCGAGATGAAAGTTCTCTTTTTGATCATGGATAATACGTATTTTTACGAGGAGTAAGATGACATTGTATGTCGGCATAAAAAATCTTGCCGCACCTCCTCAGTTCCAAGATGAGGAGCAGGATCGTATTGCATTAATTCTTAATATCATAGCAATCGCTACTATGATGGGTTTAAGCGGACTTATCATCTACCGACTTTTTACCAGTTATCTTCGCGACGTGTTACCCATCTTCATTATGTGCTGCATTGTCTTCGTATCAATCGTTTTGCTCCATCGGAAACAACTGAGCTGGTCGGGTACCATTTTATTGTGGTGTATGCTTGGAATTATTGACTATCTCGCATGGATGTATAATGGTCTTCATGACATTGTGCTTTTTAGTATTCCGGGAATTCTTGTGGCCGCAGGACTCGTTTTAAATCGCAGGTACTATTTGATTGTCACGTGCGCTGCCTTATTGTCTATTGGCATTTTAGGATATCTGGAAATTACTGGCGCAATTCAGAATGCGTACAGCGTTTATACAAACTGGAACGACGTAGTCGATCTTGAAGTCATGGTAGGCCTCACGGCAATCACGACTTGGTTCCTTTCAGATAATCTGAGGAGAAACATGATCCGGCTGCAAAATGACGAACGAGAAATTCATAACCAATCCGATCAATTAAGAGCGTCTGAAAAACGCTATCACGCCCTTTTTGAAGGTGCCAATGATGTTATCTTTATTCTCAGTAATGATAAGTTCATCGAATGCAACTCTATGGCACTTAAAATGTTCAGATGTGAAAGGCCGACGGACATTATCGATCATTTTGTATGCGAATTTAGTCCTACTGATCAACCTGATAACCGAAACTCAAAAGAAAAGGCGCTTGAAATTATTGACGTTGCACTTGGGGGGACATCTCAACGGTTTTATTGGAAATTCTCTCGCAAGGATGGAACTCTCTTTGATGCTGAAGTTTCTTTAAACCGTCTTGAGTTCGGCAACAAAATATATCTCCAAGCTCTTGTCAGTGATATCACAGAGCGTTTACAAGCTGAAGAGACTTTACATACAAGCGATGAAAAGTTGCGCAATATTGTAGAAAACAGTACGAACTTGTTCTATTCGTGTAATACAGATCTAGTGTTTACGTACCTCAGTTCTCAAGCCAATGACATTTTCGAATGTGAACCAGATGAACCATTAATTCGGTTTGCGGATTTTATAACCGACAATCCAGTCAACAAGCTCGGCTATGAAAACGCAAAGAAAGCAATCCAGACATGTGAGCGACAACCAGCCTACGAACTTGAGTTATTAAGTAGAAAAGGAAGTCGTGTCTGGTTGGAGATTCAAGAAGCTCCTGTTGTGAAAGAAGGAAAGACGATTTCCTTGGTTGGAGTTGCAACCGATATCACAAAACGTCAACGGGCAGAAAGAGCGCTTCAAGTAAGTGAGAAAAAATATAGAGATATTGTTACATGGGCTCCAATTGGTATCTATCAATCAACACGATCAGGGAAGCTGCTCAGTGCCAACAGCAGTATTGCACAGATGTTGGGATATGATTCTGAGAACGAATTTGTTGGATGTAATATGGGAGAAGCGATTTATTTTGATACGAAAGATCGGGAACAAATCATCTTTCAACATGATATGGCCGGCCATAATGTGGCAATGAGTAATGAGACTCGATGGAAGAAGAAAGATGGTTCCACCATATGGGTTTTGATGACGGTTCATGATGTCAGAGATAAAACTGGGCAAATACTATATTACGAAGGATTTGTTTTTGATATTACTGAACGTAAGCATGCTGAAGAATCACTGCGCGAAGGCGAAGAACGTTATCGTCTGCTCGTTGAAAATTCAACTGACCTTGTTACGGAAATCAGTTCTGAAGGCACATTCCTTTACGTCAGTCCAAATGTTAAGTCCATCCTTGATTTTAGACCGGTGGATATGGTCGGTACGAATGTGCTTTCAAAAGTGTATAGTAAAGATAAAGCTCTCATTGCAGAAATTCTCAATCAACAGGGCGGAAGTGCGATGTATCGTTACCGCGATAGAATGGGTGGCTGGCACTGGTTTGAATCTTCAGGACGAGTCTATGATACTTCGTCCGGTGAACGACGGATGGTTATGGTGAGCCGTGATATTACCGAGCGTCGAAAAGCAGAGCAAGAACTGGAGACTTCAAGAAAGCAATTGCAGCACTTTACAGAGCATCTTGAACATGTTCTTGAGGAAGAACGAAAGCGAATATCGCGCGAACTTCATGATGATCTTGGTCAATTACTTACCATCTTGAAATTTGACTTAAGTTGGCTTAGATTAGAGGGAGCTAAAGGCGATTCTGAAGTTATAGCGAAAACCGATGAAATGATGGAATCGTTAAATGAAGCATTGGCTTCAGTGAAACGAATCTCTAAAGAGATTCGGCCGCCGCAGCTCGATGCGCTTGGTCTTGGTGGAGCATTACAATGGGACATCGATCAGATGGAGAAGAAAATAGGTATTAAAGGGGTTGTAACGATCGAGCCTGCTGAATTCGAAGTAAAGGGACAGATCGGCGCAGTTCTCTATCGGATTTTTCGAGAAGCCTTGACCAATGTTGTGCGCCACGCACAAGCACAGAATGTGTTTGTAAGATTATCGAAAAAGTTTGATTCTGTAGTCTTCTCTATTCGGGATGATGGACGTGGTATTACGAAGAAGGAATTGGCAGGAGATACATCATTAGGTCTTGTCGGTATACGCGAGCGGATTCGAATGGTAGGCGGAACGCTCATTGTTGATGGTAAACCTGGGCAGGGAACAATGCTGTCGGTGGAAGTCCCACTCAGCAAAGAGAATAACGGAGAGAGCAAATCATGATTAGTGTTCTTATTGCGGATGACCACCCGATAGTTCGAAAAGGCCTCAAAACAATTCTGAAAGACGTGCCGGATATTAAAGTTGAAGATGAAGCGTCTGATGGTCTCGAGGTCATGGAGAAGATTCGAAACGCAGACTTTGATGTTCTGGTACTTGATCTCTCAATGCCGAAGCTTGATGGGCTTGAGACGATAAGAAGAATCAAGTCTGAAAAACCTGATATGGCCATTCTTGTGTTGAGCATGAATCCGGAAGAAGTGTTCGGGATTCGTGCGTTGAACCTTGGTGCCTCCGGATATCTTTCGAAAGACATAGCGCTTGAACAGCTTATTCAGGCAATCCGGCGTGTAGCATCGGGAAAGGTATATATTTCACAATTGCTTGCAGAATCAATCGCGCAAAGTGTAAGTCGAGGATCGCCAAAACTTCCGCATGAACATCTTTCCGATCGCGAATATCAAATCATGTTGATGATCGCAAAAGGTAAATCCTTGAAAGCCATCGGAGTAGAACTCTCGGTGAGTGTCAAAACAGTGAGCACACATCGGACTCATATTTTGCAGAAAATGGGCATGGAGAACAATGCACAAATTGTAACGTACGCTCTCCAAAATGGTTTGATGGCATAGCTCTTTCTTGAGATCACAATTTTCAGCATTCTTAAGATACTTTCGTCGATTCATTGGGGCATATGATTGCATAGGTGAGATTGTTCGTCTTCTCTTGTAGGAAATTCTGACGATTTTTTTGTTGGGGCGTTACCATCTTTTTTCTTTCCATATCAGTGTTTTTTTAATCTTCTTTTATCCGTAGTTGGAAATTTGTACAATGACGCGATTCTTCATCTTGAGATAGTCCATTCTGTCCCAAAAGAGGAATATTAATATTCAATAGTTAGCGCTTATCGCAATTTTGGGTGCGATTTCCATTACACCTGATTTCACTCGTAGGATTCATCTGAGGTAGGTTAAACCTTATAGAAGAATCAGATTTTTACTGATGTTATCGCTTGCTACTATTGCGCAAATTAAACACGCATATGGTGATAAGAATAGTTCTTAGGAGATTATTACGTTGGAAAAGAGAATGTTGTTAAAAGAAGAAAAAATAAATAAAATAATTAAAGATTTCGTTTTTCAACAGTACAATATTATTCTCTTGTCAGCGAGAAGTGGAAGTTGCTTTGCAGACCAATTATAGATTAGTATCACACTAGAGTCACGACAAGGTTTGAAGTTTCATATGATAATAGAAGGAGTGCACCGATGACAACTACAATGGATGTAAAGACACAGAGGGGAGTGAAAGCCCAGACGGAAGAGCTTCTTCAACTTGTGAGTTTCATGATTGGGCAAGAAGAGTTCGGATTGGATATCCAAAGCATTCAAGAAATCAATCGAATGGTAGAGATTACGAGGGTGCCGAATTCACCGGAGTTTGTCACAGGTGTCATTAATCTCCGTGGAAAAGTTATTCCTATCATTGATTTGCGAAAGCGCTTTGGATTTCCCCCGAAAGAAAGCGACAAAAATACGCGTATTATTGTCGTCGAATTAGGTGGCATGGTCGTCGGCTTTGTTGTGGATTCAGTACGTGAGGTGATACGGATTCCCAAAAACATAACAGAACCGCCGCCTGCCATTATTGCCGGTATCGGATCAGAGTATATCACATCTGTCGCAAAACTGGAGAATCGTTTGCTGATTCTTTTAGATCTCGGACGACTTCTTCGGGATAAGGAGAAACAACAGCTTGAGTTGACAAAATGAGTTGAGATGCTGGAAGATTACTTATGGGCAACTCATGATAAACAAATTGAGACAGAATTTTTAAAAGTAAGCCCTATGAATGAACAGACAAACAATCTTATCTGTCTTCTGCTAACAGATCCCGATCCTGATGTCCGACGTAGAGCTGCAGAAGATCTATCCGGATGTGAAGACCGGAATGCTCTTGCAGGCCTTTCCACAGCCTTGGAAGATGAAAACAGAGGAGTCGAGGATGCTATCTCGCGTACACTTCTCAGCATTGGGGGAGTGGCTACCGCTCGTGCGATCGTCCACCATATCGGGGATGAGAATATCACCTCTCGAAACCTCGCTGCAAAATTGCTCGTCCAATTGCGAGAAGCTTCTGTTCACGCTCTTGTTCCATATTTGAGTGATGTTGACAAGGACATTCGCAAATTAGCAGTGGATATTCTTGGCGAGATCAAGAGCAAGGAACCAATTTATTACCTCTTACCGCTCTTGAGAGATCCAGATCAGAATGTTCTTGTTGCAACCATTGAGGCCATCGGCAATATCGGTAGCCGTGAAGCGGTCAAACCAATTTTCAATACGTTCGAGCATTATCCATTCACCCGCATCATCGCAATCGAAGCGCTCGGAAAAATTGGCGGCGATTCTGTCCGTGAATACCTCGAGGGCAAATATCGGGATGCAATCAACGCCGGCAACGCGGAGGAAATATATCTCTTCGCGTTGCTCGACGCTTTAGGAATTGTAGGAGATGCTGATACACTCGAAGTACTTCTAGCAAATTATGAAGCTATCAAAGATCCACTTCGGGATGTACTGCTGCACGAAGTAGTGTTAATCATCGAACGATGTAATCTGGAATATCAATTAGATGACAAAATGCGAAATGACTTGCTGCACGCTCTGCACAATGATAATCATCAAATTCAACTGAGTGCCGCAAAGGGACTTATTCAATTTAAGGACCCTGTTGTAACGAAAGAACTGCTTCTTTCTCTTGGGATTTCCGAAGAGATGGATTGTGTCGTTGTAGCGCAGATGTCGGTCCGACCACGTGTATTTCAAATAGCTATCGAGTGCCTCGAAGCAGGAGTAACACGTGGGAAAATACAGATCATGATGCTGCTCGGTAAACTTGCCGGCGAATTTGTACGTTCCTTTAAGGGTTTTCGCGGATACAGGATTGATGACAGTGAATTGGAACGGGCATTTGATATAACCTCAGAAGCTTGGTACGAGGCGAATCAAGAAGATTGGGAAATTATTGTGGACGCACTCTTTCGAATCGACTGTGATCGTGCCGCTGTATTTCTTCAAAGCGTTATGGTTGACATGGATCCTTGGTCTCGTGTGCATATGATCGAACAGCTTGTAACTATGCCAACACGTCGTGCTTTAGAATGTATCGCTCGATTTGTCGAAGACGAAAACGAGATGGTGCGGGAAGCCGCTCTCATGGCGTTCCAAGCTGCTGGAATTCCAGTGGAAACGATTACACCAACCAACGGAAATAAGTCACTTGACCGTGGAGCAACTTGAACGTGTTTGAACAGGCTCAAGATAGAATCCGAGTTGACTCCGCTCCAAAGCTTTCTGAAGAAACCTTCGTTATGCTGAGGGACTTCATTTATTCGAAAACAGGTATCTTTTTCCCTGAGAAGAAGAAGTATTTGATCGAGGGAAGACTTGTAAAACGCCTGCAAGTACTCAAGCTTGGACATTTTGAGGATTATCTTCAACTGTTGAAATACGATCAACTAAACCAAAACGAGTTCGAGTTCCTATGCAATACCATTACGATCAACGAAACCTCTTTCTTTCGGAACGATGCGCAGACCGATGCATTTCAAAAGAAATTTGCCGAGGAAGTCATCGAAGCAAAGAAGGTATATCATAATCGAACACTGAGAATATGGAGTGCAGCATGTTCTTCCGGGGAAGAGCCTTATTCATTAGCTATGTTGTATCTCGAACATCTCAAACCTCGGTATCCGGAGTTGCGTATCGAAATCATCGGCACAGATATCAATACAGCAGTGCTCGACATGGCACACAAAGCAGAATACAATCAATATGCAATCCGCAGCACGCCGAAACTATATTTGAATAAATATTTTGACCACTCCAACGGCGTCTATCGATTGCGGCAAGAAGTGAAAGAACTCGTTCGATTCGAATACATTAATTTGATAGATCGGGAAAAGATACGGCACATGATGCACTTCGATTTCATTTTTTGCGCAAATGTTCTCATCTACTTTGATGAGAAGGCAAAAATCCAGGTTGTTGGAGATCTGTTCAACAGCCTCAATCGGGGCGGATATCTCTTTATAGGTTTCTCGGAAATGTTACACAGGATTTCAACCGCATTTAAACTGGTGAGCATTCCTAAGACGACCGCTTACAAGAAGGAGTAGTAGAGTATGGAAAAAGTAGTTCTCGTTGTAGACGATTCAGCGACAGTGAGGAAGTTCGTTGCCGCATCGTTGAATATGAAAGGATTTCGGGTGGTTACGGCGGGAGATGGGATAGAAGCGCTGGAGCGAATGCCGTCAGAAAAGTTCGACCTCATTATCCTAGACCTCAATATGCCCGATATGGACGGTTTTGAATTCATGCGTACTCTTCGAGAAACTCCAGAGCATTGCGACATCCCGATTATTGTCCTCTCTTCGATGACGGATTTGAAGAACAAAGATCTTGCGTTAGACATGGGGGCTCTCGCTTTTCTTGAAAAGCCGCTCAGCACTGAAGCCATACAACGAGAAGTCTTTCGATTTGTCAATAAAACAATTTCCCATACAGGGTGAGCATAGGAAATATCCTATTAGCAAATCGTTCCTTTGCCGATACTTATTATGCTTGCAAAGTTGCACTTTGATACGGAAAACGATAAATGACATGAAGACAAGAAAAATAAAAACCAACTATAAAAGGATAGTACCATGGCATCAATAAAGATTCTCATTGTGGATGATTCGATCACCATACGGCGCATTATCACGAATGCGTTAAAGACTGTGGGTTTCACAGAAACAATTGAGGCTTCGAACGGAAAAGAGGCCCTTGAAAAACTTACGAGCGGCAAAGTGGATTTCATTATCACCGACTGGAACATGCCCGAAATGAATGGATTGGATTTTATCAAAAATGTTCGATCGAATCCATTGTATTCATCTATGCCGATTCTCATGGTTACCATGCGCGGAACCGAGCATGATGTCGTAGAGGCACTTCAGGCAAAAGTTAATAGTTACATTATGAAACCATTCACGCCGCAGGAATTGAAAGAGAAGATCGAGGGTATTCTCAAGACCGTTCAAGTTAGTACGGAATAGAACGGAATGAAAGATCGTTCTTACAATACTATGATCCTGAGAGGATAGAGTTATGAACCAACAGGAAGTTGAAAAAGTTCTACAAAAAGCCGCTGAAGTGAAAGTATTCTGTGAATACGGCCAGCACACTATTCCGGTTCTCGATGAAATCGCTGGTTTTCTGAATGAAATTAGTCCGGCTATCGAAGATCTCAAAGCAGTGTTGGAAGTGGCGATGGTGAATATTCCCAAGGCTGCCGGTCAACTCGGACGTGTGACAGAAGCGACTGAACAAGCATCGACCCAAATATTAAATACGTTGGATAAAATGATGGCAACACTTGACCAAGTGATCACTTCTGTGTCTTCGGGTATGATAGCATCTGATCTTGGTGTTGCGACAAATAAAATGGCAGGAATCGTGAAGACATTAGTCGAGAAATCGGGTTGGGATGCGGACATTGTAAATCTTGCTGAAGCGTGGGCAGCGCACCTTCGCAGTATGAAAATGAGCGGTCCGACAAGCAACCTCGAACGATTGCTGAAGGACCTTCAGGATGATTGCACAGAAATTATGATGGCACTTCAAGTGCAGGATATCACTCAGCAGCACATTGGTACTGTCATGGGTACGATCCAGGCAATTGCTGAAGAGCTGCGAAAGCTCACAACCGGATTCTTCAGCGTTCCAGCAGTTCAGCCGCTCTCCATCAACCTCCCACTTCCGAGTGATCCGGAAATCGTAGGTGCGATAGAGCGAAAGAAGATGGTGGAGTCCTTGTTAAGTAAGGCACGTGCAGGACAATTATAAACTTGGAATGTGAGAGTCTGAACGGTTAAAAAATAAACTATTATAATATAGTATAAAACAAAAGGTGAAAGTATGCTAGATGAAAAAAAAGTGAATGAGGATGCAGGGACGACAGAAAGCGTAATTACTGCGCTCCAGAAAGTTATTACGTTGCTCGACCGCATCAAGAATGCAATTGAAGACAGCTCGAGCAAGATTCCTAATGCATCGGTTCAATTGAACACAGTGACACAAGCGACGGAACTTGCTACAGTGGAAATTCTCGACGTTCTCGATCAGATGGGAACGAAGATTCATATGGTTGAGAATGGTTTAAAAGAATTCGATGGAAAAGGAATTCCCGAACGTCAACTGTTAATGCTCACAGGTATCAGACAAACCCTATCAGAGTTGAAAGAGGATACCAGCAACATCACGGTAGCTTTACAGGTACAGGATATAACGGCACAAAAAATTGGCGCAGCAAACCATCTGATAGAGTCTGTTCGCAGGGAATTGCTGAACGAGCTGAACTATTTTGAAACTGCGAAGAAGAAGACCGACGAAGCGAGACGTTATGTTGAGGAGGAGAAAGCCGGTCCCAAATCATTCGATGTTAATGCTTTGGACATGAAAACGCCCGAACATCAAACAAAGATCGATGAAGTCGTGACAGCGTGGAAAGAAAACGAAAAAAGTAGCTGAAGGAAGTATATTGGCGGTATGCCATAATAATAGAATGATGATCTATGGACAATGAACAGACTGCACCTGGTTTTGATGAAGAGATGCGGGAAATATTCGAAAGCTATCTTGTTGAAGCAAGAGAAATTCTCGATCACTTGAGTCAGGATCTGCTTGCGCTGGAAAAAGCTCCATCGGACGTGAATGTGCTGAACAATATTTTTAGAGCAATGCACACACTGAAAGGGACATCGTCGTTTCTTGGATTCAGCCAAATTACTGAATTGGCTCATACCTGTGAAGATCTGTTGAACAAGCTTCGGAAAGGCGACTGTGCTGCCACGAGTGAACTCATTGATGTGCTTATCGACGTTCATAAGACCGCGGGCGTGCTCTTACAGCGAATTGAAAGTCGAAATCTGCAACCTCTAGAAATGGAAGGTATTCTAGAAAAATTGCGTAAAGGGATGCAACAGCAGTCTGCGCCGGTTCAAGTTCAAGCTGTAGCACCATCAATAATAGAACAAATTGTGCATGGTGCTGAACTGGCTGAGGCTCAGCCTCAACATGCAGTTGATACAACCATCCGTGTTGATGTTGGCAGACTTGACGATTTGATGAATCTTATCGGAGAACTTGTCCTTGCACGCAATCGCCTTTCACAAGCCGCACAATCCTTGACGGAAAAATATGAACGCTTAGAAATGTCGAAGCAGATTGCTGACGTCAGCAGTCAGATTGATTTTGTGACAACGGAACTTCAAATGGCGGTCATGAAAACACGGATGGTTCCAATAGAAAAAGTGTTTAGCGGACTTCCGCTTGTTGCCCGAGAGGTTATGCGCACGATGGGGAAAGAAGTAGATCTTCAAATCTACGGCAAGGAAACCGAGTTGGACAAATCCATTATAGAGGAATTGAAAGATCCACTTATTCACATGATTCGTAATGCGGTCGATCATGGTATCGAATCTCCCGAAGAAAGAAAGAGCAAAGGGAAGCCGGCACAAGGAATCGTTGTGGTCAACGCAGAGCGTGATGGAAATTACATCCTGATCACAATGGAAGACGATGGCTGCGGCATTGATGTTGATGAAACAAAAAGGAAAGCGATCGAAAAGGGATTGATTTCGGAAATTGAAGCGACAGAAATGTCAAAATCCGATGCTCTCAATTTAATTTTTATTCCGGGATTTAGCACCAGGAAAGAAATAACAAATGTCTCCGGAAGAGGTGTTGGAATGGATGTCGTCAAAACTAACATCGCAAAATTAAAGGGTATCGTCGAAATCGATTCCAATTTAGGGACAGGAACAATCATCACTTTGAAGGTACCGTTGACACTTGCGATTATTCAGGGTCTCCTCTTGAAAGTGGTTGACGAGATATTTGCTGTTCCGTTGAGTGCAGTACTCGAAATCGTTCGGATTACTCCCGAAGAAATCTACAGCATTCAAGGACGGGAAGTCATACGAGTGCGTGACACCATTTTGCCGCTCGCAAGAATGTCCGACATCATTGGAAAAAATCGAACTATTCAACAGTCGGCTGTTTCATATGTTGTGATAGTCGGTTGGGCGGAAAAAAGAATTGGACTTCTCGTCGATTCTCTCCAGGGACAAAAAGAGGTGGTTATCAAGACATTGGGCAATTACCTCGGTGATGTTCCTGGTATTGCGGGTTCTACGATTCTTGGAGACGGAAGTGTTATTTTAGTTATCGATGTAGGTCGATTTATCGAATTGGTTGCCCATCATTTTGGGAAGGTAGCATGAGTAAGGGAGGTATTCTGATGCCGTCAGAAGAAAATATAGTGAAAGTTATTGTGATTGATGATTCCGCATTCATGCGTAAATCGCTGACGCTCATGCTCGAGTCGGATCCTGAAATTCGTGTCATTGGGACTGCCCGCGATGGGAACGAAGGAATAGAAAAGATCAGCATCTTGAAACCGGACATCGTTACATTGGATATTGATATGCCCGGGATGGATGGACTCACTGCACTCAAAATTATTATGGACCAAATGCCGGTGCCGGTGCTTATGGTTAGTTCACTGACGACAGAAAGTGCACAAGCGACTATGCAGGCACTTGACTTAGGAGCAATTGATTTTATCTCCAAAGATTTGTCATATATCTCGATCAATATTAGAAATATAAAAGATGAGCTCATCGAAAAGGTGAAACAAATCGCACGGAGCCGTTTAGTGCAAACACGATTTCGTATGAGGAGACTGGTACAGTCTTCACACAGTAAAACAGTTCATAACAAACCCAAACCAAAGAATATTAGTTTCGAAAGTGTGGTATTGAAATTTAATGCTGTAGTACTTGGTGTATCGACCGGTGGACCGCAAGCGCTGCTTAATATTATTCCACAACTTCCCGAACATTTTCCCTTAGGTATCGGTATTGTTCAGCATATGCCACCTCATTTTACCAGAACATTGGCAGAAAGGTTGAACAGTATCAGTAAGGTTCATGTAAAAGAAGCGGAGCATGGGGAAGCATTTGAGCCCGGAAAAGTTCTGATTGCCCCTGGTGGGAAACAAATGGCGTTTAGTAACAGCGGTTCTCGAATAACAATGGAAATCTCAGACGGACCAACGGACATCGTATATCGGCCTTCAGTAAATATCATGATGACCTCTGCTGCTGCGGCATTTCAAGGTCCGTTGCTTGGTATTATTATGACCGGCATGGGAAAAGATGGGGTCGAAGGACTGAAGCATATCAGATCGAAAGGCGGATATGTAATCGGACAAGATGAAGAGAGCTGTGTAGTGTATGGTATGCCTCGGGTAGCACATGAAGAAGGTCTTGTGGATTCTATGCTATCGCTCGATAATATAGCAGTAACACTCGAACGATTGGCACAAGCATGGTCAATAGCACGCATTCCTATTGGAAGAGAGGAAGTTCTATAATGGAATGTACAATTACTGAAAGTCGGAAAGAAGACATCCAAAGTGTGCAAAGCCAACTTGCATCTCATCAACACACTGCGGAAATAACTGTTGAAGCTGTCTCCAATGAATTAGAAGCATTGTCGTATTCTATATCTCACGATTTGCGTGCACCGTTGCGTGTAATCCGAAACAATTGTGAGTGGCTCAGTAAACGACATGCGGCGAATTTCGATACGAAAGAGTCTACCTTGTTACAGCAGATTACAGAAAGTTCCGAACAAATGGAGAAACTGCTTGATGGGTTGCTCACATTTTCAAAATTGGTTAAGTCTGATCCCCAACATTCTTTTGTTAATATGACAGTGATAGCACAAAAGGTGATTGACGAATTACTGGAATGTGAAACCGCACCATCCTCTTACGCGATAACACTTCACCCATTACTTCCGGCATATGGAGATGCAACGTTCATTCGTCAAGTATGGTACAATCTTCTTTCCAATGCATTCAAGTATACTCATTATCGAGAGAAGAGAGAAGTGGAAATCGATTCATATTTGTACGATGGGGAAATAGTGTATTGCGTACATGATAATGGAGTTGGGTTTGATATGCAATATGTCGATCGTCTCTTTGGCGTATTTCACCGATTGCACGAGATAGAAGAATTTGAAGGAACAGGAGTTGGTTTGGCCATTGTCAAGCGGATTATCCAAAGACATGGCGGACGTGTGTGGGCTGAGGGAAAAGTGGATAATGGTGCCCGGTTTTATTTCACACTTCCAAAGACATAGGAAAACAATAAGCGAAAAAATAGGTCAAACGCTATGACACAACAAGCCGAAATTCTAAATATTCTGATTCTGGAAGACATTCCCATCGATGCTGAAATGATCGATCGAGAACTTCGGAACGCAAACATCGAACATACCACACGCCGAGTTGCTTCCAAGAGTAAATTCTTAAAGGAGCTTGAAACATCTTCTCCGGACGTAGTGCTTGCAGATTATTCATTGCCTCAGTTCAGTGGTCTAGAGGCGCTGAAGATTGTTCGTGAAAGGGGGACAAAGATTCCATTTATTCTCGTTACTGGAATGAAGAATGAAGAAATAGCAGTGGAATGTCTCAAAGAAGGCGCAGATGACTACATTCTGAAATCAAGTCTTCGCCGGTTACCCGGTGCCATCCAGAATGCTCTTGAAAAACGGAGAGCAGAGTGGGAAAACGAGCGATTGGAAGAAGAGCTCGAACGGTCTCAGAAACAAATAATCACAATTTTTGACAGCATTACTGATGCATTTTTCGCAGTGAATAAATCATGGGATGTAAAGTATCTGAATCCGCGATCTGATGTCTTCTTGGTCAAAGTGAATAAACGACGTGAAGATCTCTGGGGCAAGAATTGGTGGAACGAATTCCCTGCTCCGAAAGATTCTGTGGCATATAAAGCGTTGCATCGTGCGATGTCAGAACATAAATTTGCTGAATTTGAAGAGTACTATTCTGCATTAGATTCATGGCTGCAAGTACGGGCATATCCTGCGGAAGATGGCCTTGCGATCTATATGCAAGATGTCACTGAGCGTAAACGAGCAGAAGAAAAAATTAGAGAACAGGCAAATTTACTGGATATCGCACAGGATGCAATTGTTGTTCGAGACCTGGATGATAATATAATCTATTGGAACAATAGTGCAGAGAGAATTTATGGGTGGAAGCGGGATGAAGCCATAGCGAAAAATGCCTCCCAACTACTCAACACGAAAGCGGACAGTATAACACAGGCATTGCTCGCTGTGAAAGATAAGGGTTCTTGGTTTGGTGAATTGAAGCAAGTCACGAAGATGCATAAAACCCTTGTTATGGAAAGCCGGTGGAGTCTTGTGCGGGATGAGTATGGACAGCCGAAATCAATCCTGACCATCAATACAGACATCACCGATAAGAAAAGGATAGAGCAGCAGTTCCTTCGTGCTCAACGGTTGGAAAGTGTGGGCACTATGGCAAGCGGACTTTTGCATGACCTTAATAATATTCTTACACCCATTATTCTGGCTGTTCCCTTTATGAAGGAGAAGCTCAAGGATGAAACGAGCCAAGATATTTTACGAACACTGGAAAGTTCGGCAAAGCGTGGAGAAGGGGTTGTAAGACAACTGATGTCGTTTGTGCGAGGAGTGCAGGGCGAACATGTGACTCTTCAACTCAAGCATCTCTTGTGGGAATTGCTCAATTTCGTTTCAGAAACATTCCCACCTATGATAAAAGTAATAAGACATTGTCCGAAAGGAATCTGGAATGTTGAGGGAGATGCAACGCAGTTATATCAGGTATTAATGAATCTTTCAATCAATGCCCGAGATGCTATGCCGAATGGCGGAACGCTTGCCATCGATTTGCAAAATGTTGTACTCAATGAACAGGAAGCAGGTTGGCATTTTAGAGCGGTACCGGGACCATATGTTGTCCTCCGCGTAAGAGATGCAGGCACTGGAATTTCGCCAGAGATTATGAATCAAATATTCGATCCATTTTTTACTACAAAGGAACCGGGCAAAGGAACCGGCTTAGGCCTCTCCTCAGTATTAAGCATTGTAAAGAGCCACGGTGGTTTCATAGATGTCCATAGCGAACTTGGCAAAGGAACAGAGTTTAAAGTATTTCTCCCCGCCAAAGAAGAAAAAGTGAAGGAGCAGGTTGCGAAAGGCAACAACCTCCCGATGGGACATGGAGAAACTGTTCTTGTTGTCGATGATGAAAAAAGCCTGCAGGATCTTGTACGGGCTACGCTCGAAAGCAGAAAATTCAAAGTGATGACTGCATTTGACGGGCATGAAGCGATTTCGATCTATGAAAAAAATATAAATAAGATCGATGTTGTGCTGCTTGATCTGTTGATGCCCAATATGAATGGACTTGCAACAATTTTCGCACTCAGAAGAATTAATCCACAAATTAAGATTATCGGTATGAGCGGGAGCTTGTTGGAAAATCTGCCAAGTGATATGAGTACACTTGTACAGGAATTGCCGTTTCTCCAGAAACCATTTGACTCGGATGATATGGTGATGTTGGTGAACAACGAAATTTGTGGTGTCCCCAAAATTGCGGCAGTATACGATTAAAAAAAATTAGTTGAATACTGTCAGATTTTCGGTTAAATAAGGTGTACCTATGGCTGTAAAAACAATATGGGATCAAAAACGGATCGGTGTTATTCGCAAGGTCACGACTTCAAGTGCAACCGTTGCTCTTGATCCGCATCTATCAAGCCTCTTATTGCAACTAAATGGAAAAACATATCCTATCGGACAAGTTGGTTCGTATGTGCTTGTGCCCGTTGGCAGACAGGTGCTATTGGGGATGGTGTCAGAATTCAGGAAAATGGAATATGGTGAAAATGGAAAAACCACTGTTCACTATGAGATGATCATCTCCCTCGTCGGTTCGGTGAAAAACGGTATCTTCGAGCGAGGAGTTTCTACTTTTCCAACGGCAGAAGCACCTGTGTATCTGCTGGAAGAAAAAGACCTTGCTATTGCTTTCTCGGTGTTCCAAAAGTTTGGATTTTCAACCGGTACACTTACACACTTTGAAAATGAGCGCGCCTATCTCGATCCAAATCGGCTTTTTGGAAAGCATCTTGCAATTATAGGAGCAAGCGGTTCCGGTAAATCATGCAGTGTTGCTTCAATCCTACAAAAGGTAATCGGCAATCCTGCGACGAAAGTCGTTATTTTGGATATCCACAATGAATATCGCAGTGCATTCCCGAAAAACAGTCAATATTTAGATTTAACCGAACTCGAATTGCCGTTTTGGTTGATGACGTTTCAGGAAATGACGGAAGTATTTGTTGATCTTGCAGATGAGCACGCGGCGACCCACATCACCATTTTAAAAGAGTTGGTATTTCAGGCAAAACGTCTTCAAAATCCGGAATTAAAAAATGTTCTCACCATTGATACGCCTGTGTACTATGATTTTGCGAAGGTGCGTTCGAAGTTAGAAGCTCTTGAGATAGAGAAAGGCGGACCCTTTTATGGAAAGTTTGCCCGGTTCCTTGTACAGCTTGACACAAAACTGAACGATCCGCGATATGATTTCATGTTCCGGCCAAGACTCTATATCCACTCTGAATCGTTCTCAGAATTACTGACAAAAATGTTTGGGTCGAATGGTGAATCAAAAGTAACGATCATGGATATGAGCGGTGTTCCATTCGACATCGTCAACACCGTTGTTTCTCTTATGGCGAGACTCGCATTTGATTTTAATTTTTGGAATATTAATCGGCGCGAATGTCCGATTCTCCTGGTTTTTGAAGAAGCGCATAATTATCTATCTTCAAATGCCGGGGGTACGCAATCTGCAAGACGCACAGTCGAACGTATTGCGAAAGAAGGAAGAAAATATGGCGTAAGCTGTATGATCGTTAGTCAGAGACCATCTGATATTTCTGAGACGATTCTGTCTCAATGTAACAATTTTATAGTGATGCGTCTTACAAACCCGATTGATCAGAATTATGTGCGTCAGCTTGTTGCAGACACGTTTCCCGGTCTGGAAAACCTTCTTCCTTCACTTCGTCAAGGAGAGGCATTGATAGTCGGCGATGCAGTTCCCATGCCGCTGCGAGTACAGATGGATCCTCCCAATCCGGAACCTGCGAGTGCGGATATAAAGTTTTTTGATAAATGGAAAATAAGTAATACGTCGACGAGCGTAAGCGACATTGTCAGACGATGGTGGTATCAAGAACGGTGCTAACATCATAGAGGGAACATGCCAAGTAATGATACAGTGTACAATCAAAATTAATTTGATGTTGTTGTAGAACAGAAGAAATTATTTTGAAACTGAAGAACAAGTGACGCCCTCAAATCAGCATAATCACGAAGAAGTCCGAACAGAAGCAAACTTTATTCTGAAGGTGGTTGATCAGTGCATCAAAGCAGGACTTCTCGAAGAGGCGAAGGGACATCTCGATAAAGCACGGATCATCGATCCAACGAATGCATACATCTATGCATTCCAAGAGCGGATCGCTTTTTTGAAAGAAGAAACAGCGAAGAGGAATGTTGCGGTATCGAACCGCGGAGCGAGGGAGGGCGCAGCACGAGCAAGACTTGAAGAGGATCGCCGACGTGCAGAATTGGAGCGGTTAAAGAAAGAAGCCGATCAGCAGAAGCAACGGGAGGAATGGCAACAAAAAAAACTCGAAGCAGAAAAACGACATGAAGATGAATCGCTGGGTGCTGCTGCGCATCCAATACAGGAATCTGTTCCTCCTTCAAGAAATGTTGATCAGACCTATTCCATTCAACAGGAAACCCAACAAAAGGTCGAGACCATACAAGCACAAAGGCCAACGCCTGTAGCAACGCAGCAAAATGCAACGGCACCAGTACTGCAAAGGGTACCGGAAACTGCTCCTCATGCCGAGCAGACACAAAAAACAACCGATCAAGCTCACGATATGTACAAACGAGTGTTGATGTTGGCATGGGCGGATGGTGCAGTCTCTCCGGAAGAACAGAGTCAGCTTCGAGATTTGCGAACAACTCTTCGTATTACGACGGAAGAGCACACAAAGCTCGATTTAGAGGCTAAAGAAGAATCCTATGCACATGCATTTACACTTGTTTGGACTTCCGGTATGAATGCAAAGGAACGCTCAGCGGTTATTAATGAACTTCGCTATAAGTACCAGATTTCACCGGAAGCACATTCGAGAATAGAATCAAAGGTCCTTGTGGAGTTTGGAGAGCATCAGGATAAACCTATGCTTTATGTTATAGATGACGATGAAAATACTCTGGGAATGATCGTACGGGTGCTTGAAGGTGGAGGGTTCACCGTACAGGCTTACAATACATCCGATGAAGCGCTCACCGGACTTAAAGTTGACATACCATCCTTGATAATTTCTGATATAAATCTTGAAACCTCGACAATCGGAGGTTTCTCGTTCTATGAAAAAGTTCGACAGTTACATCATCTGAGTCTTGTGCCATTCATTTTTCTGAGTGGGATGACAGATGAGGGCATGGTACGATATGGGAAAGGGCTTGGAGCCGATGATTATCTGACAAAGCCATTTTCAGGCGATATGCTTATCGATACAATCAAAGGAAAGCTGAAACGCTATAAACAAATGAAACACAACTGATGCTGTTTTTTACTTAACTAGACAGGGTTTTAATATTATTCATTCTATAAAGGTGACTCTTGTTCGATCGAACCATTCTGTGCGACTCTCTATATAGGAATAGTCCGACGAAGAATCATTCGATTGCTGATAGCTATTGTTTGCGTGAAAATGCATATTTGCATCGTATGAAATTGCACCTGAACATAATTTTTATTGAAAAAGAGATATTGAGGCGGAAAGAGATTTTGCTGTTTATGGCACAATCATTATGATATTTAAGGAGCACAGCCATGATGGACACAATTAAAAAATCATTAACAGCCAGATTGATCGCAATATTTCTTCTTCCATTATTGGTGATTACTTTCTTTGGAATCATCTACTACTGGATCAATCAAAAGTCGGCTGGGCGTGATGCATCGGACAACAATGCCCGGTTGCTTTCGGAAACGCTTTCCTTCTCGGTTGGAGCTGGATTGAACGACGGAAATTTCGATCTCATTCAAACGTCCTTCAACTGGGCAAAGAAAGATCCTGCTGTTGCTTTTATATTGATCCTGGATGAATCCAACCAAACCATTGTTGAGTATAATCCGCGACAACTGAAATATGACGTAACGACACTGTTGCGCCAAGTAGAATTTGATGATGCAAAGGATATTATCATGGAGTCGTGTCCGGTTGAATATAAGGGAAAGAAACTGGGGACTACGATTGTTGGCATCTCTATGGAGCCGGTTATGGCTGCGGTCTATCGACAAGTAGCTGTGTCTTCAATTATTAATTTAATCATCCTTGTATTGGGGATTGTATGGGTTATTATGTATGCACGGGTTTTGGTAAAAGACATCAAAGCCGTACAAGTGAGTATCGATAATGCTGATCTGAACACACAGTTTAATACAACCCGAGAAGATGAGATGGGTCAACTCCAAAATTCCTTTGATCGGTTTGTGGGTTCCATACGTGACACATTGATTCGAGTATCCGAAACGGCAACATCGGTTGCGAGTGCAAGCGCACAAATTAGCTCTAGCACCGAAGAAATGGCTGCAGGTTCCCAGGAACAAACAACCCAATCGGAAGAGATAGCACGGGCTGTTGAACAAATGGCAAAAAGCATCGCTGTGAATTCAGAGAATGCAGGAGAGGCAGCGCACACCGCAGAGAAAGCCAAAGGTGCTGCAGAGCAAGGTGGAAAAGTCGTATTGGATACAGTCAATGAAATGAAACAAATCGCTAATGTTGTGCGAGAATCGGCTGGAACAATCCAAAATCTCGGAAAATCAAGCGATCAGATCGGCGAGATCATTGGAGTGATTGAACATATTGCTGATCAAACAAATCTCTTGGCTCTGAATGCTGCTATCGAAGCGGCGAGAGCAGGCGAGCAGGGTCGCGGTTTTGCAGTGGTGGCTGATGAAGTGAGAAAGCTGGCAGAACAGACCACAAAGGCGACAAAACAAATTGCGGGGATGATTCAGCAAATTCAATCAGATAGTCATGGTGCAGTTCGCACAATGGCAAATGCGACGAAGCAAGTGGATGCAGGAATTGTATTGGCAGATCATGCCGGTGTATCACTGCAAGAGATCGTAGAGATATCGCAGAAAGTGACACACATGGTCTCACAGATTGCCGTCGCGAACGAAGAGCAATCGAGCACCAGCGAACAGATTAGTAAGAACATGGAAGCCATAGCCAGTGTAACTCAGCAAACAGCTTCTGGCACTCAGCAGATTGCCCGTGCTGCAGAAGATCTGAACCGATTAACGGAAACTCTTCAATCACTTGTTAATCAGTTCAAGTTGAACGCTCAAAATGAAAATGGAGCACTTTCACAGACACCTCAAAAATCACTTGAGGCAAAGATGCGGTCTCAATACTCTGGTAAGGAAAATGCCTTATTACGCCATATATAGCAATATACTGAAATGGAAAATTTGGTTTGTTCAGGGCATATACTTCAAAAATATCAATGGTTAGCACTGGGGAAGTACTATCGTTTTCACAAAGGGGCATTATTATTTCTACACATAATTACATAGCACAAGATAAGCGAAAGGATGCGAATACTATGAGACACAAACTCGTTCTTCTCTTCTGTCTGGTGTTTGTGAACGTTGGAATAATTTTTGCCCAAACAGGTAAGAATAATTCCAGCCAGAAGACAATAACCATTGGTTTAATAGGGAAAATCGGTACAAATCCTGTTTTCATTGCGGCACACTCGGGGGCGAAATTAGCTGCAAAAGAATTGGGTGAAAAATATAACGTCGAAGTAGTTATCGATTGGGAAACTCCTGAAACGGAAAATGTCCAGGAACAAGCCGCTGCAATTGAGCGACTCATCCGTTCGGGTGCAAACGGAATTGCAATCTCATGCTCAGACGCGAAATATCTGACACCTATTATTGACGAAGCTGTTGATAAGGGAACACCGGTCTTGTGCTTCGATTCCGATGCACCAAAGAGCCGGCGATTTGCTTATGTTGGTGCAGATGATATGGAATTTGGAAAAGCGATTATGAAGCAACTTGCCAAGGAGCTCAACGGCAAAGGAACGATTGCGGTACTTTCAGGTAATGCGCATGCCTTGAACCAACAACTTCGTCTTAAGGGAATTAAGGAAGAACTGAAAAAATATCCAAACATTGTACTTCCTGAAAGCAATATATTTCATAATATTGAAATTGCGGATCCCTCTTTCGAGATGGTCAGACGAGAGCAGAAGGCAAAACCCAATATTAAAGGATGGGCGTTTCAGGGCAGTTGGGCGCTTCTGTCAAAAAATGCTTTTCCTTGGAATCCGGGAGAAGTAAAAATAGTTGCCGGGAATGCAGTCCAAGCGCAATTAGAGTATGTAAAAAGTGGATATGTACAAAGTCTTGTTGGGATAAACTGTTTTCAATACGGTTATAAATCAATTGAAATATTGCTTGATAAAATAATCAAAAACAAAACACCTAATGAACCTCTTATGTTGGAATAAGTGGTTGCTGAAGGAAGCTGTGAATCGTTAAGGATGTTGAATTTTTGACGATGGATGTTAGTGCCGTTTCTACAAAGGGGCATGATAATTTCTGCACACAATTGCTTATCACAAAATAAGCGAAAGGATGGGAATAGTATGAGACACAGACTCATTCTTCTTATCTGTCTACTTCTTATAAATTATGGACAGATTTATGCTCAAGATGTTAACAAAAAAGGAGATGCGAAAAAAATCACTCTAGGTATGATTGGAAAAAGTCAATCGAACCCGGTGTTCATAGCCGCGTATGCAGGGGCGCGTGTGGCTGCAAAAGAAATTGGTGCCAAGTACGGTGTTGAGGTCATTATTGACTGGCAGACTCCAAAAACTGAGAATCCGCAGGAACAAGCTCAGTCAGTTGACCAACTTAGCCGTTCGGGTGTGGCTGGAATTGCAATCGCTTGCAGCGATGCAAAAATTCTTACCCCATCTATCAACAAAGCGGTTGATCTCGGCACTCAGGTTGTATGTTTTGATGCCGATGCACCGAAGAGTAAGCGTTTTGCATATTATGGCACTAATGATGTTGAATTTGGGCAAATGATGATGAAAGAGTTAGCTCAAGAAATGAATGAGAGTGGTGTTATTGCAATGATCGCTGGCAATAAAAATGCTCCGAACCTTCAACGTCGCGTTCGGACCATTACTGAGGAGCTAAAAAAATATCCATCCATGAAACTTCTTGCGAATGGTGTGTATTACCACGATGAGATTCCAGAAAAAGCAGCAAACGTCGTTGCTCGTGCGCAAAAGGAAAATCCGCAAATTGGAGGATGGGCATTTGTCGGTGGATGGCCTCTCTTTATGAAAAATGGAATCAAATGGGCTCCAGGACAAATCAAGATTGTTGCTTGCGATGCGCTACCCGATGAATTAGAGTACGTCAATAGTGGGCACGTTCAGGTTCTTCTCGCACAGGGTTGCTTTTCATGGGGATACAAATCTATCGAACTCTTGCTTAACAAAATACTGATAAATCAGTCACCGAAAGAAGAATTTATTGCGGCTCCAATCACTCGTGTCACGAATGGAATAAGTGGTTGCTGAAGGAAGCTGTGAATCGTTAAGGATGTTGAATTTTTGACGATGGATGTTAGTGCCGTTTCTACAAAGGGGCATGATAATTTCTGCACACAATTGCTTATCACAAGATAAGCGAAAGGAGGGGAATAGTATGAGACACAGACTCATTTTTCTTTTCTGTCTTGTGTTTGTGAACGTTGGAATAATTTTTGCCCAAACAGGTAAGAATAATTCCAGCCAGAAGAAAATAACCATTGGTCTTATCGCGAAAACAAGTACAAATCACGTGTTTATCGCGGCACACTCGGGGGCAAAATTGGCTGCGAAAGAATTGGGCGCGAAATATAATGTCGAAGTAGTCATCGATTGGGAAACTCCTGAAACGGAAAATGTCCAGGAACAAGCCGCTGCAATTGAGCGACTTATCCGTTCGGGTGCAAGTGGAATTGCAATTGCCTGCTCTGATGCAAAATATCTGACACCTGTCATCGATGAGGCAGTTAATAAAGGAATGCCGATCATGTGTTTCGATTCCGATGCACCAAAGAGTAAGCGATTTGCTTATTATGGTGCAGATGATATTGCATTCGGGAAAGCAATTATGAAGCAACTTGCTAAGGAACTCAACGGCAAAGGAACGATTGCAGTACTTTCAGGTAATGCGCATGCATTGAATCAACAGCGTCGTCTTCAGGGCATTCAAGAAGAACTCAAGAAATATCCGAATATTATGCTTCCGGAAAGAAATATATTTCATAATATTGAAATTGCGGATCCCTCTGCTGAAATGGTCAGAAGAGAACAAAAGGCAAATCCAAATATTAAAGGGTGGGCATTTCTGGGTAGTTGGGTATTTCAATCAAAAGATCCCTTCCCATGGAGTCCGGGGGAAATAAAAATAGTTGCTGGGAATGCAGTCCAGCAGGAAATAGAGTATGTAAAAAATGGATATGTGCAAAGTCTTGTTGGAGTAAATTGTTTCGAAATCGGCTATAAATCGGTCGAGATATTACTTGATAAAATAGTCAAAAATAAAACACCCAATGAACCTCTTATGTATAGTCCACTAATACCGGTCACAGAAAAAAATGCAAATGGATGGTCGCTCAATTGGAATAAATGGCTGCTGAAGGAAGTGTTGAAATAGCAGGTTCTTTTTCGGAGAGGCGGAGGATGGCGTCATCGTCATACCGCTACTCCGATGTATTTCATGCTAGTTCAATAGTAGATCGCATTGTTGAAAGTGAAGAACGATCCCCCCTGTTGTAACCCTTGTGTTGTTTAATTCAAATCATCTTAAATCTTTGCATCAAACAATTCTTACGGAAACTTTTGCCGAATTGCGATAATCTATGAATATTTACTCAATCAACTCTTGCGTCAATGTAAGTTCTTTCCTACATTTCTTGTGAAGCTAAGGCATTGTAACATGTGCTTCAACAAAAATACAGTGTGTGAGTGTAGTCCACAAAACAGGTGCGCCATATGTCGAGTACAGATCATCTTTGGGGAATCATTCTTGCCGGAGGGGAAGGGAAGCGCCTGCAGGATTTTATCCGCAAGCGGTACGGTGTAGAGCGTCCCAAGCAATATTCTGCCATCATCGGCAAGCGATCCATGCTGCGTCATACACTGGATCGTGTAGAGAAAATCATTCCTGCAAAACAACTTCAGATCGTTGTTAATCGCAAGCATCGAAACTACGTACAGGAAGAGATTAAAGAACGCGAACGAAAAGCCGTCCTTGTTGCTCCGGAAAATCGAGAGTCGGCGGCAAGTGTGTATCTTGCATTGTCGCATATTTACTTCCGCGACCCCGAAGCCGTTGTTGCAATTTTTCCTTCCGATCATTTTATCGGGGAAGAAGATCGGTTTCTGAGCTATGTGGAGCGTGCAATATCGTTTGTAGGGAAACATCCGGACTTCGTAGTATTGTTAGGAATAAAACCCACTGATGCTAATTTGCAATATGGCTGGATTGAACCGAGCAAGAATTTCTTGCTGCACGAAGGGAATCGTTTCTACAAAGTCGTTCGCTTTTGTGAAAAACCGAAACTGGAAGAGGCACAGCAGTTTTTCAATGTTGGAAGTCTGTGGAATTCATTGGTGCTTGCTGCGAAATGCGAGACGCTCGTGAAAATGTACCACCAGCATTTAGAGGTTATTTACGATGCTTTTAAAAAAGCCAAATCAGTATACGGAACAGATGAAGAGGAACAATTTATTGTGGATGCCTTTGATAGTATTCCATCGAAAAATTTTTCTAAATGTGTGCTTGAAGTAATTCCAGAAAGCTTGTTTGTTCTGCGTGTGGAGGGAGTTCTCTGGAGCGACTGGGGAAACAAAGAACAAGTTTTGAAAGATCTCGATAGTCTCGGTGTGGCTCATTGACAGTGCTGGACTTGAATAGGAGACTTGATATAATTTTGCAATAGAGATGCAAACTATTAAACCAAGAAATGGAAAAACCGCCAGGAAGAAATTCCAGACGGCACTTCAACAAGGGCAGGATGAATGGAAGGGCTGTCCTTAAATGTCCAATAGAGTGTCGGACGCTACAGGTGGATGTGAAAATCAGAGTTTTGTGGAATCCAGTCCAAGTTGTGAAGGAGTTCCGCCTGCGCAAAATTCCAACAGATACATATACTCATCTGAAACCTTTTACACCAAGAATGATGTTGAACAAATGGACTGTAGAATTGCATTGCAGTTCATTTGTCGTCTTTGAACGCGATGTAATTGTTTAGTATCTTAAAAAAGAAATGAATGCAGACAAAAAAAATATAACAGTTGCAGTAGGTATGAGCGGTGGAGTGGATTCTTCAGTGGCGGCGGCATTATTGGCCAAAGAGGGCTACAACGTTATCGGCATCACGATGAAAACGTACGACTATATGGAGGTCGGCGGCAATATCAGGAATGAAGGAAATTGCTGCGATCCGAGTGCAGTTATCGATGCGCACACTGTCGCTGACAAATTGGGATTTCCACATTACGTTGTGAATGATCGTGAAGAATTCAATGAAGTCGTTATTAAGAATTTCATTGATGAATACATGAAAGGACGGACTCCCAATCCATGCGTTATCTGTAATAGGGAAATTAAATGGGGTTCATTGTTGAAAAAAGCAGAGGAGCTTGGAGCGCGATATATCGCAACAGGACACTATGCTCGTATTCGATATAATGAAAAAAGCGGTCGCTATATTCTTTCGCGTGGCAAGTATGCTGAGAAAGATCAATCATATGCACTCTGGGCAGTAACACAGGACTCGTTGAGCAAGACGATGTTTCCGCTTGGCGAGTTGACGAAGCCAGAAGTGAGAGTTCTTGCGGAACAGTATGGATTGATCAATGCCCGGAAACAGGAAAGTTTTGAAATCTGTTTTGTACCCGATGACCGGTATGAACGTTTTTTAAACGAATGCATTCCTAATTTGCGGGAACGAGTTTCTGGCGGTGATATTGTGCAGAATGGAAAGGTCGTAGGGAAGCACAACGGCTATCCTTTCTATACTATTGGACAACGTCGGAATATTGGCGCACATAAACAGAAAATGTACGTTACCGCTATCGAAAGCCAGACTAATACCATCAGGATTGGACCAGATGCTGAACTTCATCACCGAACGCTTATTGCCGATCAAGTAAACTGGTGCGGTATAGCCGGACTTGAGGGAAGTTTGCGTGTGCAAGCGAAAGTCAGATACAAGGATGAAGGAACAGATGCGCTCGTCTCACTTGAAGAATCGAGAAAAATTCGAGTGACATTTGATCAGCCCAAGCGGGCAATCACACCTGGACAATCCGTAGTTGTGTACGATGGCGATGATCTATTGTGCGGGGGTGTCATTGAGCAAGTCATGGATTGAGTGTAAGCAACCAAACTGCCGTCAGCCCAATTCAAGTCGCATGGAGATTGGGCTTTATTTTTAATTCGAATAAAATTCGGCTTAAATTGAGAAACAATTTAATGCCTCAAGCGTTTATTATGCAGCAGCTGATATGACGGTGACTGACGATTTCACACTTATTCGATCAATACAGGCTGGTGATCATCAGGCATTTGAATCGCTTGTCAGGCGTTATCAGCGTCAGGTGGCAAACTTGATTTACCTGACCATAGGCAACCGTGATGATGTGGATGATATTGCACAAGAAGTGTTTATTCGAGTATATCGTTCGCTTCTGAAGTTCAAATTCGATGCATCGTTCTTTTCATGGCTTTATCGGATTACAATGAACTTGTGCATTGATGAAATTAGGAAACGGAAAATCAGGCGGGTGTTGTCATTGGATTATTTGACTGAAGACACCTTAGAAAAAAGCCGGAAGAGTAAGGATTATACAACGGCATCTGATTCGGTATTGACAGAGGAAAAGCGGCAGGTGATTCAATCTGCATTGCTGCGGCTCACACCGGAACATCGAGAAGTTCTTGTGTTGCGGGAATATCAGGATTTGTCTTATAATGAAATTGCTGAAACATTAGGATTGCGTTTGGAAGCTGTAAAATCGCGTATTTTTCGTGCACGGATGGAACTCAAGAATTTATTGAGTGATTATTTCGAGGAACGAACATGAATCACAAGGAATTACAATTGCTTGTGTCATCCTATTTGGATGACGAAGTGAGCGAAGCCGACAAGGAAACGGTACTTTCTCATATTAAAGTTTGCCCCGAGTGCCATGAATTTGTCGAGCATGCAAATAAAATAAGAGAAGATATCCGAGTACTTGGTGAAGTAGATCTTCCGTACACTTTTGCAGCACATGTATCACACTCGATAGAAAGACGCGATGAACAGGTGAAGGAATGGCTTGGCGTTGAACCGTTAGCACGCAATACATTCTTCGCGCTTGCGATTGTTGTTCTTGTGATATTCATGTTTACCAGTATTATCGGTAGTTCCTCTGGTTTTACCGGAGATCAATTGCTAAGTGGATATTCTACTGATTCTGTTTCAACACGCGTGTTGTTACAACAAGATCGTCTCTCGAAGAGTGACTTGTTGTATGCAGTTATGACGAAGTAATATTTGAACGAGGTGCGTTATGCAACCAAAAACAAAAACAATCCTATTTATCCTTCTCAGCTTTACACTCGGCATATTTTGCGGATGGTTTATAAAGGATTATGTTATTATGAAACCGGAACATACGCCGGGTGATTTCCAAAAGATGTTAGCAGAGCGATTGCACCTCGATGAGCACCAAATCGCACAAGTGGATTCTCTTCTCGAAATCCGCCGGCAACAAATGGATGTATATCGAAAACAGATGTTTGCAATGCGCGATACAACCCAGATGGAAATACGCAAGTTCTTGAACGCCAATCAGAATAAATCATTTAATGCTGTGATTCAGGAAATGAATGAACGGGAAGCAAAGAAACGGGAACATGAAGCTGCAAAGAAATAAGAATATTTGTGAAATTATACCGTAAGAACGTTATTTTTGAGACAGAATGTAAGAAGAAGTACGGATTCCGTGCGCTTGAAACAATAGCGGTTCTCAATGTGGAAATATTAAGGATTAAAAAAAATCAATGATTATAGGAACAAAAAAGAAATATTTTATCGGCGGCGGAATAATTGCTGTAATTCTTCTCGTTGTAGTATTACGGATTGCCTTAACATCGTCGGCGATGGACCCGCGACGGCAGGGCATAGCGCTTGTAAAAGTCCAGAAACCGTTTAAAGAGACAATGAGAACAATCTTTACGTACACTGGTGATATTCTTCCCCTGCAGCAAGCGACTATCTATTCGAAAGTGAGCGGAAACTTGGAACGCAACTATGTCGAAATGGGAACGTACGTTCACAGCAATCAAATGCTCGCCTTGATCGATACGACGGAATTATTCCAGCAATATCAACAGACCAATGCAACGTTCCAAAATATATCTTTGTTGTTTGAACGTGCGAAGCAGCTTTTTGAAAGAAATCTTGTGGCAAAACAGGATGTGGATAATGCCGAAGCAGCAATGAAAGTTGCGAAAGCGAACTATGATGCCGCAGCAACGCATCTCAGTTATGCACACATTATTGCCCCGTTCAATGGCTTTGTTACGCGAAGATTTTTAGATGCCGGTGCGCTCGTCAATGCGAGTACTTCAACGCTTTTTACGATGATGTACCTCGATAGCGTAAAAATTATTGTGTATGTGCCAGAAAAAGATTTGTCGCAAATGTATCACGTGCGTACAGCAAAAGTGACGCTCGATGCATTACCGAACCAGGAATTTATCGGATATGTCAGTCGTTTCAGCGAAGCCGTCGATCTGACAACACGAACAATGCCCATTGAAGTGGACATTCCCAATCATTCCCGCATTATCAAACCCGGTATGTTTGCAACCATCTTGTTTATTGTCAGTGAACGGCCTGATGCTCTTACACTGTCATCGGATGATTTATTAAAAGATGATAATGGATATTTTGTCTTTATTTCGGATGGAAAGAAAGCACATCGGATTCGAATTACCATTGGTAACGAAAATAATTCACACACCGAAATTCTCGCGGGCTTGAATGGCAATGAAGATGTCATCACAACAGGCCAGCAATTTGTTAAAGAAGGCACGGCTCTTACTCTTCAACAGTAAAACGGTTCACAATTTATGTGGCTTACTAGACTTGCACTTCGTTATCCGATCTCAACATTTCTTTTTGCGCTCACAATTGTTTTGTTAGGATTTGTTTCATTCTCGCAGCTTCCCATCGATATGCTGCCGAATATAACAATTCCGGTTGTTACCACCGTAACGTATTATACCGGTGCCAGCCCCCTCGATATGGAGCAGAGCGTAACGCGCCTCATTGAGCGAAGCGTCAGTTCCATTAACGATGTCAATTACGTTCGGTCTTCAACACGTGAGGGGATTTCGCAAGTAAGCGTATTTTTCAATTGGGAGGCGAACACCGATGTCGGGCTTGTGGATTGTGTGCAGCGTGTTAACCGCGTTTTGAGCCAGCTGCCCACCGGTATTTCGCAGCCTTCGGTATTGCGGTTCGATATTACGAGCCTTCCGGTGTGCGTCGTTGCCGTTGAAGGCGATATGGATCAGCGCGATCTCTATGATCTAGCGTTCAATGTTATTGAACCGCAGATCGAACACATCAACGGTGTTGCTTCGGCAGGTGTTTCAGGCGGAAGAATTCGAGAAATTCATGTCACCCTTGACCGCAATAGAATTCAGGCAATGGGCATTCCGGTACAAATTGTTTTAACCGCTGTCGCAAATTCCAATCTCATCATTCCATCGGGCGACCTCAAAACAGGTCCCTTCGATTACACCTTGAAGACTGAAAGCCTCTTTAATGTCGTTAAGCCGATGGAGAATGTTGTTGTGAAAACGGTCAACGGTATTCCTATACGGCTGAAAGACATCGGTTCTGTTGAAGACAGTTATCAGGAACAAACGGAAATTGTGCGTGTCAACGGCAAAGCCGGCGTCGTAATGCGTGTTTTGAAACTTTCGAGCGCAAACACTGTTGAGGTTGTCGATAATGTGATGCGCGGGATTCCGAAGCTGACTGGCATTCCTTCCGCTGTAAAAATGACAGTCACGTTCGATCAATCTGTTTATATACGGCAAACAATATCAGGACTACAGCGGGAAGCAATGCTCGGTGGGATTTTAGCAATGCTCATCATCATTCTATTCCTGCGTAATATGCGCGGAACGTTAATTATTGTCGTCGCAATTCCGTTATCAATACTAATTACATTTATTCTTTTCCGGTTCGGCAATATTACGCTCAATATTATGACCTTCGGAGGATTAGCTCTTGCTGTCGGCCGTTTGGTCGATGATTCTATAGTTGAGCTTGAAGCGATCTCGCGCCATTATAATATGCGCAAGAAAGGCGAATCGCGCCTTGATGCGACCTTAGGTGCAGCAAAGGAAGTTGCCGCGCCGATCTTCATTTCTACATTGACAACGGTTATCGTCTTTTTACCTGTCGTCTTTTTGAGCGGCATTGCAAAGCTTCTCTTCATTCCTCTTACGATAACAATTGCTGTGGCGTTGTTCGGATCGTTCTTCGTTTCGCGAACGGTTACGCCGCTGATGTGTATGAATTATCTTCCGCCGGAAAAAGAATTGGACAGGACTTCGGCAAAATTCTCAGACCGTACCAGAGTATATTTTCACGATATGATTGATAGCATCGAATCATTCTATGAAAGATGCCTTCGATGGACGATGAAGCATCGGAAAACGATTATCATTAGCATTGTTGTATTCTCTGCACTGTCACTTGGTCTTATTGCGTTCATCGGTACAGAATTTTTCCCTGATCAGGATGAAAGCAAATTTAGGATATCGTTTAAATTGCCCGTCGGTTCGCGGTATGAAACAACGGATTCAGTGGCGCGGGAAATGGAAAAAATAATTTTTTCAGCTGTACCTGAGACACAAGTTCTCATCACTGATGTTGGCATCACCACAAATGCGAAGACAAGCTCAGGCATGGGAGGCGGGGGCAATTCCGGAAGCCATGCGGGCAATATTCAGATCGGTCTTGTGTCTCCAGAAGAGCGTAGCCGCTCAATGTTTGAAATTGCTGCCGATGTTCGGCGTAAATTAGCGAAGCTGCCGGGCGTTCAGGTGTTCGTGACTCCCAGCGGTATTTTGCGTACGCTATTGAATTTCGGTTCCAACGCTCCTATTGATGTTGAAATACGTGGATTTGACCTTGAGACCGGAAGTGCGTTGGCTAAGGAGATTGCACAAATTGTCCGATCAACTCCGGGTGCAGCGGATGTACAGATCTCGCGCGATGACAACTTACCTGAACTGCATATCAATATCGATCGCAACAAAGCAGGTGTGCTGGGAATCGATGTTGCGGGTATTTCCAATACGATCTATACATGCATGGCTGGAACTGTCGCGTCATTGTATACAGATCCGATTTCCGGCAATATATATAATATTCTTGTGCGGCTCAATCAGGATTATCGAAACCAAATCGAAGACTTAAAACAATTAACGATCATGACTGCAAACGGGCAGCAAGTACTGCTGGGAAATATTGCAACGATTGAAAAACGCAGCGGCCCGGTGCAGATTGATAGAAGATATCAGCAGCGTCTTGTCGAGGTGACTGCGAATGCTGTAGGACGAGACCTGGGAAGCGTTTCGAATGATATTCAAGATAAACTCGATAAATTGAATGTGCCGCAGGGATTTGAAATAAAACAGACGGGCAATGTTGAGCAGCAGAAAAAAACATTCAGTGATTTAAGCCTGGCATTCATGCTTGCCATTGTTTTAGTGTACGTCGTTATGGCGTCGCAATTTCAATCGTTTATCGATCCGTTTATTATAATGTTTACCGTTCCACTCGGTATTGCTGGCGTCTTGTGGATGTTGTTCCTTACGCATACAACCCTTTCGGTCACGTCGTTTCAGGGAGTGATCGTGATGGTCGGTATCGTGGTGAGCAACGGCATTCTTCTGGTAGATTATACCAATCACCTGCGCATGAGCGGCCTTGAATTGCACGAAGCAGTCGTACGCGGCGGCAAAACGCGCTTGAAACCAATCCTTATGACATCACTGGCAACTGTACTCGGATTGATTCCGATGGCGATCGGGTTGGGTGGCGAATCTACCCAGGCTCCACTTGCCATTGCTGTTATCGGCGGATTGACATTCTCTACCGTGTTGACGCTCTTCTTTGTTCCCATTCTCTATACAATATTTGAGGAACGGTTCAAGCGAGAGATTCGAAGCGATGATGAAGTTCAGACTGAAGGCTCACTGATAACCGATCAGATCGAAGCAAAGACGGAACAACCACACGTTGGTAAGACGCCATCAAAACAAAAACGCAGAAACTCATAAGGCTCTTTTTCGACAGAACAGTCAGAATAGAATCAAATAACAACCCTTTATTTCAAGAGCCATACTCGTAGTTGTTCTGCTGGTATGGGTCAGTTTTGTATGTGACGCGTGTCTCCTTCCTCAATATTCCGCTTGGTTTTCTCAGTATAAAAGAATAATTTGACGGCAAGTTTGCTGCATCTGCTGGAAGTTTTTAATTACGATAGGACTTGTAATGCTGAATTACATCTGGTTTTTCCTCATCATCATCGCGCTTGTTGTTGGCGTTGGCAAAGATATCAATGACGAAGTCCGAAATACCTACCGGAATGGCACACCGTTGGAAGTCATATTCATCTCTTCACAGGTACCGTCGGGAACGGCAACAAGATGCGAGGGACAATTCTATCTCACGGCAAAACAGTTTAACGATTTCTATGGAACGTCATCACAGCTTGAAGAAGTGAAACAACCGGCTGCACTTTCATTACTGCAAAACAAAACCGGTAACTTTATTTTTGGTTGCACGGAGGTAACACCAGTGTTATGGAAGGATATGGCTAAATCAGCGTCGGGGAAGGATAAGCTGACAGGGAAAGTCGAAAGAATCGAATTTTCAGATGATCATGGCTGGGCAAAAGCAACCATTGTAATGGAATCCATTCGATTTGTGAAATTGAAAGCAATTACACAAGCCGCAATTGATTTTGTAAACATCGCGGTAGAAATTGCCATCGGACTTATCGGTGTAATGTCGCTCTGGCTTGGTCTCATCAAAGTGGCGGAAGAAGCCGGATTAGTGAAAGTGCTCACGCGATTGCTTGCACCGATTACGAAACGTATTTTTCCTGATGTACCGCCCGATCATCCTGCAATCGGTGCCATTATCATGAACACCGCGGCGAATATGCTCGGGTTGAGCAATGCGGCAACACCGATAGGCTTGAAGGCAATGGAAGAATTGAACAAGCTCAATCCGAAAATCGGCACAGCGACAAACGCAATGGTGACGTTTCTCGCTATTAATACCGGCGGATTGATTTTGATTCCGGCAACGGCGATGGCGGTACGAGCGGCAGTTGGCTCGACAAATATAGGCATTATCATTGGCACATCGATCTTTGCTGCAGGATGTGCAACAATCACAGGAATTATCGCATCGAAAATTCTCCAGCGACTGCCGAGGTATAAACGTGAGTTGATGGACGATACGAAAAAGTCAGAGGAGATGAACCATGGTTGATCTCTTTCGCACTGTCATCAATTTTATTTCTATTCTTGCTATCCCGCTCATGATTGCAATCTTTCTAGGCTGGGGGTTTTTCAAAAAAGTTCGTGTCTATGAAGTATTTGTTGAAGGAGCGAAGGATGGATTTCATACCGCCATTCGTATTATCCCATACCTGGTAGCGATGTTGTTTGCCATCGGAATCTTCCGTGCCAGCGGCGCAATGGATGTATTAATATCGATCATCGCACCGCTCACGAATCTCATCGGTATGCCGCCGGATGCTTTACCGATGGCGTTGATGCGGCCGCTTTCGGGTAGTGGTTCGTTAGGAATCATGACGGAATTGATGAAAACGCACGGACCCGACTCGTTTGTCGGAGTGCTTGCCTCTACACTCTATGGCAGTTCAGAAACGACGTTCTATATTCTTGCTGTCTATTTCGGTTCTGTGAATATCAAAAATATTCGCCACGCTGTACCGGTAGGTTTACTAGCGGATTTCGCAGGCATGCTGGCAGCGGTCTTTATCTGCCGGATCCTTTTTGGAGTATAGTTCATTAAAAGAACAACAATAGGAAAAATTATGAAACCATTAAGAACTATGTTGAACATTGTTTTTGCTGTTGTAGTCTTTATTGCGGTAGGGAATGGCCAATGGAAAAATGCCACCGCAGCAATGATGGGAAAAAGTGGAGGTTCGATCCCCGTTGGGTTTGGTGCTACCTTTATCGATGGCGAAGCTTTTTATTTAATCAACATAACGCCGGAAGTTGCATTTGGCAATCTTGGTGTCGGACTTGACCTTAATCTCCGAATCAATACAAAAGGCAAGCTCAGACCTGGGGATTACTCAAAATTTGAGGACTATCTTCGCATCATCCGTTATGTTCGCTGGGCGCAGAAAGGCGATCCGTTCTATACTCGTGTTGGACTGCTTGATTATTCTCTTCTTGGGCACGGCTCTATCGTTTACAATTACCGGAATAGTGCAAGTTACGATATGCGGAGGACAGGCATTGAATTGGATTTGAATTTTGAGAAATTCGGGTTTGAGTCGATGTATAGTGACATTGCCGATAGAGGTCTGTTGGGTATGCGTGGGTATGTGAAGCCGTTGAAGTTTACGAGTTTTGAGAAAATTCCGGTGATCAATAATTTTGAGGTTGGCGCGACATATGCGAGAGATTTAAGTAAGGTCGCAGATATAACATCCACCGATTCAAGCGGGAGAGGGCTCACCATAATTGGTTTCGATCTCGGATTGCCTATTATTTCTTATACAGTTCTCAAATCTGCATTATATTTCGATTACGCTCACATTGTGCATTATGGACATGGAACATCGGTTGGTATCAATATGAATTTTTCCGGCCTTGGACTTGTAGATTTAAGAGGAAAATATGAATTTCGATTTAATGGTGTTCATTATCTGCCGGCATATTTCGATGCATTGTATGAACACGAGAGATTCGATCCTGTGAGAAGATTGAGTAAATCCAATATGCTGGATACTGTTAGTGCAAACCGAGGTTACTATGGTGAACTTATTATCAGCATCCTGAATACATTCAATATCATTGCCGGTTATCAAGCGCCATACGATATTAAGAACCAGGGTATGCTTCATGCGGAATTGCAGCTTCCTGAAGTTGTGGGTATTGTTATACGCGGTGCTTTCGATAAAACAAATATAGGCCGTGTTTTTATTTTGGATAATTATTCAATTCTGAGCGCAGAGATTGGGTATAAACCGGTTAAATATATACTGGTTTCAACATTGTATCAACAAACCTTCTCGAACAGAAATCCTGATGGTTCTTTACGTTCTGATGGTTCTTTTATCAAACAGAATCGTGTAGAACCGAAAGTGAGTCTCGTATATGATTTCTAAGATTTTCAGTACTCGTCGTCTCTAGTACTTTCGGAAGATTCTCAAAGCTTTATTCTGAGACCTTTCAAAGGTTACTGTGTATTGCTACATTCCTGGCGATTTCACAATCGGCTTTCCTTCAAGATGCTTTTTCCATTGTTCCCAATAAAATGTATTCCAGCCTTTGTCGATGCCTTTTGCATGTTTATCGGGGACATTCACGTGAATGGCATGTAATACGACATCCTTCCCTTTCTTTTCTAGATCAATGATGAAGGTAGAATCGACGTCCTTTTCGTTTCAATCTTGTGCTCTCCACGTTTGGACAATACGTTTGTCCTTCACCAAATGGAGATTCTTTCCGGTGATGTAGCCATTGTTTACCGAAAACGTGCCTTTTCCTTGGCAGAAATTTTAGCTGGTGCACCCGTTGATTTTGAATGCTTCTTTAATTACGATGGAGCAGCCATTTTTTAAGGAACGGCTTTCAAAATTCAATATTGCATCTATGATTCCGAATGAGACCGAACGGGATTTCATTCATACATCTATATTTACCGAATTAGGCAGGGGAATCTTCACGCAAGAAGCAAAAAATTGTTACTTTCAGATTATGGGAAACCTCAGCCGACAAGGAGCAGAAGGAATCATATTCGCATGCACTAGAATTCCGCTGCTCATTCGACAAAATGATTGTAAAACTCCAATCTTTGACACGACATTAATTCACGCGACGGCAGCGGTAGATTTTGCCTTGGCGGCGGCAAAACAGTAAAATATAATTACGATCGAGTAAACATATACCATGATTAATCATATTATCATTCCGATGGTACTCTGTTTTGTTTTTATAATATTATCAATTCCTCTGATACTTCAAAAAGTGCGCCCAAATTGTTTCTATGGGGTTCGTACACGTAAAACAATGTCGGACGAGACTGTATGGTATAAGGCAAACAAATTCTTTGGGTGCGGCTTGCTCATTTCCAGCTTGTTTTCTCTCGTCGTACTCATCGTCGCTGTTTTAATTCCTGACGTCATTTCAGTAATTATTGTCAATGAACTCGGAGGGTTAGTTGTAGTGCTTCCGGTTGGTGTTCTTCTTATTATTTCATTTTTCTATTTTCGTAAATTATAGCTGGTGTGTACGATGTATCATAGTTTCTTTCTTTGAAAGGCCATACCATGAAAAATTCCTTTGTTACTTTACTTCTTGCCGTCCCGGCAATTATTGTTTCTTTCTCATTTGGCCAATCTCAAATCACACAAGACCCGCTTGTTGCACACATCGACACGACTATAAAACCCGGCGATGATTTTTTCCAGTTTGCGAATGGAAGATGGTTTAGAGAAAACCCTATTCCCGCCAGCGAAGCGAACAATGGCCTCTGGCGGCTGATTCAGGATACGATTAATGCACAGATCCGCATCATGTGCGAATCCTCCGCTGCATTAACCAACGTCGAAAAGGGAAGCAACAAACAAAAAATTGGCGATTTCTTTTTTACCGGCATGGACAGCCTCATCATTAATAAAAAAGGAATAGCCGATCTTAAAAAAGATTTTGCTATGATCGACGGCATAAATGATATAATGGGGGTTGTACGTGCAGCGGCGTATATTCATGTTGTTGCCGGTTCACCAATGTTTACTTTTAGTGTGGGACAAGATGATAGAATGAGCAGCAAGAATGCCATCTTTATCTGGCAAGGGGGATTGAGCTTACCCGACAAGCGCTACTATTTCGATGCCGATTCCGCTGCCATAATGATCCGTCAGAAATTTGTTGTGCACGCAGGCAATATGTTTAAAATTCTCGGTTATGATGATGTAAAAGCAAAACGAGCCGCCGAAAATCTGATGACGCTGGAGACCGCACTCGCAAAAACTTCACGCAACCGAGAGGACACGCGCGACCCTCTGAAGAATTACAATAAAATATCTTTCAAACAATTGACTAAAACTACTCCAAATCTTGATTGGTATATTTTTACGAAAGGCGTTGGTTTGCGCATTGTGGATACCGTTATCGTCGGCCAACCTGAATTTCTCACTGCTCTGAACGGGTATCTCAAAACAGTTTCTATCGATACTTGGAAAAATTATCTCAAGTACCACCTTGTGCGTGGCCTTGCAGCGTACCTTGATGACAAAACATATCTTGAGATATTCAGTTTTTATTCTACGACACTTCGGGGAGTGCAGGAACCGAAACCGAGATGGAAACGTGTCGTCGAGCGAACCGATAGATCGCTTGGTGAATTGATCGGGCAGGTGTATATGTCTGAATATTTACCCAAAGGAACAAAAGAAAAGCTGCTGGAGATCGGAAATGCCATCAAAGAAATATATGCAGAACGGATAAAGAAATTGGATTGGATGAGTGAAGCCACAAAAGTGAAGGCATTAAAGAAACTCAGTACAATCATCATGAAAGTCGGTTTTCCAGACAAATGGAAAGATCTCAGCAAGATGCAGATCGATCGTTCTTCCTATGTCAGCAATGTGATGAGTGCCAATATGTGGGGATTCCATTATATGATTTCTAAATATGGCAAGCCGGTCGACCGGACTGAATGGGACATGGAACCTCAAACCTATAATGCCTATTACAATCCATCAAATAATGAAATCTGTGTACCGGGATGCAATATTATTATCCCAGGGTATGAACGTACGCTTGCTGATGATGCGCTGCTGTATTCCAACATTGGCGCAACGTTTGGGCATGAGATCACGCACGGGTTTGACGATCAGGGAAGCAAGTACGATAACAACGGAAACTTGAATAATTGGTGGACGAGCGATGACAGCATCAAGTTTTACACAAAAACAAAAATGATTGTAAAACAATATAGCGAATATATTGCTGTTGACAGTCTCCATATCAACGGCGAGCTGACACAAGGCGAGAATATTGCCGACCTGGCCGGTACAATGATGGCATATGAAGCATTCAAGAAGACTCATCAGTATAAGAGCAACGAAATGATTGCAGGTTTATCACCAGACCGGCGCTTCTTCCTCGGTTATGCATTTGCGTGGATGGTGAACGAACGGCCAGAAGCGATTGCCAATCAAGTGCGCAGCAATGAGCATTCGCCTGTAAAATTCCGTGTCATCGGTCCATTATCGAACATGCCGGAGTTCTATGCAGCGTTTGGAATTAAACACGGCGACGCCTTGTGGCGTCCGGACAGTGCCAGAGTATTGATATGGTGATGGATTCCTTTTACTTTTCCCGAAGGCTTCAGCGAGTTAACGGATTCTGCAGAGAATCTCACGGTTTTAGCTGATATTCAGCTGTCTCAAACCCTCTCAAATAGAGGGTTTTTTATTGCTTTTCCGCGCCTGTGTGGCTATATTGACTCGGATTTGAATTGATATTTCTACGGAAAGCAGCCTGCAATAATAGGAAGTTATGCCGATACTGAACCAGCTTATCACGACAGTACTTCCGTTCATTCCAAAAACAATGGTTGGTCAGGTGGCAAAACGGTATATTGCCGGAGTCCGTTTGTCCGATGGTGTTCGTGTTGCAAAGAATCTCAGCGAAAAGGGAATGATGGCAACGATGGATCTGTTGGGCGAGGATGTGAAAAATGCCGGCGAGACCGAACAAGTAAAAAAAGGAATTCTTTCTATTCTCCAATCAGTCAAGGAGAATAAACTAAATTCTAATGTCTCCATCAAGCCGACACAGCTGGGACTGAAGATCGACAAGGAGCTTGCTTTTCGTAATATGAAGGCAATTATTGAAGAAGCCAACCGGCTTGGTAACTTTGTCCGGCTCGATATGGAAGATGCAACAACGACGGATGACACACTTACGATGTACCGGCGGCTCCGTGCAGATGGTTTTAAAAATACCGGTGTTGTCATACAAGCATATATGCACAGAAGTGAGTCTGATGTTCGTGCGCTTGTGAAGGATGGAACGAATATCCGGCTGTGCAAAGGCATTTACAATGAGTCACCATCAATCGCATATAAAGAACGACAGGAAATCCGGAATAATTATCTCTCGCTTTTAAAAATTATTCTTGAAGCCGGTTCTTATATTGGTATTGCTACGCACGATGATTATTTGATCGATGGCGCTTGTGAGATGATACAAAAGTACGGGTTGGGAAAAGAGCATTATGAATTTCAAATGCTTCTTGGTGTACGCGAGAAGCGCCGTGACACGATTGTGAACGATGGCCATCATTTACGGGTCTATATACCGTTTGGCGAACAGTGGTATGCTTATTCTATGCGTCGATTGAAAGAAAATCCGCATATGGCGTGGTATGTTACAAAAGCGATTTTTATTCGTTGATCTCATACTTCACTCAAACGTAAGGAGATGTTTATGGCAGATGGAACGAACATAGGCGGCCTGAAAAAATTTGTTCCGTATGTTCCTGTCAATACCGACATGAAAGAATTTACAATCCGCGCGCTGCTCATAGGATTGGTGATGTGTGTGGTACTCGGCGCGGCAAATGCCTACCTCGGCTTGAAAGCCGGAATGACAATAGCAGCAACATATCCTGCTGCAGTGATCGGTATGGCAGTACTCAAAATTATGAAAGGATCCATCCTCGAAGAGAATTTTGCTCGAACGGTTGGCTCTATTGGCGAGTCCGTTGCGGCAGGTGCGATATTTACGATCCCTGCGTTTGTGATTCTTCACATTTGGAAGTTTACGCCGGAAAATATGCTGACAGAATATCTTATCGCCGCATCGCTGATGATTCTTGGCGGCATCCTTGGAATTATGTTTGTAACGATTCTACGGCGCGTGATGGTAGAAGATCAAACGCTGCCATTTCCTGAATCGGTCGCAGCAGCTGAAATTCATAAAGCAGGTCAACGCGGAGCAGATGCGGCTGTTTCGTTGTTCAAAGCGATGGCAGTCGGCGCATTCGTTAAACTGATTGATGGACTGGGAGTATTTCACTCATCGAACGATTTTCAAGTCATGGTTGGACGTGTCAAAGAATCTTTTGTGAAACTTGGTCTGAAACCGGATTCGGAAAAAATTCTCGGCGGTGGCATCACAACAATTTCTGCACCCGCTGCTACTCCGGCATACATTGGTGTCGGGTATATCATCGGACCGGAGCTCGGAGCTTTAAACTTTGCAGGCGGCGTTCTTGCGTGGGGATTATTTGTTCCCCTGCTGGTGTTTTTCCTGGGGCCTCAATTGATCGACAAATATCTTGTTGCAAGCAATGGTGATTCGCTGAGCGCTTGGAGTGCGCTCACAGGTCATCTCTACCGCTACATCGTTCGGCCTATCGCTGTCGGAGGAATGCTCGTTGGCGCATGCTACACTCTTTGGAAAATGCGCAAGAACTTAATTCTTGGCATCAAGCGCGGAATCGCTGATGTCAAGAAATCGGCTACTGCAAAAACTGCGACAGAAAGAACCGAGAAAGATATTTCGTTCAAAGCAGTCATTCTCGGTATCGTCGTTGTCTTTGCATTGATGATCGGGCTTTATTTCTACTTCACAAATATGCTGCTTGGTGCAATCCTTGCCGCTGTAGTTATGCTGGTTGCAGGATTCTTCTTCGCGGCAGTCTCAGGAAATCTTGTCGGTATGATCGGTTCATCCAATAATCCTATTTCCGGATTAACACTTGCAGCTACTGTCGTGGCTGCACTGACAATGGTCATCATTGGCGTCACGGGGATACAAGGAGTTGCCGCTGTTCTTGGTGTCGCTGCGGTGGTGTGTGTGTCATCGGCAGTTGCCGGAGAAATGCTTCAAGACCTCAAAGTTGGTCACATTCTCGGCGGAACACCATCGAAGATGCAGGTCGGAGATATTATCGGCGTTATCCTTGCCGGATTAGTGATGTTCTTCCCGCTCTATGTTCTTCACAACTCCGATCTTGCGAGCAATCCATTAACAGGCGGATTTGGCGGTTCAAAACTTCCTGCACCGCAAGCAGGATTAATGGCTGCGTTATCTCAAGGAATTGTCGGCGGCGAAATGGCATGGCCGCTTGTGCTTGTTGGAATTGCGTTAGGCATTTCGCTGATATTAATTAAAGTAAAAAGTCCGATGTTATTTTCTGTTGGAATGTATTTGCCGCTCGAAACAACATTTGCAATATTCATTGGCGGATTGATTCGCGGTTTAGTCGATAAACGCGCTTCTCATCGAGGTTATAATAATGCCCAAAAGGCAAGAGTCGAGAACGCCGGAATTCTTTCTGCATCCGGATTAATTGCAGGAGAGGCGTTGATGGGATTGTTCATCGCTACTGTTGTGTTTGTTCGGGATCGAATGAGCGGTAAGCCGGAATTCTGGACATTGGAAGGATTTGAATCAATTGCATCGTGGCTGGCGATTCCGATTTTTGCGATACTCGCCTTATATTTAATCTATATTCCATTATCGAAAGCAGGAAGGGCAGACGAACCTGCACCTCCGGCTGCGATGATGTAATCTGACAAGGCGAGGTCACTGAAAGATTGTGTAAGGTGTTATATATTCGACAAAATATTTTTCAAAAAAATAGTTAGCGATTAAAGTTGATAAGACAGAATTCAAAGCCATTAGATATTTTTGAATTAAGACCAAAGCAATTGTATCCATCTGAACTAGTGGAGAAAGGAAAAGTCGTCGTTCTTGTGCCGGAACCTCAAAATAAACTCGTTGAATGGTTCCTGCCCAAAAAGAACAAGGCACATGTGCGTGTGAAACTTGATCTTCTGGGTAGTTTCGTTTGGGATTCTTGCGATGGTGCCATGACAGTGCGGGATATCGCAGACAAAATGAAACAAGAATACGGCGCATTCGCTGAACCCGTGGATGCGAGAGTAAGCAGTTATATCAAGTGGTTGCACACACACAGATTTATCGATGTAGATTTGAAAAGCAAAGAGAAATCGCAGTTCTATACAAAAAACAAGAGAGGTTGATATGTCGAATCCATTGGAAGGCTTGAAACCGGAATTGGTGTGGAAATACTTTGCAGAGATTAGCAAAATTCCACGCGGTTCAAAAAACGAAAAGAAAATTTCTGATTACATCATCGAGACAGCAAAGAAGCTTGGTCTTGAAGCAAAACGCGATAAGGTGTTCAATGTTCTTGTACGCAAACCGGCATCCCAGGGACGTGAAAACGTTCCAATGGTCTGCCTGCAAGGGCATCTCGATATGGTCTGCGAGAAAAATAAGGACAAAGTTCACAACTTTGAAAAGGATCCGCTCGAATTAGTTGTGAACGGTAATTATTTGATGGCCAACGGAACGACGCTGGGTGCCGACAATGGTATTGCCGTGGCGACGAATCTTGCACTTATGGAAGACAGGTCGGCTGTGCATGGCCCGTTGGAATTTCTCTTTACCGTCGACGAAGAAACTGGATTGACCGGAGCGAATAATCTTCAACCGGGATTTGTTATGAGTAATATTCTGATGAATCTTGATTCCGAAGAGGAAGGTGCGTTGTATGTCGGATGTTCGGGCGGAAAAGACACTACCGGCACATGGAAAACCGCGTACGAATCTATCGATCTGAGATATGCTCCGGCTCTGGTGAAAGTCAAAGGACTGAAAGGCGGGCATTCCGGATTAGAGATAGACAAAGGACGAGGAAATTCCATCAAGCTTCTGAACCGTGTCTTAATAGAACTTGATAAGCTTGGTGTGCGCGTCTCGACGTTAGAAGGAGGAAACAAGAGCAATGCGATTCCCCGCGAGGCCGAAGCTGTCGTATACGTCCCGAATAAAAAACTGAATGACGCGAGCGCAGTAGTTTCGCAATATAATTCCATCCTCCGAGAGGAACTCTCCACAGTTGAGCCCGATCTTGCTATTCTCATTGAAGAAGTAAAGAGAAAGAAAAAAGGAAAGGTGTTGAAGAAAGCGATTCAAAAGAAAATCCTTCAAACGCTCTCCGCATTGCCGCACGGTGTCATGAAAATGAGTGCAGATATTCGGGGATTGGTCGAGACTTCCACCAATGTTGCGATTATCAAGACCGATGCGAAAAGCGTTACCCTGATCACCAGTCAGCGAAGTTCTGTTGCGTCTGAAATCGATGAGATTGTTCACACGGTTGCATCAATCCTGCAGCTTGGTGGTGCAGATGGTGAGACATCAGATGGATATCCGGGTTGGAAACCGAATATGGATTCGATGATTTTGAAAATTGCAAGAGAGACCTATAAAGATCTCACAGGGAAAAAGCCAGAAGTAAAAGCAATTCATGCCGGACTCGAATGCGGTATCATTGGAGAAAAATATCCTGGTATGGATATGGTGTCGTTCGGTCCTACACTTGAAGGAGTACATTCGCCGGATGAAAAAATCCATATCGATACTGTAGAAAAATTCTGGAATTTCTTGCTGGCAATTTTGAAGAATGTCAAATAACGGTGAGAGGGAAGATGGAAAAGGGAAGATTGTAGAAGGAAGATGGTAGAGGGAAGAGATTAGAAGAAAGTAAGGGAGTGGGATGGAGAAGAGTCATAAACGACTGGATGTATGGCAAAAGAGTTTTACTTTGGCAAAATCGATTTATGAAGTAACGGGAGTTTTCCCACCTGAAGAGAAATATGGATTAATATCACAGATGCGAAGGGCAGCAGTCTCAATTCCATCAAATATAGCCGAAGGAGCAGCACGGCACACAAATAAAGATGCTCTTTAGTTCTTTATTATCGCACGTAGTTCCCTCAGTGAACTCGACACACAGATAGAACTCTCTCGTTCATTGGATATGATCAATAATGCCGATTACCAACTTTTAACTGAACAGATCAATTCTGTTGACTCATTGCTTTCTGGTTTCATCCGGTATCGAAGGACGAGAAATCAGTAATTCAAAACTTCACAATGTTTCTCTTTTACCATCTCCCATTTTTCATCTATCTCAAAAAATATTTTATAAAATAAGCAAAGGATATAGTAAACGATGACAGATTTGAATAGCAGCCAATCTTCGATTGAAGCAAAAAGGCATACTTGGTTCCATCCGTCTCGCCGTCCGTATCGTTATTCGGTACTTTTTATCGTGAGCCTGTTGACGTTCGGCAGTTATTTTGCGTATGACAGCGTCGGTGCTATAGCGCCTACACTTATCGAAGCGCTTGGTATCGGTCGTGAATCCATAGGACAAATGTACACGCTCTATAGTGTTGCGGCAATTCTTTCTGTGTTCATCGGTGGTTTGTTGATTGATCGTATTGGAACACGACGCGCAAGTCTTTTCTTTTCTTCTCTTGTTACTGTCGGTGCGTTCATTGTCGCAGTGGCACCGAATATCTGGATCCTTTACTTCGGTCGTTTCATTTTTGGGTGGGGATCGGAATCATTAGTAGTGGCCCAAAGCGCGATATTTACACGATGGTTTAAGGGAAAGGAACTGGCGTTTGCGTTTGGAGTAGGGCTCACCATCAGCCGGCTGGGGACGCTTTTCAGTTTTAATACGGAAGCGTTGATTGCCGAGTACTTTCGTCATTATAGTGCAGCACTCTGGGCTGCAGTTATATTCTGTTGTCTATCACTTCTTGCAAATGCACTCTATATCATGTTGGATAAGCGCGGCGAACGGGAACTCAAACTGCAGGAAGAAGGAGGCGGTGATAAAATCGTTCTTGCGGATGTCAAGAAATTTCGTTCCTCCTACTGGTATGTGACGCTGCTCTGTTTGACATTCTACTCAGCCATCTTTCCTTTCACAGCGCTCTCGACAGATTTCTTCAACACTAAATGGGGATTGCCGCTCACGGTAGGGTCAGAAGGCGGCTTCTTTACGCAAGTGTTTTACAATGTCATCCACATGTTCAGCACGGCAGGTGGTACTACGACAATTATTATATTCGCCTCGATGATATTAGCACCGGTCTTCGGACAATTGCTCGATCGCTTTGGTCGTCGAGCAACGATCATGGTTGGCGGATCAATTCTTATGGTTCCGGCTTTTCTTACAATGGCGTTTACGATGATACCTCCAGCATTTCCAATGATCGTACTCGGAGCAGCTTTTGTGATGGTTCCGGCTGCAATGTGGCCGTCGATTCCGCTTCTCGTAGAGAAGAATCGAGTCGGTACAGCATTTGGTTTGACAACAATGATCCAAAATTTTGGTCTTGCACTCTTTCCATGGCTTAATGGCCTTCTGAGAGATGCAACACAGTCATACACGGCAAGTATGATAATGTTCTCATGCCTCGGTATCATAGGATTAGTGTTTGCGCTTCTTTTGCTTCGAGCTGATAAACGAGAGGGTGGGAAATTGGAGAAAGTGGATAGAAGTGCATCGGCATCTGGTGGAGACAGGGAGGTTGTGACCAACAATTGATCGGTAATATGGCTGAGTCGATTCTTTATTTTCCCGAGAAACGGCTGGAGTAGTTTTTCACGTTTGGTCATTAGCCACAGCTGGCGCTCGTTTGCAACGAGTGCCATGTAAGCTACTACTCTATTTTCGATTCAGTTGAACAACTGCGTATCTCATCAAAAAAGGGCGTCCTTTTTTCTTCAACGCATTTTACGGCATATAGGTAAAGTGCGGCGCTCCAGGTTTGCCAGTCCTGCCCCATGGGCTTGCCGTTCTGTGCTTTTAGCCATTCGTTAAATCCAAAATCGACCCTCCCGGTATTGGAAATTTGTATACTATGGGTAAGCGCAGCGAGCTTTTCCTTGGCGAGCGTGTACCTTTTAGCAGCAACTAAAGCCGCCACATAAAACCCGCATATAAAAGGCCATATACCTCCATTATGGTATTCCCCTGGATTGTTAAATGATGAATATCGCACATGCCAGTCAGGATCTTCAGGTTTAATAAAGGGGAAGAAATTAGGCGGCAGATCAACTGCCAATTCACCTCTTTTTCTCATGCCTGCACACTTCTCTTCGATCCAGGAAATCATTTCCACAGCCCGAGAGGGCGATGCTATTCCGGAGAGAATGGCAAGACTGTTACCGAGGAGGTCGAACCGTTCGCTGCTATGAATTTTATAGGACCAAAAAGCATAGTAAGGCTTGTGTTTTACCATAAGACCTTCGTGTACATGATGGTGTAGCGTTCCGCCCGTAATGGTAAACCGCCTCATATCTTGACGCATCCTATCTGCTCTTTTGTTCTGACCTAAAAGCCGAAGATAGCTATATACGATGGTGTTTACAAACAGACCATATCCTGTAACCCATTGTTCGTCGCGCCAATCGCTTGTTGGCTGCTGGGCAACCAGGTAACGGTTAGAAGGGCTTTGATACTCCATCCATGTCAAGGCTTTTTTAACTGCTTCATTAAGAAAGTTTGATTCACCTGATACTTTTCTGAAAATGCCGACAGCCAGCAAAAACAAAGGAGTTGTATCACTTGATCCACGGTCATCTTTGTCATGCACCAGCGAAGGGATATGGCCACGTTCTGTCTGATTTTTCGCCAGTGTTTTCAATACTCTCCGAATGCTCTTCAGCAGCGTCTGATTCTTAGAAACAGCAATTCCCAGAATGGAAAACATCAAATCCCTTGTATACGGCTCCGGATATCCCCAGCCAGCAGTCCGTGGAAGTCCATGGTAAGGCCCGTGACTATTATGAAGCAGCACTTCAAGGGCGGCCTTCTTCGCCTTTTCTATCTCTTGACTGTTTGCGGTTTGCATTTTCAAATTATTTTATTCCCAATTTGTCGTTCATTATCTGAACAAACCGTTTTGCAACAACGCGATAATCAAAATTTTTCACTACACGCTCTCTGGCTGCTTTACCCATTTTCTCCCTCAACGCTGCATCAGTCATAAGATCCATCAAATAGTTGGCAATATCATGAACATTGGCACGGTAATCCACCGTCCGTGGCTCTTTAAATACCACTCTATGTTTATCTTCAAAGCCCGATTCATTTCCAAGCGTTACCTGGTCCACAACAATTTTCTGTGCTACATCTGCCAGGAATGCCGTTTCGCCATGTATAAGTGTATCAAGCATTCCCATTGCCTTAATACCTATAACCGGTTTTTCGCATGCTCCCGCTTCCACTTGCGGCATTCCAAAGCCTTCAAGCCGGGAAGGAGCTGCATATATATCGCAGGCGCCAATCAAGTAAGGCATGAAATTTCGTGAAATGGTGTTGGTTTCATAAGTGACATTTTTTTCAATACCCAAGTTTGTCGCCATTTCCAGATCTGCCAGGTTTTGAAGCTTGGTTCGTGGCTGTGGCCATACTTTGCAAACATATTTCCAATCAGGCGCTTTCGTATCAATGATTGCAAGCGCCTGCATTACTTCCTGTGCACCTTTTGATGCGGCGTCACCGCCAACGGTGAGAATCATTATCTGATCGGGTGAAATTCCCAGCGCTTCGCGCACCGCCAAAATTTTCGGGTCATCCTTACTGTAAGGGATAAAAGCATCCGTATCGCAGCCTACAGGTAACACTTCAATTTTATCGCCATTGATCCCGTCGCGGACATACATCTCCTTCACCCAATTCGATGTTACCAGTATAAGTGGAAGAGCATTCAAAACCTCCTGATAGTTTGCAATATAGCCGTCGGCAACCAACCATGGTACCGGCTGCACGCCATACCGCTGCGGGTGAAGCACTAATTGCGGCGTGTGCCCCCAATAACCTACACCTACAACAACATCAGGCTTAAACCAACGATAGTACCATTCCTTCTCCTGCGCTGATTCTAAATGAACAGGATGGACATCAACGCCCATTTTAAGAAGTCCTCTGTATAGAAGATTACCCTGGGCTGATAGCCCTCCGGGTGAAGGAGGGTAATAATATAATAGTAATACTTTCATGCTAAAACTCCTCCATTATTAAGCCATTTTTTAGCATCATACGAATTTGTAAATTGCCAGAATGATTCTGCCAGCGGTGTTGTTTCTGCTTCCCAGCTATTTTTTTCAAATCCGTAGGTGGATGTAATGATGCTGTATTTTCTCAGCCATATCCGTTTCGTAAGTTTTCGGTAAATAGTAGCTTTTTCAATTGATCTGGGATAGTATTCCTTATTACCGTCCTCGTAAGCAAACGTCCAAAGTTTGTTGGTAGAAATTTTATCGTCATGCCAGAGTGTAATAACTGCTTTACTTACTTCCTCATGCCGGATATGTCTGGTATATTCTCCTGAAGGATTATGGGAAATAATCAGGTCGAAATGAGTCGGGGGAAGCAACTGCTTGATGGCTCGTTCTACCTCTTTTCCCTCCAACGGGTTTTGTTCGGGGCCATCATCAAGATCACCCATGATCCCTTCTGATTTTAAGATTTTTAATGCTTTATAAAATTTAGTGGCACGTTCCGTATCGCTTTTCCGGCAGAGACAAACAATAAACCAATTCCATGAGGGATGGTTCAGTATTGTTCCTCCCGCCCATAATGTTTCATCATCCGGGTGAGCCACGATTACAGCTACAGACTTTGGAGTTTTACGATCCGTTTTTATATTTTCCATTGGATGAGGTATACAGTAACAATTCATTGACTAATGCTGACAAACTCAGAGAAGCACATGCTATGTGTTCATCGGCTGCACCATAATAGATATAAAGGGTATCTCCAAACAGGGATGTTCCTGTTGGGAATACAACATTGTTGACTTCTCCTTTTTGTTCCCAATCATATTCGGGTGAAAATAATGCAAAGGGCAGACGGGCAATTTCTATTGAAGGATCATCAAGTTTCAGTAAAGCTGCACAGGCAGAATACACATTTCCGTTGGAAGTTTTTTGCACGCCATGGTATATCAATACCCATCCGTGTTCTGTTTCAATCGGTGGGCATCCTCCGCCAATGTAGTTCGATTCATGCTTATACCGGGGATCCATCACGATATGTTTCTGCAGTTTCCTGCAATAGCTTCTCCAGAATTTTTTCGTAAGTTCATTCAAGTTATTTATTGATGCAATCTGAATGCCCGGTCTGATACGATGCAGGAAACACAACTTGCCGTTTATCCTCCTGGGGAAAAAAACCACATTCTTGTCCCATAGCAATATTTTCTTTTCAATATCTGGTTCGTGGTAATAAAATTTGTGATTACGGTAATACTTTTTATTTACCCTGGCGGCCGATTCCAGAAGATATACGAATTCAACATATGTCACGGGAGGTACAATTATTCCGAGCTTTTCAAAATTCTTCATGTCAGGAGAAACAGCTAATGCTCCCTGTGCATTTGTTCCATCATAAGCCGTATATGTCAGATAGTACAAGCCATCAATTTTTACAATGCGGGCATCTTCAACACCGTGCGATTCGTATTCATATTGAGAAGTAATGACAGGTTTATCGCTTCGTTCTCTGATCGTAAGCGGGCCGTCGAGTTCGCAATAACCGATGGTGGAATAGTTCCCTTTTCGCACAGCCCGGTAAAAAACGTGAACCGTATTACCTTCCTGCATGACAGCAGGGTTTAATACGCCTTCGTTTTCGAATTCGAGATCTGTTTTGTTAAGCAAAATGCCTTCTTTTTTAACTTCTATCATATTTTATCTCTTATTTGAACCTGTTATACCAATTGCATAGGATTATTCATTTATGAGTCGGTTGATTTGAACTGATTTTCAATAAGTTTATTTTGTCAAAATTGAATTTCCTTTTTGCATCTCTGAGGATCCAGAAGATGACCCCACTTATGAATGCTGCAAAAAAGCACCATACTGAAGCGAGATATTGCCAAAAAAATACTTCTGTAACTACACATGATAAAAACATTAATATGCCTAAAAGATGCGTTCTTTGAATACTCGAAACAAAAAGAGGAGTGATAGAAGCAATAAAGTAGACTATAAAAGCCAACGCGGTCGAAAATTTAGGGAAATCAGTCCTATACTGAATATGATAACCCATAATTTGCGGGGTGACATTGAAAAACAATAAACAAAAAGCATAATACAATGACACTGATACACCCATAAAGAGAAGAATCCTTAATATTCTTTTTCTTTTTTTATTCTCTTCCATGAAGAGAACTGAAAGAGGAATCATCATTGGCCAAAGAACCTCAGCCATTATTAAAAATATATATTTACTAAATATTTGAACAGTACCATATTCTGGATTTGGTAATGTTAACCACAAACAGCCTTCAGTAATTTGTTGTGCCCCAAAAAATAATGGAATACTTGCAAACACGAGCTGAGAAGGTTTATGAACTTCCTTAACAGTAGCAACACCTATCGTAGAAATGATAACACCTCCTGCAAAACTTGCTTCTGCTGAAAAACACATATGATTTCTCTTCCTATGAGTAAGTATTTAAAGCTTATTATATTAAAAATCTCTAACCAAAAAAACGATTATTAGATAATGATACAACTATTAAATGGATATTATCTTTTTTCTGTCCATAGCCTCGCTGCCAATGTATATTGGCTACACGCCGTACCTTTGCGAACTATTAATGACTCGTTCCATATGGGCCTCAGTGTGGAACGGCCACAATAATCCTTTTCAACAAAGGGAGCGGCGTGGTGCAACGTTTCCTTAAAAGCATCAGTTCAACAGCCGTTCGATATTTTGACTGTAATAAGCAAACTCCTCATCAGCAATCTGTGTGCTGTAATCCACAGACATTAGTTTTGGGAATCCGAATCTTTCATCGTACTGAATTACAAGTGAAGCGACACTATCTGGATTGACGGAACTCGCTAAGACGAAAAGCTCGTCGACAGTCTTATATCGCTGTGGTACTTGTGCAAAGATGGATTTGCCATCGGACTTCTTTATGACATCAATGACCTTGTTGTCCCGAACATAGACCCTGCAAACATCGCCGCCGTATGGACAGAAGCAAGAACTTTGTTGTTCAATCACATAGCTCCTAAGATTGTAAGCCTGCCATCGAGTATTTGGGTCCGTGATATTACTGTGGTCTTCGCTAATTGATTGCGTAAGATATTTAACTTCTGTCCCAGCGTCCTTACAACCCGACAATAGCCCGACGCATAGACCTGCAATCACGATACTAATCAGTACTTTCATGAGATGATATCTTTTTTTTCTTCAGGGCAGTTGTTTAGTGGCACAATGCCACATAACTAGTGTAAAAACGCATCCAGCAATCTGTCCGCCATTTGTGTGGTGGAAGGCGGACAAGTTGCGTATATCCGTCCAAAACTTTTTCTCTAAGAACTTTATTTTCCTCGAATTGAAATCCCTCATGGCGCTTTACCCCGTGAGATATTTCATTTGATATAATATATCATGATTTCTCACGTATCTCACGGGGTGAATCGTTTTCCCAATAACCTCAGAGGTGAAACAACTGCGAATAAAGTACGGTAGAGATCAATCAAACGCAAATAGAACACTAAAATTCCCCAGTGGTGTCGGGAGTTCCCTCCCGACACTTCCCCGAACAATCCATTCTTTCCGTCAGGACGTCCGCCCAACAAGACGATCGTCAGACTGCGACGGACTCGTCGAGCGGACAAGTAAGTCCCGACGGCACTGTCAAAAAACTGTCCCCCTCATTCGTGTTTTGTGCGGGATAAAAGGGGACGATAGGGTGTCTATCTTTACTACGCCGCAGACGCCGGAGTCGGTTTCAGCTTTGAAGCCTCTTCCCAATGCCGGATTTCTGTATCCTTTATCAAGCGCAGAGCGATGTGCTCGTTATAAAACTGAGTCTTGCTCGCACATATTAATTCCAGAGCCGGGTCGATCTCCTCCTCCCAAATTCCATCTACCTTGGCAAAGAGATCCTCCATCGTTGTCCGTGCTCCCATGCGCTCTGCAACACCGCATCCTAATGCATTGCGGTATGCCTACACTTTTGCCTTCAGGTCGGCAATCATCGCCTCAATTGATTAAACAAAGGCTTTCAAGATTATCCCTTAAGCGGACATATTATTATCGCTCACCAGGAACTTCTTAAGAATGGTTAGTAAATCAGATCTCACTTTTGGATGGGAAGAGCTGCGGGGGGATTATTTCAGCAAAATCATTTTCCGCGTTGTGCTTTCGTTGTCGACCGTCAGTCTCGCAAAATACAAACCGGAAGCAATCGCCTGGCGATTGGCACTCGTGCTGTTCCACACTGCGCTGTATTCACCAACTCCCTCGTATTGATCCGCCAGACGGACCACTTCGCGTCCCGCTGCGTCGTAAATGCTTAAACGAACTTGAGCAGCCTTATTCAATCGATATGTTACGCGCGTTGTCGGATTAAAGGGGTTCGGATAATTTTGTTCCAAGACGAACGACCGGTTGCTGCCGTTTGCGTCTGTAGTGATTGAGCGATCCGACCAACGAAGTCCTTCAACGGTAACGCCGACACTGTCGGATTTCGGACTTACAACAAGCACGCTGGCAAGCGTTACGTAGCTTTCTTTTGCAGTTCCCGTGGATGCATAGGATAAACGTATGAGCGAACCGGAGCCGCTGCCGAGCGATTCTTGCTGCATACTTATGATAAGGACGTTCACAGTCGAATCATTCGGTTTATAGGAGGTCACTATCCAAGAGGGCGCGAGTACGCGATCGTAGCGTTCAGGTTCTGACAAGACAATATCGGAAGACGAACGGAGACTAAATTGCAGACCGCCGACAACATCGGTATTTTGAAACTGAACTTCAAGACTTTTCGATGATTGGCGAACGACTGAAAGTACATCACCCGCTACCATGGGAGCAGTGAAAAATAATAGCGCTGTCATCCCCTTTGCAATTATCTTCTCTTTCACACGTCTCATATATATTCCTGCAATCGTTTATCGGGCATCAACTTTTCACTTAACAACGAAGGAAGACTTCGTTTCGTTCCCACACTGTCCTAAATTCGCAGACCGGCCGGCTCAAAACTTACGAAAATCCATCAAATCCTCAGAAAGTGGGGGGATTATATCAAGAAGCGGCGGCTTGAATTTGGATTGTTTCAAGATCAAGTGGCTGAGATTATCGGTGTCACTGAATCCACAGTTACGAATTGGGAGAAGTATCGGACTGAGCCGAATTCATCCACAGAGTCTTTAAGCATCGGCACACTGTTTACCGTCTCGGTGCTTGCACGAAAGAACGTCGATATGCCTTCATACATTGTAAATTTGTTTTCTTGCCGCTTATTCATAAATCCTCCTATGATTATGTGATTGTGGGGATGGCGATTTACCGAATATCTCTTTTTTTAAATCTTCTCTTTTCTTCTATTACAGAAAATCGTATCTTACCAAGGTTCACTTTTAGATTCCTTCTTCGATGAAAAATTAGTGGAGACCGTATGAAAAATATTTTTCTTTCGTGGTGTGTTCTATCGTTTGTCTTTGTATCGATCTCTTTTGCTCAAATAACTACATCGGGGTTATCAAAGGCTGAAGACTTGAGCAAACCGGTGTACGGTTTGGGATTGTCGGCAGGATGGGCTTCGGGTGTCGGACTGAGTTTTCGTTCTCATTTTCCATCAAAGTCATCGCTTCAAGCAGTTTTTGGAATCATTAAAACATCAGACAAACTTGCGATGAGCGTTGGCGGTGAATATCAATATGATCTTGTGAGGAACAATGCAATACGATTTTTTATTACAGGTACAGTCGCGTATTTCTACCATGGCGCTGAATTCAATGAAGTCGAAGGTCCATTTCGGATGGGTGGAGGTATCGGCGGTGAATTTTACGCGCAAAATGCACTGCATATAACAGTTGAGGGCGTGTTCGTCTATTTCTCGGACGGCAGGGTTATTCCTCTCCCGCAAATTGCGGCGCACTACTATTTCTTTTAACAGAAGACATGCTCGCATCGCATGTAATTGTCACACATTCACTCAAGATTCCGCTTGCCGAACTGCAGTTTCGAACAAGCCGAAGCGGTGGACCCGGCGGGCAGAACGTCAACAAACTCGAAACACGTGTTGAACTTTTATTCGATGTCGCTCATTCGCCTTGCATACCCGAACATCTTCGCCAGCGCTTACTGAGCAATCTATCCTCCAAACTTGATTCTTTAGGCATTCTGCGAGTTGTTGCTCAGGACTCTCGCAGTCAATGGAAAAACAAACAACTTGCCATCGAAAGATTGGCAGTGCTTCTCAAATCTGCATTGAAAGTACGCAAGAAACGAATTTCTACTAAGCCAACAAAAACTGCTCGCGAAGACCGTCTTCGCATGAAGAAAGTCCGCGGTGAAACAAAGCGTCTCCGAAAAGTAGTTATTGATTGATGTTACGCAAAATAGAGTTTTTCTGATAGCCACGAACTTCAGGTCGTGGACAAATAAAATGAAGCACCGTCGGCTTTAGCCAAAATCATTGTTATTGGGGCTAAAGCCCAAACTATTCTGCAACACTTAAACCCCGACATACCAGCCCGACAAAGCCGTTCTGGCGGGAATGTCAGGGCTATGAAAACATCAATCCTGCGTAACATGAGTTATTGAGTAGAAGCATCTTCTTTGATGTAACAGTCTGCAGATTGTTGCGTATATCAATACAAGAGTCCAGAGAAAAGAACAAATAACATTATCGGGAGTATGCCATGAAAAAACTCTATCGCTCACAAACCAACAAAAAGATTGCAGGAATCTGCGGAGGAATCGGTGAAATGACAGACACTGATCCCACCATTATCCGTATTGCAATTGTTGTGCTTGGCTTGGCAACCGGATTCTTTCCATTCTTTATTGCTTATTTAATAGCATGGTGGATTGTACCGGTTCGTTAGTATAATCAACATGATAATTGAAACTTTCTACCTTGTGTTTGGTGTTGTATCTATAGAAGAAACAATTGAGAGGATACAACAATGATAAGTACAATGAGATTGGTGTTGGCGATTGTGTTCACATGGTCAGTGACAATCTACGCACAAACCGAGGAGAAACTTATGGAACAACAACCGAAGCTCTATTCGTTTTCCATGAAAACAATTGACGGAAAGGATAAACCGCTTTCTGAATACAAAGGCAAAGTCTTATTGATTGTGAATGTCGCTTCAAAGTGTGGTCATACGCCGCAATACAAAGGGCTTGAATCAATCTATGAAAAGTACAAAGACCGCGGATTTATGATTCTTGGTTTCCCTGCAAACAATTTTCTGCGTCAAGAGCCAGGTACGAATGATGAGATTAAACAATTTTGTACACTGAATTATGGTGTTACATTTGACATGTTTTCGAAGATCAGCGTCAAGGGAAGCGATCAAGACCCACTCTATCAGTATCTCACGAAAGATTCTCCTGTTCCGGGAGCTGTAACATGGAATTTCCAAAAATACCTTGTGGATAGGAAAGGGAATGTGGTAGAAAAATTTACGCCAGGAACAAAACCTGAAGAGAAAGAAGTAATCGACAAGATAGAACAGCTCTTGAGTGAAAAGTAAATCACTTGAGCGATAGGTGGTACTCTATAAGCCGGTCCTGTAAAGCGGGGCTGGCTTTTTTGTTTTTTAACGTCGGTTGATACTCCCCAAAAAAATTGGTATGTTCATCTGCATCATGGCTGACTTTTTTCCATTATTCCGCTCAAAACAATTAAAGCCGATATGGGAATTCAGCACAGGCGTACTTATTTGGCGAATATTTATTTCTTCACAAAATACAATTGTAGGTGAAACGCGCAATCAAGAAGCAAAATCGACGAGTTTCTTCTGTGTCGATGCACGTACCGGCAAATCGTTATGGAAGGAAATTGAATTTGATGAACCGTGGTGGATAGGAATCGAAACGGTTTATGACAAATGGATAATTTTGCATAGATTTGCCAGACCCGATATGCCGGAACATCGCGGCATTCATATGGTTGAACTCGCAACGGGCAAGCTTTTATGGAGAAACGATGAGTTGACCTATTGGTTTATGCATGATCAAAAACTTTATGCATATAAATATATTTTCGAAAAACGTATCGGATACGAAATCGAAATCAGTACAGGAACAGTGCTCAATGAATATGCCGATAATCTGGATGTTTTCCACGAATTACGAAGACAGGTATTGCAAAAGGAATCTGAAGGCATCCAGGGCACAATATTTTCAGAATTATATAATCAGAGACAGGTCGATTCAGAAGTAGCAACTATTATTCAGCAGATCACAGGAGGAAATGCCTTAGAAGGTTGGATAGAATATCTCCTTCGGAGCAATATCCTTTTAGTGAGTTATTATCGGAAAGAAAATTCTTCGGCATCAGCGACATTAGAAAATATCCTTACCGTGTACGACACAGAGCGAAGAGAAAAACGATTCAACGAGATACTTGTCAAAGGCGTGCAAGTCCCGAGTCCTGATACATTCTTTGTGAAAGATGAGTTTGTGTATTTTATCAAGAATCAAAATACATTGACAGCATTACAACTATGGAAGTCATAACAGAGCATATCAAAGTATCGACGAAGGGGAATTCGGAAGTCGTTGATATTACCGAAAAGGTTGCTGCCCTCCTTCATCAACAGAAGTTGAAAGAAGGGAATGTGACTATATTTATTATCGGTTCGACTGCTTCTATAACAACAACAGAATACGAACCGGGATTGCGAAAGGATATTCCTGAGATGTTTGAACGACTTGCACCAAGCAGCTCCCGCTATCACCACGATGATACATGGGGAGATGGAAATGGTCATGCGCATATACGGGCTTCGTTTCTGGGACCATCTATCGTTGTTCCTTTTTCAGAAGGAAAAATGCTGCTTGGAACTTGGCAGCAAATCGTACTGATCGATTTCGACACAAGAACGCGTCAACGCGATATTGTCATTCAATTCATGGGAAAATAAAACAATGAAAACCTATCGAATTAAAACAATCGATGCATTTACAAAGAAACCATTTGCGGGAAACCCAGCGGGTGTGGTTCTCGATGCCGGCGGATTGACGGACACTCAGATGCAGCTCATCGCGCGCGAGGTGAATCATCCAGAGACTGCGTTCATTCTTCCGGCAACGGAGCGGGATGCGAATTTACGCATCCGATGGTTTTCTCCCATGAGCGAAGTTCCGCTTTGTGGACACGCGACCATTGCGAGCTTCCACGCACTTGCTGAAGAGGGGTTGGAAGGAATGAGCACAAATGGTCAGCATTACTTCCGTTTGCAGACGAAGAGCGGTATTTTAGCTGTACGAGTTGAGAAGAATTTCTATGACACAACGATAGAATTTGAACTGCCGGTACCAAAATTTAAGGTTAAAAAGAAACTTCCGGCAACGATGCTGCGCGCGCTTAATCTTACGGCAAAGGAAATAAAAAAGGATTTACCTGTTGTTACCGACTTGTATCTCTATGTTCCTGTGAATGGTCTTGCAGTGATAGAAAAAATCAAACCGGACTTTTCGGCATTGACGAATGAGTTGAAGAAAATGAAGCTGAATGGAGTGAGCCTGTTTTCACTGGAGACAAAAGAAAAGGACTCAGCAGTGCATTCACGGTTCTTTGCACCGAATTACGGCATCAATGAAGATCCCGTCACTGGATCGGCAAATGGTCCGCTTGGATGCTACCTGCAAAAGTACGTGCTATCTGCTGGATATCCTGTTGTGTGCCGGGAATTATCAGATGGCAGATTGGAATTCGTTGGAGAGCAGGGGGACGAGATTCATCGAACGGGAAGAGTCAAAATACGTATTCGTTTGAGACAGAAAGAAATTGAAAACATCAGTATTGCCGGTGAAGCTGTAACAATTATGAATTCAATTTTAAAGATATAACCAGCAAAAAGGAGAAAAGGAATGGCGATGAAGACCATCGTCTTTACAATTGTGTTAGTAGGAGCGTTTGGAGCATTCGGATTCAGCCTGCGGCGCATGATCGCTCTTATTTCTATAGGTAAACCAGAGAATCGGTTGAATCGCCTGTGGGAGCGCTTCAAAAAAATGATGGTGGTAGCTATTGGACAGACAAAACTCTTTCGTGAACCTATTGCAGGATTGATGCACGCATTTATTTTCTGGGGATTTCTTGTCCTGTTGTCATCTGTTCTGGAAGCCATCGGTGAAGGACTTCTTCCAGGATTTTCTTTCCGCTGTATTGGCGTTCTTTATCAACCATTGGTGTTTTTTCAGGATATCTTTGCAGGTCTGGTGATTATCGGAATATGCATCGCTTTGTTTAGACGTTACATTCTTCGGCCAAAACGTCTGCAGGGCGATCGGCATGCTCAAATCGATGCCACGGTGATTCTCTTTACCATCTTCCTGATTATGGTGAGCCTGCTCGGACAAAATGCAGCACGTTTCCAGTTGGGAACAAATGATGAAGGCCGTATTCTTTCTGCGGCTATGAATTCGATTCTTGCTTCTCCGGATGCTTCCACAAGTCATCTCCTTTTTGAAGTCTATTGGTGGATACACATCGTTCTGGTCCTCGGATTTCTGAATTACCTGCCGTACTCAAAACATGCACATGTGCTCACATCGGTACCGAATGTATTCCTCACTTCACTGAAACCAAGAGGTGCACTGCCGCCGATTAATCTCGAAGAAGAGGGAATAGAAAAATTCGGTGCAACAGATGTCGACGACCTAACGTGGAAGCAATTACTCGATGGATTCACGTGTACGGAATGCGGACGCTGTACTGCAGCTTGTCCGGCGAATATCACAGGCAAGCTCCTCTCGCCAAAAAAGATTATGACCGATCTTCGGCACCGTACGGTGGAAAAAGGAAAACTGTCATTGGATGGTGATAGAGCAGCAACACTCAAAGAAGGCGAGAAAAATCTATTAGAAAACACACTCCTTCATAATTATATCACTCAGGAAGAACTTTTTGCTTGTACGACATGTATGTCCTGCATACAGGAATGTCCGGTGAATATTGAGCATGTTCCTGCAATTGTGGACTTGCGCCGCAGTTTGGTATTGATGGAATCTAATTTTCCACCGGAAGTACAGGTTGTATTTAAGAATCTCGAGACAAATTTTAGTCCGTGGGCATTCCCGGCATCGAGTCGTGCGGATTGGACGGAGGGTATGAACATTCCGCACATGTCGCAGTCACAGGATGCAGAGATTCTCTTTTGGGTGGGTTGTGCAGGTGCATTCGATGCGCGTTACACAAAGGTGACGCAGGCCTTCGCAAAGTTGATGCAGAAAGCGGGAATTAAATTTGCAATTCTTGGAACCGAGGAAAAATGTACCGGTGATTCTGCACGTCGAATTGGCAACGAGTATCTTGCTCAAATGCTGATGAAAGACAATATTGCGACGTTGAATAACTACAACGTAAAAAAGATCGTGGCAACATGTCCGCATTGCTTCAATATGCTGAAGAACGAGTACCCGCAATTTGGTGGTAATTATGAAGTAGTTCATCACACTGACTTTCTGGTAAAGCTTATCAATGAAGGTAAGTTGAAGGTAACAAAGGAAGAAGTAGCAACAGTAACATTCCATGACTCATGTTATCTCGGACGCTACAACGATATCTATAATCAACCGCGGGAAATTCTCGATGCTATTCCCGGTGTGAATACCGTAGAAATGAAACGAACGAAGTCGAGAGGATTGTGCTGCGGTGCCGGCGGCGGCAGAATGTGGATGGAAGAGCATGAAGGGAAACGAATCAACGTTGAGCGAACAGAAGAAGCGCTCACGCTGAAGCCGAATGTAATCGGTACGGCTTGTCCGTTTTGCATGACAATGCTGGAGGACGGTGTCAAAGACAAAGAAGCAACCGAAACAGTAAAGGTGAAAGATGTTGCGGAGATGCTGTTAGCGGCAGTAGAGTAATAGCAGAGAGAATGCCGACAACCAAAATCATACAGCTATCCACAGAACATCCAGATGCTGACAAGATTCAATATGCAGTGGGAGTGCTTCATGCCGGAGGGTTGGTAGCTTTTCCAACAGAGACCGTGTATGGACTCGGTGCCGATGCCTTGAATGCCCGAGCTGTACAAAAAGTCTTTGAAGCCAAGGGAAGGCCGTCGGATAATCCGCTCATCGTGCATATTGCATCATTGGAAAATGTTCAGCAATTTACAGCATCGGTTTCCGAGAAAGGATTGCAGCTTGCTCGGCGATTTTGGCCCGGTCCGTTGACATTAGTGTTTCAGAGGAAAATAAATGTTCCTGATGGTGTTACAGCAGGATTAGAGACTGTAGCACTGCGAGTGCCTGATCATCCGGTAACACTGGAATTACTTCGGCAGTTCAAAGGTGGTATCGTTGGACCCAGTGCAAATGTTTCGGGAAAACCGAGCCCGACTTCAGCAGAACATGTGTACAACGACTTGAATGGAAAGATCGATCTTATCATCGACGCTGGATCAACAACGATAGGAGTCGAATCGACTGTGGTGGATGTAACCGTTGATCCTCCGGTAATTCTGCGGATCGGTGGATTAAGCCGGGAAGATATAGAGAAGGAAATAGGAGAGGTGCGTTGGACCAATGCAGGAGAATTGCTCCGACGCTCTCCTGGTACGAGGCATCGTCATTATGCTCCCAATGCACGTGTGATTCTGTTCCCGCCGGCAGATGAGGAAAAGTTTAGACAGTGTATCCAGCAAAATAAAGCGCAGCAGAAGAAGGTCGGATCAATTACATATTCAAAGATATTAGCGGGCATTGAGCAGTCTTCATTCCATGTGATTATAGAATCTTCTATTGAACATGTTGCAAGGAATCTGTTCAGAGCATTGCGTGAATTAGATCGGCAGAAAGTAGATGTTATTCTGGTGGAAAGTGTAGAAGATAAAGGATTAGGTGCGGCTGTCATGGATCGATTGCGCAAAGCCGCATTTCATAACGGTTAAAAAAACACTTCTCCCCATAGTTACTTCATCAATGAGGAGAAGATAACTGGACACTGTAGAATAAAATAAAAGCAGGAGATAAAATTTATGATTCTTTTAGGTTCAGACAAATCGAACAATCCAATTGTTGCTATTCTTATGGGAAGCACATCGGATGCCGATACTATGGAGCCGGCAAGACAGATTCTGAAAGAGTTTGATGTCTCTTGTGAAGTAAAAGTACTTTCAGCTCATCGCACACCCGAGCAGACCATCGAATATGCAAAAGCGGCCAAGGGGAGAGGAATAAAAGTGATCATTGCAGGCGCAGGCGGTGCAGCACATTTAGCGGGTATCGTCGCTGCTGTCACGACGCTTCCAGTGATTGGTGTCCCGATTAAGTCTAAGACACTGAACGGTTTCGATTCATTACTTTCAATGGTTCAGATGCCTGCAGGAATTCCCGTTGCTACAGTTGCTATAGATGGTGGATCCAACGCCGGTTTACTCGCACTCGAAATGCTTGCACTCAGCAATTCAGAGCTCAGTGCAAAACTTGATGTCTATCGTACAAAAATGCAGGAAAAGGTACTGAAGTCTTCTGTATGATGATGCCCGGGAAATTAAAATTTATTTTCTCCAGCTGTTTTTTATCGATATAAAAAAGCAATTGGTTTTGAAACAACATTCTACTACCTTGCATTGGCAGGCAGAAGGAAGATTGCCCCATACCTGGACCTGCCAAACAAACGACATTCTTTTTCTTTAATAGATAATACAAACCTATGAAACTTGATCAATTTATAAAAAAATTTCTTCCTCATGATGATAATTTCTATGTTTTATTGGAAGAATCTGCACAAAACCTAGTGAAAGCCGGAGTGGAGCTAAAAAAACTCCCGTTCTGTAAAAAGCAATCTCAAAGGGAAGAAACAGCGAAGCGAATCAAAGACATCGAACATGAAGGCGATTCGATCACACATAATATTTTTTCTGAACTCAATTCCACGTTTGTTACTCCCTTGGACCGTGAAGATATCCATGAGCTTACATCTGCCTTAGATGATGTTCTCGATCACATCGATGGATGCGCTCACCGGTTTGCTATGTATAAGATTACGCGTGTTCCGAAAGCGTTTTCTCAACTCATCGACGTCCTCTTTCTTTCCATCAATGAACTAAAAAATGGCGTTCACCTCTTACGTAACTTAAATAAGACTGATCTTCTTCAAGATTCATTCAAAATGGTGAATGAATATGAAAACCAGGCCGATGAAATCTTTGATCAAGCTGTCGCGGATCTGTTCGCTAAAGAGAAAAACGCCATCCAGATCATCAAGCTGAAAGAAATTTTGGTCGGATTAGAGACGGCAACCGATAAATGTGAGGATGCGGCGAATGTTCTTGAAGGTATCCTGATCAAACATAACTGACGGGATATTCGCATAAATGATAGCTCTCGTTCTCTTCATCATTTTCCTTGCTTTAATTTTTGATTTTCTCAACGGCTTCCACGATGCTGCTAATTCTATCGCCACCATTGTTTCTACACGTGTTCTAACACCACGTAAGGCTGTAATGTGGGCCGCATTTTTTAATCTTGTGGCAGCGTTTTTGTTTGATGTAAAAGTTGCTAAAACAATTGGCAAAGGATTAGTCGATCTCAATGCTGTCAACCAGTACGTCATCTTGAGCGCATTGGTTGGTGCGATCTTTTGGAATCTCATCACGTGGTACTATGGCATTCCATCAAGTTCGTCACATGCATTAATGGGCGGATATGCTGGCGCTGCGATTGCTAAAGCTGGATTCATTTCAATTTTATGGAGTGGATGGACCAAAACGATTATCTTTATCGCGGTAGCACCGCTTATGGGCATGACTCTAGGATTTGGCATGATGACTTTATTGATGTGGATTTTTCATAATCGTCCTTCATCCAAAATCAACAACCATTTTAGAAAACTTCAGCTTGTTTCCGCGGCATTTTATAGTTTAGGACATGGTACAAATGACGCGCAAAAAACTATGGGTGTTATTACAGGATTGCTTGTGACAGTTGGTTTCTTGAAGACTTTTGAGGTTCCTTGGTGGGTGATCATAAGTTGTCATATTGCAATTGCATTTGGGACGCTTTTTGGCGGCTGGCGCATTGTGCAGACGATGGGACAAAAAGTGACAAAGTTGAAACCGGCAGGCGGTTTTTGTGCTGAGACAGCCGGTGCATTTACGCTGCTCATCACGGCATTCAGTGGTATTGCCGTAAGTACAACACACACGATCACAGGTGCGATTATGGGTGTAGGTGCAACCAAACGTGTATCGGCGGTGAAGTGGGGACTTGCAGGAAGAATTATTATTGCTTGGATTATCACGATTCCTTCATCGGCGCTTGTCTCTGCTGCATGCTATTGGTGCATTGCAAAGTTTCTGTAATTCTTGATATCAATAATATTGTTTTTTGAATAAGAATTTTTATACATCACTTTTTCCCGCCGAGTAGCGAATCACATTTACTTTTTCTAAAGTAACCATCGCACCGCCGCCGGTAAAGACTAAGAAATAGTTCCTCAGCATTCTTCATCTCCTAAATCCATTTTCTAGTACTATCTGTTGTAAACTCACAATTGTATACACGTAACTCGCCACTCGGTACTCGCCACTTTTCCCTCATCACAACCACCCGGTTTCTTTATACCATTGAAATGTCTTATTCAGGCCATCATAAATGGATGTTGAAGTCTGAAATCCAATGTGCTCCCAGATTTTCCGTGAATCACAAACCCAATGTTTTTGCAAAAGATCTCGCGCCTTTTCAACGTTTAGAACTGCCGGTTTCTTTCCAATAGTCGAAAAAAACTGTGCAATCCCTGCTATCGAATAGAAAAGTCCTTTGGGGAGATGTACGTGAATCGTTCGCTTATGGGCCAATGTTGCAAGATAATCGATGAGAGAAGAGAATGTAAAGATGGTCGGATTGGAAATATTATATGTTTGTCCCATCGTCCTTTCATCTATGGTTGCCTGAATGATTCCCTTTGCCAAATCTGGTGCATACACAAGACTCAATGTCTTCTCAGACGAGCCGATGATCGGCTTAAAACCGTAACTAACCCATTTAAACATTTCTAGAATGTCCTTATCGCGAGGTCCAAACACAGCCGGAGGCCGTATGATAACGATCGGCATCCGATCCGCAAAGTGTCTGCAATGATGTTCTGCCTCGAGCTTCGATTGACCATATGTAGTGATGGGGCGGCAGGGGGTTGTTTCCGTGAGAGGAATACCTGTAGTGCTCGGTCCTACGGCAGTTAAACTGCTGAGGTAACAAAACTTCTTAAGATGCTTCATTTTGCTTGCTGCGTAAAGGAGATGTTCTGTCGCTTTTACGTTGCCGGTAAAGAATTCGCTCTTCCGCTTAGCTTTGGTAACCCCCGCAATATGAATGATGTAATCTGCACCTTCCAGACATTTCGAAAGTGATACAGAATCTAATAAGTCGCCCTTCACAATATCGACAGGCAGACCTTGAAGCCACCTCAGATTTATCTGATGTGGGCGGACAAGGCATCGAACATGATAGTTTTCCTCTAATAAACGCTCAACGGTATGGCTGCCAATAAAACCGGTACCTCCCGTAACGAAAACCGTCTGGATCAAAATCTCCTCACTCTCGTGTTCATTGACTTTCTTTTCTTATTCAACTATATTAAAAAAAAGCACGAGAAGCAAAAGCCGCTTCATTTCGTGATTATTCTTACCCATGTCCTGAGGAGAATTCAGTGGATCTTTTTGAAAAGTGTTGGAATTTTACGCGTGCAGATGAAGTGAAAGCAACCGGTTGTTATCCATATTTTCACGCTATCGAAGAGAGTGAAGGTCCGGTTGTGAAGATTGGCGGCCGCAAAGTTATTATGGCAGGTTCAAATAACTATCTTGGATTGACAGCGCATCCCAAAGTAAAAGAAGCCGCAATCGCAGCGATAAAAAAATACGGCACTGGCTGTTCGGGTTCGAGATATCTCACAGGCACACTTGATCTGCATATCGAATTGGAACGTCGCCTTGCAATATTTATGGGGAAAGAAGCTTGTTTACTCTACAGCACAGGATATCAAACGGGACAAGGAATTGTTCCCGTGCTCGTTCAACGCGGTGACTATGTCGTTTCTGATAAGGACAATCACGCAAGTATTGTCGCAGGCACTCTTGTTGCCGCCGGTATGGCATCCTATACCAATGAGAACGAGAACCCTGTGGTACGGTACAAGCACAACGATATGGCACATTTAGAACACGTCATTTCGCAGCTTCCCGCGGATGCAGCCAAATTCATCGTGAGCGATGGCGTGTTTAGCACATCAGGCGAGATTGTTAACCTGCCGGACATGGTGAAAGTTGCACGAAAGCACAACGCACGCATTATGGTCGATGATGCGCACGCAATCGGTGTGATCGGAAAAGGCGGCCGGGGAACAGCAAGCCATTTCGGCCTTGAAAAAGAAACCGATCTCACAATGGGAACATTCAGCAAAACCTTTGCTTCGTTAGGTGGATTTGTCGTAGGTGAAGCGAAAGTCATTGATTATCTTAAACACAGTGCACCGGCTCTTATCTTTAGCGCAAGTCCGACGCCAGCATCCGTTGCAGCGGTATTGGCAGCGCTTGATATTCTCGAAGCTGAACCGGAGCGTGTTGTCAAGTTGATGTGTAATGCTCGGAAGATGCGCTCGGGATTGCAGGCGATGGGCTTTCGAGTGAGCGAACACGATTCGGCAGTCGTTTCTATTGTCATTGGAGATACAGAAAAGGTGCTGATGATGTGGAGAGCGATTTTCGATGAAGGTGTATTTGTAAATGCATTCATCAGGCCGGGTGTACCTCCTGGTATGGAAATGCTTCGCACGAGTTATATGGCAACTCATGAAGAACATCATCTGAATAAAATTCTCGAAGTATTCAGCAAGGTAGGTAAGAAATTTGGTGTCATCAACTAAGCTCGCACAGTTAAGATTCTAGATCGTTGAATTGTAAGCCGTAGTTGTAAACACGCTGCGGCTTTTTTATATTATAAGAATATTGTTTTGGAGAGATGATGGATGGATTGATTGTTAGGCCGATTTCCTCGAAGCAAGATACAATTGCGTTTATCCGGTTTCTCTGGAAGATCTATCGAAACTATCCGGCGTGGGTCCCGCCATTGATGATGGATCGTAAGAAGTTAATGGATCGGGCGAAAAATCCTTTTTATAAACATTCGGATGCGGAATTCTTTCTTGCCGAACACGAAGGAGAAGTTGTTGGCAGAATAGCTGCAATCATTAATCACAACCACAATAAAGAACACAGTGAAAACATCGGATTTTTTGGATTCTTCGAATGTATCAACGATCAGACGGTTGCGAATGCACTATTCGATGCTGCAAGAAAATACTTGCTTGCACGGGGTGTGACGGCAATGCGCGGTCCTGCGAACCCATCGGTCAATGATGAAATTGGTTTGCTCATAGAAGGATTCGATCTGAGTCCGACTGTGATGATGACGTATAATCCGTCATATTATATTGACTTGATTGAGAAATATGGATTTAAGAAGGCGAAAGACCTTTACTCATACTTCCTCGATCAAAAAACGGTATATACCGAACGGTTTAATCGGGCGCATGAACTTGTCAAGCAGCGTCAGAAGCTCACATTTCGAACGTTCGATAAAAAGCATTTTGCAGAAGAAGTTGAAAAAGTAAAGGACGTTTATAATAAAGCTTGGGCAAAAAATTGGGGTGCAGTGCCGATGACAGACGAAGAGTTTGATGCGTTGGCTGCGGATCTCAAACCCGTCGTTGTTCCGGAGCTTGTCATCTTTGCAGAAAAAGAAGGAAAGACCATTGGGTTTGCACTTGCGCTTCCTGATATCAATGTTCCGCTGAAGTACAACAAGAATGGCTATCTCTTGCCGGGGTTGTATCATCTTCTTACAAAAAAGAAGAAAATTGATTTGGTACGTGTCATTGTCTTAGGAGTTATTCCGGAGTACTTGAATACCGGTGCAGGTGCAGCGCTCTTTTTTGAGACCGCCGTGAATGCAAGAAAATTGGGATACAAATACGGAGAAGCGAGCTGGATTCTGGAAGATAACGAGCGGATGGTAAAATCTGCAGAAGCAATGTTGGGGAAAATTACTAAGCGATTCAGAATTTATGAAATGGATATATAGATAAGAAAATACTACAGGTTTAATATTACTATGAAAGAGCAAGGTCAAGTATGCCGGTGAAGAAAGTTGAAAAAATTTGGATGAATGGAGCGCTCGTCAATTGGGACGATGCGAAGATTCATGTCCTCTCTCATGTGGTGCATTACGGTTCAAGCTGGTTTGAAGGAATCCGCTGCTATGATACCAAGAAAGGGTCGGCTGTTTTCCGGCTTCAAGAACATGTTCGCCGTCTTTTTGATTCAGCAAAAATTTATAGGGCGCAAGTTCCATATACAGAATCACAAGTTACCGAGGCAATTAAACAGACAATTGTTGCGAACAATTTGAAGGCATGTTATATCCGGCCTCTCGTGTACCGTGGATATGGCGATGTGGGTGTGAATCCTTCCGGTTGTCCTGTGGATGTGTCGATCGCTGTGTGGGAATGGGATGCATATCTTGGCGCAAGTGCATTGGAGCAGGGAATAGATGTCTGCGTTTCGTCGTGGCGTCGCGCTGCTCCGGATACATTTCCAACGTTAGCGAAGGCCGGTGGAAATTATCTGAATTCACAATTGATTAAACTGGAGGCAATAGCCAACGGATATGTTGAAGGTATTGCTTTAGGAGTAGAAGGGACAGTAAGCGAAGGAAGCGGAGAGAATATCTTTGTCATCCGAGAAAATGTGATCTATACATCTCCGTTGAGTTCAGCCATTTTATCAGGAGTTACGCGTTCATCTGTGGTTATATTGGCAAAGGAGCTTGGATATTCGATTGTTGAAATGGCTATTCCACGAGAGATGTTGTACATTGCAGATGAAATATTCTTCACAGGAACAGCTGCAGAAATAACTCCAATACGGTCAATCGACAAAATCGTTATTGGCGGTGGGAAAGCCGGACCTGTGACGAAGAAACTTCAAACAGCGTTTTTTGATATCATCCGAAGCGGGCAGGATAAGCACAACTGGTTGACGTTTGTACGATAAACCATATGGGAGTAAAGACAATGGCAACTTCACAATCTTCAACGGATAATGCACTTTGGCGGAATTTATTCTCCCAACGCGTCATCCGCGAAGGTACAATAGAAGAAGTATTGAGCAAGGTTCCAGCATTTGCCAACCTTGCACCGAGAGAATTGAAAGAAGTTGCCGTAATTGTCCATAAACGCGAGTACCGCAGCGGTGAACCTGTGTTCTATCAAGGAGATCCAGGATTAGGAATGTATATTGTCAAAGACGGAGAAGTTTCCATTGTCATCCAGGGAAAAGATGGAAATGAGCGTGAGCTTGCACTATTCGGAGACGGAGATTTTTTTGGGGAACTAGCGCTTTTAGATGAATCGCCGCGTTCTGCCAATGCTGTCTGCAAAACAGAATGTACGCTCATTGGTTTCTTTCGTCCGGACCTTTTTGAATTAATAGAAAAGAATACAACCTTAGGCATCAAAATAGTACTCAAGCTGGCAGAAATAGTTGCGCAGCGGTTACGGCATACGGACAAAGAACTTTCCAAGGTGAAGAGTCAACTCGAGCGACTTCAAGCACAAGAAGAAAGGGATTCCCATGACAGCGAAAAAGGTCCAACCAAGGAAGAAGGTGTCGGCAAAAAAGAATAAACCGGCAAAACGTGCACCCATCAAGCTTCAGCGCATTCTGGTACCCATCGATTTCTCCGATCATTCGAAGAACGCGCTCAAATATGCAATATCCTTCGCACAGCAATTCAAAGCCTCCATCGATCTCATTTACGTTGTCGAACCGACCATCTATCCGGCGGATTTTAGTTTTGGTCAGATCGGGTTCCCCAATGTGGAGGAGGAACTGAAGGTGCGTGGCAATGAAGAATTGGAAAATCTCATCAAGAAGGAAATCGGCGGAAAAGTAGTATCGCGCAAGATTGTCCGCACAGGAAAACCGTTCTACGAGATTAACCAGTACGCCCAAGAAAGAGACATCGATCTTATAATAATAGCTACCCATGGACATTCAGGAATGGAGCATATTCTTTTCGGCAGTACGGCGGAAAAGGTTGTCCGGAAAGCTCCTTGTCCTGTCCTGGTTGTACGAACCGGAGAGCATGAGTTTGTGAAAGAATAGGGCTGGCTTAAAACCAAAAAGGCAGACAAAGAAATACTAGAAGCCATCTCAAAAATACGTTATTACTCCCACTTGCCCGCTGTTTTTAAAAGCGGGAATGTTTTAATCGGCCGGCCCGCCGGTCAGGCGGGGAATCCAGAAAAACAGATTGATTGATGTTGTCCAAAAAGAATATTTTTTTAGTAGCCGCGAACTTTAGTTCGCGATAATAAACAGAAAATGCAATCTGAAGATTGCGCCTACCATAGTACAACCGATAATTCCGTGGTCTCGATTCCTAATTCTCTATTGGCACAAATATGGATAGCGTTCGTCTAATCATAAGTTTATTGCCATATATAAATTATTACGAGGAAGAATGAAATCACACGAATATGTTCACGGGTACTCTGATAGAGAACAGGAACGTCTGCTTGACCAAGCGAATACATTGGCACAATTGTTACATCACGACACGTTCTATCCGGCAGGGAGTAACGTGCTTGAAGCCGGATGCGGTGTAGGAGCACAAACGATCATCCTGGCTCAGAAAAGTTCGGAAGCGCATTTTACATCAATCGATATTTCATCTGTGTCTCTTGAAACAGCTCGAACTTCCATTGAACAGCGGGGTTTATCGAATGTGACATTTTGTGCAGCTGATGTTTTCAACCTTCCTTTTGAAGCTGATAGTTTTGATCATGTTTTCGTTTGCTTTCTCCTGGAACATCTTCGAAAGCCGCTTGAAGCGATGAAGCGACTGAAGATGGTTTTAAAACCCGGAGGTACTATCACAGTCATAGAAGGTGATCATGGATCGGCTTATTTTTACCCTGAGAGCAAATTCGCTCAGCAAGCGATCGATTGTCTGGTAAAAGTTCAGTCGGATATGGGAGGAAATGCCTTCATTGGACGGCAACTGTATCCATTAATAAAGCAAGCAGGGTTCAGGGACATTCATATAACACCTCGGCAAGTTTATGCAGATTCGAGCAGGCCGGAATGGGTTGATGGATTTACAAAAAACACTTTTAATGCAATGGTGGAAGGGGCTAAAGACCAGGCACTCAAGAATGGAATGATCGATCTCAAGACATGGGAACAGGGAATTGCAGATTTGCATGCTGCGGCTGGAGAAAATGGTACTTTCAATTACACCTTTTTCAAAGGAATTGCTGTCAAGTAGTTTGCCTGCTCGCGACTCATCCAGCTAATCACACATCAATATTCAAGTCATTCCCGTGCAAACCTGCCCGACGGCAGGCGGGCGGGAATCCAGGGCAAGGTTATCTCAATGCAAAATATGTACAGAATAACACTATCAGGCTGCTGAAAAACTAGTTTCGCGGTGACGTCAGGAGTTGCCTCCTGACGCTAACAAGCATGATTTTCAGAAACTGTCGGTAGGATTTTTATTCGCTGCTTTCTTTGAAGCGCAAAGAAAGCAGCAGAAAGAAACGCTTGCGAAATCGAAATGTGTTATCTTAAGGTTGAACTGAAATCAATGATGAGAACAAATTAGTAGTAGAGGCGATATCTTCTCAATGAATGAGATAGCCCTTGCTTTGTCTAGTCTATTCTCTATCGATTTCGCGGGCTAATGTAAAAAATCTAGCAAGGAATATGTCATTCTCGTCCCGACGAAGTCAGGAGAGGAATCCAGGGCAAGGCCATCTCAATGCAAAATATGAGCTAAAGAACTCTAGCATGTTGCTGAAAAACTGTTTTCGTGGTGGCGTCAGGAGTTGCCTCCTGACGCTAACAAGCATGATTTTCAGAAACTGACGGTTCAGTGTCAGGACGAAAGTCCCGACACCATTTTTAAAGAACGCCGGAGATATTGCTTTTCAACGGAGGAAGACAGATATTTGTGCTGTAAGACATTTCCAGCGGGTGGAGACTAATATGGAAAAAGACAAACCGTTTAATCTAATAGATGCAATTACATATTGTGTTGGCGAGAGCAAGAGTTACAAAATTTTCTTAAAAAGTCTATGTTTCATGCATTTTTTGCATGATAGACAGACAATGTCTTTCTAATCAGTAGTTAGGCGGCTGCATCATATAGAATCATGATGATATTATGACATCGAACTCTGAATTCAATCGTGAAATGTTTCGACACATTGTTGCGAGCTTAGCTTATCGTGCAACGAAAACCCTCCGTGATGCTCCCAATACTTTTGCAACCTTTCGTATAGATGCGGGATCCCGAACATCAGTTGAAATCCTTGCTCATATGGGCGACCTTTTTGATTGGGCACTTTCAATGTTAAAAGGCGAGGAGATTTGGCATGATTCTCATCCTCAGGATTGGAATCGTGAGGTTGCCCGCTTCTGTGATTCTTTACAGAAGTTCGATACATACTTAGCAAGCAATGCACCAATCGTATGCCCATTAGATAAGTTGTTTCAAGGACCGATTGCCGACGCTTTCACGCATGTTGGTCAACTCGCTATGCTCCGACGGTTTTCCGGTGCACCTATAAGAGGTGAGAATTATTTCAAAGCAGACATCATAATTGGCAAAGTTGGGCTGGAGCAATCCAATCCTCGTAAAGAATTCGATTAAGAATTAATGCAATTTGTTTGAAAGTTATCAGCGGCGCAGTCCGATCCCACGAAGCGAGATCGCGATCGCGTGGCGCTAAATGCGCTATGGACTTACTTGTCTGCTCGACGAGTCCGTCGCAGTCTGACGACCGGTTGTTTGGTGGATGCGCCATCCGTTAGGCAATATAAATAAGGAATATATTATGATTATTACTTGTCCTTACTGCAATAAAATATTGAAACGTAAAGATAGTATGGTTGGTAGAAAAGGACGATGTCCTAGTTGTGGTAATACCTTTGAGGCACCTGGTATACAAGATATATCTGATAGATTACAACCTGATGATCAAACAGATGGATACAATGAATTAAGGAAGGGATCATTTTTTTCAAGAATTCATGCGTATCTAATATCTCCTCGAAAGGTCTTATACAATAATTCACATGATACATTACAAATACAATATTTTTGGGTGCCTTCAAATGCCATAAAGAATAACTGGAGTAACTGGATTACCGCATTGTTTCTTATAATTGGTTTCGGTATTCTTCCAATTGCTTTAGGCTTCTTTCGAGTATTATTTGAATTACTTCAAGGAAACGAAGAGATTGGTAATATGCGTGGTCCCATGTATTTTCTATTAATATTCTTTCTTATCCCACCGTGTATTGTTTATAAATTATTAATTATGCCAATATTTACGATACGTTCAATAATCTTGGATACATACCAAATTGTGATTCAAGATAGTTTTTTCGGATTCAAACCAAAGATAAAATTAGCAGTACCAAAACAAAAAGTACAAAAAATAAAATGGCAAAATACTTCTTTACTAGAAAAAATGAGCCAAGAAAATGAAAAGCTATTTCTTATACACGATAAAGGGAAGTTAGAAATTATTTCAACATATCCGGAACATGACATCCTTCGAATTCAGAGAATATTAGAAAAATACTTAAAGGAAGAAACAATTGAAGAAGTACAAAAAGAAAGTGATCATGTACAGGAAAGTATAGAAGCAAATGAAAATAAAGTATATTCTTTGAATAAACTAATATTCTTCCACATTATTGGCAAAAAGGATGTTGCAGTCGCTCCATTAATTAAATATTTAGGTGTGAATGCATGGATTGGTGCTTTTGGGCTATTTGCAGTTGTGATGGGTATAGTAATGCACGTTCAAGGGTTTGCTGATGCAATCGATAATAGATACCTAATAATTCAAGGGATATCATCGTTCATTCTTTTTATCGGATGGCCCTTAAATAAATTGTCCAAAATGTCGGAGTCTACGAACCGTCAGCTTCTGAGTGTAGGCGGTTTAATAATTTTTTCCTATTCAATTTACTTAATTTACTCCATATTGCCGGACATCAAAGGAGCTATCGAAGCAGCGTCTAATATTAGACATTCACCGGGTTTATTAACATTTTTAACCAGCTATGGTTTCTGGCTCATTTGTGAGTTCGGCCCCCTGAGATTTCTTTATAAGAAACCTTTAGGGCATTGGCTGCCTAGAATTGTCTTTATAATGGTTGTTATGGTTGACATCTATATCCTTTATCTATTTATTAATACCATTATTACAAGAATGGGTAATTTTTAAAATGAGAACAAATAAATAATCGACCGCCTAACCGAGCGCATCAAACTCGGCTTGTTTAGAAGAATGAATCTCAAAAAACGGATCATCAAAAAACACCGTTTCCCCGAGTAAATAAACATCTTGATATCCCTCCAAAAAATTACTTGACAAATCAGAATCAGTTATTTATATTGGAAACGTAAGAAACGATAATAGTTTCCTAATAGAATGAATGAAATGACTGCAATCATTATAAAGTATCTCTATTTCTTCTTTAGGAAACCTATAATACCATTATAGTTTCTATCGGAGATTTAAACTATGGCCGAAAATGATGACGAGACAAGAATAATCGATGCGGCTTCCGACAGATTCATGGATGCCGGGTTCTATAAAGTTACGATGGATGAGATTGCATCGGATCTTCGAATGAGTAAAAAAACTGTCTACAAGTTCTTTCCAAGCAAAGAAACTCTCTTGAAGGCGATCGTTCATGCATTTATGAGGAAGGTTGAAGGAGAAGTGCAGGGAATTATTTCTTCAGACAAACCGATTGAAGAAAAACTTACGACTCTTCTAACATTTATCGGGAAGCAGTTGCGGAGGTTTTCACGTCCATTCATGACAGATGTTCAGCGGTTTGCACCGGCACTATGGAAAGAGGTTGAAATATTTCGCCGGGAACGAGTATTGAGCCAGCTGCAGCAGATGTTCAGACAGGCAAAGAAGGAGGGAGTTTTTCGTGAAGACCTGGATCCGGATCTTTTTTTTCTCATATTGACCACGACAATTCAAGGCATTATGAATCCGCAGGTACTTTCTCAACAGCCATTTTCGGCAGAAGAAGCTTTCAAAGGCATTTTCAGAATTCTCTATGAAGGCGCTTTTACTCAAGAAGCACGTAAACGATTTCAATTGAATAATCTTAATCTCTCAACAAATGAATCATCGAGGTAAGTATGAACAAAACTCTTGCAATTCTTTTTTGTGCCGCTTTTCTTTTTGGCTGCAGTGGCGGTGATGGAACGACCATCTCGGCAACCGGAACCATCGAAGCGACGGAAATCACTCTGAGTGCTCAATCCGGCGGTCAGGTCAAGCGCATCATAGCCGATGAAGGACAACTTGTTCGGGCAGGCGATACGCTCTTGATCATCGATGATACTGATTGGCGATATCAATTGGACCAGGCGAGCGGCGGATACGAGATGGCGGAAGCCCAATATCGGCTTGCTCTCAAAGGAGCACGGGAAGAGGATATTGTCCAGGCAGAGGCAAGTTTTAAAAACGCCAATGATGATCTGAAGCGGATGGAAGAACTCTACCGAGCGAAAAGTGTTTCGGAGAAACAGCTCGATGATGCAAAGACACGATTTACTGTAACCCAACAGATGTGGGAAAAGGTGAAACGCGGTTTGCGTCAGGAAGAAATAGATGCAGCCCGCGCCCGACGCGATCAGACGAAGGGGTTGTTCAGTTCTCTTCAAAAAAAAGTAAGCGACTGCAAGGTCGTCGCTCCGACTGCCGGGACTATCACCAAGCGTTTTGTGGAGCAAGGTGAACTTGCCGGTATCGGTATGGCCCTCTATCGCATCTCAGACCTCTCACTGATGGATATTACAATTTATGTTACGGAAGTTGATCTTCCTAAGGTTCAACTAAATCAGAAAGCGGTTGTAACTGTCGATGCATTCCCAAACAAAGAATATGAAGGGAAAGTGGTTTTCCTATCATCAACCGCGGAGTTCACACCGAAGAATATTCAAACTAATGACGAGCGGACGAAGCTCGTGTTTAGTGTCAAAGTGAAAGTTCCGAATCCCGATGGTACATTGAAAGCCGGTGTACCGGCGGATGTAATTTTGCACGTGGCAAACAGATAAGGTTGTGTGGTATGGCTGATGCCATTATTCTCGATAATGTTGTGAAGATGTTTAGCGAAGGACTGAAAGAACGTCTCGTCGCTGTGGACCATCTCTCTTTCACTATTGAGCGAGGTGAAATCTTCAGTTTGGTTGGACCCGATGGCGCAGGGAAGACGACAACAATCCGGATGATGTGCGGTATCCTGGCGCCGACGGAAGGAAGTATTTCGTTGTTGGGCTATGACATTCGAAAGCAGAAAAGTGAAGTGAAGAAGCACATTGGCTATCTCTCGCAGCGTTTCAGCCTCTATCACGATTTGACAATTGATGAGAACATTGATTTCTTTGCCGAGATCCATAGGGTGCATAAGTATAAAGATAGAAAAGAAGAACTGTTGCAATTTACGCGTCTTACTCCGTTTCGTGACCGTCTCGCCGGACGTCTCTCCGGAGGCATGAAACAAAAGCTTGCGCTTGCATGTACACTGATCCACACGCCGGATATTATATTTCTTGATGAACCGACGACAGGAGTCGATCCGGTCTCCCGCCGTGACTTTTGGAAAATATTATCGAGTCTTCTCAAATCCGGAATTACTATTGTTGTCAGCACACCCTATCTCGATGAAGCCGAGCGAAGCACTCGCGTAGCGATGATGAACCAAGGCAGGCTTCTCACTTGCGATACACCGGAAGCTATTAAATCATCTTTTCATTCTGAAGTGATTGAACTCGTGTGCGATAATGTACGAGCTGCATCGGAAGTACTGCTGCGATCCTTCGCGCGAAAAGATATCCAATTGTTTGGAGACCGTCTGCACATCCTGGTTCAAGGTGCGACGATGAAAGAAAATGAAATTCTACGAACACTAAAAAAAGAGCAGATCGAAGTCCGCAGTTGCCGAATTATTCCGGCATCGCTGGAAGATGTTTTTATTGCGAGTTTAAATGTTTGATAATTGCTCAGTGGTTATTTTGTTAGAAATAGAAAAATTATTCCCTCTCCTCATAGGAGAGGGTTAGGGTGAGGTCAAAGAACAACAGACCCCACTTTAGTCCTCCCCCTAAAAGGGGAGGAGACTAGGCAAAGAATAACTCTCCCCCTCAAAGGTGGAGATGAAAGAGGGGGCCATATAAAATTAGTTGTAACTTTTTGTATTTGACTGAATCGTAAAATAAAAAATATAACCGCTTTAGTCGGTTAATAAAATCAGGCCTCCATCTTTTCTGGAGGTACATGACTTGATGAGGTTAATATGAATTTAAAATTCTTGGTGATTCCCTTCATAGTGATGAGCCACGTGTTTGCCCAGCAGAACGTTCAACCTCTCCGGTTGATTGATTGTATCGCGCAGGCATTAGGTCAAAATCCATCGATTCAGATGAGTCAGGCAAAGGTGCAGGCAGCAGAGGCGCGTTCATCGGAGGCGACGACAGTATTACTCCCTCAACTGAAATTAACAGGACGTGCGGAAAAATTGAGTGCAGTCGATCCATTTGGGATTAATATTCAGACATTATATTTCAATTACTCGGCCGTGATATTCCCCTCTATCACTGAAAACTATGCCCTGAGACTTTCCCTGCAGCAGCCGCTCTTTACCGGATTCAAGCTTCTGAAGAACCGGGAGATGGCTGAACTGAATGCCGGCGCGATCCGTGAAGATCTCACAAAGGATCAATCGGATTTGATTCTGAATGTCATCATTGCTTATTGGAATCTCTTTCGTGCACAGAAAGTGGAAGAAGTTATTCGGCAATCGATCGAACAAATGTCCGAGCATCTCAAAGATGTCATGAACCTCTCGAAGCAAGGTATGGCAACAGATGCCGACGTGATGAAAGTGCAAGTACAGTGTTCAGATGTAAAAGTAAAGCACATCGAAGCACGGAATGCCATTCGCCTTGCATCGATGGCGTTGAATAGTATTCTTGGAAATTCTTTGGACTTACAGTTGATGCCGAGCGATACACCGGCAATTTTCCAGGGAACGGATGTGCCGGTGCTTCAAGAAGATTTACAGGAACTGCAGAGACGTGCTCGTGATCATCGCCCTGAATTGAAATCGATGCAGTTACGCCGCGATATGAATAGCGCAGGTGTCACTGCGGCAAAAGGGGGCTGGTATCCGCAAATATTTTTTATTGCAAACTATGATTATGCCAGGCCAAACCAACGAATTGTTCCTCCAAAGGACCGATGGGATGAAACCTGGGATCTCGGTGTGACGCTTCAATGGAATATTTGGGATTGGCTTGCAACACATTATCAAACCGTACAGGCACAAGCCGCCCTGCGTCAGACAGAAGCGGGGATGACACAGTTGAACGATGCAGTGATGCTGGATGTTGCACAGCAATATTTCAATGCTCAGACTGCTAAGGAAAAAGTTGATGTCGCATATGATGGAATGCAGCAAGCGCAGGAATCGTATCGCATGACTTCGGAAAAATTTAAAAACGGCGTTACCTCCAACACGGATATGCTTGATGCAGAGATCGCACTTTTGCAGGCAAAGCTCACGCATACACAGTCTGTAGTCGATTGTACTCTTGCATTGGCAAAATTAAGAAGAGCGATAGGAGACAACGAGTGAAGTTGTGGGTTGGCAAGAAAGAACTACGGTTCAGCACTACACAATCCGACCTGGAGTATGCAGTCGTTGCCGATCGTTTGACGAAGAAATTCGGGAAATTTGTTGCGGTCGATCACGTCAGTTTCAAAGTGAAACGAGGAGAGGTATTTGGTTTTCTTGGACCGAATGGCGCCGGAAAGTCGACCACCATTCGAATGCTCTGCGGAATTCTTTTACCGACCGAAGGCACGGCGAGTGTTGATGGGTTTGATATTGCGAAACAATCCGACGATGTAAAAGCACATATCGGTTACATGTCCCAGCGCTTTTCTTTGTACGAGGATCTTTCCGTTGAGCAAAACATTAACTTCTATGGCGGCATTTATGGCCTTGACGGCAAGCATTTGGAAGAACGCAAGCGCTGGGCGATTGAGATGGCCGGATTAACCGGTAAAGAGACAATGCTGGCTCATGCGCTTTCAGGCGGATGGAGGCAGCGTTTGGCGCTGGGGTGCTCTATTCTGCACGAGCCGCCAATTTTATTTCTTGATGAACCGACAGGCGGTGTCGATCCGGTATCGCGGCGCAACTTCTGGGATTTGATTTATGATTTGTCGCACCGCGGAGTCACCGTGTTTGTCACTACACATTATATGGATGAAGCGGAACATTGCAACACGATTGGACTGATCTATAACGGCAAGCTCATCGCTACCGGTTCCCCGACAGAATTAAAACATAACCTTGATCGGTATTCCATCTTTGAAGTTCACTGCACGCAGCCTGTGGATGCGATGGAGTTGCTGCGGGGACAACCATGGACAGCCGAGACATCTATTTTTGGATCGGCATTTCATGTCAGTACACTCAACGAGCCCGACACACGGAAAAAAATTAGCCAGTTACTGGCGAAGAATCAGATTCAGACAGAGAGAATCGAACCAATCATTCCTTCACTCGAAGATGTCTTTATTCATATGATAGCCGAAGAAGATACACGGAAGGATGGAGATATTCATTTATGACATTAAAATTATCTCTGAATATTCTTCCTATTGTGCGGAAAGAATTTCGCCAGATCATACGAGACAAACGCATTCTTGGTGTGTTGTTGTTTTTCCCGGCTCTGATGTTATTCATGTTTGGGTACGCACTGAACTTCGATGTGAAGAACACGAGAATGGCGGTGTATGACGAAGATCGAAGCAGTGCCAGCAGGGATTTTATTCAACAATTCTTTACTTCGGAATATTTTGTTAAAGTTCAAACGTTATCAAGCAAAGCGGAGATCAATGATTTGCTTGATGGAGAACAAGTTCGTGTTGTGCTAGTTGTGCCGTCTTCGTTTTCGAAAGACATTCAACGAGGGAAATCTGCATCTGTACAAGTCATTGTCGATGGCGCTAACTCCAATGCAGCAGCGACCGTTCTGGGATATATCAATGCCATGATCCAACAGTACTCCCTCAAGGTCATGGCTGAGTCGTTCATGAGAATCGGGGGGCAGCAAATCACCTTGCCAATCGATTTTCAGCCGCGTGTATGGTATAATCCGGAATTGAAGAGTGCAAAGTTTCTGGTGCCGGGGCTTATCGCCTTTATTCTCATGGTAACAACGGTGATTTCTACAGCACTTGCGGTCGTTCGTGAGCGTGAGCTTGGCACAATGGAACAAATTATGGTCTCACCCATTAAACCTATTGAATTGATCCTTGGCAAAACCATACCGTATATTATTATTTCTCTCATCGCAACAGCGGTGATTTTGTTTTTGGGATATGTCTTGTTTGATGTGAGCATCAAAGGAAGCATTTTCCTCTTATCCATTATGACAATCCTTTTTCTCGTCGGGGGATTAGGAGTTGGGATGTTGATCTCGACGCTCGTAGAGACACAGCAGCTTGCATTCATGATCGCAGTAATCGTTTCGATGCTTCCGACGTTTATCCTTTCGGGCTTTATATTTCCGATCCGCAATATGCCGGTGATCATTCAAGGGATCACATATCTCATTCCAGCGAGATATTTTCTTGTCGCCCTGCGTGCAATTATCTTAAAAGGAGCAGGAGTAAGCGCTTTCTGGGATCAGGCGATATTTCTTACGATCTATGCCGTGGTGATGATCGGAGTCAGTTCACTTCGTATGCGGAAGTTCCTTGCGTGAGAGAGAGAAAATGAAAATCATTTTTCACATTATCAAAAAAGAATTTATTCAAATTCGCCAAGATAAGAAAATGTTCATGGTGAGCTTTGCTGCGCCGGTGCTCCAGTTGCTTATCCTTGGATATGCCGCGACGTTTGATGTCAGCAAGATTCCCATGGTTGTCTGCGATTTTGATAATTCGGCGTCGAGTCGAGCTTTGGTCCGGAACTTCACCAGTACAGAATATTTCAGAGTTGTCGGATATTACGACAAAATCTCTGAGATCGACAATCAATTGGATGATGGGCATGCCTCGATTGCGGTTGTCATTCCGAGAGAATTCGGAAAAAAAATAGGCGCCGGTCAATCTGCACCACTTCAGGTTATCGCAGATGGCACGGAAACAAGTTCGGCGACGATCGGTCTCAATTATGCGTATGTCATTATGAGCAGGTATTCACAAAACATTGTTTTGGAATCGCTCATCAAACGTGGTTCCATCATGATGCCGGCGCGCATATCGGCTGAGTTTCGTATTTGGTACAATCCAGAGCTGAAAAGTCGCAATTTTATGGTGCCCGGAGTGCTTGGATTGCTTCTCATGGTGATGACTATGATTCTGACATCGCTGGCAATCGTTAAAGAGAAAGAACTCGGCACACTCGAACAGCTTGTCGTCACACCTATCAAACCGTATCAGCTTATTATCGGAAAGCTTGCCCCATTTTTTGTTATCGGAGTTATCGATGTTATCCTTGTTGTTTTTTTCGCTTCAGTGGTTTTCAGCCTTCCGGTGAAAGGCGGCGTGCTGCTATTGCTTGGTTTGAGTTTAATTTTTTTGATGACAACCCTTGGACTCGGACTTTTCATCTCTACGATCTCACGCACACAGCAGCAGGCAATGATGACAGCGATCTTCTTCTTTATGATGCCGATGGTCTTTTTCTCCGGCTTTGTTTTTCCTATTGAGAACATGCCGACCATCATCCAATATGTATCCTACCTCATACCGCTGCGTTACTATTTTGTTATCGTGCGCGGTTTGTTCCTCAAAGGAGTCGGTATGAGCATCCTGTGGACTCAGGCGCTGGCATTGTTAATATTCGGCAGTGTCATTTTAAGCTTGAGTGTGATGCGGTTCCAGAAAAGGTTGGGGTGAATGTTTCTTTGGCTAATCAATACACCTCACGTAAGATTTCCTAAAACTTCCCCCCGTTCCCAAACTCTCCACCATTAAGATTGGCGGACAAATGGTTTGGGAACGATGAGATTGTTCATCTTGAGTTAATTCCTTCTTACAATGTGAACCACATTTTTCACTGTAACGAAATCGTTACAGCTAACTTGTTAAAATACGACAAGGAATAATTTGACAAGATGACAAGATTTCTATAAACTTTCATTGACAGTGGAGGCATAAGAGATAGTAATGCCCTTTGCTGTTACCAAAAACCCTCATATTCTATTCTTTGGGAGTAGAAAGATTATGAGTTCTTAAGAAGTCGAGATCGCGAGAAAATAAAATGACGGGAGAAACATGTATTACAAAAGGTGAAATTTTCTATGTTTTTCTCGAGCTACAAACAATTAGGCTGGTATCGTAAGCAGGTTTTTCGTAATCTCATCTAGCAGTGTAATAAAAATCTATAGGTGCGATGGAACTTGGACTATTCAACATTTTTGTGGGACAGGCATTTTCTGCATCAATAAGAACCTATCTCAATAATAGAACAATGTCGTGCTGAACTTGTTTCAGCATCTATAAAATCAGTTGAATTTCAAGACGGGAGATTTCTTGCCTGCGGCAGGCGAAAAAAGTTTGAAATGACAGAGAGTATTTTTGAGATGGCTTCTAACAACATCATCATCTATGGAGGTAGTATGAAAAAACAATATCTCTTGCTCGCAGTATTTTTGTTGTTCTTTGTCTTGCCAGCGCCTGCTCAGTGGGTATTATCACCTGCGGATAGCAGTACGTTCGAGAATGCAAAAAATGATGAACAGCTTCTGCGCCAGCTCATTAACGCGCATCAAGGTGATCGGCTTGGTGCAGCAGCACAGATTCAAATAGGGAGGATTGCCTACGACAATGGCCGCTTTGACGATGCAGAGCAAGAATTTATGGTGACGTACCGGCAATATATCAATACACCGGAAGCTCAAGCTGCAATGTATGAGCTTGGAAGAGTAAAATTTAAAAAATATCAATTTCCTGAAGCTGAAACATACATCAAAGAGTATCTGAAAACCAAGCCGACAGGTCGCGATGCAGAACGGGCAAAATTCTTATATATCCAAACGATGGAGGAAACCAAAGATGCAGCCTATGCGGATTCTATTCGCTCATACTTAGCTACACCGCATACGTCAACGATGGCAAAAGATCCGCTTGTGCACTATGGCCTTGTTCGCTATTACGGGAGAACAGGGAATATTGCAAAGGCACTTGAAGAAGCAAAAAGTCTTATACAAAAATACCCGAAGACCAAGTATGCGAATTTTGCCGAATCCCGGATCGTGGACTGCTATTGCATTATGGGTAAGCCGGAAGAGGCGGTCGAGTTCTGTCAGTCGTTGCTGAAGAAATATCCCTCCAACAGCGAAGAGGCTGCTCGGGCGCATCGCATGCTGGGTTCGATCCGAATGAATACAACGCAATATGGCCTTTCCCGGAGTGAGTATCAAGAGCAAATCAAACAGGGAACACCTGGCTCACCGAGAGTGATGAAAGCGGAATATGCGCTTGCCATTGTCGATGTGCGGGAAGGAAGAGCGAAGAACGATACGATGTTATTAGCGACAGCAATGAAGAAATTGAAAATCTTTGTAAAGAAATATTCAGAAGATCCGTGGTCATCAAGGGCATGGATGGATATTGCCGATCTGAGCATAGCAAAACAAGATATACCATCTGCGCTTGATGCCTACGATCGTATTATAGCGTTCGATACGGCATACATTGCCGGCCGGAAAATCTCGCGGCATTCAAATATGTATCTCGAAGAATTGGATAGGATAAAGCAAGCGCATTTATCAAAAGGCATAACGCTGCGCACTCAGATGAAGAATCCGAAAGATGCAATGAGTGAGTTCGATAACATCTTGACAGGAAATCCAAATAACACTAGTGCATCATTGAATAAAGCACTTTGTTTAGTGGATTTAGGACGAAAAGTTGAAGCGAAAACAATACTTCAGCAATTAGTACAAAACGGAACAAACGTCAAAGGAGCGGCAGCACAGATCTTGAAGAAGTTGGATGATAAGAAAGGGGGCAAAAAATGAAACGGAGAACTCAAAATGTCAGAAACTCTTTAACTCACAAACACATTGGTTCAAAGACTCAAAGGCTCATGCTTTTGCTTCTTTGCTGCATTGTGTTCAACATACAACAGGCATTGGCTTGCTACTATCCTCCGACATCGATCGGTTACCTTTGCGATGGATGTCTGGTAGGAGAACAAATTGTTTTTTCAGGCGATTTAAGCCATGGTAATGGAGATCTTCCTTATTTGCAGGACCCGCAATGGATATGGGACTTTGGTGACGGGTCTTCTGGTAGTGGTCCCTATCCAGAGCATACATATACCCAGGCGGGAACATATACAGTATCTTTGGTCTATTATGATTGTAAAGGATGGGCAGGAAATTTATGTACTTTTCAAATCACAATAGATTCACCGCCTTCATGTACAGTAAGCCCCACAAGCGTATCATTTGGTTCGAGCGGAGGGACTCAATCAATAAGCGTCACGTTGACAAATATCACAGGTTGGGGCGTCGGCGCAAATCAAAGCTGGACTGTGGTTAGTCCGACAGGCGGCTATAACAGCGGCAGTTTTACAATCACTTGTTCAGCCAATACAAGCACAAGTACAAGAAGCGGAAGCGTAACAGTATACTCCGCAGGAGGACCAAGAACAATATCAGTAACGCAAGCCGGGATTCCACAATACACACTGACTTACTCTACGGTCAGCCAAGGTAGGCTCCAGGGGGCGAGCCCGCAGACAGTCACCTATGGCTCAAGCGGAACGGCAGTGATGGTAGTAAGTAGTGGAGGACCTTATCACTTCG
>JBEKNC010000014.1:0-112873 GCA_049523215.1 Bacteroidota bacterium | reverse complement strand
TTCACACTCGACTTCTCGTACATTCATGGTGGAAGTGTTCGCACGTCTGCCAAAGCCCGCTACCGGCAATGGATGACACATAAACTTGCATCGTGGGTGGATCAGTTCGGTACGTTTGGTTGTGTTGGATGCGGACGATGCATTACGTGGTGTCCGGTTGGTATTGATATTACAGAAGAAGCGCGTGCAATTCGTGAAAATCAGCCATGACAAGGTTAACGCCTATGAAGGAGAAAAGCTATGGAAGACCTTAAAAAAATCCTTGCAGAACATCCATTCTTTAAAGGACTTGATGAAGAACATTTTGCGCTCATAGTCGGTTGTGCATCGAATGTACGCATCGACGCCGGTAAGATGATTCTTCGAGAAGGTGAAGAAGCGAATCACTTCTACCTCATTCGTTCGGGAAAGGTGACGCTCCAATTGATGACGCCCAATAAAGGGCCTGTCATCATTGAAACATTAGATGAGGGAGACATTCTTGGCTGGTCGTGGCTTGTACCGCCCTATACTTGGCATTTTGATGCAAAGGCGTTGGACCTTACCCGTATGATCGCCCTTGATGGGAAATGCTTGCGTAATAAGTGCGAGAACGATCATCATCTTGGGTACGAATTGCTGAAGCGTTTTGCCGATATTATGATGAAACGATTGGAATCCACACGTTTACAACTATTGGATATCTATGGCGACCGCTCCTGACTTACAATCTTTTAAAGTTGATTATAAATGGAATCCCATGCTTCCATGGCCATTTCAAATTCGGCGTGTGAAGCACGAAACGGAAGACACTTTCACTGTTGAATTACAGCCACTGGGCGATTTAGAAGAGTTCACTTTTTTGCCTGGACAGTTTAATATGATATATGTGTTCGGTGTCGGAGAAATTCCAATTTCTATTAGTGGTGATCCGGCAAATCCGCGTACACTCGTACATACAACACGTGCCGTCGGTTCCGTAACGAAAGCGATGGATAAAATGCGCCGCGGAGATATTCTCGGTATTCGCGGACCGTACGGAACTCCATGGCCTGTAGAGCATGCGAACGGTCAGGATGTGGTGTTTGTTGCAGGAGGCATCGGATTTGCGCCGCTGCGGCCAGCGTTGTATGAAGTTGTCGCTCACCGCGAACAATACGGAAAAGTTGTCCTCTTGTATGGTACAAGAACACCTTCAGATGTTCTCTTCCGACAGGAACTTGAAAACTGGCGTGCGCGATTCGATCTTGAAATCTATGTCACAGTTGATCGTGCAATGAGCGGCTGGCGTGGAAATGTCGGTGTCGTTACGAATCTCATTTCTCGGGCTCCTTTTGATCCGCGCAAAACAATGGCATTTGTTTGTGGTCCGGAAGTGATGATGCGGTTTACAACAATGGAACTGCACAAACGCGGTGTCGATAATGAGCATATTTTTGTTTCGATGGAACGCAATATGAAATGTGCCATTGGTCTGTGTGGACATTGCCAATTTGGTTCGGTCTTCGTCTGTAAAGATGGCCCAGTGTTCCGATACAGTCAAATTAAAGATATGTTGGTGAAGTGGGAAATTTAGTCCACTGAGAGACAACGAAAGTGCTGATGGTTACAACATAAGCGAACATTGGAAATACAACTTCCTCAGCAGAAGAAAGAGTACTCAGATGTCAAAAAAGAACACAACAGCCGTGAAAGCGGCGACACAGAAGAAAACCCGGAAACCGAAACTTGCCGTCTGGAAATTTTCCTCCTGCGATGGCTGTCAACTGAGTCTGCTCGACTGCGAGGATGAACTTTTAGCTGTCGCTGAGCATGTTGACATTGCAAACTTTCCGGAAGCATCTCGTACGGCTACGAAAGGTCCATACGATATCTCGCTGGTAGAAGGTTCCATTACAACACCACACGATGCTGAACGTATCCATCAGGTGCGGCGGCAATCGAAAATTCTCGTCACTATTGGTGCATGCGCAACCGCTGGCGGTATTCAGGCACTCCGTAATTTCAAAGATGTGAAACGATTCATCGAAGCGGTCTATGCCAATCCTAAGTTCATTGAGACGTTGAATAAATCTACACCGATCGCAGATCACGTATTTGTCGATTTTGAATTACGTGGTTGTCCAATCAGTAAGCATCAATTGCTGGAGGTCATCAGCGCGCTTCTCAATGGCCGAAAGCCAAACACACCGTCATATGCAGTTTGTGTCGAATGCAAGCTGCAAGGAATCACGTGCGGCTTGGTAGCGCACGGTCCAATATGCCTCGGTCCGGTCACGCAAGCCGGATGCAACGCCTTATGTCCATCGTACCACCGTGGTTGCTTCGGTTGTTTCGGTCCGAAAGAAACACCAAACACTTCTGCGCTCAGTACATACTGGAAAACATTAGGGGTGAAGGACGACGATTTGGTACGTCTGTTCCGCGGATTCAATGCTTATGCCGAAGCATTCCGAAAAGAGAGTGAAGCGCATGAAAAGTAAAACACTGAAAGTTGATTACCTTGCCCGTGTGGAAGGTGAAGGTGGATTGCTTGTGAAGGTCAACGGCAAGAAAGTCACCGATGTGAAATTCAACATCTTTGAACCCCCGAGATTCTTCGAAGCCTTTCTGCGTGGAAGATTGTACAGCGAAGCACCGGATATTACCGCACGTATTTGCGGCATTTGTCCTGTAGCGTATCAAATGAGTTCTGTTCACGCGATGGAGCATGCCTTCGGTGTTACGGTGGATGGGCAACTTCGCGCACTCCGTCGTTTACTTTATTGTGGAGAGTGGATCGAAAGTCATGCACTGCATGTCTTTATGCTGCATGCCCCTGATTTCCTCGGCTATGCTGATGCGATCCAAATGGCGAAAGATCATGGCCCCGTTGTCCAGATGGCACTGAAACTTAAAAAGGTTGGAAATGATATTGTCACCCAATTAATGTTCGTGTTGGTGGCTTCTATAAACTGCCGACGAAACAGGAGCTTGAGACATTAGTTGAGCGATTGAAGTGGGCGGTCGATGCTTCCATCCAGACAGTGAAGTTTACAGCTAAATTGCCGTTTCCTGAATTTGAACGTCCCTATGAATATGTCGCGCTTCGTCACGAGCGAGAATATCCAATGAACGAAGGACGACTTGTTTCCAACAAAGGATTAAACATCGGTATCCACGAGTATGAAAACCATTTTATGGAAGAGCATGTTTCGCATTCCAATGCACTTCATTCGATATTAAAAGAACGCGGCGCATACTTTGTGGGACCGCTAGCGCGTTACAATTTGAATTTTGATAAATTGACTCCCGCGGCTCAGGATGCCGCCAAGTCAGCAGGTATCGGAAAGGGAACGAATAACCCATTTAAGAGTATTATCGTACGGGCGGTTGAAATGCTCTATGCATGTGAAGAAGCGCTCTGTATTATCAAAGAATATAAGATACCGGAGAAGGCAGTGGTGGATATTGAACCAAAGCTCGGCACCGGTTATGGCTGCACTGAAGCACCCCGCGGTATTCTCTACCACCGCTATCGTTTAGATGAGCGAGGAATCATTCTTGATGCGAAGATCGTTCCACCAACATCACAGAACCAGAAAACGATAGAGCAGGATTTGCGCGAGTATATTCCGTCACGCATGAATCTCTCGCAGGAAAAACTCACATGGCAGTGCGAGCAGGCGATCAGGAATTACGATCCATGTATCTCGTGCGCAACGCATTTTCTGAAGATTGAGATCGCACATGAATGATACATCCGAAACACAACGCATTTCAATATTCTTTCAATGGACATCTCTTTCTCTCGACAATACATATGTGTTATCGACGATTCAACTGCAAAGGTAACCTTAAACGTCTCTGGTGCACATTCATCATTTTATGGAGGTGACGTATGGCGAAGCTTGGCGATATGCTTGATTACCTGAAGAAAAACAGTGTGCGCTATGAAGTGATAGAACACGTTCCTGCGTTTACAGCGCACGAGGCTGCGGTTGCCTCGCATGTGCCGGATAAGGATTTAGCGAAGACACTCATCGTTCAGACAGACGATAAATATTGCATGGTCGTCATGTCGGCTGACCACCGGCTGGATGAACATTTGCTGGGTAAAGCAATAAAAGCGAAGCATGTACACCTTGCACAAGAGGAAGATTTAAGACCGCTCTTTCCGGATTGTGAATTGGGTGCAATGCCGCCGTTTGGTAATTTGTACGCTCTTCCCGTGTACATCGATAAATCGCTGACAAACGATGACGAGATTGTCTTTAATGCATGCTCGCACACTAAATCGATTCGGCTGAAGATGAACGACTATCTGGGATTGGTGAAACCGGTAATTGCGGAATTCTCACGTTCGCGGTTTGAGATTGAAGAACAATAATGATCGAGAAACCTTCCGAAGGTTCTAAGAACTTGATCGAAAATAATCTTCGGAAAACTCTTCTCGTCGGTGTCGGCAATGAATATCGCAGTGATGATGGCGTCGGGTTGGTAGTAGCGCGGGAGATACATGAGAAACTGATTCCTTCGGTCACAGTAAAGGAAGAATCTGGCGAAGGCGCCGCCCTGATGGATGCCTGGCAAGGATTTCAGAATGTTATTATAGTGGACGCAGTTTCATCCGGCGCAATGCCCGGTACTATTTTCAGAATAGATGCGAATAAAGAAATAGTACCAATAAAGTTCTTTCATTATTCAACACATGCATTTAGTGTTTCGGAGGCAATCGAACTGGCACGTGCGATGAATGTCCTGCCAGCGAAGTTCGTAGTCTACGGGATTGAAGGAAATAACTTCACCGCAGGAGTAGATATCTCGCCTCCTGTGAAAGAGGCGGCAAATCAGGTGATCGAACAGATTGTCGGAGAATTTGAAGTAGTAGGCCGGTAGAAGAAAAGTCGCCCGTTGCCGGATGTCGCATGTTTCAATATGATAAGTTGTAATTTATGAACAAGAACATCATTTATCAAAGGAGCTTACTGTAATGCAAATTTTTGTCCTTCTTAAAATGGTACCAGATGTTGTGGAAGAGCTTGTTATCGACAAGGATGGGAAGTCTCTCGATGAAGAACTCGTTCGGTTTAAACTCAATGAACCTGATGAACATGCACTCGAAGAAGCCGTGCTCTTGAAAGAAAAGTACGGCGGTTCGATTACCGTCATGGCACTCGATGCACCGGACGTCGACGATGCACTGTACCTTGCATTGGCGAAAGGTGCCAACCAAGCGTTTCGTATCTCCGGTGAGTGCAAAGGCTGGCAAACACCAGTTGTTGCGAATCTTTTCACTTCATTTCTGTCTTCACACTGCGGGCCACTCACAAACGAAACAGTAGTGCTGACAGGATCGCAGGCAATTGACGATATTGAGGGAGAACTTGGAGCTTGCATCTCGGAGATGTTAAAGCTTCCGTACATAAGCGTTGTAACAAGATTAAGTGTAGATGGAGGGACAAAGTCGGCCACAGTACTTAAAGAGTTTTCAGGTGGACTTCGCGGAGAATTCACAGTGCCGCTCCCTGCGGTTATTGGAATTCAATCGGCATCGAAGCCTCCCCGCTACGTTCCGGTTGCAAAAGTTAATGCAGCTAAAAAGACTGCTAAGATTGAATCTGTGTCACTCCCTGCCCCAAACATTAAATCTGCTTTGTTGCTCCGTAAAATGTTTACTCCGGCAGCTACAGGAAAAGCCGAAATGCTGGAGGGATCGCCGAAAGATATCTCGGCCCGCTTAATTGAAATAATTACGCAACGTGGAATTCTATAGGGAAGACAAGATCATGGCAAAAGAAATCATTGTTGTTGCAGAAATTCTCAAGGGTAATATTTCCGACATCACTTATGAAATGCTTGGCGTCGGACGGAAACTTGCAGACTCTCTTAAAAAACCGCTGTTTGCGTGTGTTGCTGGAACCGATGGATCAACTCTAGCAAAAACTCTCGGCGCTGCCGATAAGGTTTTGCTTGTTGAAAATCCGGCATTTGCGGTTCCTTCATCAGATGCGAGTACATCTTTACTCGTTGAAATTATTAAACAGAGAGAACCCGCACTTGTGCTCATTGGCGGGACAAATATTGGCACTGGCGTCGGTATCATTCTTTCATTGCGTACAGGATTACCTCATATAAATTTTTCTAAAGATATTCAGTCAGAAAATGGAAAAATTGTCGTCACGAGCCAATTATTTGGAGGTAAAATTCTTGCCGAGGTAGAAGTGCCAGCCGGCGGCGCTATCGTAAGCGTAGTGCCCGGCGCACTTCCGCTGGAAGCAGGAAAGAGCACACGTACACCTGAAATTGAGAAGTTGACAGTCCCTGCCAGCGAATCGAAAATAGTCTTTAAACAGTTCATCGAACCTGAAACTGGCGATGTTGATATCACCAAGCAAGATGTGCTAATATCCGTGGGACGCGGAATCGAAAACGACTCAAATCTTGAACTTGCCGACGAGCTTGCCAAGCTTCTCGGAGGAGCAGTGTGTGGATCCCGGCCGGCAATTGATCAGGGATGGTTGCCGTTGAGCCGGCAAGTTGGAAAATCAGGAATGATGGTGAAACCGAAATTATATCTGGCGCTGGGCATCAGCGGAGCGCCGGAACACGTGGAAGGTATGAAAAACTCAGGACTCATCATCTCCATCAATAAAGATCCGAATGCCCCTATATTCGGCATCTCACACTACGGTGTTTGTGCTGATTTGCTCGATGTCGTTCCCGCATTCATCGATGAAATTAAAGCACGTAAGGGTGGAGGGTGATGACGATGGATCCAGTTGCAGTTGAAGTGTTTGGTGTTCCTGGGTATGTTATCTTTTGGATTGCAGCGTTAATTGCCTTTTGGCTGTTTGGTAGAAGGGTGACTATTCTGATCGGGCTTCTGAGAAAAGCACAGCCGGAAAATTGCACATACCAGTTTGGCAAGCGCCTGCAACTTTTCTTTGTTAATGTGCTCGCGCAGAAACGCCTGTTTTATGAATACCTGATCGGTGGCGCCCATTTTCTGATCTTCTGGAGTTTTATCCTCTTTGCTGGGACGTTTGCGTGGAATTTGCCGCGTTGGCTCTTCCCATTTTTACCAATGCCGTATGCCGACGAGATTCCTATTATCAGATTTCTATTTGTGGTGATGAGCGTTGTAGGTCTTCTTGCTGTCGCATTTGCAGTTGTCAGGCGAGTATTCTTCCCTCCGCCGCATTTGCAAAAAACCTGGGATGCAAATATCATTCTTGCGCTCATCTCTCTTGTTCTTCTCACGACATTGTTCGGAATGGCATTCAAAGCCGGCGCTGATGCAGCGACGGGCGAACAGTTGATTATGTTTGATAAAATTCTTGCAACCACAATTCCACAACTGAGCGTAAACAGTGCTGAACGTCTATACGTACTTATGTTCTGGCTGCATCAACTTGTTGTGCTTGGATTCCTCGCGTATCTTCCGTACTCAAAACATCTTCACCTTCTTGCCTCGCCATTCAACGTGTTCTTTGGCAATGTGCGACCCGCTGGAGACTTGAGCGATGGCATCTCTGATGAACGAAGAGTTGCGGGCGCATCTAAGTGGGATGAATTCACATGGAGACAATTATTCAATGCTTTCTCATGCGCTGAGTGTGGTCGCTGCGACCGTGCATGTCCTGCACTGAACTCCGGCTATTCACTTTCTCCTCGCTTGGTGATACATAACGTGAAAGAACATCTCCTCGAATCGGGATTAAAGAAAAAAAACGGAACAAAGAAGAGTGAGGAAACGAAGAAGTCGTTGATAGGAGGATACATTACTGAAGCGGATCTCTGGGCATGTACAACCTGCTATTCCTGTGTGGATCGATGTCCCGTGTTCAACGAACATGTGTCACTCATCGTCAGTATGCGGCGGTATCTTGTCGGGCAAGGTTCAGTAAGTAAAGAAATTGAGGAAACGCTCGTCAAGTACAATCGCTACGGAAATTCATTCGGTCAATCAGATCGAGCGCGTCCTAAATGGACACAGGGTTTAGATTTCACAATCAAAGATGCGAGAAAGGAATCGGTAGAATATCTCTGGTGGGTTGGTGATTATGCATCATTTGACACACGCCTGCAAAACATTACACAGACGACAGCAAGATTGTTCCGTCATGCCGGACTTGATTTCGGACTTGTGTATGAGGCGGAACGAAACGCCGGCAATGATCTCCGGCGTATCGGTGAAGAAGGACTGTTCGAGCTCCTTAAAGATAAGAATCTACAGACTCTCGACAAGGCTCAATTCCGTACTATTGTAACGACCGATCCTCATGTATATAATACATTGAAGAATGAATATGGATTGAGCGGTTCGGCAAATGGAAGGATTGGTAATGGAGTCGGTCGCACTTGGAACGTGAAGCATTATACGGAAGTGTTGGATGATCTGATAAAGCAGGGGAAGCTCAAACTTTCGCGAAAGCAATCACATCGGGTTACTTATCATGATCCCTGCTATCTCGGGCGATATAATGGTATCTATGATGCACCGCGACGTGTGCTGCAGGCAACAGGAGCCCAATTAACAGAAATGCCGCGCAACGGTGCAAAAAGCTATTGTTGCGGGGCCGGTGGCGGAAGAATCTGGATGCAGGATAGTACTGGTATCAAAGAGCGCCCATCGGAAAGCCGCGTGCGTGAGGCTGTCTTGGCTTCCCAGGCAGAGGTGATGGTTGTCGCTTGCCCAAAAGATGTCGTGATGTTCCAAGATGCCGTGAAAACGACGGGAAATGAAACAAAAATTATAGTCCGGGATATTTCCGAACTTGTATGGGAAGCATTAGAGCATTGATAGAAGGAATGAATGCAATGAAAACAAATGAAGTGACTGTAGAATCGGCAGACAACTTGACGTTAGAAAATCTCTTCAGCACGCCGGAGGGCCAGAAGGTTTTATCATGCATTCAGTGTGGAATATGTGCAGGCACGTGTCCCTACGGTGAATATATGGCATATCCACCGCGGCGCATCATCGAAATGTTGCGTGCGGGATTGATTGAGGAAGTATTTCAATCGAATAGTCTGCTTAACTGTGTCGCTTGCTATGCGTGTATGGCGAAATGTCCTCGCGGCATCCACCTGACGGAAGTTTTATTGCCATTGATCAAAGAGGAGATGTTCGCTCGGTTGCCGGAGGTTCCGGCAGAATTGCAAACAGCACTCCAGAACATGATGCGCTATGGAAATCCGGAGGGATTTTCGCCGCGAAAGCGCGCGGACTGGGTGAAGACAATCGATCTTCCTATTCGTATTTTGCCGGACGATCCGAAACCGGTGGATGTTCTCTGGTTCGTCGAGTGCAATCCTTCCTACCATCCGCGTGGACAAGATGCAAGCCGTGCAGTTGTAAAGCTCTTCCACGCAATCAAGGCAGACTTCGGAATCCTCGGCAACGAAGAACGCTGCGCAGGTGAGTGTGCACGACTTGTTGGTGAAGCAGGTCTCTTCGATACGTTGCGCGAACGGAATATGGGAGTGTTCCGAAAATACCAGTTCAATCAAATTGTCACCAATGGCGCACATGCATACGACGCTTTTAAATACCTCTACCCGGTTCATGGCTTCAATTATCCGTCGGATCATACCACTACGTACTTTACCAAGCATCTTGCAGAACTGAAACCTCATTTGACGAAGAAACTGAACTACACTGTCACATATCATGATAACTGCTGTCTCAGTCGGCATAATGGATTCTATGAGGAGCCGCGTGTCTTGCTCGGGGCTATTCCTGGAATCAAATTGGTAGAAATGACTCACAACCATCTTAACACACAATGCTGCGGTGGGGGCGGTGGAGGAATGTGGTTAGATACATACTATAAGAGCAAAGGTATGGAGCGGCTCTCCGATCGACGCATCAAAGAGGCAGTTGCCACCGGCGCTGACGTGCTGGCGGTTTCGTGTCCGAATGAAGTCTCGCGGTTTGAAGATGCTCTCAAGGTGCTTGGATATGAGAACAAGATGATAGTCCGAGATATTATGGAATTGTTAGCGGAGTCATTAGGAGAATTTTAATATGGCAAGAGAAAACGGAGAAATACGAATAGGATGTTATGTATGTCACTGCGGCGTGAACATCGCTGCCATGGTCGATGTAAAAGCCGTCACTGAGTACACGGCATCAATGCCGAATGTCGTGTTGTCACGAGATTACAAATATATGTGCTCGGATCCGGGACAAGAACTGATTCGGAAAGATATTCAAGAGCATAAACTGAATCGCATTATTGTAGCATCGTGTTCACCGTTGCTGCACGAACACACATTTCGTACAGCAGTCGAAAAAGGAGGACTCAATCCATTCTGTTTCCAGATGGTTAATATACGGGAACACGTTTCGTGGGTCCATTCCGACAAAGCTGCTGCAACGGAAAAAGCAAAAGCGCTCATGCACGCTGCGATACAGCGCGTCGCACTGCATAAATCTCTCACACCGAAATCAGTACCTGTTAATCCTCATGTCTTGATAGTTGGAGGCGGTATTGCAGGTATTCACGCTGCACTATCACTGGCAAATGCCGGTAAGAAAGTCACACTGGTAGAGCGCGAGCCGACCATCGGTGGGCACATGGCGAAGTTCGATAAAACATTTCCGACGCTGGACTGCGCTGCTTGTATTCTGACCCCTAAAATGTCTGCGGTACGTTCTCATCCTAATATAACCCTGTGGACGTACTCCGAAGTTGTAAAGGTAAATGGTTTCGTCGGTAGCTTCAATGTAACGGTGAAGCGTAAACCAAGATTTGTTGATGAAGAACTATGCATTGGCTGTCTTGAGTGCATTGAGGCATGTGTGTATAAGGATGGGAAATATCCGGATGAGTTTAATTTGGGATTGAGCAAGCGGAAGCCGGTCTACATTCCATTCCCACAAGCAACACCGCAGGTTGTGCTCATTGATCCGGAAACATGCATCGATTTCAAGTCAGGTAAATGTAAAAAGACGTGCATTGAAGTATGCGGTGACCGGAATGCTATCGATCTCAAGCAGAAAGAAAAGATGGAAGAAATTCAGGTCGGCACTATCATACTTGCGACCGGATTTCAAGTTTTTGATGCACATAAAATTCCGTATTACGGTTACGGTGTCTATCCTAATGTTTATACAGCTTTGGAAGTTGAGCGCTTGATCAACGCCAGCGGTCCAACGGGTGGAGAGATTAAACTGCGCAACGGTCAGAAGCCGAAATCCATCGCTATCATCCATTGCGTTGGTTCACGAGATGAGAACACCAACCGCTGGTGCTCGCGTGTCTGCTGTATGTATTCGCTCAAATTGGCTCACTTGATTCATGAGCGGACGGAAGCGGATATATACAACTTCTATATCGATATGCGCGCACCAGGCAAGATGATGGAGGAATTTTACAATCGTGTTGCGCAAGAAGGTGTTCACCTCATTCGCGGCAAGGTTGCCGATGTCTATCCAGATATTACGGATGGCACGAGTGGACGTCTCATCGTCCAAGCAGAAGACACGCTTATCTGCCGCGTGCTGAAAATTCCAGTGGATATGGTTGTGCTGGCAGTTGGGCTTGAACCGCATGCAGATGCGCAGGATGTGCGGCGATTATTTAACATTTCATGTTCGACGGAGGGTTTCTTCCTTGAACGCCATCCCAAACTTGCACCTGTGAACACATTTACTGACGGTATTTTCATCGCCGGCTGTTGCCAGGGACCTAAGGATATACCGGATACTGTTGCTCAGGCCGGTGCTGCTGCATGCGAAGCGCTAGCTCTTATCGACAAAGGTGAGGTCGAGCTTGAACCAAACACTGCCTATGTGGTAGAGGAAGAGTGCTCAGGGTGTAGAACGTGTCTTACTATTTGCCCGTTCAGCGCCATCACACGCGACGAAGTAAAACAGAAGTCAGTCATCAACGAAGCATTGTGCAAGGGATGTGGAACTTGCGTTGCGGCATGTCCATCGGGTGCTATCAAGCAGAATTTATTTGAAGATGAGATGATCTTCAGCGAGATCGATGGCTTGTTGAAGATGGAATCACCAGCATGTTGCTGAAAAATGAACATGGAGAAGGAATGATGGTATCAACAATTGAACAACCAACACCCACCAATAGCTGGGAACCGCGCATAGTTGCTTTCTTTTGCAACTGGTGCACGTACACTGCGGCAGACCTGGCCGGTGTATCAAGAATCCGATATGCGCCCAATGCGCGCATCATACGCGTGATGTGCTCCGGGCGAGTCGATCCGCAATTCATTCTTGATGCTTTTTCCAAAGGAGCCGACGGTGTTCTCATTGGCGGCTGCCATCCCGGCGACTGCCATTATATGGAAGGCAACTACAAAGCGCTCCGTCGTATGCAACTGCTCAAACGGATGATGAAAGATATGGGAATCGAAGAAAGAAGATTTCGTCTCGAATGGATATCTGCATCCGAAGGCGAACGAGTCAAGACCGTTATCAATGAGATGACGGAGCAAGTGCGTGCACTTGGCCCGCTTGGACTGCCGAAGAAATTTGCAGAGTGGGATAAGGAGCTGGAATCGCTTGAACATGAAATCAACGGAAAGGGGGAAGCCATCCATGCCTGATAAACCGAAAGTTGCTTTCTATTGGTGTGCCTCCTGCGGGGGTTGTGAAGAATCAGTTGTCGATCTCGCCGAGAGTATTCTTGATGTGGTTGCGGCGGTAGACATTGTTATGTGGCCTGTTGCGATGGACTTTAAGAAAAAAGATGTCGAAGCTATGGCAGATGGTTCTATTCTTGTCTCTTTGGTGAACGGAGCGGTTCGAACTTCAGAACAGGAAGAGATGGCAAAGCTCATGCGGAAAAAGAGCAAACTTATTATTGCGTATGGCTCCTGTGCACACACCGGTGGAATACCCGGGCTTGCCAACCAATTCGAGCGAGAGGAAGTGCTCAGATACGTGTATGAAGAATCTCCTTCGACGGTGAATCCACAGAAAACACGACCGGAACTTAAAGTTATCACGAACGGAAGTACCGTCACGCTTCCAAATTTCTTCAATGTCGTTCGCGCGCTCGATCAGGTCATCGATGTCGATTACTATTTGCCTGGATGTCCGCCGACACCGAAGTTGCTGAAGCAAGCACTTGAAGTACTCCTTTCCGGCAAATTACCGGAGAAAGGAGCTGTTCTCGCTCCGGATATTGCACTTTGCGATGAATGCCCGAAGAAAGATACAAAACCAAGTGATTTGAAATTCACGGAATTCAAACGACCGCATTGGATGCAGATCGATCCGAAAGTATGCTTGCTGGCTCAGGGCATTCTCTGCATGGGACCGGCGACCCGCGGCGGATGTGAGGGTGTTTGTATTTCAGGGAATATGCCATGCACAGGCTGTTTCGGACCTCCATCTCGAATAAAAGACCAAGGTGCAAAGATTCTCTCCGCTCTCGCTTCACAAGTCGAGGCAAAAGATGAAAAAGGTATCGATGAGACATTGGCAACTATCCCCGACCCTGTCGGCACATTCTATCGATACGGTTTACCAGTATCACTCTTAAGGAGAAAAAATTTTTAGGCGATAGTTCTTCAAAAGATGCAGGATAAGCACGCAAACCTATTTCGTCTATGCAGTGATGCAATAACTGGTTAATACAAGGAATTAAAATGGAAGCCACAACGACAACGCGACGTATAACGATTGATCCTATCACACGGCTCGAAGGTCACGGGAAGATCGACATCTTTCTCGATAACAAAGGCGAGGTGACGAAAGCTTACTATCAGATTCCTGAGTTACGCGGCTTCGAAATTTTCTCGAAAGGACGTCCTGCTGAAGATATGCCGCAAATTACCAGCCGCATCTGTGGCGTTTGTCCCACTGCACATCATATGGCCGGAACAAAAGCACTGGATGATCTGTATAAAGTTGACCCTCCGCCTGCAGCAAAGAAAATCCGCGAATTGATTTATAATCTTTTTATGCTCGAAGACCATGCACTCCATGTGTACATTCTCGGCGGTCCTGATTTCATCGTTGGTCCGGATGCACCAAAAGAACTGCGCAATATCGTCGGTGTGATTGGCAAAGTTGGAATCGATGTCGGTAAGAAAGTGATCTCGATGCGGCGACGATTACGTGAACTCATCAGCTATCTTGGCGGGAAAGTGATTCACCCGGTCTTCGGCTTGCCAGGCGGTGTGGCAAAAGGAATTGCACTGGAAGATTTGCCGAAGTTTAAAGAAGTTGCAAAAGACGGACTCGAGTTTGCAAAGTTTACGTTGCAAGTATTTAAAGATATTGTACTAAAGAACGACGACTACGTCAAAATGATTACATCTGATACCTATACTCACAAGACATATTACATGGGTTTGGTAGATGAAAACAACAGAGTAAATTTCTACGATGGTAAGGTTAGGGTTGTCGATCCGAGCGGAAAAGAATTTTTAAAATTTGCTCCTCAACAATATCTTGATTACATCGCTGAACAGGTTGAGCCGTGGAGTTATGTGAAGTTCCCGTACCTCAAACAAATCGGATGGAAAGGATTTATCGATGGAGCCGAGAGCGGTGTGTATTCTGTTGCTCCGCTGGCACGTCTCAATGCATCCGATGGTATGGCGACTGCCGAAGCTCAAACGGCATGCGATGAACTTTATAAAACTCTCGGTGGAAAACCGGTACATATGACACTTGCCAACCACTGGGCACGCGTGGTAGAAATGCTGCAGGCCGCAGAGAGATGTGTTGAACTCGTGAATGATATTGAAATTACGAGCAAAGATATTCGCACTATTCCCACGAAGACGCCAACGGTCGGTGTCGGTATTGTTGAAGCGCCGCGCGGCACACTGATCCATCACTATGAGACAGATGAACGAGGATTGATTACAAAGGTAAATCTCATCGTTGCCACAGCGCACAACGGTGCACGGATTGCCATGGGTATTGACAAAGCGGCGAAGGGACTCATTCATGGCGGCAAAGTAAATGACGGACTTTTGAATATGATCGAGATGGCTTTCCGAGCGTACGATCCATGCAATGCTTGTGCAACACATGCACTGCCCGGGGAGATGTCCTTGCTTGTTCATATTCGGGATCAAAGCGGCAATCTCATTGATGAACTGAAACGGTAATTCTTGTACGTCGAACTTACGTTCGACGTACATATAAGAAAACCTATGGATACAGCATCTCTTGTTCTCTTCGTCATCGGCACAATGGGAATAAGTATCTTTACGCTGCAATTCTCCATTAAAAAGAAGCGTTCTCACGGCATCCCGCGCTTTTTTGCATTTGAGAGTATTCTCTTGTTAGTGCTTCTCAATGCTCCGGTTTGGTTCGATCAGCCTCTTGTATGGAACCAACTCATCTCGTGGATATTACTACTTGTTTCTATCGTGTTCGCTGTCTTGGGTTTTCTCCTTCTGCGTCTTATTGGTAAACCACAAGGCGATTTCGAAAATACATCAAAACTCGTTACAGTCGGGCTTTACAGCTTTATTCGCCATCCTCTGTATGCTTCGCTTCTGTTTTTAGGGACAGGAATATTTCTAAAAGACATTTCGATTATTACTGCTCTTCTTGCTTTCGTTAATTTTGTTGCGCTGATAGCTACCGCAAAGCGAGAGGAAAAAGAAATGGTAGAAAAATTTGGCAACGAATACATCACCTATATGCAAAAGACACGAATGTTTATTCCATTTGTGGTGTGAATTTATATTGGAGAGTATTATGAAAAAAAGTGTTTGCCTTTTTTTATCGTTGAATACAGTAGCAATTATTTTAATGTCTGCCCAACCGACACACCGTGATACCGCGGTGTTCATTGAGAAAAAGAATGAATTTTTCGATTCTATTAAAACTTCACTCGATACATTTTATAAGAAGGACACCACCGGCAAGAAAGAGATCGCCATAGATTTCGAGGCATTCAATCCTCCTCACTCGATACAGGAGTTTAAGTCATATTGGCACAATCGGCCCATATCACAGGCTGTGTCTGGGATGTGTTGGTGTTTTTCAACAACTTCGTTCTTTGAGTCTGAGATCTATAGACTGAGTAAACATGAAATTAAATTGTCTGAGCTGTATACGGTTTACTGGGAGTATGTAGAGAAAGCGCGCGGGTATGTCCTGGCACGCGGAAAACAGGAATTTGGTGAAGGCTCTGAGTCCGATGCGGTGATACGAATTTGGAAGAACCATGGAATTGTTCCTGCGTCTGCTTATACAGGCATGCTGAACGGTCAGCCGTTCCATGATCATAGTAAAATGTTTGCGGAACTCGATGCATATTTAAAATCAGTTAAAGCGTCGAACGCTTGGGATGTGGAAGCTGTCGAGCGGGTGGTAAAAGCTATTCTCAATAATTATATTGGTGCACCGCCTGAAAAATTTTCCATCAATGGGAAAGAGATGACACCACGAGAGTACCTTGAAAAAGTAGTGAAACTCAACCTTGACGAATATGTCGAGCTTGTATCATTCGCCGACCGGCCGTATTATCAATGGACGGAGTATGATGTTCCTGATAACTGGTGGCATAGCAAAGCATACTTCAATGTTCCTCTGAGTGATTTTATGTCTGCAATAAAGAATGCAATTCGCACAGATTATACCATGTCTATAGGCGGAGATGTCTCAGAACCGGGTATTAATGGTCATGCAGGTATAGCTGTTATACCCACATTCGATATTCCTCCGCAATTTATTGATGAATCATCCCGAATCTTTCGTTTCAAAAATGGAACGACAGGGGATGATCACGGTATTCATATTGTCGGTTATACAGAAAAGAACGGAAACGACTGGTATTTGATAAAAGACTCCGGCTCCGGGTCGCGCAACAACTCTCATCCTGGGTATTATTTTTATCATGAAGATTTTGTGAAATTGAAGATGCTTGGCGTTATGCTTCCTAAGAGTGCCATGCGTGATATTGTTTCTAAGATGAAATAAGGAGAACCAGGTCTCATGGATTTTCGTTGTAAGGAAAAATTGATATATTGTACCATACCATAGGAGGATAGATATGTATAAAATTGTGTTAACTTTTTTTCTTTGCTTGATTTTGCAAAGTGCGTTTGCCCAAATTCCCAATGCAGGATTTGAAAATTGGACTGGTGGAAATCCTGATGGCTGGGTTTCTTCCAATATTAATGGCTTAGTAATTAACATAACACAATCCTCGACAGCATTCGAAGGATCGTCGTCGGTACGGGGTGAAGTCGTTACTATTCCTATTAGTGGCGCTTTACTTGAGCCATTCGTGCAATCTGGGCCGGGAGGAACAGGATTTTCTATCAGTCAGACGTATGTGTCGGTAACCGGGAACTATCAGTTTTCTCCTGTTGGGGGCGATCGATTCGCTCTCGACTTTGTTCTTTACAAAGGAGGAGTGAACGGCACTGGGGTTGCAGTTGGAGCCGCAGTACTTGGCGCAGCATCAGGTTGGCATTCATTCAATGTCCCATTTGCATATTCGACACTGGATATACCAGACTGGTGTGTTCTTAATGTATCGATTAATGGTCCGGTAACGGGATCCGATTATCATCTTGGTTCGTGGATGCTCGTAGACAATCTTGCATTCTCTAATTCGTCAGCCGTTGAGGGACAAGATAATAACAAACCAGAAATATTTTCGTTGAATCAAAATTATCCCAACCCGTTCAATCCAAGTACAACGATTTCCTATTCTCTTTCAAAAGCCTCATATGTAAAGTTGCGTGTCTATAATATCCTGGGGAAAGAATTGACAACGCTGGCAGATGGGTTTCAATCGGCAGGAAATCATTCTGCCCACTTTCTTGCGTCGAACATGGCCTCCGGTGTATATTTTTATCGGTTAGAAGCGGAAGGTTATACTGCGATGAAGCAAATGCTTCTTGTTAAATAAGAACCCGCAGACGTATTGCAAAGAAAAGCCGGATGATGAATCCGGCTTTTTGTGTTTTAGAGATATAATCATCAACAAATTCTCGGGAGCTGCTCGCCGGAAAGCATATCCACGACGCGCGAGCCGCCGATGCGTGTTTTCATGATCACCGTACCAGGATGATTGGCAACAACTTCGCCAATCAGCATCGCATTTTTACCAAGAGGATGAGCACACATGGCTTTCAAAACAATGTCGGCTGCCTCTGCTGAAACGAAGGCTATCAGTTTCCCTTCGTTGGCAACGTAGAGCGGATCAAAACCGAGTATCTCACAAGCGCCACGAACTTCCTCGCTCACTGAGATGTGCTCTTCTCTTATAGATATACCAACTTGTGCACTTTCAGCAATTTCGTTCAGCGCAGATGCGACACCGCCGCGTGTGGGGTCGCGCAAAACGTGAATTTCCTTACTTGTTGCAAGCATGGTTTCTACCAATCCGTTTAATGGAGCACAATCGCTTTCTATTTGTGTCTCGAACTCTAAGCCTTCCCGTACCGACATGATCGCAATACCATGCTCAGCAATCGATCCACTCAGAATAATCTTATCGCCTGGTTTCGCAAGCTTCGGATTGATTTGAACTCCATCCGGAATTATACCGATACCTGACGTGTTGATAAACAGTTTATCTCCCTTACCGCGGTCCACGACTTTCGTATCGCCGGTTACGAGCTGTACGCCGGCTGCATCCGCTGCCTGCTTCATCGAGAGCACCACGCGCCATAAATCTTCCATCGGCAATCCTTCTTCAATAATGAAAGCGGAGGAAAGGTACAGCGGACGTGCGCCGCACATGGCGAGATCATTTACCGTTCCATTGACGGCGAGAGTACCGATGTCGCCGCCGGGAAAGAATATGGGATTGATGACGTACGAGTCGGTCGAGAAAGCACATCGTGTGGCGCCAAAAGTGAACATTGCACCATCGTGCAATGGATCGAGGAGATCGTTCTTAAATTGTGATATAAATATTTTTTGGATCATCTGGTGCGAGAGCTTGCCACCGCCGCCGTGTGCCAGCAGAACATTCTTGTACTCCATCAGCGGCAACGGGCACGTGAAGCCATCATTCAGGTTCATGGGATTTTCATTCATGATGATTTATTTCTCTTTCTCTCGTGCAACTCTTCAGCTCCCGAAATCTTAGTTTGTGTCCAATGCCTTCCTAATCTTTAAAAGAACTTCTTCAATGACATACGGTTTTTGGAGGAATCCCCTTGCCCCCTCATGTTCCAATTTGGCTTTGCTATCAGGTTCAAAATATCCGCTGGCAAAGATAATTTTTACGGCAGGATTGATTTCTTTCAGTTTCTCGAATTCAGACACTCCTGTCAACTTTGGTAATCCCATATCGCTGATAACAAGCGCAATTTCATGTGCATGCTGTTGATACACGTGAACGGCTTCTTCTCCGTCCTTTGCGGTGAACACGGTGTACCCATTTGATTCGAGAAGGATTTGCACCATATCCAGCAGAAGAGTCTCGTCTTCAACAAAGAGAAGCGTTTCATTCCCGCCGGAAATCTGCTCTACCGCTTGCTCATGAGATTCGAGTGCAGCACTGCTTTCTTGTGGTACAGGGAAATAGAGAAAGAATGTCGTTCCGCGTTCAAGAGTACTTTCGACATTGACAAAACCATGGTGTGCTTGTACAATACCATAGACAACAGACAGACCCAAACCGGTTCCTTTTCCCTTCTCTTTTGTTGTAAAGAACGGATCGAAGATCTGATTGCGAATTGCCTCATCCATTCCCATTCCGGTATCGGAAACACTGAGGCTTATGTACCATGGGTTCGTTGCAGAGGGAAATCGCCCTCTCAATTTCTCGCCGGTTACCTTTTCTATCGCAATGGATATCTCGCCGCCATTTGGCATTGCATCACGTGCATTGACGCACAAATTAAGAAGTGCCTGATGTATTTGTGTATGATCTGCTTTGATGTATGGGAGGTGTTTTTCTATACTTGTGTTGAGGGTAATGATTTTGGGAAAGGTCTGTTGCAGCATCGATACTAATTCCTTCACAAGTTCGGAAACGCTGAGTGGTTCGAATGAGATATCGGTTTTGCGAGCGAATGTGAGAATTTGCCGGACAAGCCCTGCGCCCCGATCGACGGCCTGCCTTATGGCAGTCACTCCTTGGGAGAATTTTTCAGGATTATCTTTAATTGAATGAAGGAGGGAGGAATACCCGAGGATAATTGCGAGGATATTATTAAAGTCATGCGCAATACCGCCCGCCATCGTGCCAATGCTTAAAAGTTTTTGAGATTGTATTAATTCTTGATGGAGCTTTTTTTGTTCTGTGATATCCTGGAAGACTTCCAGTATCGCTTTTTTCCCTTCGTACATCATTCCAACTTGACTGATCTGGAAGATTTTGCCGCCTAAGATTCCCGTGACTTCGATAACATCAGGCTTTCCGAAGGTGATCCCTTTCCGTAACGGACAGTCAACACATTGCTGATTATCGTCTTTATACACTTTCCAGCAGCACATATCTACTACGTCAACAGTAAGCATTTCCTTCATAGCTTTACTGACAAATAAAATATTCCCCTCTTCATCAACAATGTTCATTCCGAAGGGCATCGTTTGGATAAGCAATTCATTGAATGCATGGGTTTGGCGGAGTGCTTCTTGTGCCAAGCGGTGCTGCGTGAGATCAGTGAAAAAGACGAGAGTATCTTCACCAATCGATGTAAAGGTAGATTCGATGTACTTTGTAGAACCATCCTGACACGTGACGACAGATTCCAGCGGTTCAACGACACTCCCTCCGCGCTGCGCTTCTACAAGAGTCTCGCACCATTTTATTTCGATCTGATTGCGATATTCCTCAACCGGATACGCAAGTTGCCACCACGCATCCATCGAAGGAATATCTTCTTTGTCATACCCGAAAAGTCCTGCGAATTTATCACTGACATACTCGAGCTTCTTTGATGGTCCGGAGAAGACGGCAATAGCAACAGGCGAGGACTCGACCAACATTTTGAAGAGAGATTCACTTTGCCGCAGCGCCTCCTCTGTCTGTATGCGTTCGGTGATGTCTCTCGAAAAAACTGCGATTCTTGTTACGTTCCTTTGTGCATCAATGATAGGATAGAGTGAGTTTTCTAAATGTATTCCCAATTGCTCATCTTCAAAGTGAACCGGTTTGCATAAACGAAGAACTTCATCGATGTATGCTCTTCTTGATTTTACTAATTCCGGCGATATAAAGTCGTCAACACAAGCACCAATCAATTCATCGACGCTTTTTCCCAATCTCCGAGTGCCAGCTTCATTCACAGCGATAATTCTCCGCTCAGTATCTAAGAGATACGCTGCATCACTTGGTGCATTCAGGAGTGCATGTGCTGTCTCTTCGCTCTCACGCAGAACTTCATCTGCTTGTTTTTGCATGGTAATATCTTCAATCAAACCATCATAAGCGATAGGAACGCCCTTGGCGTTTCGTTTGAGCACTGGTGTATTTTTCACCCATCGGAGAGAACCGTTTTTGTGAACGATGCGGTGTTCGAGAGGCAGTACATCAAATCCAGAAAGTATTTTTTCTGTAAGATTTGTTACAATTTGTTTGTCTTCTTCATAGATCATTCGAAACCAAAGATCCGGATCGGCTACATATTCCTCCGCCGTATAGCCGGTTACTGATACACATGCCGGAGCATGGGATGTGGCAAGAGGACGACCAGATTCAAGCTTCACGGAATAAATATAATCGGTCACTGATCCAACTAATCGTCGGAAACGCTCTTCACTGTTGCGCAGCGTCTCTTCTGCTCGTTTGTGATCGGTAATGTCTATGGCGATCCCACTCACGCCTATAGGCTTATTTTCCTGCATAATTCTATTAGTAGACAGATTCATCGGAAACGTACTGCCGTCTTTCTTGGTTGCTAAATATTCTTGTTGTCCTATTTCTTCTCCATTCAATCGCTTGAGTGTATTCCCTAATGCTCTGTCTCTATCTTGTGGAGCAATTATTTGAAAGACATTCAAGCCTTTAGCAAAATCCTCTTCTGTATAGCCGAAAGTTTTGAATCCTTGACGATTGACGAATGTCAAATTTCCCTTTTCATCCATTTCGAAAACAATTTGCGGCAATAAATCAGATAAATTTTTAAATCTCTCCTCACTTTTACGTATTGCCTCCACTGCTTGTTTACGCTCGGTGATGTCCTCCACAATTGACGCAACTCCAATGACATTGCCATCACTATTCGTCAGGGGTGTGTTATACCATTCGGTGAAGATCGTTCGACCACCTTTTGTAATATTCTCGTTTGTACTTCGATTGCCTCCCTTCTGTTCCAGTAGGTCATTCCACACTCGATTCACATATTCCCTGAATTTTTGAGGTACAATAAAATTAGCATGTTGACTGATTGCTTCAGCAACTGCATAGCCAAAGATTCTTTCCGCTGCCGGATTCCACTTTATTACTTGGAAATTGGTATCCCACTCGATAAATGCAAGCGGTGTTTGTTGAATGTGAAGAGAAAGCATTCGTTCGCTCTCACGCACTGCCAGTTCTGCCAGCTTGCGCTCAGTAATATCACGAACGATGCTTTGATAGAACCGCACCCCTTCAATCTTGATGAATCGCGAACTGTCTTCAACAGGAAACACCGTGCCATCTTTTCGCACATGCTCTGTTTCAAACAGCAATCCATCTTGCTCTTCAACCTGTCTCATTTGCCCATCAACCTGAGAGCGGGTTTTTGGCGAACGGAGGTCGCGGATATATAAATGATATAACTCTTCCCGTGTGTAGCCGTACATCCTGCACGCTTGGTCGTTGGCTTCAACGATCTTTCCATTCATATCGATTAATAAGATACAGTCATTCGTATACTTAATAATATAATCGAAGTGCTCCACGAGAGCTTGGCGCTCAAGTTCCGCCAAATATTTGTCGCGATAGAATATGGCGCGTTGATACCGCCACCAGAAACCGATAATACTGCCAGCTGATAGAATGAGGAGGAGCATCCCAATGATCACAATCCATACTTGTGAACGAAGAGGCGCATAAATTTCTTCTTGGTCAACTTTTGCATTCATATACCAAGGAGAATCGGGAATAGGTCTAATCGCTGCAAGCACAGGAACACCGCGATAATCAGTACCCTCTACGACTCCTTTGATACCGCGGACTGCCATTGAAGCAGGAAGCTGTTCGTTAGAAATTGGCAGGCGTAATGTCAGCGTCGTATTTTTTCGATGACGAAGCTCATTTAAATAGACGATGCTGTCTCCGTCTTGTTCAAACAATAATGTCTCAGACGTGCGGCTTAATGTTGGCCATGTTTCGATAAGTGGAAAGAGAATTATTTGTGGATCGATGCGCAGCATAAACGCACCGATAAGAGTGCTGTCATTTCGATCCGGGGAAAAAAGAGGCACCATCAAGTCCATGTGCGGAATAGGGAACGGTCCTGATTTGTGCAAATCTGAAAGGATCACTTTTCGTCGACGAAGAACTTTTTGAAATAATGATTGAGCTTGAGTGCCAACTGAATCACCATAGCGTGACACCGCAAGCCGGACTTTTCCTTTTGCGTCGAAAAGGATGGAGGATTCATATCCGACTTTGATCTGAAAGGATTTCATCACTGTGAGAAGTTCTTGCTTTCGATCGGCTTTGACAGAAGATTTCAAGAATGCTTCAACCGTTCTCAAGAGAGGGAGGTTGTTAAAAAGTAGTTCACCATCTGCGATTCGTTCACGGCGCCATTGAGCAATTTGGCTCACCTTTAAATCTGCAATGGCGGCGAGGTAGTTTTGTGCTTCCGACTTAATACGCTTCTGCTGCACTTGATAGAAAAGGAAACCGGTAATGAGAGTACCTACTACTATGAGCACGAATACAGTGATGAGGAACCAAGGGGTTGTCCGGCTGAGTAGACGTTTTTTCATGTGCCGTATCCTTTCTTAATGCTCAGAAGTCATTCCGCAAAATCTTCTGCATTGAATATCGTTTCACTGACGCTTTGCTCCATAGTGATAATATGCTGCGCACGCTCCTTCGGAGGAAACCATGGGTGCTCCGAGTGGATGTTCTGGTATACATTGTATACCAAATGCAGAGCAATCGTGCGGTTTCTTCAGCCCTTGCATCACTTGACCTGCAATGCACAGCGGCGACTCGTGTGTCTGAATAGTCGCAACATCGAATAATTTTTCTGCATCAAATAAAGAAAACTCTTCGCGTAATTGATAACCGCTCTTTGGGATTATTCCAATGCCGCGCCATGCGCGATCGGTTATCTGAAATATTTTATAGATCAGCTCTTGTGCAGGACGATTCCCTTCCCGCCGTACAGACCGTGAATATTGGTTCTCAACAACTGAGCGGCCTTCTTCCAGCTGTTGCAGCGTCATAAGAATCCCTTGAAGAATGTCGACAGGTTCAAATCCGGTAATAACAATCGGAACGCGATATTTTGCTGCAAGTGGAATGTATTCTTCATATCCCATGACTGTGCAGACATGGCCTGCAGCGAGAAATCCTTGCACGCGATTTGCCGGCGAAGAAAGAATTGTTTCCATCGCCGGCGGCACAAGCACATGCGAACACAGAATCGAATAATTTTTTAATCCAAGCTGTGCTGCTTGCCAGACAGACATGGCATTTGCCGGTGCCGTGGTCTCGAAACCGACGGCAAAGAATACAATTTTTTTATCAGGGTTCTGTTGTGCCAGTTTTACTGCATCAAGAGGAGAGTAGACAATGCGCACATCGCCGCCTTGTGCTTTGATAGTGAGCAAGTCTTTCTCCGAACCGGGTACTCGCAGCATATCACCAAATGATGTGAAGAGAACATTGGCCTGTGAAGCAATTGCTACAGCTTTATCGATGATTTCGAGAGGAGTAACACAGACCGGACAGCCTGGTCCATGAACCAATGTGAGTGAGGAAGGAAGCAGATCATCAATTCCGGATTTGACGATTGTATGTGTCTGTCCACCACAGATTTCCATAATTGTCCATGGACGAGTACTGACAGCATGGATACGTTCAATATATGCTGCGGCTGTCTTACCGCTACGGAATTCATCTATGAACCGCACGTTCCCTCAATGTTTTTTTGGAATATAAGTGATTGAAATTTGGCGATGAGGCACCCCTCTTTCTATGTACTACTATCAATACTAACAAAAACCTTCTCACAGTGCAACTATGAAATGTGAGGACGGACAAGGGAACAAAAAAAATGATGATTCAGCTGATATGAAAAACATCTATGCAGGATCAATTTCTTCATCAATTGATTCCCCCATTTGTTCAAATAATTTCAACGTTTCAAGCGCCTCCACTTCATCCATCGTGCTAATGGCGAAACCGACGTGTACAATGACATATTCACCGATTTTTACTTCGGGTACGAGCTCAAGGCAGACTTCTTTTTTGATGCCGCCAAAGCTCACTTTACCCATCACTGGTGAAACAGTTGAGTCAATTTCCACCACTTTTCCAGGGATTGCTAAACACATCATGAACTCCTTTCCATCTTCAATGTTCTCATTCCTGAATCCATAATCAAGATCTATTTGCGTTCAGTGAACGAAGAGCGGCATAGAGCTGTCCCAAGGCAATCCCTCCGTCATTCGGCGGAACTCGTTGATGCCAGTACGGTCGAAATTCCTCTTCCTGCAATCGCTTTACTGCCCGTTCTGTAAGATATCGATTTTGGAAACATCCGCCTGAAAGAACGACACGCGGTTGGCCAATCTTTTTTGCGACTGCAATGATAATTTCAACGAGCGTATTGTGAAATTTTGCAGAGATGATTGAACGACTGATGTGATCTTTCATATCTGTAAGAATTCCCTCAAGAATTGATTGCCAGTCAACCAATTTTACATTTGGCGCTTCATCGATTTCAAAGGGATAACATTCTTCTTTCTCTACACTTTTTGTTAAGAACTCCAACTCCATCGCCGCCTGACCTTCATAGTTCACTCTCTGCTGAAGTCCGATCAGCGAAGCGACAGCATCAAAGATTCTGCCAACGCTTGTGGTGATAGGAGTATTCACTCTCTTTAATAACACTTGATTGAGGAGCTCAAGTTCCGTAGATGTGAATGCATGCAATGTAGGCAAGTCTTGTCGACGAAAGATTTCATCATCGAATAATTCATACAACATCCCCAATGCCGTACGACGCGGTTCTTTGATGGCTTTTTCTCCACCCGGCAGCCGAAACGGACGGAAAGTCGCAACGCGCTCAAAGGATGTCTTTGTGGCGAGTAAAAATTCACCGCCCCAAATCGTACCATCAAGTCCATAACCAGTCCCATCCCACGATACACCAAGCACTTCACCTTCAAGTTGATTCTCTGCCATACAGGAGGCGACGTGTGCATTATGGTGCTGAACTTCTAGAAGTGGAATGCCGGTACTCCGGGCAAACTTTGAGGAAAGATAATCAGGGTGAAGATCGCAGACGATATATTCTGGTTTACAATTGTACATTGTCTGAAAGTCGGTGACAACGCAGTGAAATGCATCGAGCGATTCTTTTGTTTCCAAATCGCCGATATGTTGAGAAATGAAAACATTTGAATCCGATGTAAGTGCGATGGTATTCTTCAAATGTGCGCCGACCGCAAGTAGGGACACAGCATGTTCTGTCTTTACAGTAATGGGTAACGGCGCATATCCTCGTGCTCGCCGTATCACCAGCTCGCGTCCCATCATGACTCGCACAATGGAATCATCGACATGCCGTACAATGGGGCGATTGTGAACAAGGTACACATCTGCAATTCGATGAAGCCGTTCGAGTGCTTCATATTCGTTCGTGCAGATTGGTTCATCGGACAAGTTTCCGCTCGTAGCCACAACAGGGAATCCAAGCTGACCCATCAAAATGTGATGTAAGGGGGAATAGGGAAGCATGCATCCTAAGTATGGATTGTTAGGTGCAACAGAAGTTGAGATGGAAGATGGGAGATGAAAGTTAGAGGTACCTATTTTATTTTCATTCTGTCTTCTGTCTCCTGACTTCTGAATTCTACTCAATAACACAATCGGAGATTCAGGAGAAAGCAAAAGCCGTTCTTCGAGTTTATTAACCTCACATTCTTTTTTCACATCTTCCAGCGATGGAAACATGAGTGCGAGCGGTTTTTCTTCCCGATGCTTGCGCTCGCGCAGACGTCTGACGGCTTCATCGTTCCTCGCGTCTATCATAAGATGAAATCCGCCAATACCTTTCACGGCAACAATCTTTCCAGCTTCAATCGCATTAGCTGCTTGTAATAAGGCATCGTGTTGTTCAGCTGATTTCTTTCCGCCGATATCCCATAATTGAAGCTGCGGCCCGCACTTGGGACATGCATTTGGCTGTGCATGAAAACGCCGGTCTCGCGGGTTTTCATACTCTGTTCGGCATTCGGGACACATCTCGAACTTTTTCATCGATGTGTTGGAGCGGTCGTACGGTAATGCCTCCATAATAGAGAAGCGCGGTCCACAGTTCGTGCAATTGGTGAACGGATAGAGGTAGCGGCGATTCGATGGACTGAAGATTTCTTTCAAACAATCAGGGCAAGTAGTGATATCCGGCAGTATGATGGTGGTTTTGGCGCCAGTGGCATCACTTTCGCGAATTTCAAATTTTTCAAATCCGATCGGATCGAGAAACGAGAACTCCAAGCTCTGAATGAATGCGCGCGGCGGGATTTCCTTTTGCAGACGAAGAAGAAATCGGTCGAGGACTTCTTTTGCACCCTCAACTTCGATGAAGACTCCCTGGGATGTATTTGAAACCCAGCCGTTGACTTGCATTTCTGCGGCAAGTTTGTAAACAAACGGTCGGAACCCGACGCCTTGCACGGCGCCGTGGCTGACAATTTTTAGTCGCACCTTTTCCAATTTTATGTGCTCTTTATGTCCCATGACAGAAATAAAGTGCAAAATATTTGGATGAGAATCAGCCTGAAACGCAGCGTCAATATAAATGAGTTTATTTTGTCGGAAAAATGTCTTTAATTAAACTATCCCACTATACGAACACAATAAAAATATGCGGATATGATTTGGAATGAATATATAGAATGTATGGACCGCGAGCAGCTCACCAAGCTGCAGAGCGAGCGATTATCTGCAATGATAGAACGAATTTATTCTCGTGTACCGTTCTATCAGTATCTGCTTCAAAAAAAGGGAATCGAACCGGGCGATATTAAAAGCGTGGATCAGTTAAGGCAGCTGCCGTTTACCACCAAACAAGATTTGCGCGATAATTATCCTTTCGGTCTGTTTGCTGTACCTGTGTCGGATGTTGTTCGGCTGCATGCCTCCAGCGGAACAACCGGAAAACCGACGGTTGTGGGATACACACGAAAAGATATCGATATCTGGTCTGAAGTCGTGGCGCGTACACTTACTTCTGCAGGAGCGGGGAAGACGGATGTGCTGCATATTGCGTACGGGTACGGATTGTTCACAGGCGGACTCGGCGTGCATTACGGCGCGGAGAAGATCGGTGCGACAGTCATTCCTATGTCCGGCGGTAACACACAGCGTCAATTGCAATTGATGCAGGATTTCGGCTCGACGATTCTTGCCTGCACGCCGTCCTATGCTCTCTTTCTAGCAGAAGCGATGGCTGAAGCGGGAATGTCGATCGGTTCATTCAAGTTGAAAGCCGGCGTCTTCGGTGCAGAACCGTGGACAGAAGAAATGCGCCGTGAGATCGAGAGCAAATTGAAAATCAAAGCGATCGATATTTATGGATTGAGCGAAGTCATCGGGCCGGGAGTTGCGTCCGAGTGCATGGATCAATGCGGACTGCATGTGTTTGAAGATCATTTTATTCCGGAAATTGTCGATCCAAAAACGCTCGAAGTGCTTCCGTACGGTCAAATCGGTGAACTGGTCTTTACATGCGTGACAAAGGAAGCCTTGCCGCTGCTCCGGTACCGCACACGCGACCTAACAGTATTAAATGCAGAGAAATGTTCATGCGGCCGCACACTTGTTCGCATGAAAAAATGTTTGGGCAGATCGGACGATATGCTCATTATCCGCGGCGTCAATGTGTTTCCATCTCAAATTGAAACTGTGCTTCTGGAGATGAACGAAACCAAGCCGCATTACCTACTGATCGTTGACCGCGTGAACAATCTCGATGTGTTGGAAGTGTGGGTGGAAGTCGATGGACAATTGTTCTCGGATGAAATCAGAAAACTGGAAGATCTCAAGAAGAAAATTCAGCACAACATAGAATCTGTGTTGGGTATTAATGCGTCGGTGAAACTTGTTGAACCGAAAACCATCGAGCGCAGTGAAGGCAAAGCCAAACGAGTGATAGACAAAAGAAAACTCATGTAGGTACCTATGAAAATCAAACAGCTTTCCATCTTCCTGGAAAATAAATCAGGACGCCTGACCGAAGTAACGGAAGCGCTGGCTTCTGCACATATTAATATTTCCGCATTCAGCGTAGCCGACACGGCTGATTACGGCATCCTCCGGATGATTGTCAGCAAGCCGGAACAAGCAGAACAATTGCTGAAGGCAAAGGGACTTTCTGTTCACATTACAGAGGTCATCGGTCTGGTGGTTCCCAACGAACCGGGAGGATTGCATAGAGCGTTGCAAATTCTTTCCTCCGAAGGAATCAGCGTGGAATATATGTACGCATTTGCCCTAAGCGATCGTGCGACAGTCATTATCCGAACCGAAGCGGTCCAACAAACCATCACGGTTTTGCAGAAGCATAAATTGGAATTACTGAAGGCGAGCGATGTTTATGAAGTTTAATAACAAGTAAATCACAAAAAACAAATGCCAAAACCCAAACAAGCTCCAATAAAATTAAAAATAACAAATCTATAATCACTTATGAGAATTTACTGAGTTTGTCATTTGTTATTTGTTTGTGATTTGGATATTGATAATTGGGATTTCAATCAGAGATTATTGGATAAGTTTATGATTCGTTTTTCCAAAGCCGTTTCCTCTCTTCGCACATCAGAGATTCGTGACCTGATGGGACTTGCAACCCGCCCGGACATTATTTCCTTTGCCGGCGGGATGCCGGGGAATGAACTGTTTCCGGTGGAAGAGATCGATGAGATTTACAATCACTTGCCTCTTGATATCAAGCGAACGGCTTTTCAATACGGTCCAACTCCTGGCTATCCACCGCTTCTTGAATCGCTGAAAGAATATCTGAAAAAGAAAGGCATGCCGGTTGAGACAAACAAATTGATGATAACAACGGGATCGTTGCAAGCGATTAACATTCTCGGCAAAGTATTTATCGATCCCGAAAACACGGTGGTGACGGAGAATCCATGTTTCATCGGCGGCATTTCGGCATTCAAATCGTATCAAGCGAACATCCACGGTATCGATCTGAATGAAGACGGTATAGATGTCCCATCGCTCAAAGCATTTCTCGATCGAAATAAATCTGTGCCTCCAAAATTTTTATACATCACACCGAATTTCCATAATCCAGCCGGCACGCTGTACACAGAGCAGCGGAAGAAAGAACTCGTGCCCGTGCTGAAAGAACACGATCTGCTGTTGATTGAAGACGACGCGTACGGCGAATTGTATTTCGATGACGAAGCTCGAAAAAGAGTTGTGCCGATGAAGACCTTATATGAAAACGAGCTGACGATCTGTTACACGGGGACGTTCTCCAAAATTCTTGGTCCCGGTTTCCGGTTGGGATGGATGCTTGTGCCGCAGGAGATTTATCAAAAAGCAGAACTGGTCAAACAATCGATGGATGCCTGTTCTCCCAACTTTACGCAGGTCTTGGCGAATGAATTCCTGCGAAGCGGCATGATGGAAAAGTACATCGAGCGGATGCGTGTGATATATAAGAGACGCAAAGATACGATGGCTGCTGCGATTCGCAAATATTTTCCAACAGAAATTACATGGACGGAACCGAAAGGCGGATTTTATATCTGGTTGAAATTACCGCCACAGCTCGATATAATGATAGTACTCAAGAGGAGCATTGAAAAGGGAGCGGTCTTTGTTGTCGGGAAGACATTTGATCCGGAGGGGAAGGATAATTCTCATTTCAGATTGGCATACTCACACACTCCCGAAGAGAAGATCGAAAAGGGAATTCAGATTCTTGGAGATGCACTGAAGGAAGTGTTGACAGTTGTAAAGTAACATGCTGCGGTTTTTGGATTTCAGCAAGCGCATTGTTGATCCACAACTTAATTCATTGAACTTCCTCATACTCTTCGGTATATTGTCATGTCATTATCAGGGAATCCGCGTGTTCAAACCCATTAAATCACTTGGCCAAAACTTATTGCGGGATGAAAATATTCTCCGCAATATTGTGGAAAGTCTCCATCTGTCTTCCGGCGACGTGGTTATCGAAATTGGCTCCGGTCAAGGCGCGCTGACCAAGCATCTTGTTGATCGTCTGATTACGCTCATCGGTATTGAAGTTGACAAGCGAGCGATAGAATTGTTGCAGCACGGGTATGGCGTAAAGATGACCATTCTCCACGCCAATGTGTTAGATGTTGATCTTCGGGAAATTTCACAGAAGCATCGGAAAAAACTCAGAATTGTCGGTAACATTCCGTATTATTTAACAAGTGAAATTCTTTTTTGGCTCTTCGATTCGCGGATGGTTGTCACCGATGCAACCATTATGATGCAGTTGGAAGTCGCGCACCGGCTTGTTGCTCTTCCGAAAAATAAGGAATACGGCATTCTGTCAGTTTTCACGCAGTTCTACACCGAATGTGAGATACTCTTTAAGGTTTCGCGGAATTGTTTCTACCCAAAGCCGGAAGTGGATTCCGCAGTTGTGCGATTGAATTTCAAAGACCAACTTCCGCAATGTGATGAAAAGTTATTTCGCTCGATTGTCCGCGCAACCTTCGGCAAACGGCGAAAGATTTTGCGCAATGGATTGAAATCTTTAAAACTTGAAGACACGGTACTTGATCAGATACCATTTGACTTGAAGAAAAGGCCTGAGGATTTGAGCATGGATGAATTTATTCTCTTGGCTAATACTTTGGAGAAAATTCTAAATTCGAAATCCTAAACTCTAAACAAAGCAAAATGACTGAAAAATTAAGGTATTCGTTCATTTATTTTTTGAGTTTTAGTATTGTTTAGTATTTAACGTTTCGATATAAGGATATCGTATTTTACTATGACACCCAAAAAGTTAATATCTCACCTGTCTTCCGTTGATGTTGTCTCCATCGTCTTCTTATTGTTTCTCATCGGACTCAATCTTATTTTCTTCAGCAGGGTTTCTGTTTGGCTGGAAATTATTGCCATCGATGTAGCGGTGATAGCAATAATTTTCACATTGGCATATTGGGCTGAGACAAAAAAGTCCAGGCTCTTCATCGGTTTGCATCGCTTGTACGCGTATCCTTTTATTCTCTTTGTTTTCAAAGAGATCTATTTGATGGTGCGCCCGATTCATCCGATGGATTATGATTGGCTCTTTATTTCCATCGACCGGTGGGCCTTTGGTGTCAATCCAACTCAATGGATGATGCAATTTGCCAATCCGGTGTTGACCGAAATATTTCAGATCGCGTATTTTTCGTATTATATTCTTTTCATTATGCTTGGTGTTGAACTCTACCGCAAGCACACGATTGAGGAGTTCGATCATGGTGCATTTCTTGTCGTGTATGGATTTTATCTTTCCTACCTCGGGTATTTTCTATTGCCGGCGATCGGACCACGATTCACGCTTCATGATTTTTATGCAATCAACAAGGAATTACCGGGACTTTTCTTCACATCGTGGATGAGAGATTTCATCAATGCTGGCGAGTCAATTTCGTTTCGCATGACAAACGCAGCAGAGTTTGTTCAGCGCGATGTCTTTCCCAGCGGTCATACGCAGCTCGCACTCATTATCGTTTATGTAGGTCATTGGTATAGGCTCAAGACACGCTGGATTATGACTGTCCTTGCCGGATTGCTTATTGTAAGCACAGTCTATCTGCGTTATCATTATGTTGTTGATCTCCTGGGCGGAGTTCTCTTTTTTGTGTTGACGATTTGGAGCGGCAAGGAAATTCAATCATGGTGGGGAAAACAAAGAAAAAGGTAAAAGGCAAAAGGAGATGGGAGCAGGCAGAAAACATATTGTTAAAGGCTAAAAGCTTGATGCTCATTGTCATATTGCACCTCACATCAAAATGCGATAAGTTTCATGAGCACATCATAGTAGAATTACGATAGAAACAAGAGATACAGATGACGCACGAACAAATTCTCTCTGAACTTGAGCAGCTTGCATCCAACTGTGGAATCTCCATCCGTTACGAAAAAGGGGATTTCGATGGCGGCTATTGTGTGCTGAAAGCGGAACGCCTCATTGTTATCAATAAACGGTTGGCAATGGCACGCCGCACATCTGTGTTGGCGCAAGGACTTGCAGAAGTTGGCATTGACGAAATGTACCTGAAGCCAGCTTTACGTGAATACATAGAAGATGAACTGGCGCGTACAACAAAAACCTGATTGGCATCATGAGACCATACAAATATGGAGAATATCTCAATAAACAAATCTCAATTGTCAAACAAATTCCAAACGACAATATCCAAAATGAATATGGAATTTGAGCTTTGAAATTTGGATATTGTGTGTGATGTATTGCTTTGGATTTGAGATTCTTACTTTCTGATTTCAGAATTCTGACTTCTGTCTAAAGATTTAGCAAAGGATAAACATTATGCGCATTCTCATTATCAACGGACCGAATCTTGATGTTCTCGGCAAACGTGAGCCGGAAATTTATGGTACCATGACCCTGTGGGATATCGAGAATAGGTTGAAGGAAAAATTTCCGAAAGTGAAACTAGAATTCTACCAATCGAATAGCGAGGGTCCCATCATCGATGCTCTGCACAAAGGGCTGGATGGTTCCATTGGCGGTGTCGTGCTGAACCCTGGAGCATTTACGCATTACTCATACGCCATCCGCGATGCCGCTGCTGCGTTGAAGGTTCCGGTCATCGAAGTACACTTGAGTAATGTCCATGCACGTGAGGAATTCCGACGTAAGTCGGTTATTGCACCGGTGTGCAAAGGAATTATTGCAGGCTTCGGTGCGCGGGGGTATGAGTTGGCGGTGGAATTTATTCTAGAACAGAGCTGAGAGTGCTGGGGAACAAATGGTGAACGGTCAGAATGTATTGGTTCATGCACCACGCATGAACGGTCAATTGTTGACCGCTGAAAGCTGAATGTTATCATGCTCAAAGCCGTCATTTTCGATTTAGATAATACACTAGTCGATTTTATGTTGATGAAAAAGCAAGCTATCGATGCAGCTATTAACGCCATGCGCGATGCAGGACTCAAACTTTCCACAGATGAAATCCGCCGGCGTATCGATCAGATTTATAATGAGCGTGGAATTGAATTCCAAAGTGTCTTCGATGAATTGCTCTACCGCGAGTTCAGCAAGATCGATCATAAAATTCTTTCCGCCGGCGTCATCGCATACCGCCGTGCGCGAGAGGCAGCGCTTGTTCCCTATCCGCACGTCACGATGACACTCATCGAGCTTTCGAAAATGCAGTTAAAACTCGGAGTTGTCTCGGACGCACCGAGCAAGGAAGCATGGCTTCGTCTCAGTTATCTCAACTTTCATCACCTCTTTGATGCAGTTGTCACATTCGATGATACCGGTGTGCGGAAGCCAAATCCGGAGCCATTCCGAAAAGTATTAGAGATGCTGCAGATAGAACCGGGTGAAGCTCTCATGGTGGGAGATTGGGCGGAACGCGATGTACTTGGTGCGGCACAAGTTGGGATGAAAACAGTTTTTGCACGGTACGGCAACACTTTCGGTACGGAGATATCCCATGCCAATTATGATATTGACGACATCACTCAGCTCATCGATATCGTCAAAGAGGAAAATCGGAAAGTGCGAGTATGAGTAAGATTCTCGGTATCGGTGTGGATGTAGTCGATGTGCAGCGCATGAAAGACGTGCTGGAGAAACAAGGAAAAGTGTTTCTCGATAAAGTGTTTAGCGACATGGAAGTGACCTACTGTAAAACCCGTAAGAAACCATACATTCATTTCGGTGCGCGGTTTGCCGCCAAGGAAGCAGTGGCAAAAGCCATGCGCACTGGCTGGAGCGGGGCGTTTCACTGGAGAGATATCGAAGTCGTCAACGATCAATCCGGAGCGCCGCACATTTTGTTATCCCGCGATGTTGCCAAGGCTTTGGACCAATGTACAGTGCATCTTTCGCTCTCTCATACCGACAACACGATTGTTGCTTTTGTGGTGCTAGAAAGTAAAAAGTAGAAGGAACAAAAAACCTCTTACATTAGCAGCGCTGAACAAATTTCCCATAACAAATCATTCTAATCATGCCTACGGGAATTTGACTTCTTTTCAAGAAATACAGTCACACAATTAACACAAGGAGGTTGTATGTCATTGTTTAAAGAATTCAAATCATTTGCAATGCGCGGCAATGTCGTCGATATGGCGGTCGGTATTATCATAGGAGCAGCGTTTGGCAAAATTATCAGTTCACTGGTCAATGATATCTTAATGCCTCCGATCGGCGTACTCGTTGGCGGGATGGATTTCAACAGTCTTGGCATTACCATAAAGGAAACCGCCGCAGATCACGCAGCTGTCGTGATTAAATATGGAATGTTTATCAATATCTTCATCGATTTTCTGATTGTTGCATTTGCAATGTTCATGATTATCCAGGCGATGAATCGGTTGGTGAAGAAGCCGGAAGTCGTACCGGCAGGCCCGACAACGAAAGAATGTCCGGAATGCATGATGGTGATCCCTCTTAATGCAAAACGTTGCGGACATTGTACGACCGTTCTAAAATAGTATCGATATCTCTTACCGTACGAGGAGTGTTATGAAAACCATTATATCGTTGTTGTTATTGATCGTTGCGAGCGCCGCCCTGGCGCAGGAATCCCAACCCGTGGTACCCGCATTGGCCGACACATCGTGGAAGCATACGATGATCATCAGTGCAAATATTACGCAGATATCGTTCACCGATTGGTCGCAGGGTGGTGAGAATGCGCTTGCATACGCATTATTCCTTGAAGGCAAGTCGGCGTACGCGAAAGATGTAATCGAATGGGTGAATGAGTATAAATTCCATTACGGACAGGCGAAGCTTGGGACACAAAGCATCCGCAAAATGGATGACAAGATCGATCTGGAAAGTGTCCTGGCGTATAAAATAGGAACATACATTAACCCGTTTGCATCCGCCTCCTTGAATACGCAATTTGCAGAAGGAGTCATATACGATGCAACAGGACACGCCACGCCGGTCTCTAACTTTTTTGATCCGGCGTATCTTATGCAAACCGTGGGTTTCGGATATCAGCCCGGTCCGGATGTTAAGACACGATTGGGTGCTGCTGTGCGTGAAACAATCGCAAAGACTTTTGCCAGTAAATATTCTGATGATTTGACAACGACTTCCGAGGTAGAAAAATTGAGAATTGAATTTGGCGTGGAATCGGTTACAGAAGTCGGATGGACAGTGATGGAAAATGTTGTTCTCAATGCCAAATTAGAAATCTTTGTGCCAGTGATGCATTTTGATCGAACGTCTGTTCGGAGCGACAATACGCTTTCGGCAAAAGTGAATAAATTTCTTTCCATGAACCTGAGTGTCTGTCTTATCAACGATCCCCAAGTGCAGGCGAGGACACAAATGAAACAAACTCTTGCGTTAGGATTCAGCTACATGCTGATGTAAAGAGAGAATCATTGTCTGAAAGAAAGCCCGGGGGTTCGCTGAACGTTCGGGCTTTATTTATGGAATGAGAGGACATATCCCCACATACAAAAAAGGATTGGTATGAATCAAAAAGAAGTTGTGCTCGGTGTTGATATCGGAGGCACCAACACGAAATTTGGCTATGTCGATAAAAGCGGAAATCTTCTTGCTGAAGGAGAGATGCCGACAGAAGCGCATCGACCAGCTGAAGAATTCTTTGAACGGCTTCACAACCAAGCTGAAATTCTCTTTGAATCAAAGAAAGAAAATTTAAAACTTGTGGGTATTGGACTGGGCGCTCCGAATGCCAACTACTACAAAGGCACCATTGAACAACCACCGAATTTGAGTTGGAAATTTGTTGATGTTGTTGCGTTGTTGCATCGCTGGTATTCAATTCCTATTGCCTTGACAAATGATGCGAATGCTGCTGCACTGGGAGAGATGTTGTTTGGTGCAGCGAAAGGAATGAAAGATTTTATTGTCATTACGCTGGGGACAGGCCTTGGGAGCGGCATTGTGGCAAATGGAGAATTAATCTACGGCCACGATGGTTTTGCAGGGGAGATTGGCCACACCATTGTCGATCCGAACGGACGTCAGTGCGGCTGCGGACGACGTGGGTGCCTAGAGACTTACGCATCAGCAAGCGGAATTCGGAGAACGGTTGAGGAACTTCTCAAAATGCCTGATTCTCCAAGTGAACTTTGTGAAATCAGTCTCGAGCAAATTACATCAAAACGCATTTTTGAAGCAGCTCAGCGCGGAGATAAACTTGCGTTGGAAGCATTTGAATTGACAGGACGATATCTGGGCATGAAACTTGCAGATTCTGTCGCTCACACAAGTCCGGAAGCTATTATTCTTTTTGGCGGATTAGCAGCGGCAGGAGATTTTATATTTTCCCCAACAAAGAAGTATATGGAAAAATATCTTCTCGATATTTTTAAGAACAAAGTACGGCTATTGCCGTCGGGTTTGCCCAAGGGGAATTCTGCAATTCTTGGGGCAGCTGCACTCATGTGGAAGCAGCTTCTTAAGATATAATGAATAGCTCGTTGTTGAAAAAATGAGAGTCGATATCAGCAAATTCTCTTTTCATTGGTTGTGAAGAAGTATGATGAAATTATTCTTTCATGTTTTTATCAAGCAGAGCCGCAGTGTTTTGAGGAGTCCAGAGTTCAAAGAAGAGAAATACAATGACCGGCAGATATTCAATTATCAAAACCATAGGTTCCTGTTTCCAAACACCGAACAGCTTATAATTGAGAATGGTAAGACTGGTCAGACTCGCTGTTGCAACATAGAGAATACCGGACCATCGATGCATGATTGGCAGGAAGATCATGAGCCAAGCAATATACCAAGGATGCACGACGGGTGAGAAAAGAAGGAGCAACAGAATAGAAAGATACAATTTATCGAAGAGTGGCTTTTTGCTTACGGAGAGGAGTAAAAGAAAAAGCCCAAAAAGAAGAGCACAGATGAGCCTCGTTTTTTGATTATCTGAGAAATAGAGATTAAGAGATTCAAAGACGATACCATTAAATGTCCAATGTTTTACAAATGTGAACAAGGCTTCTAATGGATTGGAATTCAACAGATACGGAATAAACTGAAATGATATGGTGAGTACTGGAATAACCAGGAGAAGTATTCTTTTTTTCCATAGAGATTCGTGAATGATCAATATCGGCAGCAATACTAATCCAACAGGTTTTATCGACATGGAAAGGCCTAGTAAAAACGAAGTAAGTGTAGTCTTTCTCTGAAGATATGCTAAGATGCCAAAGATGAGAAATGGAAAACCTAATCCATCTAGATGGCTGTCGATTGCAAATTGAAAAAGTGATAAAGGACAGAGCGCATAAAGAAGAACAAACTTGGATTGTATGTGAAGTCGACTTGTGAGTAAGATTAATCCAATAATGGTTGCGATTTCAGAGAACAGCAATATCAACTTATATCCCCAGATTGCTTCGCCGCTCATTTGGTAGCAAAGAGAAAATATCCATTCACTGAACGGAAAATACAAAGTTTTGATATCAGGGTGGTTCACGGATGCCGGAAGCAGAACCGAATGCAAATGATTCAACGAATCAGAATTAGGCGCGTACGAGTACGGATTAAATCCGGATGTCTGTACTTTTCCATCCCACATGTAACGGTACACATCATCCGAGCCGATAGGAAAGACGGTGAGAAAGCTTAACCGGATTAAAAGAGCGAGCCCAAGACAGTAGAATATATAATTCTTTGGAGGTTCAGTTCGAAAAATCAACCAACACATCCAGCAAAAAACGAGTGATGTTCCAATGAATGCAAATGTGTATGTGATAACCGGCTGGAGAAAAGAGGAATGGACGAACAGGAACCCGAACGTCAAAAGAGTTATGCTGATTGAAAGTTTAAAAAGCGATATTTTGTTCACGAGATTATACGATATTATTATTTGAGTGTATAGTAGCAATCAATCAAAAGAAATGCAAAACTGTTCTACGCAGAATAAAACACCGAACATTCATGAACTCGCATTTCATGTGCATTCCGTAAATTCATGAACAATGCAACATTCTCGGAGAGTTATGAAACACTTTCTTATCTTTACCTGTATGGCAGGTATGCTTATTTTTCAAAGTACATTTTCTGCGAACGCTGAAAATAAGATGAAAATCAAGATTCGAGAACATTGGAAATTTAAACAGGAAAATACCGGACAATGGTACCCAGCGGAAGTGCCGGGTTGTGTTCATACTGATCTGATGAGGAATAATTTGATACCAGATCCATTTGTTGGCACCGATTGTTACAGGATGGCTGCAACTGCCGCGTGAAGCATCGACTGCATTTGTAGTGGGATTGATACGGCGGGACTTTGGAGCCGCAGGATTATATGTCTTAGCATTGTCACCGTATCAAGTTGTTGTTGCTCTCGCGACAATTACGCTCTTTGTTCCGTGTATCGCTTCATTGATGGTGATGCTGAAAGAACGCGGAATTAAGGAGGCACTCATTATCTGGTTCACAACATAGATTGGGGTGTTCGTCATCGGCGGATTTGTCTCTCAAATACTTATTTAGAAAAACTTCAAATACCAATGAGCAATAACCAAACAAATATCAAAAATCAAAATGATAAATTTAAAACTTATTTGTGATTTGATATTTGAAATTTAAAACCATGCCGGGTACACTTAAACAACAGCTAGAACTTGAAGTACGGATTTGTCCGCAATGCCGATGCAAAATCACCAGTCCGTTCATCACACGCTGCCCGTGATGTCTCACGATGGTTCCCACACAAGAACTTGGGTGCACTTCATGTGTTCATAGAACAAGTTGTCCCGTTATTCCATCTTCAACGGCAAAATCGCTATAGTGACCGTTTCCTCCCAAGTCTCTTATCCAGACAATAATTCTAACAATATTCAATGATATTTGCTTTCTCACAAATATTCAGTATCATTTTACAAATCCACTAAGTATCTATCGTTTCATAAATAAACGGAGTCACTATGGACGACCAACAACCATTACCATCAGCTCCATCGCTGGGAAAAGCAATGAGTGATGTATTTGCTTCACCATCAGAAGTTTTTCAGAGTTTGAAGAATACTGCTCCTTCGCCAATATTATGGGTCATGCCGCTCATTGCCACACTTCTCATCGTCATTATTACATCCATTATGCTCTTCACGAATGAATCGCTGAAGGCAGAGATGAAAGATATCCAAAGCAAGGCTATTCAAAAAATGGTTGATGAAAAGAAGCTTACGCAAGAAGACGCTGATAAGGCAGAAGCCCGAGTTGAATCCATGGGCGGAATGATGATTGTCATTGGTATTATTGCCGGAGCAATTTTTATGGTTGCTTTCTATTTCGGTGGTGCCCTTTTCTTGTGGTTAGCCAATAAGACTATTCTTAAATCGGCTGTCGGTTATGGAAAACATCTTGAGTTGTATGGTATTGCTTCTTGGATTGGAGTACTCGGCGGTGTCATTACAGTGTTGATGATGGTAGGACTCGGTTCTATGGCAGCAACGCCCAGCGGTGCGCTCGCACTTCTGGGCAGTTTTGATCCCACGAATAAACTCCATATGCTGCTCGCATCGCTTAATATCTTTTCTATTTGGCAGACAGCAGTCATAGGTATAGGGTTGAGTAAACTTTCAGATAAGCAAACTGGTGCAGGTATGGGAGTCGCGTTTGCGCTGTGGATTGTCTGGGTTGCACTATCGATACTCCTCGGCATTGCCCGATAATCCGAAAGAAAATTACACAGAAAGCCTTCCTCTCAGAACACAGTGGGAAGGCTTTTCTCTTATTCTTTGTTCTCTCGTATCAGTTGTCGCAATTCCACAAGTTGCTGTTCCACGCGGTCCATCTGCTCATTGTGATGGTGCCAGACTTCACTGCGCCGTACCGATTGACGTTCTGCCATCTGTCCGGCTCGGACAATTTTATCCATAAAGAATCCAAAGAGCCACACGCCAAGAAAACCTATCGGTATGATAACGACCAACAGTTCTCGCAAGCGCGGGATGCCGAAGAAGATCATAAGCTTATCACTCGCCGTGATGATCAGAAGCGTGAAGTTGAGAATGACGAGAAATGATTGGCCGAGATCGAATCGATATTTTTGTGAAAAGAAAATTTCGCGCCAGCGTGCTAAACGCATACGTAACCGAGAGGATTCTTGTTCGGGTTGGTGTTTCATAATTGATGCTCCTGAAGTCGATGGATGAAAAAAAGAAACGGCGCACAAGGCGCCGAAGTCATTCAACTTGGTGATACACTATTCACTCAGTTTTTCGTAATGGGAAGATAGATACTGATGGTCGTTCCCTTCCCCATCACGCTGTCGATCTCTATCTTTCCGCTGTGGTCATCGATTACCTTCTTGACAATGGCCATACCAAGTCCCGTGCCATGTTTTTTACCATAAGACATAAACGGCTCAAAGATACGGTTCTTTACTTCTTCCGGCATACCGGTGCCTGTGTCCGTAAAATCGATACGCACATATCCGTTATGCTCGACCGTTGCAACAGTGAGTGAACCGCCTTCAGACATTGCATCGCGCGCGTTGCTGGCAATATTATAGAAAACACGTACCATTTTATCCTGATCCAACCGCACGATGCCTTCAAACTGTGTACTCTTTATCAAAGCAATTTTATTCTTCTCTAAATCTTTTTCGATGAAGCTCAACACGCCGCTCATAACATCAGAAAATTCTAGCTCTTGAAAATTGGAGGCGCTTATACCGCGTGTGAAATCAAGGATTTCCTGCGTCATGTTGACGAATCGATCTACTTGACGAATCATTTCATCTGCAAGCTTATTGGCTTCTTCGTTCCCGGATTTCTTTTTCATTACTTGCGCATAGACGCGGAGTGTGCCCATCGGGTTCTTGATGTCGTGGATGATAACGCTTGCCATACGACCAACCGCAGACAGGCGTTCATTTGCTACCATTTCCTGCGCCATGCGTGCGTTCTCGATTGCAACAGAGGCGTGAGAAGAAAAGGCATCAATAAATGAGATGTCCTCGTTATCAAAAGACCCTTGATTCTTATTTAAAAGTTGAAACACGCCGATGATTTTGCCGTCTTTGTTCTTCATCGGCATGCAAAGCATATTGTGCGTATGGTAGCCGGTGCGTTTGTCGATTTCAGGATTGAACCGCGGATCGGCGTAAGTATCCGGGATGTTGATCGTCTCGCCCGTCTCCGCAACATATCCCGCCAATCCTTTACCAACCGGCAAACGTATCTCGACCATATTTATACCTTGCAAAACTTTTGACCACAACTCTTTCTTAATGTTATCGACAAGGTACAACGTACCACGATCGGCATTGATACTTTTTGCTGCCGAGTCAAGAATTAATCCGAGCAATTTATCGAGGTCGAGTGTAGAGTTAATGATTTTGCTCGCTTCAATGAGTCGTTGAAGTTTGTTGAAACGCATTTCATTGGCCTGACGCTGCTCTTCGAGCCTCTTGACGATATTATCGTCTGCCTTCCGGATGCGTGCGCTCAGTTCGCGGAGAAGATTGAATGCCACTTTGTGACTTGAACGGAGTAATTCTTCAAATTCAATCTTTGTCATCGAGAGAAGAATCGAATCCTCGATGCACGAAGCACGTGCAGAACGTGTAAGACCATCGAGCGATACAAGCTCACCAACAACCTCTCCACGCCCCAAGACATCGAATGTCGTCTCCTCGCCAAAAGTTGTCACGCGGGAGATCCGGATCTTCCCTTCTTCGATAACAAATACTTTGTCGCCCGATGTATTCGCATCAAAGAGCATCGCACCTGCCGAGCGTCGTTCCTCGTTGAATTTGTTGATTACTTGCAATACCTCATCGTGCGACAGCTGATGGAATAAAACGGTAGACTGAAGACTGCGTATGCGTTCATCCTGTGTAGGCATTCAAAGTACCTTCATACTGGGAGATACAATAACCGCGTGAATAATAACAAGAATCGGTCACTTAGTCAAGAAATGGAGCTTTACTTTCAGAACCTCTTTCATCTTTGCTAATGATCGGGCGCGGTGACTGATGAGATTCTTTTCTTCGTCAGTGAGTTCCGCATATGTTTTGGTAAACCCAATAGGGATAAAGATTGGATCATACCCAAATCCATTCGTGCCATAGGGCGTTTCGCCAAGCATTCCGGTACAGATTCCTTCCGTCATTTCTTCCACACCATCACCGACAAGTGCGAGTATTGAACGGAATTGCGCCCTCCGGCGCCGCGGCGCCACTGCGCGCATCTCTGTCAGCAGCTTCTGATTATTCATCTCATCCGTCGCCTCTTCACCGGCATAGCGGGCAGAGAACACTCCGGGTCTGCCGTTGAGATAAAATACTTCCAGACCGGAATCATCTGCCAATGCAAGTAATTTCGTGTGATGATACACCATACGCGCCTTTTGAAATGCATTCGCCTCGAATGTAGTTCCGTCTTCTCTCAATATAAGTTCAGTAGAGACATCGTTAAGTGTGAGCATATCGACATCGAGATCGCCAAGCAGTGTCTGCAACTCTCGTGCTTTGTGAATATTTCGAGTGGCAAGAATGAGCTTGGTCATTGGAGGTTTGAGATGAGGGAATTGGAAAACCAGAATTTTATGATGTGTGATTTAGCTATTTTGTGATTTGAACGTGTATTCAATAGTAAAAATTGGGAATTGATTTATATGTAATCTTCATTCTCTTTCCCTTTTCCTTTTCTCAAATGGTATCACCCCATCAATACTTTGATGGCTTCTTCAATCCGATCGACTCCGATAATCTCGATTTCGCCATTGGGCTTGAATGTTTTCAAATTATACTGAGGAACAATAATGCGTTTGAAACCGAGCTTTGCCGCTTCATACACACGCTTTTCAATTTGTCCGATGGTGCGAATCTCTCCACCTAATCCGATTTCACCCACTGCGACAGATGATGAATCGACAGGAATATCGCGAAGACTTGATGCGATGGAAGCGGCAATTCCTAAATCCACTGCCGGCTCATCGATGCGGATGCCGCCGGCGACATTCACAAACACGTCCTGCTGGCCAAGATTCATTCCGACACGCTTTTCCAATACGGCAAGCAATAATGCCAGGCGTCGATAGTCAAAACCGGTGCTTGTGCGCTGCGGCATTCCATAGTTCGTCGGTGTCACCAGCGCTTGCACTTCAACGAGAATGGGGCGTGAGCCTTCCATGCTCGCAACGACAGTGGAACCGGATGTACCATAATGGCGCTCTGAGAGAAATATCTCTGATGGATTGAGAACCTCCCGCAAACCGGTATCGTGCATTTCAAAAATGCCGATCTCATTCGTTGAACCGAATCGATTTTTCAACGCACGCAGAATTCGATAAGCGTAATGTGCCTCGCCCTCAAATTGCAGAACCGTGTCTACCATATGCTCTATCACCTTTGGACCAGCAATAACACCTTCTTTTGTTACATGCCCAACGAGGAAGATCGGAATGCCGCGCGTCTTGGCAAGACGCAGCAGTAAGGCAGCGGATTCCCGCACCTGACTTACACTCCCCGGTGTGCTTTCAAGTCCAGGACGAAACATGGTCTGAATAGAATCCACGATCACGAGATCGGGAGTGCCGGAATCAATCACATCCAGAATGAGATCAAGATTGGTTTCGGCAAGGAGCAAGATATTTTTTGCCGAGCTTACATTTAGGCGTTCTGCGCGGAGTTTGATCTGCCGAACAGATTCTTCGCCCGTTACATATAACACCGCTTGATCTTTGAGCGCAATCGAAATCTGCATCATCAATGTTGATTTACCGATACCCGGGTCTCCGCCAAGCAGGATGAGCGAACCTGGGACAAGCCCGCCCCCAAGTACGCGATCAAATTCATTCAACGTCGTTTTGATGCGCGGAACATTTTCCTTTTCAATTTGATCGAAGGAAACCGGTTCAATCTTTGAGATAACTCCTGTCTTGCGCGATGCTCTTACCGGTGCCGTAACTTCTTCGACAAATGTATTCCACTCGGAACAGTTCGGGCATTTGCCAATCCACCGCGGTGAAACATATCCGCATGATTGACATACATATTTAGTGAGATTCTTAGACATACACGGATTAAATAACTTTGGCAATATACCAAGGTGTGTTCAGAGATACAAGACAACAAAAAACCCCGTCAGATATATCCAACAGGGTTCACTTGTTAATCCAAATTCTAAACTGTATTACAATTTTGCCCAACGTGCCTTTGACACTTTTACGTTCTTACTCATCGGATAGTTTTTCACAACCTTCTCATAAGCTGCTTTCGCTTTTGCTTTGTTGCCAAGGTTTTCATACGTTCGCGCGATCATGTATTGAGCATCGGCTTTCTTTTCGGAATTTTTGAACTTGAGAGTTTCCTGAAACAATGGCAAAGCTTCTTTATACTTTTTCTGTGCAAAGTAAGTTTCACCCAGCCAGTATGTTGCACGTTTAGCAAGGTCATCGTTTTTACTGCGACCAATCGCTTCAAAGCTCTTCGCAGCACTATCATACTTACGTGCTTTAAATGCTTTTATTGCATTATCATACGTTGATTGGGACGCTGGAAGAGTCTCCTCTTCTACTGGCGGTAAAGCAGAAGTCTTGGTCAGGTCATTCGCTTTGTCAGCTTGAAGCTTCTCTGCTGCATATTTTGCATCGACTTCGGTCATGCGTGCATTGATGCTTCTATTTTCTTGTTCAAGCTTTACAATGTTTTGTTTCAGACCTGTGTTCTCAGTGCGGAGATCTTCAATTTGCTTTTCATATTGTGCTAATTGAGCCGGTGATACAGCAGGAACCGGAGGTGGCGCTTCAGCCGGTTCGGTATTAGGTCCAATGAAGCTCGTTAATGCTTGGTCCGACTGATTCTCCTCCTTCGGTTTTTGTTGTTCACCTGTCGCTGCCGGCTTTACTCCTTGTGCTTGAGACCCTTCCTTCGTAGCTTCTTCGCTTTCACCGCAGCCAATTAGCAAAAATGTGAACAGGACGAGAATGATAAACCAAGAATGTCTTTGTACAGAACTACTACCAATCAAGTTATTGAGACCCATAAAGCCTCCAAACAATAGCGAATGAATAGTGGATTTCTCACAGCTTGTGCTAATTTATCAATACACTCGTTGAAAGTCAAGTGGTTTTCCCGAAATCATACACGAATTTTGTTCTCACCAACCTCAGAGATTCTTTCACTTCACACACTCCATCATTCGGGCAACGATCTGTTGTACAATGATATCCGGTACACCGTCGGAAAACTGCGATTGAAGCCGCATATCGCACATTTCATTCACATAATCTACTGCAACACATCTTCCATCGGTAGTGAAAGCTAATTCTGTTGAAAAGAAATCAAGTTGACAAATGGTGTGAATACGCTCTGTGATTGTTCGGAGTTGTCCAAGACCTAACCGTCGTTCTTCTTCTTCTTCTGGCATCGGAGAATAGATGTGAGTAATGTCATTCCACCAAGAAGGGATGATGTCACCAAAAGCGTAGAATACGCGAAACCATGCCCGATGCCCAGCAAGGATGGTCGGCGTAATCGTCTCCTGCAATAGATATTTATCGTTCTTATGGGATTGGCGCGCATCAATGACTTCTTTCAAGGTTTCGGCTCCGATCACCACACCGATACCACCCCCGGTTGTATTTGCTGGCTTGATGATAAATGGTCGACTGAGCTTTGCCAACTCGCTCAACGAAAGTTCAACCTCATTTTTATGGTTGTACGGGGAGATAATGATGGTATAAGGAACCTCAATGTTGTGCGTAAGAAATTCGAGATGCATTGTCGCTTTATCGGCAGCAATGATTCGGAGATCATACGGATTGATGGGATGCGGTGCATATCTTTCATTAGAACGAAATTGTCTTAGTACATACCACGCCAAAGGTTGAAACATTTCGTCTTCATCGGAGGCACGGTCGAGAAAGTATCGGAAGTGGATTTTTCCTTTTCTCAACAGATTGAAAATTTCTTCTACTTTTTCATTGCGAATTTCTAATACTGTAATATCATTTCGGCAGGCAACTTCGTGCACATGATCAATAAACCCATGGTCATATTCCCAGTTCCAAGCAATGGCGAGATCGTATGTCTGGGCCGTTTCCATCTACCAGTAAAAGTACATGCTTTCCGGTTACGAAACAAGCACTACAATACTTGTAAGTGGCGTGCTGTTTCAATATATTTATATGTGATGAATAACATCCTGAAGTCATTTTCATTCCTCACCCCCATCGTGGGGATTTTTTTTCTATCCGGTTGTGGTAGTTCACAGCAATCATCTCAGCCAACACGTTCTGAACGCACGAACACACTGCAAAACGACAAAATCCAAGAGATGCGGCATGATCACGCACTCCAGCATTTTATCGAAGGCACAGCACTGGATGCAAAGGGTTCATATGCCGAAGCAATTCTTGAATATCAAGAAGCGCTTCAAGCAGAACCGAATGCCGCAATTTTCTTTGCTATTTCTAGAGATTATTTGCTGCTGAGCAAATTCAATCGTGCCGCCGAAACAGCAGGTGAAGCTGTTCGGATGGAGCCACAGAACATCTCCTACCGCGAAAATCTTGGAACTATCTATTTTCAAGCATCACGAGCAGATTTAGCTATCCGCGAGTACGAAGAGATCATAAAGATCGATTCAAATTATACTGCCGGTTGGTTCGCACTGGCACGTCTCTACCAACCGCTGCAACCTCAGAAAGCAGTTGAGATTTACGAGAAGATGCTGAGCCGAGATGACGGACAATTGGAAGTTCTTTTTCAATGTGCACAGCTTTATTCCTCACTCGGACGTTATGATGAAGCCGCTACAAAATATAAGCGGATGTTGGAAATTAACCCGGGCAACAAACAACTCAAGAGGCAACTCGCTGAAACTTTTGCAAAAGGCGGCAGGTTGGACCAGGCGCAGACACTGCTTGAGACAATGGTTGCTGCAGACTCTTCCGATGCGGAGGTACTTGCAACACTCGCCGATGTTTATCTAAACCAGAAGCAATTCCAAAAAGCTATCGATCTCTATGAAAAGCTCTTGAATCAAGGCATAAAGAATACAGAAATTAAATTACGGATCGGTATCGGGTTCTTTGGATTGGCAGAGCATGACTCTACGTTGATTCCAAGAACGAATACTCTTTTTGAAAACTTGCAGAAAGAAGTTCCTGCTGATTGGCGGCCGTATTGGTATCTCGGAGCCATCGCTGCTAACCAGCATAAGGACTCGCTTGCCGGAAGCTACTTCGAGCAAGTCACAAAGCTGGAAGAACATCATGGCGATGCGTGGTGGTTTTTTGGTTCCTCTTTATTTGAACAAGAAAAGTATGACAAGCTACTTGAAACTATGGAACAAGCACAAAAGGTGCTTCCGAACGATTTCCGTTTCTACTTATTGCAGGGACTTGCACTCACACGAATGGAGAAACAGGAAGAAGCTGTGAAACCATTAGAGAAAGCGTACGAGCTGAATCCAAAAGACCTCAATACCCTCAGCACACTCGCCTTAGCATTGGATGGATTACAGCGTTACCCACGAAGCGATAGTTTATACGAAGAAGGATTGAAGCAGGATCCAAAGTCCGCTCTCCTTCTCAACAACTATGGATACAGTCTTGCCGAACGAGGGCTTCAACTGCAGCGCGCATTGGAAATGGCAAAACAAGCTATCACCGTAGAACCGGATAACGCCGCGTACCTTGATACGTACGGTTGGATACTTTTCAAATTGCAGAATTATGAAGATGCTGCGATGTACATTGAAAAGTCCATTGCATTCGGAAAGGCCAGTTCAGTTGTTCACGAGCACCTCGGCGATGTCTATGAGAAGTTGGGGCAAAAGGAGAAGGCACTCGAGTTGTGGAAAAAAGCATTCGAGATGGATTCCAAGAACAAAGATGCAAAAGAAAAAATCATGCGCGGAGCGAAGTGATGGTACAGCGTTTTTCTTTCGTATTGGTTTTTTTCTTTCTCTCGTTCATCGGATGCCGAACAACGAGCACGTTGAATCTGGGCAATCGATCCATCACTTCAGCGGAAGTTCAGGAAATCGCTCGTACACATCACGCACGTGTTCAATCCATACAAGGCGATGGACAGATTTCTGTTGAAACACCGGAGATTGCTCAAAGCGGTGCATTCATCTTAACACTTCGAAAACCTGACTCCGTTCTTATCAATCTTCAAGGACCGTTTGGCATCAAAGTTGGATCAGCGCTTGTGACCCGTACCGGATTTTCTTTTTATAATAGTCTAGAGAATAAACTCATCACTGGTTCTGCAAGCATAGAAAACTTGAATCGCATCCTTCACGTCCAACTAAGTTTTGATGATCTGCTGAACATCTTTGCCGGCGGGGGGTTTCTCGATGATGACCTCCGCTCACCCGATGAAACACGCATCGAAGATGACCAGTTTGTTTTCATCTATACTTCCCACAATTCCAGCCGACGGTATTGGATCGAACCAACATCCTTGTACATTCAAAGAATCCAGTTTTTGGATCGAAGCGGGAAGCTTACACTTGAGCAAGCCTTCAACGACTTTGAGAATGTCGATGGAATTGCGATGCCGTACGACATTCGTATCACACAACCAAAAACGCAGCAAATGCTGACTCTTAAGTATTCCAACATCATGGTGAACGTCGAACAACTTCAATTCACCTTTACGATTCCACAGAACGCAGAACGAATTCGCTGGTAATGTGCCCTTTGTCTCGCATCTTTCTCTTCATCCTGTTTCTACTCTTCGCATTTCCTGCTACTGCCCAAAGGACGGAACGGGAGATTAAACAGAAGGAAAAAGAACTGCAAAAACTTCGTAGCGACATTCAAGCGTACGAAAAAAAAATAAGAGAAAGCGACAAGAAGGAAAAAGTCACGCTTGAACGCCTCGATAATCTCGAACGGCAGTCCATTCTTATTCGCCGATTGATTCAAAAACTTCGAGAAGAAGAACTTGGAATGACAGCGGAAATCGACACCGCAAAAACAACAATTGCCGGTTTGGAAGGACAACTTCAGTTTCTGAAATCACATTATGCTAACTACGTCTGTTCGGTGTACAAACATGGCCGTGTGTACGATCTCGAATTACTTTTCTCCTCTCAATCGATCAACCAGCTTTCTATCCGTATTCAATATTTGAAGAGATTTTCCGAGCAACGCGCCAAAGACCTCAAAGAAATCGACGAAAACAAAGTAATACTGGAACAGAAGAATGAACAATTGCAAGGAAAGCTGCAAAGCGAACGACAACTTTTGATCGAGAAGACGCGTGAAGAGGAAAACCTCAAGCGAACATTTTCCCGGCGGCAGACGGTGCTCAAGAAAATTCGGAAGAATAAAAAAACATATCAGAAAGAACTTAACCGCAAGATGGGAGCATTTCAGCAAATTGAAAAACTCATTGCAGATCTGATTGAGAAAGAACAAATTCGGAAAGAACGTGAGGAAACCGAACGTCGTGAACGTGAGTTAGCAGAAGTGCGGGAACGCGAACAAGTAAAAAGTATTCCATCGCCCACACTAAAACCGGTTGAACTAAAGACTTCTTTTGCCTTTGCACAGCAAAGAGGAAAGCTCCGATGGCCAGTTACACATGGATCGGTGCAATCACGCTTTGGCAATCAGATCCATCCTGTTCTGAAAACCGTCACGCAGAACACCGGCATCGACATAGCCACACCGGTTGGTTCCGATGTCCTTGCTGTTGCAGACGGAGAAGTAGCCGTGCTGTCCTTCATTCCCGGTTTTGGTAATGTACTTATCTTAAATCACTACAACGGTTACCGTACAGTATATGCACATCTCTCGGATGTTTCAGTCACAGAATCACAACACATCACAGAAGGAACGGTCATCGCAAAAAGCGGCGACACTGTAGCAGGTGCCATTCTCCACTTTGAAATTTGGAAAGAACGGGAAAAACAAAATCCCGAATGGTGGCTGGCGAAACGTCGGTAAATCTCAGCATTCACCAGCCGTTATCATGTCGCTCCAATCATCAAATTAAACCTCTATCCATGTATCCAAAGCATCAATACTTCACAAATTTCTACATTTCCCAAAGTATACTCATGGTTTGCATCAAATTTTCTCTTTTTTTACAAAGTTGTATTAAGTAATAATGATAAGCGCGAGGCTGCAAATCGCGGTACTAATATCGTGACTATAATGTCAAAGAGTAATTGTTGTTTTGCCCCCATCTTTTCCGTACATTAAGATCAGGTGTAAGAATTCGGGATGTGGCTCAGCCCGGTTAGAGCGCCTGCCTTGGGCGCAGGAGGCCGGAGGTTCGAATCCTCTCATCCCGACATGTTCTTACATATTCTATTGTATTTTTACAACAATATAGTTGTATTGTGCTTTCGGATTCATCTTTAAGGCAGCATCCTTCAGACATCTTCGTCAATGCCGCCTTCTTGTTCTTTTGAGTGACTTAGTTTATTGACAATATCTTGGAAATTATCTACCATGAATCGACGAAGTGTGTTTTTACTAGTAGAAAAAATAAGCTCCTCAAAAGGAGAGAGCAATGGCTAAAGGGCCAGAAAATCCAAGAAGCGCTGAGCAGTTAAAAGAAGTCGCGATATTCCTGAAACAAGCTGATAAACTTGTACGGGAAGGGAACCATGCTGCTGCATTGGAAGAGATTGCCAAAGCACGCGCACGGGATCCAAGGAATCTGTACGCTTTGGCCTATGAAGAACGAGTCCGTTCTCTTGTCACGGCTCAGAAAGATAAGAAACCGGAGACGGGTTACGCTTCTCAGCAACCTACAGCACCTCAACCTCTTCCGGCTGCCTTAGAACACATCTCGAACCTCGCTATTGTAGAAGCGCAACGTTCTGTTGCCGTTGCAGTAAAGCAAGAACAAGAAGTAATACTTCGCAAAAAGGAGGAAGAAGACCGCCGGAAGAATGAAGAGCTTCGACGACAAGCCATCGAATCTAAGATTACCACCTTCCTCACACGCTCAAAGGATTATTTAGAAAAAGGAGACTTCGACCGCGCGCTGGATGAAATTGCGCGTGCATACCTGCTTGATCCTGCCAATGAAAAAATTCATGCGGCAGAAAACAACATACGGAAGAGGCAAGAAGAGACTCGATTACGTGATGAACAAGATCGACTTCAGAAACAGCAGGATGACGAACGCAAGCGCCAAGAGCTTCTGAGAGCTCAAGTGGCGCGCATGCAAAAAGAGAAGGAAGAAAAGCGACGCAAAGAAGAAGAAGCCCGCAGACAGGCACAACAACAGAAGATTACCCAATATCTTGACCGTGCACAAGATTTCCTCAATAACGGACATCTTGATGATGCATTAAGTGAATTAGCATTTGTCGTTGTGATAGATCCACTGAACGAAGAAGTCCTGGCATTAGAGCGAAAAATTCGTGATGCCCAAGAACAGGAACAAGCCGAACAATTTGAGCAATACCGTCGACGGGAAGAAGAGCAGCGAAAAAAGCGAGAAGCAATCTTTGGCGCAATTCAAAAACACATCGAAAATGCCGAACGACTCGCCGGTCAACAAAAGTGGTCGGAAGCATTGCGAGTTATTACACGGGCATATGTATTGGATCCTGTGAATGATGCATTGCAGGCTTGCGAGAAACGTATCCAGGCAGCACAAGAAGAAGCATTGGATATTGCTGGAGAGCAACGCCGTGTTCAAGAAGAAACCGTACGCCGCCGACAAGAAGAAGAACTTCGCCAGCTTGAACAAGCAGAGCGTGAACGTGCCGTACTCGGCGAGAGTGCTGAAACCGAAGCGAAGCGACGTGCGGACAAGGAGAAGGTTTTTCTCTACCTGACCAAGGCCCGCGGATACCTGACCGATGGAAGATACGAAGATGCTCTCGGTGAAGTCGCGCTTGCGTTTATCGTCAATCCGTTTGATGAAGATGTAAAGCAGATGGAGCAGGAAGTTATTGCGGCACAGGACCAGAAAAAAGCACAAGAAGCAGCTTCAGCGAAAGAAGATTTAGCAGCTATTCCTGCTGACGAGACCGCTGAACAAATTTCCAATTACATCGCGGAAGCATCCCGATATGCATCCGCGAATGAGTTCAGCAAGGCACTCGACGAGGTTGCAAAAGCATTCATGCTTGATCCTTTAAATGAGTCAATCCAGAAATTCGAATCTCAACTCCAAAAAGAATTTCACGTATACCAAGAAGAACAGCATAAGACACAACAAGAAGAAGCTCGAAAAAACGCCATCATCAAACATCAGACACGGGCAAAGGAATTTCTTGATCGGGAAGCATTTGATGAAGCATTAACAGAAGTTGCAGATGGATATTCCTACGACCCAAACAATGCAGCACTCATAGCTCTCGAGCAGCAGATTCAAGATGCCTATCAACGGTGGCAAGGAAAGCAGGCAGAGGAAGAGAAAAATACTCAAATTGAAGATTTCCTTTTCAAAGCAAAAGAATACCTCGCAAAGGAATTGTTCGAAGAGGCTCTCAAGACCATCACACAAGCGATCGTGTTGGATCCAAAGAGAGAAGCTTTGAAATCAACAAAGAGTGAGATCGAAAAGGCACAAGAAGCATTCAAGAAACGGAAACAATCAGAAGAAAACAATAAGGTCGTCCAAAAACATATCTTCCGCGCAAAGGAATGCAGAGTTCTGCGCAGCTACGAAGAAGCCATCGCCGAAATCGATCAGGCGCTCGCACTCGATTCTTCACGGGAAGACTTACTCCAGCTTAAGAATCAATTACGACAGGAATTTGCTGAGTGGCAAACACAGAAAGACCAAAACGCTCAACAGACATCACTCAAACAGCATCTCCGTCAAGCGCGTGAACATCTTACCAACAAAGTATACGATGAAGCGCTTATGGAGATTGCCCTTGGATTAACGATCGATCCCAAAAACTCAGATCTCGTAGCACTAGAAGAAGAGGTTATAAAAACTCAGGCAGAAGCAGAGCTTGCCGAGAGTGAACTTGCCGCGAAATCGACCGAATCTGGTTTCAAGAATGAGGAACGAGATCAGTTGATATGGATTCATTTACGGGCGGCAGACGAGCTTCAGAAACAAAATGAATTTGCTCAAGCACTCGATGAATTGGCAAAAGCGTATGTCATCGACCCGTTGAACAAGGAAGTCAAAAAAGCAGAACTCCGCGTACGGCAAAATGAGATTCGACATGCACAGCAGACCGGTCAGACACTGAAATTGATTTATCCAAACGAAAAATCAATGGGCGGAAGCTGATAACAGCACATACGACGAGACGACAACATGGAACCACAAGATATACTGACCACTCAACAATTTGTTGTCGATCGCTTGCACGATATTCAGCGGAAAGCGGAAACTAGTAAGTTCACTGATGCTCTATCGATCATAAAAGAAGTAAAGACGGCGGATTCAAAGAACATATACCTTATCGCCATTGAAAAACAGATTGCAAAATTATGTGATAGTTCTTTGCCGCAGGAAAGCCGTTCTGGGATTGTAAGATCACTTCCCTCCATGATCGATCGCGCTATCGGCGATATCCAACGCCGTGCTTCAGTTCCTAAAGTAGATGACTCACAAAAGGAACAAAAGGAAGCCGCCCTCGAAAAACTAAAAAGCCAGTATTTTCAACGTGCAGATGATTATGTTGAGAAACAAGAATATCAACGTGCACTTGAGGAAATTAGACGTATTTATATCATCGAACCGGGAAGCGTTGTTGCAAAGGAATATGAGCAAAAGATTGAACAACTCGCCGCTCTGCATGCTCGCAACGAATTACAAGCAGCAACTTCAGCAGAAATAAAAGAAACTAAAGCAGATGTAAAAGAACCGAAAGTAGAAGTCAAGAAGCCAAAAAAGGCAGATCCAGTCATTGAGCCTCCAAAAGAAAAGGTTGTACAACAAACTGAAGAAGAACCAAAGAAATCAAAGTTACCATTTATAATAGCTGCGGCAGCAGTAGTGATTCTCGCTATCGGAGCATGGTTTATTTTTGGAAGAGGATCTGGCAGTACTCAAACAAGTCAAGCACAACAATCTTCAACTGCACAGGAGAGTGTCCCTCCCGCACCAACTTCAGCCGCAACTTCTACTCCTCAATCCGAAAAGGGATCTGCTCCTATTGCAGAAACATCGAAACAACCGGTAAAAATTGAAAAGAAACAACCGGAAGTGAAACCTGTTCCTCAGGTACAAAAACCTGTTCAACCTACTGCAACACCTTCAGCTACAACTCCAGCAACAACGCAACCAACGAATACGAAGTCACAAGCGGGGCAACCTCCTTCCGCTACCCCAACACAACAACCTGCTCAACAACCCAATACGACAGAAAGTGCTCCGGCACCTATGCCGTTTGTCGTGATCGAAAATCCACCTGAGATTATTCGCCGTGAGCCCGCAAAGTATCCGGAAATTGCTATCAAGATGGGGATTCAGGGAAGGGTTACAGTTGAAGTCACTGTCGATGTTCAAGGGAAACCGATTCAGACGAAGGTTGTGAAAAGTTCAAGCGATGTTTTTAATGATGCAGCTGTTGAAGCTGTTATGAAGTATACGTTTAAACCTGCAATGCAATCTACCGGTCCGGTAACTGCAAAAGTATATATACCTATTGACTTCCGCTTAAAGTGAAAATAAAAAAGCTTCTTCATTATCAAGAAGAAGCCTTCTTATTTAATCTTGTTGTGACTGTATTGATGTTTACTGAATCATTTTCGCCGCGGATTTTGTTCGCTTTATATACTCAGGAGCATGTCTTAAATCTACCTCTTGCCCGTTGTGCCTCCTTTTAAAAAGTGCTGATGGCTTTCTAAAGAACGCCGGTATCTTTTCTTTCCATTCATCGACTTTCATATAGACAACAGGCACAACGATCAATGTTAAAAACAATGAGCTTGTTAAGCCGCCGATGACTGCCCATGCCAATCCGTTTTTCCATTCTGATCCTGCGGCTGTTGACAATGCTATAGGCATCATACCAAAAATCATAGTGAACGTCGTCATCAAGATAGGACGCAGCCGGGACTGAGCGGCTTCCAGCAATGCTTCATAGACGGTTAACCCATGTTCCAACCTTGTTTGATTGGTTCTATCGACAAGCAGGATAGCATTTTTCGTAACAAGGCCGATTAACATGATGATACCGAGAATGGATAAGATGCTCAGTGACTTTCCAGACACAGCAAGCGCTATCATTGCGCCAACCATTGCCAGCGGGATCGCAAACAGCACAACAAATGGATATACATAGGAATCATATAATGCTACCATGATCAAGTAGACGAAGAGAATTCCAGTTAACATAGCAAGGAATAGATTGGTGAAGCTATCGCCGCGCATTTTTTCCATGCCAAGGTACGAAAGTGAAACTCCGGTGGGAAGCTGTACTTTCGCAATCTTCTCTTTGAATTCTTGCATAATGGTTCCTGTAGGTCTGCCCAGTGTTTGACCATTCACATAGATCACGCCAATACGATCTCTTCGTTCAAGTTTCGTCGGCCCGGAAGACATGAACACATTGGCAAACTGTTTCAGTTCAACCTGCTGACCGCGGTTATTCATAAAGGTCATGTTTCCGATACTCTCTGTTTGTGAACGATTATATTCATCAAACTGAATGCGAATATCATATTCGTTGGTGCCGTCACGAAATTTCGATTCATCATCGCCTGTTAATGCAACACGCAGCGTTGTTCCGACTTCTGCAACCGATAATCCGAGCTGCGCCATCTTCGCCCGGTCAATCTCTACCTGCATTTCCGGTTTGCCTGCTTCTGAAGAAAGACGTATGTCTGTTGTTCCTGGAACAAAGGCAAGGACTTTTTTCACTTGATCCGCCCCTTGCATAATAAGTTTGTTGTCTGTTCCGCTGACTCCGATTTGGATTGCAGATTGATCCGCAGATCCAAACATACCGATGGGATTCACATATACCTTTGCTCCCGGAATCTCACGTACTTTAGCTTTTATTTCTTCCCCGACCTCTGAAGTGGTTTTTTTGCGCTTTTCTTTTGGAACGAGCGCCACATTGAATTGTGTCAGATTATTGCTTGACAGGGTAAGAGCTCCACCTTCCTGTGCACCGACACTTGTGAACACTTTTTTCACTTCAGGCATCCGAGACAATATCTTTTCGATTTGAAGCGCTTTTTGATTGGTCTGTTCTACTGAAGAACCCGGCATCAATTCAACAGATACGCCAAACTCACCGCGATCCGTTTGAGGCATGAATTCGTTCCCAATAAGACCAAACGCCGGAATAAGCATAGACAAGATAAATATGACAGAAGTTGCCAATGCGACTTTTGCTTTGTGAGCGAGCGACCATTTGAGCATCTTCTGATAAAATTCCGAAAATCTGTGATAGAATCGCTCGAATGCCAAGGCAAATCTTCCTAACAATGTTCGATCTGTCAACCGTTCTAACTTCGCAAATCGCGAAGCAAGTGTCGGTGTAACAGTAAATGATACAAAGAGACTCGTTAATGTTGCAGCAACAACGACTAGTGCGTATTGCCGCATAATTTGTCCGACAACACCGGAAACTAACGACAACGGCAGGAAGACCACGACGTCCACCATTGTAATGGAAAGCGCTGCTAATCCGATTTCATTTCTGCCGCGTACTGCCGCAGTCCGTGATTCTTCGCCTTTTTCAATATGATGATAAATATTTTCGAGAACGACAATGGAATCATCGACCAGAATACCTATGATCAGAGACAAACCCAGCAACGTCATTATATTCAGGGAAAAATCCATCGCATACATAAAGATAAATGTCGATATCAACGACGATGGAATTGCGATGAGCACGATAAGAGAATTCCGGATGCTGTGCAAAAAGAGCAGCATCACGATAGCCACCATCATAATCGCAAGCAACAAATCTCTTTTCACTGCATTCGCTGCATCGAGTGTAAAAGTAGAACTATCTTGAGCAATATCGAATATTATTCCCTGTTCTTTATACTCATCCTGAATCTTTTTCAATTCTTCCCGCACTAATTTGCTGACGCTCACCGCATTGGCATCTGATTGTTTCACAACCTGAATACCGACAGATGTTAGTCCATTCACACGATTCATTTGCGAGTATTCTTTGATGCCATCCTGTACTTCTGCAATATCCCGCAACCTGATATCGCCTCCTTGCCGCGACCGTCCAACAACAAGATCCCTGAGATCTTCGATGGATTTGAATTTACCCGCAATACGAACAACAAACTGCGCATCTGCATCTTTTATCTTTCCGGTCGGGAAATCCATGTTTGCTGTTCGAACCACTTGAACAACCTGCAGAATAGACATCCCATACGCGCGCACTTTATTGGCATCCATGTTCACTTTTATTTCACGCTCTTCGCCGCCTGTGAGAGATACCTGAGCTACGCCGGTGATCTTGGAAATGCGCGGCTGCACACGATCCTTCAGAAATTGATAAAATTCCCGCGAATCCATTTGGCTAGTGACTCCCATACGCAGGACCGGGATTTCATCAAAAGCGATCTTTGATATAGTAGGCGCTTTTGCGTCTGTCGGAAGTTTGGAAAGAATCGCATTCACTTTGCGCGATGCATCTTGCACAACATTGTCGATGTTTGCATCTTGCTTGAATTCGATAATAACCAGAGACATGCTCTCAAACGACCGGGAACTTACATTATCGATTTTATCAATTCCGGATACAGCATCTTCGATGATTTTGGAAACGTTGTTTTCTACTTCGTACGGAGATGCACCAGGGTACGTTGTCATGACAATAACAACAGGGATGGACATCTTTGGAAGCATCTCATATTTAAGCTGGTAATAACCAAACAATCCCAGTACGGCTATCACCGTGAACACGACCACGACAAGTGTGGGGCGTTTTATAGATAATTCAGTAATCGTCATTGTTCTATTCCTTTATCTCACATTACTTACGAATGATGACCGGAGCGTTGTCACTCAAATTATTCTGGCCGTTGACAACGACCAACTCACCTTCCTGCAGACCGCTCAAGATTTCAATGTTCGTGCCAGACTCTTTTCCTGTCACCACAGAACGAAGTTTCGCTACATTATTATTGACGACGTAGAGCGTCGCATCTTTTACACTTCCGACAATGGATTCACGAGGTATAACAATCAGATTACCAGCCGACTTTGGCGTGAACATGACACGTCCAAACATTCCCGCTTTGAGCTGCAACTTGGAATTTTTTAACACTACTTCGACCGGATATGTGTGGCCTTCATCGCCTTTAGAGGAAATACTGAAGATGGAACCGGTGAATACTTCGCTGGGAAATACATCCGTTGTTACTTCTACTTTTTCGCCGACTTTCAAGCGGATAACATCTTTTTCTGCAACATTCAATTTCACTTTAAGGCGAGAAATGTCCACAACATTTGCGATCACCGTTGCTTGAGGAGCACCCATCACCATATTCCCTATATTTACATTACGAGCTGTGACAATGCCAGAGATGGGAGTCGTAATTTTTGTGTCGCTTAATTGGCGTCTTGCAACGATGTATTGCGCTTCTGCGGATTGATAACTCCATCGTGCTTGTTCAATTTGAGAATCAGAAATAGATCCTTCTTTATAGAGCGCTTCATATCGTTCAAGATCCTTTTTTGCCTTTTCATAGCTCACGTTTGCCGTTTTATATGCAGCTTCACGAAGTTCGCTGTCAACTTCAACAAGCACCGAACCTGCCGGTTTGTAATCGCCGACTTCAGCGTTCACTTTTACAACGCGTCCCGATGTTTCGGAAACCACCGCTACATCATTATATGCCACAATCGTACCGACTTGTGAAAAGCTGTCCGTTACATCTTTCTTCGATGCCTTTACGACAGAGACAGAATAGGATGTTGCAATCGTCCCAGTCTCACTATTTTGACCATCGCTTTTCGCTTTGTTACACGAATAAAAGCCAAGTACCAGTGCAAAAAGTACTAAGCATAAAGAAATCAGTTTTATTTTCGTCTTCATTGTTCGTATCCTTTTAGTAATAATTTTCAGTTACTCACCGATTGCTTTTGAAAGCCGCGCCATAGACAATTCATAATCAACAAGCGATTGTGTTAGATTGAGCTTTGCTTGTAACAAAGCAACTTCTGCATCTAAAAGCTCGGAATTAGGCATCAATCCTTTCTTATATTTGTCGTTCGTAATGCGATAATTCTCTTCTGCCTGTTTTACACCTTGCTCGGCAACTGCTTTCCGTTCCTTAAATTGATTGACGCCGAGATAACTCTGCGTTACTTCCAACATTACACCATCTTTCATCATCGAAAGGCCTTCTTGCGCCTGTGCCAACTGTGCTTGCGCTTGATTGGCTTGATAACCTGTTTGCCACCAATTCCAAATATCGAACGACAGCGACAGCGTCACATCCCATGTCTCTTTAAATTGATCAACTGCCGGGAAAAAACGTGCGTTGGGACGTAAGTAGTTATAATTTCCAATAAGGTAAATTTGCGGCCACCAACCGCCTCGTGCCGAAGTTAGTCCGGATTCTCCAGCCTTTACACGCGCATTCATTCCAATAACTTCAGGCCGCTTTTCATACGCGTTGTTTACCAGTTGATCGACCGTTTCCCATGTGCGATTGGTTATCTGAATGGTGGAGACTAATTCGATTTCCGTCTGAAGCGGCAATCCCAGCGTATTATTGAGAGCATACATTGCCAGCTTTACATTATTCGTTGCATCGATCTGGCGAACCAGCGCATCAGAAAGCTGCACCTGTACTTTCATCAAGTCGTTCGAGGTGAGCATTCCCTGCTTCATAAGATTCTCAGCATCTTTCGCATGCGATGTGATCTGATTTACATTCTCATCTACAAACTCTTTAAATTCATTCGCACGGAAAAGATTCCAATATGCCGCTTTAATGTTATATTGCACCTCCGCCTTGTCTTTCTTGTAATCTTCTTTCGTTGCATCGGATAGATATTCAGCAGCGTTTGCCGCACCGGAGATTTTGCCGCCCGTGAACAAAGGCTGCTGCAACGTTGCCTTCAATCCGTAATTATTAAGAACTGTTGGAGACAGCACCATGCTCACATCGCTCGGAGGAAAGCCAACACCGAATGAATTTGCAGGAAGCGTGAATGCACTGGCGGGGACATCGCTTAGCCGTGTATACGTTCCGTTAAATTTTAACGATGGCAATCCCAGTGTATTCGTTTCGCTCGCTTTCGCATCCGCAGCTTGCACTTTGAATTGCGATGTGCGAAGTGCTTTACTGTTTTCCATTCCTGTTTGAAGGGCTTGTTCAATAGTGAGTGTAAGTTTTTGTTGTGACCGCACAGGCAATGTAAGCAGAGAAATTAATATGAGTATTGCAGTTAATCGTTTTGTCATCGTTTCCTCTTGTGTAAAGATATATTGTCGTATAAACTTTTATCCGCGATTCAATCTTGCAAATTCAACACGTACACGGTCGGTAAGAATAGATTCAAACAGCAATTTATTGGATGTCTCAAGTACGTGCTCTAAATCGATATTCATCCGCTCTTTCCATGCTTCGCCTTCACTGTCAACCCGCAACAGGAGTGCTGTCGCGCTCGACCAGAGGATAATGGCAACTTCAACTGGGTTGAGATCCGAACGAAAAGCACCCTCTTCCATTCCGCGCCTCAACAACCCAATCACCAAATCCCACATTTTCCTGCTTTCCACACTGCAAGCCTGCCTCATCTCTTCCGACACCTGTTTGTGAAAGTATGGTGCCTGTAAAAAATGAAACATCCGAAAAAAGTTACGATGTGAACAGAAAAATTCTTTATAGGTATCACCAAACTTCACTAACTTTTGAATCGTAGAATCCTCCGATGCAACGATCGGTTCATAAACTTTGTAAAGGACCTCCATACCGCGCATCATTACGGCGAGATACATATCTTCCTTGCTCTTGTAGTAAAGATACAGTGTTCCTTTGCTCAACTCTGCCGCTTCGGCAATTTCATCCATTGTAGCTGTTGCAAGTCCCTTTTCAAAAAAGACTTTCTGTGCAGCATCGAGAATTTCTTCTTTTCTATGTTCTTTTTCGCGTTCTTTTCGCTCTGTTATACCCACTTTATCACCTTTTAATTACTGACTCGTAGTCATTTGTTACGATACAGTATAATAAAAGTTGCGTTTCAAGTCAACTATTTCTTTGTTAAGATTTTATAATGAGTCAGAAATAATATCTCATCTTCAAATCGATAAGCTATTACTAAAATACTATAAGAAGGCAGAAATGTTACAGGAATTTCGGCGATTGGAGAGGAATTATCGGTAGATAACTAAAAAAGGACATGATGTTTTTAACCATGTCCTTTTGACTTATAGAAAGAGGAAATTTTATTACTTTTTCTGCTGAAGATACCGATGAATTTCATTCGCAGCTATCTTCCCATCGCGCATCGCAAGAATCACAGTTGCCCCGCCGCGAGAAAGATCACCGCCTGCAAAGATTCCTTCTCTGCTAGTGCGTTGAACATCGTCTGCAACGACGACGCCTTTCCGCCCGGTTTTTAATCCGGGAGTTGTCGATTGAATGATAGGATTGGGCGATTGTCCAACAGCTTCAATAACATTTTGCACGTCAACAACAAATTTCGGTTCGTTAGATGGAACGGGTTTACGGCGCCCGGATTCATCAGGTTCACCAAGTTCCATTTTCTGGCATTCGATGCCGCATACACTTCCGTTTTGATCGCCAAGAATACGAGTCGGAGTTGTCAGTATCATAAATTCAATACCCTCTTCCTCAGCGTGATGAACTTCTTCCGCACGTGCCAGCATTTCAGTACGTGAGCGGCGATAGATCAAGTATGCATGTTCCGCACCGAGCCGTTTTGATGTGCGTACTGCATCCATGGCTGTATTACCGCCACCGATGACCGCAACACTCTTGCCGATTTTTACCGGTGTGTCATATTCCGGAAACTTATACGCCTTCATCAGATTAACGCGCGTAAGGAATTCATTCGCCGAATATACACCATTCAGACTTTCGCCGGGAATTCCCATAAACTGCGGCGTACCTGCACCGGTTCCAAGGAAGATTGCATTGAAGCCCCACTCTTCTAAAAACTCATCGATGGTCGCTGTGCGTCCAACAAGAAAATTCGTTTCAATTTTTACGCCAAACGCCTTGATGCGCTCTGCTTCCAAATCAAGAATAGTGCGCGGAAGCCGGAACTCCGGAATACCGTACCTCAGTACTCCGCCAACGGCATGCAATGCTTCGAAGATCGTAACTTGATAGCCGAGTTTTGCCAACTCTGCGGCACATGTCAAACCAGCCGGACCTGAACCGACGATTGCAATTTTCTCAGAGTGATGCTCCTTAATAACCGGTGGAGAAAACAAATTATGCTTCAATTCATAATCGGCAACGAAACGTTCAAGCTTACCGATCGCTACAGGGTCATGCTTCTTGCCGAGTATGCAAACCAGTTCACACTGCTCCTCTTGCGGACAAACGCGCCCACAAATAGCCGGTAGATAATTCGATTCATGAATCTTGTTGACCGCGCCGACATAGTCTTTCTGATAGACCAATTGCACAAAGGAACGAATATCGATATTGACCGGGCAGCCTTCCTGGCAAATAGGGTTCTGACATTCGAGACAACGAGCCGCCTCGAGCAAAGCTCTTTCTTCGTCTACTCCGAAAGATACTTCGGTGAAATTGCGTTTTCGCTCATCGGGTTGCTGCTCGAGAGAAGATTGACGCGATATTTTCATCCTCTCGGAGGGTTTCATTTTATTCACGTTTATCTTCATGCCATACCCTCCCGTTTGCAAACGTGAGGTTCTTCTGTGAATCGGTCGACTGATATTTTTTCCATTTCAGTATAGCTTTGATTGCGCAAGAGCATTTCATCAAAATCTACTTCATGTCCTTCAAACTCCGGACCATCGACACATGCAAATTTCATTTGTCCATTTATCGACACACGGCATCCGCCGCACATACCTGTACCGTCCACCATCACGGCATTTAAGCTCACAACTGTTCGCACATTATATGGCCTTGTAAGATTGGACACCGCCTTCATCATTGGCAATGGACCAATAGCGTAGACCATGTTAATTCCAAGACTGGTATCGAGTAATTCCTTGAGCTGATCCGTTACAAATCCTTTACGTTTGTATGAACCGTCATCCGTTGTGATATATAATGTATCAGAGACTTGTTGCATTTCTTTTTCGAGAATCACCAACTCCTTAGACCGTGCACCAACAATCGTGTAAATTGTATTCCCTGCTTCCTTTAATGCCTTTGTTATCGGATACAATTCTGCAGTGCCAACACCGCCGCCTATACAGGCAATCGTTTTTCCCGTTTCGATTGGCGTAGGATTCCCCAATGGACCCAAAAGATCCATAATGTATTCTCCTGCATTTTTCAATGCGAGAGCTTTTGTGGTTTTACCGATGGCTTGAACTATTAAAGTAACAGTGCCCTCTTTGATATTGCTGTCAACCAATGTGAGCGGAATACGCTCACCGGTTTCTTCTACACGAATGATGACGAAATTGCCTGCTTTCCGTTTTCGCGCTACATATGGTGCCTCAATTACATATTTTGTAATGGTCGGTGCCAGAATTTCTTTTTGAATAATCTGATACACAACAACTCCTTCATTTTTTTCATTGAACTAGAAAAGCATCATTATGTCTTCAACCTTTATGCTGCTTTTTACGAAACGTGGGCTGTCAAAATCTCTGTCAGTTAGCCTTCTTCAATATAATTTACCGGGAGATCTTCTCAAATCCTATACACTGCTTCTAACAATTGAGAACGAGAGTGCGAAAATAATCTTGCCTTTGCGTACACAATTCGGTATCTTAATGTAGATACAGTAAGCCTGTTATGCAAATAACGGGCTTTGTTGTCTATTTCATGGTGGCCATAGTTCAGTTGGTTAGAACGCCAGGTTGTGGCCCTGGAGGTCGTGGGTTCAAATCCCACTGGTCACCCCCAAGTACAATTGAAGATTTTAGATTGATGATTGAAGAGTTTTGGATGAAGATTTGAAAAGAACCTTCATGGCAGTGCAGGGTTAAGATTGAAGATTGAGGAATGGATATGCGCCAAGATCCATCTACAGATCTTAAAAGAAGGACAAAAATATTTGCACTTTCAGTACTCTCAATACTGCAAAGAATCAAGAGAACAACTGAGTCCGAAATTTTAAAGAAGCAGATTATCCGCTCGGCAACTTCTGTCGGTGCAAATTATAGAGCTGCATGCAGGGCAAGATCGCGGGCAGATTTTATTTCAAAGATTAAAATCTCTCTCGAAGAAGCGGACGAAACACAATATTGGCTAGAATTGTTCTTTGAATTACATTTGATTGAAGAAAAAATATTTACAGAATTGCACAAAGAAGCAGATGAATTGATCGCAATTTTTGTCTCTTCTGCGAAAACAGCTGCACAACTAAAAGAATAATCTTTTCATTCTTCAATCATCATTCTTCATTTATACCCGCCCCTATCGTCTAGAGGCCTAGGACACGGGCTTTTCAAGCCTGGAACACGAGTTCGAATCTCGTTGGGGGCACTCCGCAGCACTGACTAACTACTTGATACACAACGATTAAGAAATACAGAAGCGAACTTGCTCATTACTAGGTCATGGGAAGGATTGAAGATTATGTCAAGGATTCTGACAGGATTTTACGTTTCATCAAAGATGAGTTGGAAAAAATCGAAAAATATTTCTTTTTGATTGCGACGGAAAAATGTATCTCCCTGAGTTATAATGGCACAATACTATTATGAAAATGAAAACCATCTTTACCGCAAATCAAAAATGGATTTAATACCATAAAATTCACATCACAGACAGCACTTTTTATATCCTGTGATCCTCGCGAATTATTGTCCGGACGCCACCATCAATGCTTTTGCTCCAATCCTTCATAGGATGCTCCTTAGCAATTTTATCTAACTGATCGATATTTTTTAGCCTCTTATAAATGAGTTGCCACGCACATGGTTGATCGGCCCTGATTTCACATCTGTCTTCACGTGAGCCGCCGCATGGTCCGTTGAGCATGTGTTTCGCACATCGAGTGACCGGACAAATACCGCCAAAATCAGATAGAACACAAGTCCCGCATTGCGTGCATTTTTCCGTCCATACGCCTCTCGATTCGAGAATGCCTAAAAAAGCAGTATCGAGGCCCGCATATACTGGAGTATCCGGGTAACGTTCAGCTATTGCCTGAACTCCTGCTCCGCAGCCTAATGAAAGGACTGCATCGTTTTTCTTGATTTCTTCGGTAGCGCCTTCTATAAAAACATTGTCGCACTGGCGTTCAATAGTAAATTCGTTGACTTTAATTTTCTTGCCTGCCTTACGCGATGCAATTCTTAGCGCCGAGGATATGATTGAAACTTCACGTTCGCCTCCGGCAAGGCATACAGTAACACAAGTACCGCATCCGAGAACCAAAACACTTTTGTGTTCTTGAATTACATTAAATATTTCCGGTATTTTTTTTCTTTGAGCGACTATCATTGTAAATCCACTTTATTAAAATAATTTATTGTTGTGAATTAAGATTTTCAAAATCTTCTCCCGAAGGGATGGCACGAAGTGCTCCTTTCGGAGGTTCCCAAAATTCAATCTCCGGCCCATCATTAGTTTTTCGAATAGGATTAGGTCCGAGTTCTTTAATTGTGTTTACCATTTCGTTTATGACTGTTACTAAATTAACAGCCATTGCTGCAGATATATTTACCATACGCAGACGTTCTTTCTCAATACCGCTTTCTTGAAGAATGTCCCTGATAGCGCTAACCCGCTTTTTAGCTAATAAATTTCCCTCTATAAAATGGCATCCGCCTTCGAGGCATCCTGCCACCAGAACGCCGTCGGCACCGTTTTCAAATGCTCTCATATAATATTCTGCTTCCAGTCTTCCTGTGCAGGGCGTACGAATTATACGCACTCCCGATGGATATTGTAGCCGCATCGAACCAGCTAAATCGGCTGATGCATAAGCACAGTAATGGCAGCAAAAGGCTATAATTTTCGGTTCAAATGTCTTATCGTTCATCTTTATACGGGTTCTTCTACATTAAATAAATTGTCTATCATAGCCTTGAAGTGGTTCGACTTGAAATGATTAAGTTGAATTGCACGTGCAGGGCATTCGGATGCGCATATTCCGCAGCCCATACATTTCGCTCTTTCAATTTCTGCTTTGTGGTTATAATTGCAGTATGGAGCGCCGTACGGACAGGCATTCACACAGGTCATACACGATATGCATTTATTTTGATTTACAATCGAAACCTGTGCCCCCACTTCCAAATGGGTCTTTGATAAAATCGTTGCAGCACGAGCGGCAGCAGCTTTAGCCTGCGAAATATTCTCGTCGATCATTTTCGGTGAATGGGCCAATCCGCATACGAACAATCCTTCTGTAGCAAAATCCACAGGCCTCAATTTCATATGGGCTTCAACATAAAATCCGTTCGCATTGAGCGGCACCTTAAGCATATCTGAAAGTACTTTATTGTCCTTCTCGGCTTTAATTCCTGTGCTTAGGATAAGCTCGTCGGCTTCTATTACAATAGGTTCGGGAAAATCCGGACTTTCCACTTTCACCGAACTCAACACGCCGTTTACATCCGATACAACCGGCAGATTTTTTTCATCATACCTTATGAAGACCACGCCGGCTTCGCGGGCTTGTTTATAATAAATTTCCCTGAATCCATACGTTCTGATGTCCCTGTATAAGATATAAATGTTTGCAGTCGGATCTCCTCTTTTAATTTTTAATGCATTCTTGATTGCCATTGAACAGCAAATTCTGCTGCAATATGGATTTTCCGAATTGCGCGAACCCACACATTGGATCATCACATATGTCCGACCTCTTTTTTCAATTTTGCCACTGTTAAGCGAACTCTCCAATTCTACTTGTGTTATTACATTTTTAACTGTTCCATATGTATATTCTTTTGTCTCGGCGGGTTTTGCACCTGTTGCAATAATGATGGCTCCGCATGTAAACTCTTTCGGTTTGCCGTCCTTTGTAATATTAATTTTAAATTCCCCGATATGGCCCGTTACGCTTTCAATTGTAGAATTCAAGTGATAGTCGATGTTTCTATGCGTGCTGAATTTTTCAATTAGATCAGCTTTGAAATTATTGAGACTCTCGTTTTCGAGAGTGGAATGGACAAGAGCCAAATTCCCGCCTAACTGAGAAGACTTTTCAATCAATTCGACATCATATCCTTGCTCGGCGAGCGATAGAGCCGTGGACATTCCGCTTACACCGCCTCCGATGATAACGGCATTCTGATGAATTGGAATTTTCTCTCCTTCAAGAGGCATTAACCTGAATGCTCTCGAGATGGACATCTTTACAAGCTCGATTGCTTTTACAGTCGCATTTTCAGGTTCGGATGAATGAACCCAGGAACACTGATCTCTGATGTTTGCCAGTTCAAACAGGTAAGGATTAAGTCCCGCTTCTCGCAAGGTTTCGCGGAAGATAGGCTCATGTGTTCTCGGAGTGCACGAAGCCACGACAACTCTATTTAACCTGTTCTCTACTATTTGCTCTTTTATATTTGATAAACTTGCATCGGAGCAGGTATACATCGTATGCGAGGCAAATACAACTCCGGGCTCATTCTTGATTGATTCCGTTACTTTTTCCACATCGACAGTTCCGGCTATATTGATGCCGCAATGACAAACAAATACGCCTATTCTCGGCTTTTCATCGGTAACATCATGCTCGTATGGATATTCTTTTGTTGTGATTAATGTATTTTTTGAAGGCGATAGTAATTCCATCGCCATTGCAGCAGCAGCACTTGCCTGCATAACTGTTTCAGGAATATCCTTTGGTTCTTGGAATGCTCCTCCGACAAACACGCCGGGCTTGGATGTAACTAATGGTAACAGCCTGTCTGTTTTGCAGAATCCGTATTCGTTAATTTCAATTCCAAGTTTGCGTACGCTTTCAGTAACAAATATTTTTGGTTCCAGGCCGACAGCCAGCACAACGAGATCAAACTCTTTCTCAGTATAACCTTTTATAGGATCAACATAGACTAATCGTAAATCGTTCGAGCCGGGTATCTGAATAATTCGAGATGGCATGCTTTTAACATATTCGATATTCTTCATTGCACGCGCGCGTTCATAATACTGGTCGAAATCTTTTCCATGCGCCCTGATATCCATGTTAAAGATCGTTCCGTGCAATCCGCTAAGATGTTCGGAAGCAATCATGGCTTGTTTGGTTGTTGCCATACAGCATATCGATGAGCAGTATTCGTTTCCGGGTTTTGATTCGCGGGAACCTACACATTGAATCCACGCTATCCGTTTGGCATCTTTGCCGTTGTCCCTTCGCACGACATGGCCGAGATACGGACCTGCAGCAGAAAGCATACGCTCAAATTGGACGCTGGTAAGAACATTCGGATAGCGGTTAAATCCGTATTCTCCTTTTTGCTCTGCATCAAATTCATCGAAGCCGGGAGTAAGTATGACCGCACCTACTTCCAGTTCTACTTTTTCCTCGCTCATACAGTGATCGACTGCTTTCTTTTCGCACGCCGAAACACATTCCATACATTCAGAACATTGAGCGCAGTTCAAACATCTTTCGGCTTCTTTAATTGCATCGTCTTCTGAAAAAGAATATTCGATCTCGTTAAAATTATTTATGCGGTTTTCAACTGTAAGTTCGTCGGCTGAAGCACGTTTCTTTTTTGCGACTTTTTTTGCAGAGGGAAGTAATTCTTCCGGAAATGGTTTCAGCGAATGTTCAAACCGATCGGGAAGCATATCTTCATTGTTCAGATAGCGTCCGATTGATTCTGCGGCGCGTTTTCCAGCGGCAATGGCTTCTATGACACTGCCCGGCCCGGATGCATTATCGCCGCCTGCGAAGATTCCTTCCGCCGAAGTTTCAAGAGTGACAGGATTTACTTTGAAACATCCGCGTTCAATATCAATCCCGATGTGCTTAGTAAGATCGCCATCTACCATCTGTCCTATAGCTACGATTACTTGATCGGCATCAATTGTGATGGTATTATTTTCATCGTAAGTCGGTTTAAACTTGCCGTTTGAATCAAATACCGAAATACATTGTTTCAGTCCTATTCCGGTAACGGATCCGTCGCCAAGTATTTGTTTTGGACCCCATCCGTTTCGTACTACAATACCTTCCTCTAAGGTCGATTCAATTTCATCTTTATATGCAGGCATTTCATTGCGCTGCTCGAGCGAAACGATTTCTACTCTTTTAGCGCCGAGCCTGAGTACTGTTCTGGCTACATCAACTGCGACATTGCCTCCCCCGATAACCACGACATTATCCTTGACCTGCGGTCTGTTCTTTTCGTTAGTTGCCTGCCTGAGGAATTCTACCCCGTCGTTCACACCTTTTTTATTTTCGCCGCCTATGCCTAATTTTCTGCTGACATGCGCACCGGCACTGATAAACAGCGCATCATTTTCCTTTTTCAATTCGGAAGAAGCTTTGTCTTTGCCGATAGTACAATTCAGAACAATTTTAACGCCTTTACGTTTTATTAACTCTACTTCGTAATCAAGTATATCTTTTGGGAGCCTGTACCGGGGAATTCCGCAATAAAGCATTCCTCCCGCAGAGTCTCTCGATTCATATATAGTGACGGCGAATCCTTTATCGGCCAAATCGCCTGCCGCAGTTAATCCTGCCGGCCCTCCGCCAACAACAGCGATCTTCTTCGCATCTGCAGGAGGAAATTTTTGTTCGGGCAGTTTCAACTCCCCGGATTTATATAGTTTTATTTCCTGATCGGATGCGAATCTTTTTAATTGTCTTATGGCCAGGGGGCTGTCAACTTTGGAGCGCGTGCAGGCTGTCTCGCATGGAGCAGGGCAGACGCGTCCGCATATAGCGGCAAGAGGATTTCTTTCACGAATAAGATTTACAGCTTTTAGATATTCTTTCTTTTTTATTAATTGAATGTATCCCTGAATATTGATATTAGCCGGGCATTTCATTTTGCAGGGAGAATGTCCGAGCTTCAATATATTAGGTTTGTTGGGAACTGCCTGCGCATAATACTTTTGTATCGCTTTTCGTGTGCCAAGGTCGCGGTTAAATATATCGTTTACTTCAACAGGGCATGCGTTTGTGCATTCTCCGCAATCGTTACAGATTTTTTCATTGATGTATCGGGGTGATTTTTTTATCGTGACTTTAAAATTTCCTGGTTCTCCCTCAATTTTTTCCAGTTCCGAAAGCGTGAGAATTTCAATATTAAGATTTCTGGCACATTCGACCAGTTTAGGCGAAATGATGCATGTTGCACAATCACCTGTAGGAAAAGTTTTATCGAGATGAGACATCATGCCGCCGATAGTTGCAGAGCGGTTTACAAGGTAGACTTTGTATCCTGAATTAGCAAGATCGAGAGACGCCTGAACACCCGCAATACCTCCGCCTTCAACCAATACAGCGCCTGTCATCTTTTTCTTTTCAATCTTCACAAATAAATCTTTCTTGTTTAATTGCTTTTAACTGCCTCAATAATTGGCATTGGAGAAACTATGCATTTATCCATACCAAGCTTTTCAGGAGAAATACCTAAACATAATCCCACAAGCTGAGTTATATAAACGATCGGTATATTATGATTGCTACTTTTTACTTTGTTGATATCACTTTGCCTTAAATCTAAATTTACCTGGCACATCGGACAGGCGACAGCCATACATTGCGCGCCGGCTGCTTTTGCCATCCCCAATATGGAGTTGGAAAGTTCGATGACGATATCTGTCCGTGTGAGAGCAAATCCTCCGCCGCAGCATTCAACCTTATGGGGCCAATCGATGCTCTCGCCGCCCATAATCGTTACCAGGCTGTCCATAATCGTTGGATTTTCAGGATCGTCAAAATTAGTCGCTTTATGCGGCCGTACGAGCAGACAGCCATAGTAATTGACTACCTTTAATCCGTCCAATGAATGTGTAAAGGCTTCCTGCAGCTTTTTAATACCGATATTTTTGATAAGCACTTCTACAAAATGATGAACGTTCACACTACCGTCGTAATCTTCTCCCAATGAATCCGATATTTCTTTTCTGATTTTGGGATTTGTTTGAATTTCATAGTTTGCGACTTTCATTCTATTATAGCAGGCCGCACAAAACACAACCATATCGAGGCCCATCTTTTTTGCTAGAAGAAGGTTAGCTGCAGGAAGCGCGATTGATAGAATTCTATCTGTGTGGTGAGCCGGTGTCGATCCGCAGCAAGTCCAACCCTTCGGCTCAATCAATTCTATGTCCAAAACTTTTGAGACTTCTCGTATCGACATATATTGATCGCGCGCCGTGGACTCTGACGAACATCCGGGATAATACGCATATTTCATTTGCTTATAATTCTCCAAAACTTCTTTCTGGGTTTTCTTAAATTTTATAAAGCTGGTAAAGGGTCTGCCTCACTTCTTTTTCTTAAATATTCTTCTTACATATTTTTTATCGGCTTTTAAAGATGGAAATAACGCTATTTTCCTTTTTTGAAGCATCATTGGAAATTTATCCGTGTCCTGGAAATAGTTCGAAGTTCCAATTTTATATGCTGCGATCATTCCCAGATCGTATGTCCTGCCGAACATGCTGATTGTTTTCAGGAACCATCTGTTAAACAGCGGAACATTGCCCTTTTGTTTTGCTGCGTTTTTCTTGACTGAGATGATCCGCAGAGCATCCATTACAGATGCCATATCAATTTGCATCGGACAGCGCGAAAAACATGTTTCGCAGGAAGCGCACATCCATATCAGATCGCTGTTTAAAATCGAATCGCCTATGTTCAACTGCAGCCTTCTAATTACTTCCGAAGGAGGTACCTTGACAAGCGCTGTTACTGGACAGCCGTTGGTGCATTTTTTACATTGCAGACATCCTGCAACATCAACGCCTGAAATTTCCTTAACTGTTTGCAGTAAGCCGGCTTCTATTTTTTCTTTACTAATGACAAGGGACATATTTATTTCGAAAAATTAATTTTTATTATTCCATTACTTCTTCAGCGAGTTCATCAACTTCCTCCTCTTCACCATAAACATCTTTTTCAGGAGTAGATGGAGTGCCCTCGATACTCGGCGAAACTTTGCGATAGACCTTCATAGGATCAAGTTTTTTACCATTAACTGTCAGTAAATCATCTATTTTAATTCCGAAAAGCTTTTCGTTCTCCGTCAGATACGGTAAAATCAATTCCCAATCTTTTTCCGTAAAAGGAGAAAATATGCAACCGTTTAACTGCTCTGAAATTAATTGCCGCTTAGGATCTCTTATAAAAGCGGCGCCTCCTGATGCAAGAGAAAAAAGATTACTTCCCGGATATGGTTCCGGCAGAGGCACGATCTGACCTTCTTCATTGAACTTCATACCGTTCAGGATCACAAAGCCGCCTTTATTATGAGGGTCGCCCGCCATAAATGATTCGCCGAGAAAATCGAGGCTTGTGCCGTTAATGACAATCTTGGGCTTTCCGACAGAATTAATCATTGGACGTCCGGCGGCATTTCCTTTTACAAAGATCGAACCTCCTTTAGCACCGTATAAAAATGTTTGGCCGACATCGCCATGAATCACTAATTTTCCGCGCTTAATTATCTGGCCTAACTGATCCTGGGCGTTGCCATGAACGGTTATAGCCATTCCATCGATACCGGAACCAAGATAATCACCGGAACTGCCGTAAACGTCGATTGTCAGATCATGGGTCTCGGGTCCGAAACCACATCCGACATAACGCTGGCCCGCGCAATTAAAGAGGATAAAATTCTTCCAGCCTAATTTGTAAGCTCTGACAAGAAACATCGCATCGCATTCATTGCCTTCCGGCGGAAATTTTTTTGAATTTACCACCAATGTTTTTTCTTTGTCTTTTGGTCCACGCAGGTCGCTTCTTGCTTCAAAATCGATTAAGCGGTACTCAGACAATTCGTCATTTTCAGAGCACAGCTTTGGAATATTCATGAATAATGAATTCAGCTCTGTCCGAATTATTTGAAGAATGTGAGACCGTCTTTTAGCACTTGTCGGGTAATGTCTGTCATTTAATAAAGTCAGAGTATCGATGGTATATGATGTAAATTCACTATCTTTGCCGAGGTTTCTAATTGCCCGGCATGCAATACGGATATCGTCGAATGACCATTGCGGAATGCTGCCACTGACAAAGTCAAAAATATATTTTCCGGCAGAGGCGAATTCGGTAATGATTTTTTCGATTTGTTCTTTATTTCTTGTATCCGGAATTTCTTTCGTAAAATCATAGCTTTCGGTTTTTTCAGTTATAACAACCGGAATGCCGAATTTATCTTTACATTCCAGCCTGTATTTACCTTTATTATCCGTGACAATATCGAACATAAAAGCTCCACCGTCGGAATAGCTTCCGCCGCGGGCATTCCAGTATTTATCAGCAATCGGACAAATTCGTTTATCATCCTTTGCCAGACTCTCAAGCGTTGCATCAATGGCTTGCTTTTCGGAGCCGATAATTCCAACCTGAACTTCGCCGTCGACAAACGCAAAGACCTGCGGTCTCAGCATAGCTGTATCTGTGATGCCCAATAATTGGAATTTGCGGTTCTCAATAAGATTGCGTGCGATGATAAAAAACCAGGGCCCGTCCGGAGAACCATGCATATGTGTCGATTGAATTGCCCGGTAAATTTCCTGTTTTTCATTCGGCAGACGGTCAAAGTCAAGTTCTGTCGTCGGTGCGAATGCCTCTATGATATATTCTATCGGGTATTTGTATATTCTAGATAATAAATCGAACATCAGCGCCGATACTTCGGTATCGGTTATAAACTGCGGATAAATATTGCGCTGTTTCAAATACTCCGTTACTGAATGATAATTGGCAAAATCGCCGTTGTGTACCAGCGCCATATTCATCGCTGTAAACGGATGGGCACCGCCCGGATGCCAGACTCGGCCTCTTGTCGGATACCTTTGATGTGCAATCCAGACATGAGCGCAAAGGTCGTCTATCTTATAATACTGTGGTACAGCTTCAGCATAACCGACGACTTTCAGAATCATAATATTACGGCCCTGCGACATCACAAAAGCCGTCTGCTTTTTCGAAGAGGCATAAAATTCATGGTTGAGTCTGAAACTATTTTGGTTTACAAACTCATCTTCAACATCTCGCCGGTCAAGGTTCGCAAAAGTGTTTTCAGATATAAATTTACTTAAAGCGCTGTCTTTAACTCGTACGAAATATCGGTAAACATCAGGCGGCTTGACTTCAAGTCCGGGAACACTTTTCCAGTCATCGACCGTATCGAGCTTTGCGGATTTCTTTATATTGAATACAGGATCGACATATTTTTTTTCAACATCGGTACGAGCGGAAGGATCAAGATATGCAATATGGAGCATATAGCAATCGTCGAGCACTTCCCTTGATACGCCTAATTGCTCGGGAATAAAACCAACCGCTGCTATTCCGCCGCCTTTGCCGTTGCCGCGGTTATGCATCAATCTTGAAGGTTCATGGATATGTTTACCAGGAACGGGTTCTGTGCAGCAAAATCCTACAACGCCGCACCCGCCCTCGGCTTCCATTGCGCTCGATTTATCAGGCAGTTGAAGCGTCTTATTGAGGTTTCTTTTCGATTTAAGAATATTTTTAATATTGTTGGAATTCATAAATTCAACATGAATATTATTTCTGCTTCTTCGAGATATCCAGATGTATTAATACGTCCGTTCTTCCGCGTAATTCCTTTATGCTTTTCAAGCCGAGACGTCTTAGAATATCTCTTAATCCGGTTGCCCACGCGTTGTAAAGATTAATGATCCGCTGTGTTCCCCATTCAATTGTAACTTGGGAGGCAAGTTCCGGATTTGTGGTCGCAATACCTCTGGGACAACCTTTGCCGCTTTCGCACCTGCTGCATCTTAGGCAGCAAAGCGCTACCAATTCTGCAGTTCCGATTACAACTCCGTCGGCGCCGAGGCAAATAGCTTTTGCGATGTCAAAGTAATTACGGATACCGCCGCTTGCTATTAAGACAACGGCATCGCGGATACCTTCGGCTGAAAGGAAATTATGAACCTTCGGGATGGCGTAATCTATAGGCATTGCAATATTTTTCTTCGCTATATCAGGAGCAGCTCCTGTGCCTCCATATCCCCCGTCTATATGTATTATGTGTGTGCCTGCATAATAACTACCGACGGCAACCATATCGACATCGGTTGGAGTAGAAACCTTTGTGGAAATCAGAGCCCTCGGATTTATATGTTTTATCCAATCGATGTGTTTCATATGGTCTTCGATTGAATATACGCTGTGAAAGGGGAACGGGGAGAACAATGGAATTCCCTGCACAGCTTCGCGCATTTTTGCAACGGCAGGAGTGTTCTTCGTGCCCAACAAGTGGCCGCCTAAACCGGGCTTTGCGCCCTGGGCATATTTGAATTCAACAATTGGAACTCTTTGTATCGTTTCTTCTCTCACTCCGAAAAGTCCAGTAGCAACCTGCGTTATCATGTGGTCGTCATACGGTCTCAGGCGTTCCATATAACCGCCCTCGCCGGAGCAGGAAAAAGTATTCCATGCTGTTGCTGCCCGGACCTTCGACAATTGCGTGACATTGCTTATGGAGCCGAATGACATTCCTGCCCCGTACCAGGGTACGTCAATTTTTATCTTCGGCCTGCCGTCGTTTCTTCTATTCAACTCAAGGCTGATATCAATTTCATTGGAGTCGACTTTTGCCGGTTTGTCGGGAAACACAATTCGAATTCTATCGAATCCTCCGCCGGAGTTGCCGGTCTCATATTCAAAATCGGAGTCCTCAGGAAGTATTTCACCGGTTTCAGCCATTTTCCATGTTGCAAGAATCATATCCGACGGCCATCTGTAATCTCCCATAACTTCCATCATCGGATTTTTTACCAATCTTAAAGCACCGTTAGGACATTTCGTAACACAAAAATTTTCAGTTTTTTCGCAAACGAACCCGTTGCATTTATAGCTTAATGGAGTAGCAAATAACTTATATCCTTTTTTCAGGACATGAACATCCTTTGTGCATGTCTTAACGCACGTACCGCACATTTTGCATTTTTCCTCATCACGATAGATGAGATATTTTGCGATTTCATTGCGGTACCTCGAAGGAGCCGGTTTAATATTTCTTTCGACCTCGACCTGCGGAACACGGGTTTTATAAGTGTTGCAGGGGAGTATCTCTTCCAGGTTAATTTTATCTTCTAAAGATTGGCCCATAAATTTCTTCTTCGATTTCGTCTTTAAACATAGCGCGCCCAACGTCGCCGCGAAGTCTGCGCACTTCCCGCATACCCATTGCTCCCATTAGTTCTACTAATTGCCAATGCCATGCGCCGATTAAATTGGTCATGCGTCCGGCTCCGTATAGCAAATCGATTTCTGTGTTTAATTTTGCTGAGCAGTAATTACCAGGCTTGCAGCTTTCACATAGGCGGCACTCGATTGCAATCAGCAGAGGAAGATTAATTGAAACCAAGTCGGCGCCACATATAATAGCTTTAGCGACATGTTCCGATAAACCGATTCCGCCTCCTGCAATGAGTGTTATTTCATCTCTTTTTTCATTTTTTATAAGTAAGCCATGAACCTCACGTATGATGTCCTTTATGAACCTCGGATTCTTTGAAGCGATTTCGTTACCATTAAGGTCGGCAACTAGATGAACGACTTCAATGTCGATTCTTGACAATTCATCGACTCGCTTTGTGACTTTTTCATCCATCGACATCCGTACGGCGATAATTATCCTGGGATGATTTTTCTTTATCGATGCGATTTTTTGCTCGATATTTTCATTGTCCGGAATTTCCACCAGTCTTGTTTTATCGAGAATCTCATTTGGTATTTGCGGCCCGTCCGGATTTAAAAAGAAGGAAATATTATTCAGGTATTCTTCTTTATTATGCAGCTTTATTGACTTCCATTTCTTTGAATCGATAATAGCGATGAGGCCTGTTTGTTTTGCGGTCTCAATAATGCAAGGCTCGAGAACGGGAAGCGTATGTCTTTCGGAAGACATGTCAAAAATAACAGGGAATGGAATAGAAATAAGAGGAGGAAGGACTGTCTCTAATTTATTGTTTTGAAAATTCAGGAAGGAAGGTTTCTTGCCGATATCAACGGATGTGCTGATATACTCTCTTCCGTGAATGCCGTCGCGTGTAGGGCGGACAATTTCGGACATGTCAGTCCACATAGAATCGAATCCTGGACCTGAAAATTTTCCCCTATATCCTGCACCTGACACCGGTACTTTTCCCGTCTCTGCTTCTAACCAGGTAGTACTCAAAATTTGTGGTGTCCAATATTCATTGCCGAGTTTTTGATATTCTGAATTTAAAGCCAGCGTCAATAAATTCTTCGTACAATTCTGGACACATGAAAAACATCCCATGCATTCATAATAAAGTGTATGGACTTCGTCCAAATCTCTGATGAACGCGCTCTCTTCCCGGTATTTATCGTAAACGCAAGCCTTTTTTACGCAGTTATGACATCGTGCACAGTCTTCGCGCCAGTCCACAACTCCACATTTCCCTATGCGGGGAAGTCTGGGTAGAACGTGGCTAGTTTTAATATGATATTTTTCAGGCATACTTAACTATTTATAATCCGGCATTAGAAATAATCTCATTTATAATATCTTCTTTCCCGCCTGAAATGATATGGATGCCGCTCAATCCTTTCATTTCCTTTATTTTATTGATCGTTTCAACACAGATAGCGATGCCTCTTTTCTTTTGTTCGGCGGGGCCGCCGGCATCTTTCATACTCTTTATGTGCGATTCGGGTATATAAAAATCGGTATGTTTTTTCAGAAGACTGATCGCTTCGTCGTAACTTTCAAGTGGATAAATTCCTGCTATGAATGCGGCTTTCTCAGTTAGACCTTCCTGATATGCCGCGTCTAACCATTCATGAAAATCGGTAGTATTGAAGACGCCTTGTGTCTGTATGAACTTTGCCCCGGCCCTAATTTTTTTAGCCAAACGCATAATGTTAAGTTCAAGTGGCCTTAAATAGGGATTTGCGACCGCACCGACAAGTACAGAAAAATTACCGCCGATTTTTTTGCCGTTGAGAAGGACCCTTTCGTTGTTCATCCTTGTTACAATGTCTATCAGTTGAATAGAGTCGACATCGTATACATTTGCCGATTGCGGAATTTCCGTTATACTTTGATGGTATCCAGAAAGGCATAAAATATTTTTAATACCCAGTGATGCGGCGCCTAATATATCGGATTGAAGAGCGATCCTGTTGCGGTCACGCGTAACAACTTGGTATATAGGCTCGATTCCTGCCTGTTTTAATTTTACCGCCGATGCCAATCCTGATATAATAGGGCCATACGGATTGTCTGCTACATTCACCGCTAGCACACCTGAAATTTGTGATTTATTGACAGGATCGGAATCAATATTAGTGCCGGCAAGATATTCGGCAGTAATAATGAAATCCCCTTCTTCAATTTTTTTTGCTAGTAAGCTGTCCATATTATTGTCTTAGAATGTTTCGGTTGCTTTTTCCTGTTCGTTTATTATTTGCCGGATACAACTTGTTAATTCATTTATAATATTCTCGGTTTTATTTTTATTATCGATTTGAATAAACGAGACGCAATCGCTTCCCATGCCTGTTTCGTTTAAAAGGTCGTTTATGGCGTCTATTCGTTTACGTGCACGGAGGTTGCCTTGAAGTAACTTGCATTCACCTGTCATACAGCCGGCAAGTATCGCGGTATCGGATCCCGTCTCGATAGATTTTAAAATATATTCAATAGCAATTTTCCCGGAACAGGGCACACTGATGGTATTTAATTCAAATTCACCCAATTTCGAACTTATTTGATTTATTTCTTCGGGGGAAATTGAGTTTGAACAATGAAAAAGAGAAATTTTGAATGATTGATTTTTCATTTTAAATATTAGTATCGATCAACTACATCTTTTGTTTAAACAATCCCATTGAAACAATTACTTTACCAGTCATCCATTCATTATCTTATGATTACGGTTTTGTCATACCTGTGACCGTATTTGTTTTTGAGATTTCACGATTCGCTTGCTCGTATTCACATACTACGGGAGTCGATGCTGCTCAATTTTTTACAAATTGGGGTCACCAATTAGGACGTCTATTGAAGGAAATTTGATACTCGGTCGGTGTTCCGCCTATCAATCCCTTAAAACGATCGATGAGGTTTTACTTATCCATCGCTTGCACAATGTACTAAATAGTACGCTTTAATTCCTTAGTAATAATTAAGGTTTATTCAAATAAGTGTCAAGTATAAAATTTAAAAAGATTAAAATTTAATAAAGGAGAAGCATATTTCTTTACACAATAGCAAAGGTCAATTTAAAACCACTCGTGATTTACTTTTTTCAAAGGGAATATCAGGATAAAAGTTACATTCAAATTACGTGTAGATCTTAGAGCCAATTAGACAATATTTTTGGAACTCGACAGCACGCAGGCGGTTTTATTCATCTCAGTCCCCTTAGGATTGGAACACAAAGCAATTCATCTAAAACAAGATCAATCTTGCGATCATTTGCATTGCGTGCCCCCCCAGTACTCCGGGGATAGAAGATACCGATGGAATTAGAGCAATGATAAGAAAACAACTTACCATCGAGATTCGCGTTGTGTGGTATAAGAGTGCATCTATTATCTTTGCGTGAAAATCATAGGAAATCGTTGTGTGGAGCTTCAAATTCTGGACTGAGTTCGGTTAGGTTCCCTTCCCTGCTACTCAAAGATCGCGATTACTCTCAAGAGATTTTTTAAATGTTAAAAGAGATCCAACAAAAAATCGGTCTTTAAGGTATGGTTATTCACCTATTAGCTCGTATTTTAATACGAGCACCACTCAATTTAGCGGAAAATCAGCAACCATGGTGAAAAGGTCGTTTTCGGAACTGCAGTAGTACGCGAACCCCATTGGGGGCACAGATTCTAAAAGAAATTTCGCGGCTTTTATCTGAGATGATTGCGGATTTTTTGTTTTATCGTCACTGCGGTCACCGCTTTGATTGCAATATGACCTCCACCTATGTTCAGCCGCTTTGTAATAATCTGCTTCCGTACGATTTTTTTATCAATGAGGTGTGCTGAGAAATCTGTTTTACTCGAACAAAACGGATTGATCTTATCATCGCTTCATCAAGGCTCTGTTTGAGATTCGTTCAGTTCTCCATTGAGAATGGATTGTGCTCGTTTCTCATCAAACGCTCCTTCCCAGCGAGCGATGGTAACGGTAGCAATTCCATTGCCGATAAGGTTTGTCACGGCTCTTGCTTCATTGATAAAGCGGTCCACACCAAGAAGCAATGCCATACCCGCAACCGGAATTTTATCCATCGAAGATAATGTTGCGGCAAGCGTTACAAATCCGGCGCCGGCAACACCGGCCGAACCTTTTGAGGTAAAGAGCAACACACCCAGTACAAGGAGTTGATCCCAGAGAGATAAATGAGTGTTCGTAGCCTGTGCAACGAAGATCGCCGCCATAGTCAGGTAAATTGACGTGCCATCCGCATTAAAGGTGTAACCTGTCGGCAAAACCAATCCCACGACAGGTTTTGAACAGCCAAGCTGTTCAAGCTTCACCATCATACGCGGCAGCACAGCTTCCGTCGAAGAGGTTGCAAAGACGATGATAATTTCATCCTTGATGTATTTAAGAAATTTCCAAAGAGAGATGCGGCTCATCCATGCAATAGTGCCGAGCACAAAGACAATAAAAACTGTGCTGGTGATGTACACGCCTGCCATTAACTTGCCAAGCGATATCAACGAGCCGAAGCCGTACTTGCCGATGGTAAAAGCCATTGCACCGAAAGCCCCAATCGGAGCCAGATACATAACCATTTTCACGATGCCGAATAAACCGCGCAGAATAGAATCGATGACGTCGACGACTGTTTTTCCCCGATCGGGAAATTGTGCAAGCGCCAAACCAAAAAGAAGCGCAAACAAGATCACTTGCAGCATGTTTCCTTTTACAAATGCATCGACAACGCTTGTCGGAATAATATCCATGAAGAATCCAACAGCATCCTGTTGTTTTGCGGCTGAAGTATATGTGGAAAGCGATCTTGTGTCGAGCGTAGCGGGATCAATATTCATTCCGGCTCCCGGCTGCAGGACGTTGACAACGACGAGTCCAATAACGAGAGCCATGGTAGAGACTATTTCAAAATAGACGAGAGCTTTTATTCCGACACGTCCTACTTCTTTCATACTCCCCATCTTAGCAATGCCGACAACTATGGTGCCGAAAATGATCGGGGCAAGCAGCATCTTGATAAGTTTGATGAAGCCGTCACCAAGCGGCTTGAGAGTTTCACCCAATCCGGGATTGAAAAAACCCAGGATAATCCCAGCCAAAACACCCAAGAGTACCTGGAAATAAAGATGACTGAAGATGGTTTTCGATTTATTTATTTTTGTATCCATATCACCTCAGAAAATCATCTGATCGTCTTGTTGTTCATTCAACAGCTTTTACATTTTCGAAAAATATTCTTGCTCGTGCATACAATTAATCACTGAGCGTTTTCATTAAAGCGAAGAGATCGGACTTGGTTTCGAAACCGACGCCGGGGGCATCCGGCAAACCGACATATCCGTTCTCGATCGCAATTCCGTCTGCGAAGCCGCCGAAAGGCTGGAAGACTCCGGGATACGATTCATTGCCGCCGAGATACAAACCTGCTGCAATATTCAAAGACATCTGATGTCCGCCATGGGGAACAATCCGTCGTGAGGACCATTTGTTCTGTTCAAGAACATCAAGAGTTCGCAAATATTCAACCAGACCGTATGAGAGTGCGCAATCGAATTGAAGCCAATCGCGGTCGGCATGCATTCCGCCGTAGCGGATCAGGTTACGCGCATCCTGATGCGAGAAAAGATTCTCGCCTGTTGCCATAGGTAAGGGATATCGCTTGGAAAGCTCAGACTGAAGTGCATAATCGAGAGGATCTCCTGCTTCTTCATACCAAAACAATCCATACGGTTTCATCGCGTCTCCGTACGCAATTGCCGTTTCGAGATCAAAGCGTCCGTTCGCATCGACTGCAAGAAATTTTCCATCGCCGACCACCTCGAGCACCGCTTCGATGCGGCGAATATCTTCATCCAGTGAAACAGCGCCGATTTTCATTTTGACAACAGTATAACCGCTGTCACGATAACTCTTCATCTCATTCTTGAGTGCAGTCATATCTTTGCCCGGATAATAATATCCGCCGGCCGCATACACCCACACTTTGGAATCCGCCTTGCCGTTACGATAACGATCGGCAAGGTAACGATAGAGAGGCTTACCTGCTATTTTTGCTATGGCATCCCATACCGCCATATCGATCGTACCAACAGCGACAGATCGCTCACCATGACCTCCGGGTTTTTCGTTCTTCATCAAAGTTGACCAGATGCGGAACGGATCGAGGTTGTCTCCGGCATCGTTCACTAATGTCTTGGGATCGGTTGCCATAAGGCGCGGGAACAATCGTTCGCGCATGAGCGAACCTTGACCATAACGCCCGTTTGAATTGAATCCATAACCGATAACCGGTTTGCCGTCTCTCACAACATCGGTCATCAATGCGACAACCGAGCATGTCATTTTTGAGAAATCAATATATGCATTCGTAATAGATGAAGCGATGGAGACCGTCTTTTCCCGAACTTCCACAATTTTCATTCTATACCTTCAGATGAAAAACACTTTGGTCGGAATATGCTGTTCACCCAAGCATCGGAATTTTATTAATCTATTCAGCCGTAATTGCATCACGATAAACAAAAAATGGGGAATAATCAAAAAGACAGGTTGATTTTACCTTCCAAATAGCCAAGTCAGACAAGTTTCGTTTTACAGGAATACATCTTCTCCGTAAGCCAGTATTTTACAACAACCGGAAAACGATTCGACTTGCTGAATCTGGTCGTGTAATACTGATGATGAATAGTGATAGTCTTTTATTCCAGTGGTTTATTCTGAGAAATGAACCCTAAGATCATGGATCTAAACAGCACAAGTAGAATAGTCTGATCCAAAAAGGAACGATATTTTATACATATCCGCTCCTTCTTACAGCTCAATAATCTTGTATAATGGGCTATTTTCCTCATTCAATGGTATGTGTGCTTGGTTGGGGGCACTTTGCAACACTCACTTACTACTTGACACACATTGAAATAATTGGGAAAAGGCAAAGCTGATTTGAAAATGAATCGGCTAAAATGATTGAATCCGATTTTATATTATAAAAGAATTCTATTATCCACCGTTTATGATGATACTTGCACGGATGGTGATATGGCATGGAAAACATGCAATTTCGGAATTATGCAACAACAGAAAAGTCTTCCAATACTATTATGAAAATGAAAACCATCTTTACCGCAAATCAAAAATGGATTTAATACCATAAAATTCACATCACAGACAGCACTTTTTATATCCTGTGATCCTCGCGAATTATTGTCCGGATAAGAGACTTGGGAGGAAGCGGTCGCTATAGCGATTTACAGCGATTTTGCCATTGAAGATGGAATTACCGGACAGCTTTTTTTATGAACACATGAAGTGCATCCGAGTTCTTCGGTTGGTACAGATTCTAAACATCGCGGGCATCGTGTGATGAACGGACTGGTGATTTTGCATTGGCATCTCGGGCAGATACGAATTTCCCGTTGGAGTTGTTCATCAAGAGAACGAACGGCTGAAGTAGATAAGGGAGAGGTCATGTCGGTTGTCAAATTAATATTTGAGAAACAAATCCGCCGATGACGAACGCTCCAATCCAAGTTGCGAACCAGATAATGAGCGCCTCCTTAATTCCGCGTTCTTTCAGCATCACCATCAACGAAGCGATACACGGAACAAAGAGCGTAATGGTCACGAGAGCAACAACAACTTGATGCGGTGTCAAAGCTAACTCATACAATCCGGCAGCACCAAAGTCCCGTCGCACAAGTCCCATTACAAATGCAGTCGATGCTTCACGCGGCAGTTGCAGCCATCCTGTGACAATTGGTGCCAACAAGTTTTGCCAAATGACGAGGAGTCCGGTGACTTGCAGGATACCAACGCCAAGAGCCCCTGCAAAGAACCATGGAGTTGCTTCCTTCATAAATGCATAGGATCGAAACGTTGTTTTCCAAACAATGTTGTCGAGCCGCGGCAGCCGCATAGGCGGTAAATCAAGAAGCAATGGACTTGATTCTCCCGGTAGCAGACGATGCAGAATTGTTCCAATGGCGACAAGCACAGCAAAAATTGTAACAGAATAAATGATCATCGCGCCGAATCCGGCTCCTGCTAACAATGCGGCGACAACTGCGATCTGTGCCGAACATGGAATCGCAAACTGAAGAATGGTTGTTGCAATAGTTTTTTCCCGTTCGCTGCCAAGGAGACGTGTCGTAATGGTTGCCATTGTCACACAGCCAAAACCGAGTATGAGTGGAATGACAGCACCGCCATTCAACCCGATCGCATTCAGGCTCCTGTCTACCAGCGTTGCTAAGCGCGGCAAATAACCGCTGTCTTCCATCAACGAGAGCGCAAGATAAAATGCAATGACAAGCGGCAGCAGCAGGAAGAAAAGATACGTGACGGTCATGGAAATGACACCGAACTCTCCGACAAGCAGTGTGCCGAGCCATGAGTTGAGCGGGATGAAATGTGTTACCACGCTTCGAATCCACGGCTCCCATATTTCATTACCGAGATGCTTTTCCGTGACATTGACTAAGTCGCTCGCAACGAGTTTTCCAACAAAGAGATAAATAAGATAGAGAGAAACAAGCAGCATCGGGATACCGGTCCAAATATTGACCGCCCAGCGTCCCAACATTGTGGAAATCCGGGTTCGCGTTTTTGTTTCATTCAGCACATCGTTGACGATGAGGTTGACACGATTACGTCTCTCAATGTAGAGATCTTCACGCTCATTCCCGACTTGTACGCCATGTTTCTGCGCTAACGATTCGTCTCCTTCTAGAACGAGCAATGCTTCCGCTTGTGAGCCAACTTCGATCAGCATGGTGTGCAGCTTCGTGTGAAACGCCTGATCGATTTTCCCATGTTGTGCATTGATCATTGCATCTTCCAGCTGATCAAATCCTGTTTTCTGCACAGCCGATGTTTGAAACACCGGTACGCCCAGTAAAGCCGAAAGTTGTATCGTATCGATGGTAATGCCTTCGCGTTCCAGCTCATCTTTGAAGTTAAGAATAACGGAGACACGTTTACCCATGTCGATCAATTGTTGGGTAAGAAATAGATCACGTTCGAGATGAACGGAGTCGACAACGTTGAGAACCGCATCTGCTTCAATGACAACATCGCGCGTGACATTCTCTTCCGCACTGAAAGAAGAAATTCCGTAGACGCCCGGCGTGTCATAAATGATGTACTTCTTATACTGACCTTTAGAAATCTCTACGGTCGTACCGGGATAATTCGAGACATCCATGTAGAGTCCGGAGAGATAATTGAAGATGATCGATTTACCGACATTCGGATTCCCGACCAATGCTATTTTCAGATGCGGCGTGTCTCCTGCGACTGGCGTGGCTTTAAGATGCTTATGATGGTCGATGTGTTCAGGATGTGAATTTACTTCATTGACCGTCTTCAAATGCTCAGACATATTTCCTTTTCACTTTTTCCTCAACCTGCTCGGTGTTGGCATATGCAACAAAAATAGATTTTGCCAGTGCCATTCCGATAGCAATTTCACGCCGATTCTTTTCGATCACAACGGTTCCTCCCGGAAGACGTTCGAGGCACCGAATGAATTCTCCTTTTAAAATTCCCAACCGGATTAACTGGCTCTTTCCCTTTCCCTCCGGCACTTTTACAATCAAAACACGGCTGCCTTTAGGTATTTTATGAAGCGGTACTAAATTATTTTCTGTCATTGCGTCATGGTTTCTCTCTTTCTATCAACAATGTACGCAAGAATTTGGTTGCATAAAAATTGGCCTGATCAGAAAGAAAAATGGGTAGTTCAATTTGAGCTGTTCATTGTAATTTTTCGGTGTGGTCAATAATAGTACCGCTGATGACTGCATGAGCAGCTTCATCGATTGTTCGAATGTCCGTCACTATGGGTTTGATATTATTTTGCAACATTCCCTGATACGCGCCGTTTCCCATACCGCAGGCTAAAACGATCTGGCAATCCTTGATTGTCTCAGCCATTTGATTGTGTTTGTTAACCGATGCAACATCAAAACCGTGTGATCCGCCATGTTCATGATCATGATGATCATTGTGTGCAAATGTGTGATGTCCTGCTTTAGGACGTCGTTCGCGTTTTACGACAGCTCCATTTTCTACTGAAAGAACTTCATAAAACTGTGCTCTTCCGAAATGGGAACTGATAGTGATACCGTCGTCAGTGACAGCTGCGATTTTCATTGAAGTGGTCATGATTGTTTTTCCTTCGAATATTTTTAAATTATGAACTTTATAATGAGTGAGAATTCAGATCACACTTTGAATATATTATTATGAAAAACAACCTTTCCTGTATCCCCTCCTTACTAAGGAGGGGACGAAAGGGGTGGTGGATAATGTTCTCATACCTCATTCTACTTTCTGTTTCACCGGAAATATAATCGATACGCTCAATGCAAGCAGTGCATGAAAAAACACGAGCGTATATCCTGTAGGCAGATCCAGATTGTAGGAAACAAGAATCGACACTAAATTTACTGTTGTTCCGATGATCCATGCCGTCAGAAGCAATTTTCCTTTATTGATCCTCAGTGCAACATATGCAGGTGCGACGAGGAGCGCGAAAACAATAAGCACTCCCGCCAATCGCACGGAGCTTGTGACCGTAGCCGCGAACGAGACAAAGAAGAGCGTGTCTTTCCAGAATCCTTTCATGCGGGGATACACGAAGACGAGTATCAGTCCGAGCAGGGCATAAATGATCGCCGTCTCGATAATATCCGGCCATGGTGTAAAGAGAATATCGGATGCCATCAGCTTATCGAACATCTCCATTCCGTGCGCCGATTTGGAAAGAATAATGAACACGCCTGAAATTCCAAACGCATAGAGAAGTCCGATGAATGCCTCGTGCGATACAGTCCGCTTGGATGCGATCGCGATGGCAAGGCCTGCAAGTAAAGCAAATGCAAGTGAAAGCGGATAGATAAAGAGGCCGTCGAAAAAAAGAATCGAAAGTGCGGCGCCCAAAGCCGACATCTGGCCGATGGCGAGATCGGTGAAGATGATTCCTCTCTTGATAATCTCGAGTCCAAAGTAAGAATGTATCCCGAGTAAAACGACTGAGAGAAGGAATGCTGAAAGAAGTATGTCGATCATTGTGTTATTCTCCTTATGATTTCATCAAACACGCTGAACACATTGTCCGCCTCTTTTACCGCACCGACATCATGCGGCAGAATAATAAGTTTTACATTCAATCTTTTCGATAAATACGATGACGCATCCTGCGGATTGTATACATCCTGAAATATAAACTTCACCTGTTCCCGCTCAATCAATTTCTCGACATCGGCGATGTGCTTTGTTGTCGGTGGAATTCCGGGCAACGGCTCAATGGTGCCGGCGATGATAAATCCGAACCGATTTAAGAAGTAATCGAAGATCTTGTGATACTCGATGACCTTTTCTCCTTTGAACGGTTTCAATTTCTCTTCCCACACTTTCATGTTTTGCTGCCAGAGAGCGTACAGCTCTTTATTGTTTGCTTCATAGAAAGCTTGATTATCGGGATCGAGTTCGCTCAACCGTTCGGTTATAGCTTTTGCAATGGCTGGAATATTATTAGGATCCATAAAAAAGTGCGGATTCCCTTCCGGATGCACATCGCCGAGTTCACGTGAGACACTCGTCGGCACATCGATCAGATGCACATGCATGGAGAGATCGAGAAATCCCCGTTCTCCCGGCTGCACAGCGCCGTTGTTCGCCTGTTTTATAATTTGCGGCAGCCATCCGATCTCCAGTTGCCCTCCATTAATAATGAGAAGATCGGCTCTTCGCAATTTGGCAATGTAGGATGGTTTGGGAATAATGATATGCGGATTATAATCTCCTCGCGCAAGAACAACCACTTCCACATGATCTTTGCCGATGCGCTGAACGATGTCGCCGATGTAACCGTAGGTCGCCACGACTTGCAGCTGCCCTGTGAATGCTGTTTGCACGCACAGCAGCAACAGCGGAATAATTTTAGATAACTTCATAGGATGCTCCATAAATAAATGAGAAATATTTTTTATTTAGAATGCATGGGCGCCGTGAGCGCCGATGGTCAGGTTCGCTTGTAAAATAATCTGTGTATATGGCTGTCTGGACAATCCTCCGGATGCCTGCAGATAACGGCTCTCGTCACTGTCGAATTGAAGGCGGAGCCGTGAAAATTCCGTAGGACTATATTCGATCATTGCAGAATAACGCGGAAGATTCGACGGCATATGTTGATCCGCTCCACCGAGCGAGACATCGTTTTGCATCAACAGATCGTACCGAACACCGATTTCCCATAACTGATCGAGCTTGGCGGCAACTTGCGCATAAAACCCGGAATTATGCTTGTCCAGCAGCCTCGGCGGTATGAGGAACGATAAATAATTATCCGTGTATTCCGTTCCGTTCATCACCCGATACATATATTCGCCCTGGAATGAAACAAAGCGGATTGCATCGAGAGAATATTTAACGGTCAGGTCGCCGTCAACAATATCGGTGTTTGCATCGACCGCATTTCCCATGCCTCCAGAAAAGCTTTGATCGGTTCTTGTCGTTCCCATCGCATTGGAGATGCCGAATAAGATCGAAGCTTCCTCGATATCGAACGACGAACGGATAAATCCTATATAAAGATTCGGCCCCTGCACGGCATTGATAGCAACATTGTCTCTTGGATAGCTGAACCCTGTGGTACCGAAACTTTGTGTGTTCTCTCCGTTCAACACTTCTGCACCGAACACAAGAAAAAATGAGGTCGGTGCAACCCACGTAACTTGTGCGCCAATTTCATTCAGCCCATCCTCCCCGAACAACGCTGTCGCAATAAGCGGCCGGTTGGCAAAGTCCCAGAAATGTTCATGCTGCTCGTTGACCCTGCCGAAGCTCGCGAGAAACTTTCCTGCCTTTATCTTAAAACCATACGGAAGTTTCCTTGTCGTAAAATACGCCTCTTCCAGACCGGCGCTCTCCGGTGCAAGGTCGATAACGGCAAAGAGATCGAAATACGGATCGACAACGGAATACAGCGATAGCTCGCCATAATTGAAATTTATTCCGCGGTGCGCATTCAGTCCGGAAGAACTCGGCTGGTTCAGAAACGGAAAGCTGAAACCGGGAATGGTAAGAGAATAATATTTTTGATCCGCCATGTCCCGTGCAACACCGGAGACATCAAGAATAAGCGCGATATCCGGGACAAATTTGGACTGGTCGAAGGCAGATCCTTCTCTCGATTGTGCCCGAAGCAATCCGCCCGGCCAAAGAAATAATACTAGAAGCAATGCTGAAATGCATGTTTTTTTCAACTTCATAAGAACTCCTCAAAATTCGCACTATTTAATTTAAGTCATTCCCGAATGTTTTAGTCGGGAATCCAGAGAAAACAGATTCAGCCTGCGTTTTGGTTCAACACGCGGACGTAAAGTCCGCGACTACCAGACCGCCTCTGTTTAGAGTATTAAAGTAATCTTAGATGAAAACTGAATTAGGAGTGCTGAGGAGGAGCGTGAGAAGAACAAACAAGTTTTTGAGATGGATCTGTAACTCTCTCGTTAAGAGTGATCGCGTACTCAGAAATCGGTTTTTGGAAAAGCTGTATGTTGAGAGCAGGTTCTACTGTTACAGCAGAGTATGAAACACGAAAACTACAAATGGCGCAATTATCAGAATTTTTATTACATTCATGGTTATGAAACGATGTGAGAACGATGCTTGAAAGCACCAATAGAAGCATCAAAAGGGGTAGGTATTTTTTAGTTTGAAGAACAGATTTATAAATCTTGCTTTTCATCTCAATAATAAAGTATTATAAGTTCATACTATTGTCAAGTAACATTGAAAAAGATCGCCGATGCTTTTTGTCTTTATATAATAACTCTGAAACCATCTTGTTGGTTCCTTTGTTAATAATGAAAAGAACCGTTTTGTAAAATCGACCATTTAACATATGAAAGAGGAAAACATATGAAATCCCACGAATTAACGATACAAGGAATGAGCTGCGGTCACTGTGTGTCGCATGTGAAGCAAGCTCTCGACACAATCGATGGATTAGAAGTTGAGGACGTGCAGATTGGCAAAGCACGCGTTTGGTTCGATGATGAAAAAGTTGTCAAACCATTGATTGCCGAAAAGATTGACGAAGCCGGATACAAACTCGTTTCTGTGCAATGAGCGATGTTATTCACCATATCTCTACGTTGACGCTTCCGGTCGAAGGGATGACATGCGCCAGCTGTGTTGCGCGGGTTGAGAAAACACTGAAGAAGATTGACGGAGTTCAAATCGCCAATGTCAATCTTGCAACGGAAACGGTTGCGCTCTCATTCGACCCGGCGCGGACATCTCTCGATGTACTGGCAAAAGCTGTCGATGGTGCGGGATACAAGTTAGTACTCCCCGCAATACCTTCCGAAAGTTCTCTCGGCTTTGAACAAAAGCAACTTTCGGAAGGTTCTCAAAAATCCTACCGACAATTAAAGCGTGAATTTTTCTTCAGCCTCACGCTTGCCATTCCAATTCTGCTGGTGAATATGCTGAGCATGACCGCATGGTTTATGTCCCACATCCCTTTGTCGATGGATGAAGTCAATAAACTTCTGCTGATTCTCACGACACCGGTGATGATCGTCTCAGGGAAGCGTTTTTTCAGACCGGCATGGAAATTAGCGCAACACTTTGCGGCGGATATGAATACCCTCGTTGCCGTCGGTACCGGAGCAGCATTCCTTTACAGCACCGCTATTGTGCTTTTCCCTCGATGGTTTCCATCGGGTACAAATCTGCATGATGTCTATTTTGATTCTGCGGCTGTGATTATTACGCTTATTTTGATGGGAAGGATGCTCGAAGCCCGCGCAAAACACAAAGCGTCCGATTCCATAAAACTACTCCTGGGGCTTCAACCGAAAACCGCGCGGATCATCAAAGACAAGAAGGAAATTGAAATTCCGATTGCCGATGTTGTTGTCGGCGATGTTGTTATCGTGCGCCCCGGCGAACGCATTCCGGTGGACGGCGTGATCCTCAAGGGAAATTCTTCCGTCGACGAGTCTATGGTGAGCGGTGAAAGCATTCCCGTTGAAAAGACTATCGGCGATAAGGTTATCGGCGGTACGATCAACAAGAACGGAAGTTTTGAATTTCGCGCTGATGCTGTCGGCGCGGATACGGTTGTCGCGCACATTGCGAAACTTGTCGAAGAAGCGCAGGGTTCCAAAGCTCCCATTCAGCATCTTGCCGACAAAATTGCATCTGTCTTTGTGCCCGTTGTGATGATGATTGCTCTTGCGGCATTCGGTATTTGGTATGTACTTGGCGTTGGTTTTGCTGCCGCTCTGATGAATGCTATTGCGGTGTTAGTGATCGCGTGTCCGTGCGCGCTCGGACTTGCAACTCCCACTGCGATTATGGTCGGCACCGGCAGAGGGGCATCGCTCGGTGTGCTGATCAAGAATGCCGAAAGTCTCGAGCGGGCACACAAAATAAATACTATTGTGTTTGATAAGACTGGCACCATCACCTCCGGTACGCCTTCGGTCACGGATATTCAGGGCTTCAACGGCGCCGATGAACATGCAGTTCTGCATTTGGCGGCTTCGTTGGAAAAAAAATCCGAGCATCCGCTGGGTACCGCCATTGTGCGGGAAGCGAAGAATTGTTCTCTTGTTTTGGAGGAAGCGGATTCGTTCCATTCTCACACAGGATTCGGAGTCGAAGGAACTGTGAAAGGCCGGAGGGCGGTTGTGGGCAGCGAGAAGATGATGCGGGATGCATCTATAGATATCGCGCCTGCATCGAGTGCGATTATCCGCTTCTCGGAGCAGGGCAAAACACCGATTCTTGTTGCCGCAGATGGAAAACTTATCGGCATGATTGCCGTTGCGGATACGCTTCGTCCGGCATCGAACAAAACGGCGGCGGAATTGAAAGAGATGGGATTCGAACTCGTTCTGCTCACGGGAGACAACTCACGCACAGCGCGCGCGATTGCCGCACAAGCCGGTATCGAACATGTGTTTGCCGAAGTCCTACCGCAGGAAAAAGCTGCAAAGATACAGGAACTTCAGTCGATGGGGAATATCGTGGCAATGGTCGGCGACGGTATGAACGATGCGCCTTCGCTGGCGCAGGCAGATGTAGGCATTGCCGTTGGAACCGGCACGGATATAGCCATGGAAACGGCGGATATTACGCTGATGAAATCCGATCTCAGAGGAGTTCTTCGGGCGATTCGTCTTTCCCGGCAGACTATGCGCACGATCAAGCAGAATCTTTTCTGGGCATTTGTCTATAATAGTATTGGCATACCGCTGGCGGCGATGGGTATGCTCAACCCGATGTTTGCCGCCGGAGCAATGGCATTGAGTTCCGTGAGTGTGGTAACGAATTCGCTGAGGTTACGTGGGGTGAAGCTGTAGGGCGTTCAGATATTTTGTTCTGCGGTGATTCAAAATCGGGAATCGTGGGAATAGTGGGAGGCAATACCAATTAAATACATGAGTATTGTATTCCCGGATATCGAAGAGCACACTGTTTAAGGGCGTTTGAACTTGGGATCTTTAAAATAAAATTTAAGGATGATCCCTAAGTAAACAAAGCCGAATAGATATCCCCCTATCACATCTGTGGCCCAATGGGCGCCAAGATAAATCCGGGAGATTGAAACAGTGAAGATTAAGAAGGCAGAAAGGATGCCGACAAAAATTTTCCAAACTGTCGAAACATTTTTGTCCACGATCATCACCGTTAAAAGAAAACCAAAAAATACAACATAATGAACAACATGCCCGCTGGGGAAACTGGATTGGTTAAAACTCAAGAATATTTTAGCATTTTCCAATGTTGGCCGGGGGCGATGGATCAATATTTTAATCAACATATTGAAAAGATCGGGAAGAATGACAGCGAGAGTAAAGTAAGCCTCTCGCCGGCGATAGGTGAGAAAGAAAAATAATGAAGCAATGATGATCGAAAGAGGCGCAACTTCAGCATCGCCAAAAACACTAATGAATTTCATCGGGAGCGTAAGATCCCAAGCTCTTTGTTCCTGAATTTCTTCGGTCATATGGAGATCAAAGCTGGATATTGGATGATTCTGGACAAAAATAGTCAATCCAATAATACTCACTACGATTAAGGCATAAAAAGCTAACAGGCGTTTATTCAATGACTTTACTCTTTTCTTTGGGAACCAAAACCTTGATCGCCCCTGGAATGATCTTGATATGAAGAGGCATTTCTTTTAATACCTCGCCATCACATTGAACCGTTTGTTTTGGGGTTGAGGAAACGCTGATATCTTTGCCTTGCCAGTGCTGCACTAATTCCAAATTGTGCGGACGTTCCCGTTTCAGCAAGGTGACCACTATATGCTTCAACAGGCTGAGATTCGCTTTTCGCAAAATAATAACATCCAGGAATCCATCGCTGATATCTATATGCTTATCCAAAGAGATTTTAGTAAACCCGAGATTTCCTGTATTCGCAATAATACATGTTAAACCTTGAAGTTTATACTCTTGTCCATCGATTTTCAGATGGTAGACGGTTTTTTTAGTTTTCTTTAATGCCGCGGCCGCTGATAAAAAATAGGCGAGGATGCCAATCTTATTTTTGGTCTCGCGATTCGCGCCCTTCACCAAATCCGCTCCAAAACCAATGCTTAATCCTGTAATAAAATAATGCTCATCGAACTGTCCCACATCGATGGTTTTCGTCTCTAACGGGCCGTGGACCAGGAGTTTACAGACTTCTTTAAAATCTTTGGGTATGCCAAGTTCAGTGGCCACGACATTTGCAGACCCTCCGGGCAGAATAATCAAAGGAATTTCTGATCCAATAAGGCCGCTGATTGCCTCTATGACTGTGCCGTCGCCGCCGTACACTGCGAGGGCGTCGACTCCTTTCTCGACGGCAGCCCTGGCAAACTTGATCCCATCGCCCGCTTGGTGGGTAATGAATGCTTCCCATGTAATGCCGGCTTCTTTCATGGACGCATTGATAAAAGGCAAGATAGCTTCTTCTTCTCCGGCGGCGGGATTAATAATGATGTGAATATTATTTATTTTCTTTTCCATAACTATTCTTTTTTCCGCCAATATTTTTCAAAGGCATTGATCTGCCTTCGGATATACCACCTTCTTGGATCAGCTACCGTACGAGCAGTGGTCAATAAGTCGATGGCCTGTTCGCCGGTATGCCCCATACTGATAAGGATGGCGGCGGCCATAGCAACGCTTCGGCGTTTGCCTTGCATGCAAAATACTAAGAGCTTGCCTTTGTTTTGAATAATAGACAGGGCTGCCTCAACCCCCACCAGCAGTTTCTTGATCGGGATGGGAGTAAAAAATGTATCGTACGTTTTAATCCATAAGGTTTTGAAGGGAGGAAGGGTATAGATTTCGTCAGGCGGCATTTGCCCGATCATGGAAATAATCAGGTTAAAATCGAGCACCTTCAATTCATCGGCATGTTCCTTCCCGACTCTGGAGCCCACGTATAAATAATCGGTAACTTTGGATATATCCATCATATTGGTAACTACTCAGCGCACTCTTTCATAGAGACTTGGTTCTCGTCATGATCGTTGAACTCCTTAGGGAGTTCTCTTTTCCTTCTTTGACTCTTGTTACAAACGTGAGACTCCTTCGGAGTCTTTCCGAAAACTCCATGCTCCTTACTAATCCCGTAGGGATTATACGTTTATAATTCTGTAAAAAAAATAATTCAGAGCTCCGTCGGAGTTCCACCACAATTCTACTAAGCAGTACCTCATTTTGTTTGCATACTATTCTAATCTTATTTTAATGCTGTGTCAATTTTATTTTTCGGCATTGAGAACAATGTTCTAAGTCTGCTAGGTGTCGGGAGGAAACTCCCGACACTACGAGATTCGCCTGCTTTGTGCGGTCAGGACTTTCGTCCTGACCGATGTTGCGTTATTGTATCGGCTCCCCGCAGGCGGCGATGGGCATGCTCAAGGCGATGTTTGCCGTCATCGGTTCTTATGTAGGGGCACGACACTGTCGTGCCCGGATAGAATAGATTCAGATTTTGAGGAATATTAGATATTCGTCGCTTTCTTTGAATGTGCAAAGAAAGCGACAGAAAGAAACACCAGCGAAATCGAAATGTGTTATCGCAAGGTGGAGTTCAGATTCAGGATATGATGAGCAATGTGTTTAGAAGGTATCAATCGGATATAATAATTACTCTCTCACCTTAGCCCAGTTTACTTCTATCGATTTCGCGGGCTTATGTAAAAGAATTTAATAAGGCATAAGTCATTATTCTACCATCTACCATCTACCATCTTAAATCTTAAATCTACAATCTTAAAGTGTGGTGACGAACTCGCTGAGGTTAAGAGGGGTGAGGCTGTAGGGTGGTTAAATATTTTGTTTTGGGAGAATTTTTAAAATCCATTTCATATTAAACTGTTTCTATTCATCTTTTTTTAAAATAAACAGAATGAAATTTAGAGATAGTTTTATTGGATAAAGGTATAGCTTCTTTTGTAAGAGTTACTTCCACCCATAAAAGTTGACTTAATAGATTGTTAGCTTCATCTATTTTGTTGTCCTTAATAAGGCTATCGTAATCGCCGATAATATTATCGATATTTTGATCAATGTATTCTTTAGCTGTTATTAAATTTGCTGAAGATGGTTTGTCAGAGAAGTTCTTTAAAATGATATCAATGAATTCAATCCATAACGTTTTTAATCTATGAACTTGATCATTCCGAACAACTGTAAATTGATTTTTCCCAACATGAGCGGTTATATTACCATTTGGATCGAAGAACATATTACCATATTCAAATATATTATCTCTTTTGAGGAACTCCAACGAAGGATGTTCGTATTCATTCCGAGTATCAAGGTTAAACTCTTTGAAAAGATGTTCAAGCTTGATCTTTATGAGTCTATAGTCGTTTTTGAAACCTTGTGAAATTGAATTATTATCCTTCTGTAATACATTAAAATGTCCCTTTATTTTTTTAAATACTTTTTTAAGTTTATCCCAAGTAAGAGTATAATAATAGATATCTAAGGATATTTGTGAAGTAACATCTTGACTGTAAAAATCTGGATTATTCTCTACGCTTGTCAACTTTGCTACGTTTTCAGAAATTCTTTTATATTGAAGATGAACGCCAAACAAATATTTTTCAAATATATTTAGACTGTGTTCCAATTCAAGATTTTTAACCTGATCTTGAAAAAAATCAACAAATCGTATTCTTGAAATCAAACGTAGATTAATTTCGCACATATTGAAGATCTAAAACACTGCCTTCAGTATAATACTTCTGCGAGGTTATGGATGTCTGAGTTGTATTCTATTGAAGCGTTTTTGCCATTTGTGTTACCAGATGATGTATTTTTTTATTTCAAGGATTCAGAAATAATTCTAATTACTGGTTTTTCTCCTTGAACATTGATTTCATATTTGTAATGAGTCTCATATAAAAAATTTTTGTCACCAATAGCTTTTGCTTGGCATTGAACAATTATTTCAGCTCTATTGTTCCTATATTCATGACCGCGAATTTTATCCAGACCTTTTTTATTGATATGACCAATATCGAAAAGTTTTTTCTTTTCTTCTGGGACTAATACGGTTTCAGTATCGAAAATTGTGGGGTATGTCTCATCGCCAATTATTAGGATAGCTTTAGAAATTCTAGCTATACCAGGAAAAGTGCCTTTGTTGATTAACATAATCCAGAAGCCCCATCTTTCTTCAGTGATTTCAGGAATAATTTCAATATCAACAAATGGTCTTCTTTTGAGAAAGTATTCTTTGCGCACATAAAAGAAAGAAATAACCGCTACTATCAATAAACCTAAATTTGAATATTGATTGAGAAGGATTAAAATAATTCTGATGTATTCTATGATCGTATTGATAATGTTCATAAGAAATAAAAATATATTTCAGTTAATTAGTAAATTATTAAACATTTGTTGCGTGTATCCACATAATATCTTGTAGGTTGATGCCTATTGCACTTGTTTTCTCATTGTTTGTCTGGGTACTGTATAATATTAATGCAAAAACTTTAATAGTCCAGCCAGTTTATGATTCTTTGAACATCATTCGCCAGGTATCGATGCATATATCCGCCCTTCTGAATGGCTCTCCCACCGCACAGCCGGTTCTTACTGTTTTATTTTACACTCAATTTAATCGCTAAGAGTGCTTTGGCAGTCTCGATATCCTTTTTATATTTAAATAAAACCGTCAGTCCACGGATTTTACCATAATGTTTTCCTTCCTTGAACTGCTTTTTCATTTCCGCAGGAATGGTGCTGCCTGCAATTGCCTTTGCTGCTTTGTCGGTAAAGTAAAAAGTGGTTCTGAAAAATCTTTTTTGAACAGACAACCAGAAGACCGTCTTTTTCTTCCGTGTATTCTTCATGAGCCAGCTTTTCCCGTCGTTATAATACCGCCACTCTGAAATAATGTCGGGATGGTTCTCATGAAGATATTCAAAAAGGGAAACCCAGATCTCTTTTATTTTCCCGAGATGCGAAAAGATTATTTCTTCCGTGGGAAATTGTGTTTTATCGGAAAGTACCGGTTGGTCCATGTTCATTCCTCCTGAACAAAGTGTAGGAGTTTTTGAGAGGAGAAGCAAATGGAGTCGATGAGTATATGAGACTATGAGTATATGAGTAAAAGAGCCGATAAGGTGAAGAGCGGCAGAATTGTTGGTCGTAGGGGCTCGATATATCGAACCCGTGAATTCGTAGGGGCTTGATTTATCAAGCCCGAGAGCATGAGCGAAGTGCCTTCACCCGATGAGCTTTGCGGGTTGTCTCTTAATTATTCCAATAAATGTCTATATTCAAATGAAACAATCTGACAGAATTCAGTCATATAGAGAAACGCGTTGAAGCAGCTATGACTAAAAATACAACGTACATCAGTTCGTTTTTTCTCACATTGCTTTGCGCAACAACCGCGATCTCTCAATATCATTATGTGCAGGTGCAGGATACTCATTTTATGTTGGAAGGCAAACCGTACTATTTTGTCGGTACAAATTTTTGGTACGGCTGCTATATCGGCTCGGCGGGACAAACAGGCGACACGTTGAGACTTCTGCGGGAACTTGACCGGTTGAAATCCGAAGGAATCGATAACCTCAGAATTCTCGGCGCTTCGGAAGCCTCCACCAATCAAGCTGTCGTACAACCGGCCATTCAGACATCACCGGGAGTGTATAACGATTCTCTTCTGATCGGATTGGATTTTCTGCTTTCCGAAATGGGCAAACGTGATATGAAAGCAGTCGTTTTCATAAATAACTATTGGAATTGGTCCGGCGGCATGACTCAGTATCTTTCCTGGTTTGGCGGCGGTGGAAGCATGTATGATGCCTCGCCATTTTACCGTAATGTTTCGGCAAATGCCGCCTATAAACAGTACCTCAACGATTTGATTCACCGGCAGAATACAGTGAGCGGATTATATTATTACGAAGACCCGGCCATTATGGCATGGGAGTTGGCCAATGAACCCCGTCCGGGAAATAGTTCTACTTATTTGAATGCTTTTTATCAATGGATAGACTCGACTGCACACTATATTCATTCCATCGACACAAATCATCTCGTGACAACGGGAAATGAAGGGACGATGGGTTGTCTTGGGGGATCGGACGTTTTTCTCACCGCCCATCAAAGTCCTTCTATCGACTACGCGACAATCCATGTCTGGGCGTTGAACTGGGGATGGATTAACCCTTCTAATATGAGCGGAACATATTCCAGTGCTCTATTACAAGCGAGTACCTACATCAGAGATCATATCGGCTATGCCCGCCAACTCAACAAGCCTCTCACGATGGAAGAATTCGGATTGCCGAGAAATAACGAAGAATACAGCCCCAAGAGCGCGGCAACATTTCGCGATCAATACTACAATGCCCTGTTACAATTGATCTATGACAGCGCAGCAGCAGGAGCACCGATTGCCGGTTCAAATTTTTGGGGCTGGGGCGGAGAAGCCCGCTCGCCAAACAATGATTTCACCTGGCGCGCGGGAGATCCTTTTATGTGCGACCCGCCCATGGAAGCACAGGGATTAAATTCAGTTTTTGATACTGACTCCTCTACTATCAGTATCCTGAAAAAACACTCTTTGCTGATGACGGGCCTGAGAGGCAGTAAGGGAGTTGCTGAACAACCTAATATTGTTTATGACTTTTCTCTGGAACAGAATTATCCAAACCCGTTCAATCCTGCGACCGCGATCCAGTTCTCTCTATTATCACCCTCTCGCATCAGCCTGGTCATTTACAATCTGCTGGGGCAAAAAGTGAAGACACTTGCACAACGTGCTGAAGGCATGGGAACTCATACTGTTATCTGGGATGGAACAGATGAGTATTACCGCCCGGTCGCTTCGGGGATGTATGTCTACAGGCTTCAAACAGACCATGCGAGCCTCCGGAAGAAAATGCTTTTAGTCCGTTAAATATATTGAGAGCAGATGAGCCGGTAAGCAAATAAGCCTATGAGTCATTGAGTAGAAGAGTCGTAGGGGCTTGACATGTCAAGCCCGTGAGCAGGGGCGAAGTGCCTTCGCCCTTGAGTTAAACTTTGGCATATTTATTATTTGCCTTCTTCAAATCGTCAAGCGATCCTATGTCAAACCATTTAGGTACGAGAAGACAATGTACAACGCTTCGAGCTAGTAATTCTATCATGAGATTCCCAAGGTTCAATTCTCCATCATGTGGGCGGGTTTGAAGCGCACGAATGTGTTGGACATCTTCATTCTTGATCAGATAGATCCCGGTGGCCGCTATGCTCGATTCAGGGTTAGGTGGTTTCTCTTCAAACGATAGAAGTCTGCTGTCAGAATCGAGCTGCACAACGCCGAATTTCTTCTTGACTGCTTCCTTGTCATGAAAATCATATGCAACCAGAACAGACGAGTCGCGCTGTTGGCGCAGTGATGTGAGATCATTCAAATCAAAATCAACGACGTTATCACTTGCAATGATCATCAAGTCATTGATGATGTTGAATTTTTCCAGAACGAAGTTCATGTCGCCTATTGGACCAAGTCTTTCTTCATTCGAGTATCTACCGTCATCCAACACGAAAATATCGCCATTGAGATGGTGCGAATGCTTGAAGGTTGTTGCCCACGTTTCAAAGGGAGAATAGAATTTCGAATTCGTGACTAGAAAGATTCTATATTGGCTATCAATCAGAATTACCCGGCTCATTATTCTGTCAAGGATTGTCTTTTGTCCTACTTCTAGGAGAGCCTTTGGAAGGTTTGATGTCAAAGGGTAGAGCCGTGTTCCAAATCCTGCCGCAAGTATGATTATATCTAACTGGTTTCGCATCGTTTCACCTCAATCATCTATTGCTTCTCGTATCGATCCAGAAATCATCTTTACTGATAGGATTGGTCAAGCATTTCTATTTATAAAAAAATTAAAGTCATTGTTGTAATGCACTCACGATAAAGTTCCAACAGGATTAAAAATGATAAACAAACAACAATGCCTTTCATAAGAGTTACGATTATTCCCGATTGATAAACCTTACGGACAGCAAAAAATACATATAAGGCAAAAATGAAAAACAATGGGATCAGATAGGAAAGCGGTTCCGAGTTCATAAACCATGATACCACAGATAAATAAAGCATGTGCATTAATATGAAGAATGAAAAACAGTGAATGGAAAAAACCACATGTGAAACATAGAACTTATTTGACTTATAGAACAAAGCAAACAGAATGAGTGCCCAAAAAGGTAAAATAGAGAAAAGAAATAATTTAGACGAATGTATCGCTTGTACATATACACTATGTACCACTCGTTCTTTGCTGGCATGATACTTCATTGACTTCTCAATAATTTTATTATCGACGTTATAGCGAATAATATTCCCAACCCCAAATTTCCCATTTAAATCTTCAACTGCTGAAAAATAAGCATTTGCTGAAGGAAGCAGGAAATAAAATATAACACTGGCGAAAAAAAATAACTGCACAGGTTTCATGTAAAATACCCGGCTTCCGGAAATATAATATTTTGTCAGCATTCCGGGATGAAAGAAAAGTTTTTTAAAGGTTTTGAAAAATTTAGAATCAAAATGAATGAACATATCGATGCCATGTTCTAAAAACTTCATTATTGATAAATCCTGCTTGGGATTAAATTTCTTTTCCCCGCATGTACTGCAAAACTTACCGTTTAATTCAGATCCACAACTTTGGCAAGTTCCAGAAGAGCCGGATATTTCTATATTGTCATTCATCATTTGCAGCATTCATGCTTATCAAAATTGTATACTATACACACTACGGTTATAGTATCCATCCTCTTTTAGTAAAAGCGATTCATCTTCTGTCAGTCGACCATGCAGGATGGAACTATGGTGAAAGTATAACGAGTTTCGTTTTTAGAAGCAATAACAGAGAGACGGTGAGAAATTGAGATGATTGAGAAATGGTGCAAGTGGTAGGGGCGAAGTGCCTTCGGCCATTGAGCTCATGATCGGGCGAGGCCGATAACCTTCCAACAAAATATTGTGTATCTTTATATATCATGAAATCCAAGAAACAACCAACTAAGCTATTGAAAAGTATCTCTGCGTGGGTCGTCTCCGCCGATATGGGATACGGGCACCAGCGGGCGGTCTTTCCGTTGAAGGAAATCGCCGAAGGAGGGCTCATCACCGTCGGCAAGAATGACGGATCGAGCGAGAAAGAAAAGAGATCATGGAAACGGCTGTTGGATGTGTATGAATCGTTTTCCCGGGCGCGAGGCGTTCCGGTGATCGGCAAAACGATCTTCGCGATGTTCGACACGATGATGCACATACCAGAATTCTACCCGATCCGGAATCTCTCGCGCAGCACATATCAGGTCGATCTGTTGGAGCGCAACCTCAAGAGTGGACTTTGCGACGGGATGATGAGGAAGATCTCGACCAAGCCGTTGCCGTTGATCACGTCGTACTTTGCACCGGCAATCGCGGCGGATATGCAGGGACACGAACCGATCTTTTGCATTATTTGCGATGCAGATATCAATCGGGTATGGGTGGCGAAGCAGCCGTGGGAAAGCCGCGTTAATTATTTCGCTCCATGCGGAAAAGCGGCGCAACGGCTAAAATCGTATGGTGTGCCGGAAGAAAGAATTTTCCTGACGGGATTTCCTCTTCCACTCGACCTCCTAGGAAAAAATCTTGCCACGGTAAAGTCGGATGTCGGTCAGCGGTTATGCATTCTTGATCCGAACAACAGGTTCTGGTCGAATCACCGGCGAAGCGTCGAACATTTTCTCGGGAAAAAGAACTGCACCCTCCGCACCAAGCGCCCGCTCACCATCACCTACTCGGTCGGCGGAGCAGGAGCGCAAAAAGAGATCGGCGGTCGGATTGCCATGAGCGTCAAAGAGAAAATCCGCGCAGGAACGATGCGGTTGAACCTTGTTGCCGGCATCCGTCCGGAGGTGGTTTCCTATTTCCGCGATATCAAGAAAGACATCGGGTCGGACAACATCCATGTCATCTATGCGGAAACACTTTATGAGTACTTCCGGCAATTCAATACGGCGATGCGCGAGACCGATATCCTATGGACAAAACCGAGCGAGCTGTCGTTCTATGCGGGGCTCGGTATCCCTATCATCATGACGCCAACGATCGGTTCACAGGAACGCTTCAACCGTCAGTGGCTGAACGAAATTCATGCTGGAATGGAACAAAAGGATCCCGACTATGCGCACCAATGGTTGTTTGAATCGCTGCACGATGGACATATCGCCGATATGGCCTGGTCCGGATTTTTGAAAGCGCGAAAACTCGGCACAGCAAAAATCATGGAAGTACTGGAAACAGGAAAAATGACGAGCAGCAATTCGCCGTTGGAACGGTAAGTCTTTCTCCCTGGCCGCTCCCGCTGCAACAGATCGATCGAATGCAAAACCATAAAGAGAAATATTTTCTCCTCTATCTTAAGACCGGCGGCGGACATTTTGCCCCTGCCAGCTCGATTGCACATTATCTTTCTGCAGCACATGGAAGTACCATCGAACCGGTGCTTGTCGACGGCCTCGTGAATGCAAACTCCGTTGCGCGCTATATCCTTGAAGACGGCTATCGGCTCTTGCAAGCACGCTCGAAGCTGTATTATGAATTCCTCTATGCCACCAATAAATTTTCACTGATCAGACATTGCAACGCCGCGCTATCCGGTTTTTTCATGAAACCGTATCTCAAAAAGCGCATCGACGAAGAACGCCCCGCAAAGATCGTTATTCTCCACTTCTTTCTCATCGCGCCGGTGCTGGATATTCTGAAAGAATTGCGGTACGATATCCCGGTGATTACAATCGTCACCGATCCGTTCACTGCACATCCCCTCTGGTTTCAGCGAGAGCAAGAGCGGTATATCGTTTTTAGCGAACGCTTGAAAGAAGATTGCGTTCAGAAACGAAAAATTCCCGCATCGAAACTTCGAGTCTTTCCATTCGTTCTCGACAAACAATTCTCAACGCATCTCTCCTCCGCCGAAATAACAAAGGTGAAACAAAAGTTCGGGTTCGCCCCTGAGAAGAAGGTCGTCCTTATTATAGGCGGAGGTGACGGCATTCCGAAGGGAAAGTCGATTCTCCGGCATTTGCTGCACGCTTCGCTGGACGTTGAGATCGCCATCGTCTGCGGCAAGAACAAAGAACTTTATACCAACGCTCTTGAACTACAGCGACACTATCCGTCTTTGAAAGTCTTTGCGTTTGTCGATTTTGTATATGAACTTCTCAATTCTTCGGATATCGTGATCACCAAGTGCGGCGCCTCGACGATTATGGAAATACTGATCATGAAAAAGATCCCTATCATCAATGACTATCTCTGGGAACAAGAATTGGGCAACATGGAGTTCGTCCGCGATAACGAACTTGGCATCTTTGAACGCAACATCGCCAAACTCCCCTCTATTATACAAGAACTTGTTTCCGGCGAAGAAAGATACCAACGATACCTCAAGAACATCGAGAAGATGAAAGTGCGAAGCGGAACGGAAGAAGTTGGGGAGTTCTTGAGGGAAATGAGACAATGAGTCTATATTTCTATGAGTTTATGAGTCTGTGAGTAGTAGAGTCTGCGGGTCATTAAGCCGAGGAGTAGGTGAGGAGGGGCGAAGTGCCTGCGCCCGATGAGCCATTTCCGCCGGAGGCGGACCCGCCAGACTGCATAGCTAGGCTGGCGCGCTCGTCAGAGTGCGACGGAGTCTGTCGACCTTCGGCGCATTCTTTTCCTCTTCCGCAGCGATCTTATCTTTTACTTTTTTTAAAGAAGTCTTTTTGTATTCTTCCTTCACAGACTGCTATTACAGGGCCGATCATGGTTGCCCTGAAATCATGTGTGAATTCAATATTGAGATCCCCGCCTTGCATTTTCACAGTTATGTTGTTTTCGCACAAACCTAATTTAAAAGCAACTGCTGCTGAAGCGATACTGCTGCTTCCCGATGCCAAGGTATATCCGGCACCTCTTTCCCAAATTTCAATTTGTATATGCTTTTTATCAATAATTTTCATGAACTGAACATTGGTTTTTCTGGGAAATAGTGCGTTCGTCTCGATGTGTGGACCATACTCTTTAGCAATTTCAGGAGAGATATCATCACAAAGAACGACGCAATGAGGATTTCCGATATTCGCAGCACAGTATCGGAAGGATTTTCCTTGTATCACGAAATTCCTATTGAGAACTTCTCCTTCTTCTCCCTTGAGAGGAATGTCTGAAGCAAGAAATGAAACTTTTCCCATCTCAATTTTGATTAAATCGCCGTTCTTCAGTATTTCAGATTGTACATTTCCACCGATGGTATTGATGATAAACGGATTTGTTTGCACCAACCCAATGTCCCATAAGTAACGAGAAAATATTCTTAATCCATTGCCGCTCTTTTCTGCTTCGCTTCCGTCAGGATTGAATATTCTCAATTTGAAATAATTATTTTTTATTTCAGGGCCGTACAATATTCCGTCAGATCCAATTCCATAATTTCGATGGCAAATGAGCTTGATGGTCGGCTCGTCTAACGATATATTTGTTTCCCTTGGATCAATGACGATGTAGTCGTTTCCAAGCCCGTGGTATTTATGGAATTTCATTGCATTTTCTTCTTTCTTTTTTCTTTGCGGCGGCTCTTCATGTGCCAACGTATTTCACCTAATGTGCGATTCGGAGTGTAGCGGAGCCTCGCACTTGGGCTGTTGTTTGTCTGTTGCTGGCTGGCACTTGCTAGTCTCCCGACGCCCGTTTTAGAATCTCAATTTTAATTTTCTCATCCGATTTTTCATTTCATCAAGCACTTCTTTTTCACGTTCGATTGAAGCGGCTTCAAATGTTACTGAGAATCGGATGTAGTTCCCTGCATCATCCCACGGAACCGTTGAAATCAACGCTGATCGAATAAGAAAATCCGAAAACTCTGCTGCTGTTTTGAATACTTCACCTTGTTCCGTGCCAACGGGCGCATGGACATAACAATAGAATGATCCTTTGGGCTTTTTTGCCTTGAATCCCACTTCGCACAATGCGTGGACTAGAAGATCGAATCTTCTCGAATATTTTTCAACGGTTGCCTGTGTGATCTCCAAATGACTGAAAGCCTGTATCGCTGCTTTCTGAATCGCACGGAACTGTCCTGAATCAGTGTTGTCTTTGACCGTTGCATAGGCCTTGACAGCTTTGGAATTTCCGCACACGAAACCTATTCTCCAACCCGTCATGTTGAAGGCTTTCGATAATGAATGGACTTCGACACCAACATCCATGGCTCCATCGATAGATAAAAAGCTTAACGGCTTATAACCATCATAGGTTAGCGCACTATAGGGAGCATCGTGAATAATAACGATTCCATTTCGGTGTGCGAAGTCGACCGTGTGCTTGAAAAATTCAGGCGTTGCCGTAGCGCCGGTAGGATTATTTGGATAATTCAGGTAGAGCGCTTTTGATCTTTTCAAAATTGAAGGCGGAATAGATTCTAAATCCGGTAGAAATGAGTTGGACTCAAGGAGAGGAAGGTTGAATACCTCACCTCCAAGATATTTTGTATAGGTCGCTGATACCGGATATCCGGGTACAGTTGTGAGAAAAATGTCTCCCGGATTGATCAAGCAAATTGGAAGTAATGCAAGAATTGGTTTTGATCCTATTCCATGAACGATATGTTCTATCGGATTTTCAATGTGCAATCCGTACACCTTGTGCAAATATTGAGCAGCGGCATGTTGAAATTCAGGAATGCCGTTATCTGCATACCAACGATTTTCTGATTTTCCTGCTTCCTGTGATAGGGTCTCTACAACAAGAGGATCTGCTGGCCAGTCAGGCTCTCCGACACCCATGTCAATTATTGATAATTCAGGGTGCGCAATTTTCGCCGCTGCCTTGGCTCGTTTGATCAGTTCGAATTTGTAAATTTCTGTAGATTTGCCAAAATTGATTCCTCCAAGCCTTTCTGCAATCTTATCATCAAAGAAATTCATGAAATTTATTTTCCTTTCTGCCCTATGTTAGGAGCGCCGTCCTTCTCTTCCTATCTTGTACCGACACAGCCGGCAATTGCATACAACGCCCGCCGATAAACGAAGTTGCCGTGTTATAATTTATTGAACTGCTAATATTATAGATGAAATCCAATATAATTGCAACAATCACACGGCAATTTGTCAAGCTGCAGCGGTCGCTTCCGCCGCGAAGCACGAAAGGAATCGATCGGTGTAGACCACAGTCGAGCGACTAATGGGAGTGAGCACCAAGGTGCTGTGATGTGCCATTGACGCAGAGTGGTAGAGTCTGTGAGTCATTTCCGCCAGAGGCCGGTGCGCTTTTGGCGCAGAGCATATAAAATACGTAGGGGTGAAGTCACTTCACCCGATGAGCTAATGAACCATGAAGCAAATGAGCTTATGAGCCAATGATCCAGGAATCTTACAGCTCTAAAGATTGCGATTAACAGTACAGGTTGCTATATTGAAAAGAACAGTATCACATTTTTGGGGTCAAGATGTTGATGAAAGCGCTTATCGTTGATGATAGTCTTGAAAGCAGAATGCTCCTGGGGAAAATTTTAACCAAGGCATTTGACGCACAGATTATCGAAGCGGTACACGGAAAAGACGCGCTCAAAAAACTCTCCACAGAAAAACCGGATGTTGTTTTTCTCGATTACGAAATGCCAGTCATGAATGGAAAAGAAACTCTCAAGGCGATCCGTTCCATTCGCGAATATCGAAATTTACCAGTTGTCATAGTTACTTCACATAGTGAAATGGTTCTTGTTCGAGAACTCCTTTCATACAAAGTTTCAGCGTATCTTGTAAAGCCGCTTTCGGCTGATTATGTAGTGAAGCGTATCTCGATAATCTTTCCGAAACCCGAAGACAATCATTGAAAAGAAATCGAATAAAATACGTTGTAAGATACATGAAAGCGTGTGCGCGGTTGCCAATGGTTATTCCCATAAACTTGCTGAACCCATGGTTAAAGTCTTGAGTGTTTCATCATAATAGTAAGTTTACATAATGCTTGACAAAATCGTTGTATCTCTGTAGATTCACAGCCAGTGGTTGTCTCAATAAGCAAGGAGCAGTCATAGGAATTTTGTGGTTTATGAGAAATCCGCGAAGCCGAAAATCTCAGTTGTTCATCGCCAACTCTGCACGAAGTTATGCCTCATCCAATCGTATCGACGATACGGATTCTCTCCCGTACTTTATTCAACAACTCTTACTCACCATGTTATGAAAGGAATCCTTATGGGAACAACCACAATCACTCTATCCACTATCGCTAGCTTTTTCATCGTTATCTTTTTTCTTTACTTTCTTTACGTTGTCGGAGGGATGGCAGAGAATCTAAAGAAGTTAGTGAAGAAAATGGATGAGCTTGATAAGAAGCTCATTGCCAAACAATAGCTGGTTACATTTTCGTTACATAGCGAATAGTTCAACTCATACCGCGAAACGAATCTATCATCAGGACTTTATCGGTTATGGATGTCCTGAAGGAAATTGTACGCTCAGTTTTATAAGTGTTGTGCCAGATTTGTTGCGATTGAGGGTAACGAAGATCTGGGCATGGAACGTAAGAGTCTTCTCTTTAATGCCTCTTCAATTCATAATCGCGATTTTACAAAAAATTCGCCAATCCTCTTTGACTTCTCCAAATCAAATGTGTATCTTACTGGCGAAATTTTAATGTAATCAACGCATTAAAACAGTGAATGCGTTGAAATTCCATATTTCATCCAATGCAGAAATTCGCATTCAGTTAAATGAGCAATTTGATTATTCCAGATTTAAGTAGAAGTTTACAACTAACAAGCGTAAATAATCGATAGGAGCAACAAAATGGATCGGTATCAAGAACTGCTGGATCTCGTAGCGACATTCAAAGCGGACTTCGAGAAATTTTATATAAAGGAAAATAAATCGGCAGGTGTGCGTCTTCGGAAGCACATGGCAAATCTGAAAAAGAAAGCGCAGGAAATTCGCAATGAGGTTCAGGACGTGAAAGCAAAAATGGCCGAAGGAGAAACACAGCCAACACCACCACCTGCGGCATAATCCGATCCGACTTCTTCGTATTGGTGGTGATTAAAAGATCAGCATCTCATGCTGAGAGGAAGTCATTAATGGTTTAATTTCACTTTCACAGACAAAGAGAATCGATGAAGAAATATGTTCTGATTGGATTATTTGCCGGAGCAGCGATTTCTTTGATGCTGTTTTACCTGAGGCGAAAGAAACAGGAGGGACTCGAATTTCACGATTTCGTAGAATCCTCTGCGATCGCCGATGACCTGTTCGGAAGCGCTTTCAGCGAGTTACCGGATAAACCATAATTGGGTGGTTTTTAGTGCAAACGTAAAGAGGCTGTCGGATTCGTTGACATTCGAGGACGATTTGAATATATTCAATTAGTGTGGAATTATTAGGTATCAAATTCGTTTCAACCATGAATAAAGTGAATTGCTTCTAAACAATGGCGGATCTGGACGAACAACGGCAAAAAGTTGAGGAACTCAAGCGTAAGATTCTTGAGCAGAAAAAGAAAGAGGCGGCGGATGCCTCATCTTCTCCTGTCATCGATAAGTTTGTTGAAGAAGAAAAAAAACGTGCGGGAATGGCTGAACGCCAAGCACTGGAAGACCAACGACAAGCGGAGTTAGCGAGCAAGCGTCTGGTGGAAGAAACACAGCGCCAGGTTGAAGAGAAAACTCGCAAGCAGCAAGAAGAAGAAAAGTCTCACAAGCGGCAAGAAGAAGAAAAATCTCGCCGGCGACAAGAAGAAGAGAAACGACGGAAGGAAACACCAAAACCAACACAAGCCCCATCGACAGTACCTGTTGTTTCTATTCAGGCGTACGCTCAAGCACTTAAGCACGCATGGACGGATGGCGCATTAAGCAAGGATGAAAATGCCATCTTAGTGACTCTTCGAAAAGCAATGGGAATTAGTGACCAAGAACATATGGATTTGGAACAAGAAGTCCAACTCGATATCTATTTACAAGCGATTGTTGATAGTTGGAAAAGCGGATCTATAACTCCCCAAGATTTGGATCGTTTGGATATCCTGCGGGAACGGTTTAAAATATCTGCTGAAGAACACCTTCGGTTAGAAAAGCAAGTCCGACAAGAAATCTTGCGTCAACGATAAACTATTTTCACTTCTTGAGAAATAGGTGTTGACAATTAAGAATTGAAATGCTATATTATGAACCCGCACGATAAAGGCGGAAGGTTCCTTAGAGAAAAAATTTGAATGCCCATTGAAGATGGGCATTTTTATCGTAAGGATGTTCTTTGAAAAAGTGTGCACGACAAATGTCAATTTAGCTGGGTTTATAAAAATTCTACAATGGAGAGTTTGATCCTGGCTCAGGACGAACGCTGGCGGCGTGCCTAACACATGCAAGTCTTGGGAGAAAGAGGTAGCAATATCTTGAGTAAACCGGCGCAAGGGTGAGTAACACGTAGGTAATCTGCCCAGAGGACGGGAATAACTTCGAGAAATCGAGGCTAATGCCCGATGATTTTCCGATATAGCATTGTATTGGAATTAAATGCCGCAAGGTGCCTTTGGATGAACCTGCGTCCCATTAGGTAGTTGGTGAGGTAACGGCCCACCAAGCCGACGATGGGTAGCTGGTCTGAGAGGACGATCAGCCACACTGGAACTGAGATACGGTCCAGACTCCTACGGGAGGCAGCAGTGAGGAATATTGCGCAATGCCCGAAAGGGTGACGCAGCGACGCCGCGTGGAGGATGAAGGCCCTACGGGTCGTAAACTCCTTTTATGAGGGAATAACTTCTCGCTACAGGCGAGATTGAATGTACCTTAAGAAAAAGCATCGGCTAACTACGTGCCAGCAGCCGCGGTAATACGTAGGATGCTAGCGTTGTCCGGATTTACTGGGTGTAAAGGGAGCGCAGGCGGGTTGGTAAGTCGGTGGTGAAATTCTTAGGCTTAACCTGAGAACTGCCATCGATACTGCTAATCTTGAGTGCAGAAGAGGTTGATGGAATTCTAGGTGTAGCGGTGAAATGCGTAGATATCTAGAAGAACACCGATGGCGAAGGCAGTCAACTGGTCTGCTACTGACGCTCATGCTCGAAAGCGTGGGGATCAAACAGGATTAGATACCCTGGTAGTCCACGCCCTAAACGATGAATACTCGATGTCGGGCCGCAAGGCTCGGTGTCTAAGCTAACGCATTAAGTATTCCACCTGGGGAGTACGATCGCAAGGTTGAAACTCAAAGGAATTGACGGGGGCCCGCACAAGCAGTGGAGCATGTGGTTTAATTCGATGCAACGCGAAGAACCTTACCTGGGTTTGAAAGGCTCTGTAAACCGGTGAAAGCCGGCTAGTGTAGCAATACACACGGAGTACAGGTGCTGCATGGCTGTCGTCAGCTCGTGCCGTGAGGTGTTAGGTTAAGTCCTGCAACGAGCGCAACCCCTGCACTTAGTTGCCATCAGGTAATGCTGGGCACTCTAGGTGGACTGCCTACGCAAGTAGTGAGGAAGGTGGGGATGACGTCAAGTCCTCATGGCCCTTATACCCAGGGCCACACACGTGCTACAATGGCCACTACAATGGGCTGCAAAATCGCAAGGTTGAGCCAATCCCATAAAAGTGGTCTCAGTTCGGATTGAGGGCTGCAACTCGCCCTCATGAAGCTGGAATTGCTAGTAATCGCGGATCAGCACGCCGCGGTGAATACGTTCCCGGGCCTTGTACACACCGCCCGTCAAGCCATGGA
>JBEKNC010000013.1:0-74681 GCA_049523215.1 Bacteroidota bacterium | reverse complement strand
GCGGCTGAATGGCCGGAGGGAAACGAATGATAATCGTCATTCAATGTGAATAGGCGATAACTGGATTTACCTTCGTTCATATACGGTCTTGATCTGCCAATCGCACTCTTTAGTATATACTCAATTGCGCCCGCATAAAGACAGGCCTGTCCGATTTCATAAGCGATTTTCCTTGTCGACTTGTCATTTGTTATCAAAGAATGTGCAGCAAAGCCGGCAAAGAACACCACAGGGGAATACAGCTCTCCCCATATTCTACCTGCCTGAATCGGTACGCTGTGTAAATAACTTCTGTCCTTAAGAGCTAAATCTCGAGCTGGTTGGTCAACAGTTTCGATAATTAAAAAAGATCCGGCACCTATCACGCCGACCTTGAGCCAATCACTCCCCTCCCATTTCGCTGGTTGTTTAATAAAACTCCAGGTCTCATGTGTGAACTGAGAGAAATTGTATTTGTTCCCCAATATAGTATCCCGTGATGCGAGATTTTGTGCGAAGAGGTTCGTGGCTCCGTAGGGAAAGAATCCGCAAATGACAATAAGGAGGAGTGATATAAGAAATCTATGTCGCATTGAGATGTCCAATCTTTTGTTCGTTGTGTGCTTCATGATCGCTCTTTATGAGAAACATAACGAAATTCATTTTCAAAAGTACATATGCCTATTTTACAAAATCCGGCTGCCATTTCAGACTTATTCCCGTTCCTTCAAAAGAAGAATATAACCCCATCGAAACGTTCTCGATTTTAATGCGATGAATTTCGGGGATTAATATGCCGCATAATGCCCCTACTCCAAAACCAACTAATATATCGGATGGAAAATGATCGAGTGCTTTCATTCTTAGATATCCATCGATAAGAGGCGGTATTGCCGCCGCACCATAGAGAAGATATTTCTTCCATCCCAATTCCGGATGGTAATCACAAAACACCTTTGCGGTAAAGAAAGTTGCCGATGCGGCAGATGCAGCATGACCGCTGTAAAATGAATTTCTGTTGCTGCCTGTTGTTCTCACGGGACTGTTGGAAAACGCATCGTAGTACACAACAGGACGTAATCTATTTTGAAAAGATGGTCCGAAAGGACTATACAGGTATATATTATTTGTAATTATTACGGTCTCCGAATACATCAGCAACACGTCCAACCAGTCTTGCCTGATGTTGTGATCCAGCAGTGTGAGAGCCGGAAGAAAGACTATACCCGAAAGCACATCATCTGAAAGTTTTGTGTAGTAACCTCTATTCGAGGGGTCCAGTTCCAAAGCCCAACGGTCAATTGGGTTAATATCATTTCTGTCCAATGTCTGTAATTCTGCATTTGTCAAGGGCGATTTGTTCGCTATCCAGGGTAACCCAATCATTTCTGTCGCAATTCCCCCGATTAAAATACCACCTGTTATCCAGTAATTAACATGGTACGGATGAAATGTAGTCTCCTTTACCGGAGACTGCGAATATATCGGTTTCACCATACCGATAATAGCCAACGAAAAGATGATGGAATTTATAAGAATGAACCGATTCTTTGACTTCTTTATCATGATTATGCTTCTTTAGCACGATTACTATTATATGAGTAACACAACGAAATTCATTTTTAAAAATTAACCATGCCTATTTTCCAAAATCCGGCTGCCATTTTATGGCTATCCCTGTTGCTACGGATGAAGAATATAATCCTAATGAGATGTTTTTGTCATGGAAACGATGAAGTTCGGGAATAAGGATACCGCACAATGCCCCTATTCCTATACCAACCATTACATCGGAAGGAAAATGCGCGAGCGCTTTCACTCTAAAATATCCCTCAATAAGAGGAGGAATTGTCGCTGCGCCGTATAAAAGATATTTATTGTCTCCTATTCCAGGATTGTAATCACTGTAAACTTTTACCATAAAGAAAGTGGATGCCGCGACAACGGCGGTATGGCCGCTGTAGAATGAATTCCGGTTATTGGCTGATTTTCTCTCGTCATAAGTAAGTTGATCATAGTAAGCAAGAGGCCGGATTCTATTTTGAAAATTAACCCCGAGAGGACTCCATTCATAAATATTAGGTGTGATAGACATGGTTTCTACATACATGAGTAGCACGTCAAACCAATCCTGCTCGATCTGTTTGTCAAGCATGAGAAAAACCGGAAGAACAACGGTAGACGCAACGGCATAATCTGAATACTTTGCGAAAGCATCCCTTTTAGAGGGGTCTTGCTTAAAAGCCCAGCTATCGATACTGTTTATAGTACTTTTGTTCAATGCCTGTATTTCTAATCGAGACAACTCTACTTTGTGAAATACCAGTCCTACTCCTAGGTAATTTGCCGACAATCCAACGCCGATGATAGTCCCTGTTACCCAATAATTGACATGGTACGGATGAAATGTAGTATCCCTTACCGGAGACTGCGAATACATCGGTTTCACCAGGCCGATAACAGCCAACGAAAAGATGATGAAATGAATAAGAATGAACCGATTCTTTGGCTTCTTTGTCATGATGATACTGCCATTCTAAAGAACAGCCAACCAATGAAGACAACAAGACCAAATGTGAATAATCCGGGAATCCATTTTAACGTTTCAAAGTACGAAAAAAAAGTTCATTTTTGAAGATACGATTATATTTTTTTTAGTCTTAAATCAGAAATCATTGCAACTGCCGAGACAAAATAGAAAACCACAAACCAAACGAGATGTGCTTGGGCAAAGAAATATCCAAGGTAAGCAATCGTAGAGACTGCTGAAGCAGCTAATACAGTCGGAATGCCTGTGAAGCCCTTTTGTTTATATGATGTGAAATACGCCAATCTTATTGACGCTGCGCCGACATTTAAAAATCCGGCAATGAGCATAGCAATACCGTTTATCCCTACGAACCAACCAAATACAACCGAGGAAGCAACTGCCATAAAATCCGTAAAACTATCCATGTAAACACCCAGCACTCCTCCGCCAATCGCTCTTGCTAACTTTCCATCAAAATAATCTAAGAGGAATTGCATGAGGATAAGAACGTATGCAATGAGTAAAAGTCCTTTGAAAGAAAAATAAACTGAAAAGGAAACACACAGAAGACCAAGAAGAGTAAGCATATCCGGCCAACGCAGTGCACGAAGTTGTTTGAATATCACGGTTCTTTTGTGACTGATCCCCCTCTCCGCAGGTTGTTCAAAAACATTTATGTTCTTGTTGACCTGCGGCTTCATTCCATTTTCCATTATTCCCATGCCGATCTTGTTTGTTTTGTCTGTTATTTTCGTCCAGGTTTATTGTCGCGACCCTTGTCTTTGCCATGACCCTTATCATGCTTTTGTTGCTTTACCCAGTTATTATGTTCGGGGTGATGTGGGTTTACATAATATTTTGAATCACGGCTATCGCGGATTACTTCCTGATCGTGACGACCTTTAAATGAGCCATATTTTTCTCTATACATTTTGTCATTTCGATACGGTGTCGGCTCATTCACCACTACTTTGTAAGAATGATACAAGTCAAAATTACGATAACGGGAAGGCAAAGTTGATCTGCTAATCCATCGCCCTCTTTCCTGATAGAAATACCTCTGCTGAGGAACATTGTAGTAAACGTCAATGTCAGGCAGATAATAATATTCAGCATGATCGTAACCAGTCGGACCCCAAACTGGTTGACGATCCAAATTGAAACCGAGATTAATACGTAACTGTGCATCTACAGCGCTCGACAAGAACACTGCTGCGATTAATACAAGTACATAGCGCATGATGTTTCTCCTTTTAGTATATGTGATTGAAATGAACCCGATCCCGACTTCCGCCTACACTTCGTTCCTGCGGACAGGTCATCGGAATTGTGGTTATTTGTGAACTATGATTTCGGTCTAATGGCTGCATGTTTTTTCCTTCAATAATTCTCTAAAGAACTCTTCACAATTTGAAATCCAACCCGAGCATCAAGCCCCCTGTTATGTTGTGTGTGGCTTGACGCCCAGTAGAATAAAAACGAATGGGGACAGCACCGGAGTAACTCACCATCACGTCTTTTTTCTCCACATCATCAAAACCATAGTCGAATCGTAACCGCGCTGATAATACCATATTTGGCGTAAGGTTGTAAGCTCCACCAAATGCCAGGACTCCATTAATCGTAAAGGACTTGTACAAATCTATCGGTTCAATATTGCTGTTCGGATAATCAAGGTCCTTATGATTCACTTCCTGCGCAACACCTTCCAGAAAATTGAATTGTGGACCAACCAACAACGTGAAAAAGAGCGGCTTGGTATTATCAGAAGTGAGCGAAAACATGATTGGCAGCTTGATATAATTCAATTCAGCCAGAGCTACATAATCTCCCACGATTGCCGTATTGTTCAGAGATACCTGCGTACTAACGACTGAACTATATGTCGCTGCATCAGGAGGACTGCCGGTGAAATGACCTTTGAATGCCTGCCCTTCCCTTGAGAACAAAAGATCAATTGCCAAACCGATATGATTGTTGATATTGTAAATGGCTCCTACACCACCAGAGAGATATCCGAAATGATTCGTTAAATCCAATTCATTACCGGCATTATTGTCATTCTTATTTATTAAACCCGTGAATTCAGGATTGAGCCGTAAGCCGAGTTCAAATTGTTGCGCATCTGCCTTTAATATGCTCACAAAAAATAGTGTGACAATGGAGATGCAAATGATGATTTTGTTTTTTGAATTTTTCATTATAAATTTTCTTCAATAAAATTATTCACTCACGTTACGCATGAAGTGAACAATAAAAAGCAGTTGAGCTTTATTCCTAAAAAAACATGACCTCCCCTGCGGAGTGATGTCCGCGTGGCTATTGAAACACGTAAAACGTGTTTTTTCAAACGCTCCTCCTTACCAAGGAGGGGAAAAAGGGGAGGTGAATTGAGTAATTTCTCATTATGATTTATGAATATGGGTTTTCTGCGTAACATCACTTAGTCATCAAATTAGTAAAGTAACCATGCTTATTTTCCAAAATCCGGCTGCCATTTCAGGCTTATTCCCGTTCCTTCATAAGAAGAATATAATCCCAATGAAACGTTCTCAATTTTGATGCGATGAATTTCAGGGATTAATATGCCGCATAATGCCCCTATTCCAAAACCAACCAATATATCGGAGGGAAAATGAAAGAGTGCTTTCATTCTTAGATATCCCTCGATAAGAGGCGGTATTGCCGCCGCACCATAGAGAAGATATTTCTTCCGTCCTAATTCCGGATAATAATCACAAAATACCTTTACGGTAAAGAAAGTTGCCGCTGCGGCAGATGCAACATGACCGCTGTAAAATGAACTCCGGTTCCAGGCTGTTGTTCTCGCGTGACTGTTACCAAACGTATCGAAGTAAACAATAGGACGTAATCTATTTTGAAAAGTCGGTCCAAGTGGGCTGTAAAGGTAGATACAATTTACAATTAATTGTGTCTCCGCATACATCAGCGCCACGTCCAACCAGTCTTGCCTGATATTGTGATCCAGCAGTGTGAGACCCGGAAGAAGGATTATTCCCGTAAGCACATTATCTGAAAGATTCGCGTAGTAACCCCTATTCGAGGGGTCTAGTTTCAAAGCCCAACGGTCAATCGGGTTAATATCATTTCTGTCCAATGTCTGAAAATCCGCATTTGTCAAGGCTGATTTGTTCGATACCCAGGGCGCCGCAATCGCTGTTGCCGGAACTCCCACGATGAAGATACCACCTGTTACCCAGTAATTAACATGGTACGGATGAAATGTAGAATCCCTTACCAGAGACTGCGAATACATCGGGTTCACCAAGCCGATAACATTCAACGAAAAAATGATGACAATAATAAGAAGGAACCGATTCTTTGGCTTCTCTGTCATGATAATACTTCCTTTCTGAAGAGCAGCCAGCCAATGAAGATAACAAAACCAAAAAAGTAGTTCATTTTTTTTCTTGTTTAAAAGTTTCGAAGTAGTATGTCAATTGGACTCTCTGTTCGGTTCTTACTTGATGGAAATTGCCATAATCACGTGTATACCGATCACTATAGTACACCAAATGTTCAACTCCAATACTGAGATAGTCGAAAAGTTTTAATCCAATGCTGGGTTTGAGAATACCGATGTAATGATCCCCTGCATATCCCACATATGTGCGAATCCAGTAATAAGAGCCTATAAATGTAAATCCTATCCATGAACCAAGATTAAGAGTACATTCAAACTTTGATTCAGCCCCTCCTCCAAAGTTATAATCCCTCGACTGAGAAGTGTCAGTAATAGCAAATCGTGTACTGTTTCCAGCTAACGGCACGATGCCGACATGGAAGTTCGTGTAAAGATTGGAATTCGGGCTTACCTTCAGCTTCGTGATTATTCCGGGACCGAACGCCATGGTGGCTAATTCGAACGTCAGATTATCGTAGTAGTCAAAATGTTGAAATCCACCGAGGAGCATATCCAAACGACCATAAGAATGGGAATTACTGCCAAAGAGGTATCCATATCCGATGACATTATCCAATATTTTTCTTCCCGGTCCTTTAGTAATATCCAACCTCGCTTTGAAATAATCAAAAGGCTTCCGCGACCTTACTTCAAACGGATTCCCATAATCAAGATTAATATTCAGTAGGAAGTTTGTTGGTCCCGTCAAAAAGTTTGATCCTTCATTGACCTCGCGCCTCCCGAGCGACAACGTGACATTCAGCGGTTCTGTCTGATAGACCTCTTCCGATGTCACTCTGAACATTTTCCCCTGTGTGAACCTGCTGAAAGCTCTCGTGGGAGAAAGAACGGCAATAGAGAATTCCCGGAAAAATCTATCAAAACCCGTTGTTCGATCATCGAGTATGTCCGAACCTATTCTATACATCACTTCTCCGATGAATATGCCGTCGACCGTCGTGTTGATAATATCGTTATATGCCGGCAGGGTGTTTTCCCCAAAGTACTCCCACTCCAAACTGCCTAGAGCTGCAAAAGGTGCTGATCCCCAGAAATCGTATCCGCTTGAGCGCGCCGCGTTGAAAAAAGCGCTTCCAGAGTACGGATGCACAATAAAGTTCATGCCAAATCTGTCTTGATCCCACTCCCAGCCGGTTTGTATGTTATGGCTCCAGGAATTGAACCCTACCCGCGAATATTCATAGTTGAACAAATACCTGTCAACGACGAATGTAAAAATATTGGCTCCGGTAACCTTCAAAGCAACCGTCCACCAGGGATATGTTTTGTTAAGTTCCGTATCGTCATTCCGTAAATCACCGTACTTATTGTATACAACAGTGTCTCCCACCGAATGTTTCTCGAAATTCAATCCCAGGTAGGAATAACTTCTGGAGTCCACCTTATAGAGTTGTTGTTGTTCTCCGATACTCAGACTTGATATCGATTGTTTACCAAGCTTTGCACGATACTGTGCCTGAAGCAATCCTGAACACCATAACGAGATAATCAAAACGTATAGGATAGTGTTTTTCATTGTATTCCTCCTTACATGGTCCGTACTTCGTCGGCGTAATGCCATTTGTCGGTCCACTGGATACTTCTCCGGTGCCAATTGTCCGACATATTGACAGGAGAACAACCGGGCTTCGGGTCGTTCTCCTGTCAATCGAAAAACATTGTCTTTGCTGCTAATCTTTATCTTTAAATAAATTCGTTATTGTTTCTCCAACTGCATTCAAATCATGATTGAAGTTCGTCTTGAACTCTTCCCATTTGCTTTCTCCCTCGTCTTTATAATCTTCTAACTTCTCTTTGAGTTCGTGATTTTTTTGCTTTAACTCCGCCACTGCTTTTTTGTACTTCGCTTTAGCCTTGGTACCGGCCTTTTCCATTTTTGCCTTGAATGCATCGATCCTATCTTCATTGACCTTGATTTGTGCTTCAGACTCGGTCTTAAATTTTTGCCACTCTGCAATGTAATCGGCTTTCGCACCCTTCAACTCTTGCTTGGCTGCCTCAACTTTCTGTTCTGATTTTTTTTCACAGCCCGCTAAAAATAAACCTGCCATACATGCTATGACAGCGAAAGTGAATATTTTATTTTTCATAATTCTCCTCTTATTTGATGGGTTTAAGTAATTTATGGTTTACCTGCATTTTGCTGCCTTTTTTGCTTCGATGGTGCTTTTGGTTTCATCGGTTTTCTATCCGAATTTTCCAATTGCTCGATGGATTCTTTGAATTCATTATCTAGCTTCCTCCTTAGCCATCCCGCATTTCTCTTGGAGCTCTCCAACAAATTCCTCATTCTTTCTTGCGTTCGCAGCCAACTCATTGTACGTCATCTTTCCCTAATGGATTACGGCTTTGCTCCTCTGTCCCTTCCATTGTCCTTTCTTGCGATCCCAGTTCATGGTTAACGTTCCTTTCTTCTGAAAAGAGGTAGGAAGGTTATCCAACCCCACCATTCGAGGAGAAATACTTCTCTCCTGAGGGCAAAAAAACTTATGGATAATTTTGTTCACCGAGAATAGTCCTAAAGGATGAAAAAGTAATTAATCCTTTTTATAGAAGTAAGTGTTCTTCGTAGGAGAATAAAATCCTGGATTCCCAACTGTCTGCCTAAGGGATGCCTTCGGCAAATTGATTCGTGGGGGTATGGAAACTGAGACAGGGAACGTGTATAATGCTATCGTTTTTTAGGAGTAGAGTTTTCGGGGAAAACTTAACGGGAAAATGCGCTGAACTGAAAAAACGAACGACCCGGAAAAATTCCGGGTCATATGTATCTCAACTATTTGTCCATGCTTTGATGGTAATTGGCTGCGTGATCGACGATAATCTCTACTCGCCGATTGTTCGCTCGGCCTTCGGCGCTGGCATTGTCTGCAACCGGTCTATCTTTACCGATTCCATGCGCTTCAATGAGATCACTCGGGTAGCCACGCGCGATGATGTACGAACGCACCACATCCGCACGCCGCTGCGACAACTCCAGATTGTAGTTGGAAGAACCCTGAGAGTCCGTATGACCCTCAACGGTAAGCTTTCGCTCTTTTGTCGCCATGAGTGCATCGGCAACTTGGTTCAGCCGATCCTGCGCCGACGGCAAGAGCTCCGATTTGTTCGAAGCAAAGAGGACACTGCCCGAAAGCGTAATGACCAGACCGCGAGCTTCTTCCTTCACTGCTGCGAGTTTGGCAAGATCTGCTTGTGCAACAGCCGCCCTATTCTCTGCGTCGAGCCGTGCTCTTTGCTCTAAGGCAAGCTGCTCTGTTTTAACTGCACTGCTGCGCTCCGAGGTAGCCAGGTCTTCTTTCGTGTTCTTCGATATCTCGGTTTGCATAGCAAGATCTTGCTTCGTGTTCTTCACGATCTCGGTTTGAGTTGCAAGATCTTGTTTCGTGTTTTTCATGATCTCGGTCTGAGTTGTCTGGTAATCCTTGTTCGCCCTGGCGGTGGCTGCATTTCCAGCAGCGGTGGTCGCGAACGCTTCAGCCATCTTGGCTTTACGATCTGCGATATAGGCAAGATCTCGCGTACGGAACGATTTAGGATCGTCTTGGAAAGACTTCTCAGCGATGGCCAGCGCCTCTTGTGCCTTGTGTAGCTCTGCCGGTACTAATTGCGCCGCTTGCCCCGCACTCGCATGCTGGTAAGCCTGACGTGCGTTGATGAGCTCTGTCGGGGGAATGCTTGGAGCACAACCAACGAGTACTCCGATACATACGATGATAATGAGATATATAAAGGGTTTCATTGGATACTTCCTTTCTGAGGCAATTTGTTGTCTTCTCGAAGCTGTCGTACCCGCTCTATCGCCTGTATGGCTTCCTTCTTGTCGGCATCCCCGTGAGAGAGCGCTACTGCCAGTTCGCCATCGGCTTGGGCACGCGATAGCATGGACTCGGCTTGTTCCTTTTCGTCCTTTGCTACAAGCACCTTGGCATTCTCCAATTCCTCCTTTGCAAGTTGCAAATAGAGGGATGCGCTGGGGACATTGGACGCACCGGATTCCTCGGCGGCACGGATCGCCGACGTGGACGCCTCTTTATTGACGACCGGGCTGCTTCCGCAACCTGCAATCGCTGCAGCGAACAGAACACTCCCGGCCAACATGACCATGTTCAGATGTTTCATTGAATCCTCCTTTTGTATTGTTGTAAAACGTGATTTTCAATTCCTGCTATTCAAGAACGGAAAATCTCTTTTTTGAAATTTAAATAGTGTACCGACGATAACCTCGAAATCCAATAGCCCTAAAGAATGAAAAAGTAATTAATCCTTTTGGGAGAAGGAAGTATACTGCACAGAACATAGAAAAACAGTGAATCGTAGACTCTCGATTCCCTCGCTGCAGTGAGGGAATCGAGATTGGGAGTGGATATTCGATAGGGAAAAGGATCAGCGAGGTTTACGAGATCTCCTCGTTAAGGGCGAACTTTGTCATCCGCAGGCGAATTTGCAAAGCTCATAGTGCCAAAATGGTGTGGACATGATCATTCACTACAATTGAAGTTTTAAGGAAATGCTGGTCGAGGAAAACTGTATTCGGCTATGTGATGATACTCTTTAAACTTCTGCTCTTTTCTTCCCGAACTCCGGATCGATCTTCACCAACGCCGCAACAATAAATCCAGGAATGGTCGAAATAATGACCCAGAGGAAAAAATGCTGGTAGCCGATGAGCTCTTGAATTTTCCCGCTGATCATTCCCGGCAGCATCATGCCCAGCGCCATAATGCCCGTGCAGATAGCATAATGTGCTGTCTTGTGTTCGCCTTGTGAAACGTAAATCATATACATTGCGTAAGCAGTAAAGCCAAATCCGTAGCCGAACTGTTCGAGTGCTATAGCACTATTGATAAGCAGGAAATTGAACGGCTGGAACTGCGAAAGATACACGAACATCAAATCCGGTGTGTGCATGATAATAACCATCGGCCAGAGCCACCTGCGGAGACCTTTTTTCGAGATGACATAACCGCCAAGCAATCCTCCGGCTATTAAGGCTATCATGCCGACGGTTCCATAAACGATTCCAACTTCGCTGGTGCTTAAGCCAAGCCCGCCTTTCTCACGCACATCAAGCAGAAACGGTGAAACAAGTTTGACTAACTGTGCTTCTGCAAAGCGATAGAAAAGCAGAAATAAAAGAATCAGCCAGATATCTTTTCGTTTAAAGAAGAGAACGAACGTTCGAGCAAATTCAGCGATAATAACATTCGATTGCATTTTGAAGCCGAAAAACGACCTCCCCTTTCTCCCCTCTTTATTAAGGAGGGGATATGAGGTGGTCATATTTTTTCCATAGTTTATTCTGGCATCGATATTTGAAGATTTTGAGATTTGCAGTGTCGATTTGTCTGATATTGGATATGGCAACACAAAGCGATGGTACAGAAAGAGAACAAGGAAGAACGCCGCAATAACAAAAAACGTAATAGACCAGGCATGGTGGATGCCGAGCTGCGGCTCAAGTGTTCCCGCCAACACCACCAGAGCACCCTGTCCTGTAATCATTGCGATTCTGTAGAATGTGCTGCGTATTCCGATAAACGCAGCTTGATTCGACTCATCAAGACCGAGCAAATAAAATCCATCCGCGGCTATATCATGGGTTGCAGAGCTGAAAGCCATCAACCAAAAGACAGCGATGGTATATTGGAAGAAATTCGGCGCAGGGATGGTGAGAGCAATACCAGCCAATGCCGCCCCGATGAATAATTGCATCGTCACCACCCAGAAACGTTTTGTCTTGAACATATCGACAAAAGGACTCCAGAGCGGCTTGATCACCCAGGGCAAGTAGAGCCAGCTTGTATACAGCGCGATATCCGTGTTGGAGATGCCAAACTTCTTATACATAATAACAGAGACCGTCATGACCATCACATACGGAATTCCTTCTGCGAAATACAGTGATGGTACCCAAGCCCATGGATTTCTGCTGTTTGGTCTATTCATTCAGTCTCACTTCTTTGTGAGATACGGAATATATTTTTTATCGACTATCAAGATATGTTTGGTAAACCATGTGGATAAAAAAAGCAGGAGTTTCAACGTGGCTAAATCATCTGTTCCATCTGCAAGTGTATCGAGTTTTTGGAGTTCTTTTCGAAATTCTTCATGTTCGTGTATATGCGCTGTGGCATCCGGATAATTGATTTTCAGAAACAAGTTCTCTTCTGCCTTAAAATGAGTGACAGCATATTCCTGTAACTTCTTTAAATCTGCACCAATCGTTTTCGAATCCCCATTTTTTTCGATCACGCTTTTTAAATTATTATTCAGAAGAGAAAATAATTGTCGATGATCATCATCGAGCTCTTTCACCCCAACACTGTATTCTTCTGTCCATCTGAGCGCCATACAAACCTCCTTTTCTTTGAGTGGTATTAATACAGTTTTCTCAGTTCACTCTTGCGGAAATAGTGCTTCACTATTTCGTCCGCCTTATATCCTTTTGCTGCCATGACCGCAGCACCGATCTGACATAATCCGACACCATGCCCCCATCCGGCGCCAAACAATGTAAACTTCGCCGGTATTCCTTTCGCATCCCGCTCAGTCTTCACGATGAATGCACTTGAGTAGAGGTGCGATTTGGAAAACCAGCGACGGATTTCCAATTCTTTTCCAACGATTATCGTTCGCTTGCTTCCAACCACCCTCAACTTGTACAAGCGTCCGGATGGTCCGCGTGATAGCGGAACAAGATCCATGACCATTCCAAAATCAATTTCTGATTTTGTATGAAGAATATGTACGAGCTGTTCTTGTGTATATTCAACCTTCCATCGAAAGAAATCTGTCGTCTCTTGATCGAATGATGGAAGAACTTGTTTGAGAATTTTTCCATCCGAAGTATTGCAATAAGCATCTGGTGAAGAGAGGATCCAGCGTTCTGCGTCTGCTTCGTTCAGCAATGGTGGATGAGCTTGGGCAGAATCGGAAACGGATTGGAGATATGGGATCGGCGTCTCTTCCCAAGTGTGTTCGAACAATTCTGTCCTGCCGCCGCATGCTTTGGAAAAACGTGCATCGCATATTTCATTATTATACATGATACATTGACCTCGCGTTGCCGATACCGCTTCTTCGGCCGACTTTGCAATCACTTTCGTTATCCCTTGATACCTCTGGCAATGATCATCTGCACACACATTGAAGTGTGCATGATCCTCGCGGTCGTACCATCGAAGTATTTCATCCTTCGTCCCTTGGGATCGCTGAGATGGCATACGTACGTTCTTAAACTTCTTTTGCCGTTCCAACATCGCCACTAACCAACTCCTTGATGTAAGAGCATGCGCCTTGAGTAACTCAACAGGCGCTTCTGCACTCATTTCGGAAGAAATGACACTCTGGAGATATTGCTCAACACCAATCTCATTGATTGCTGAAATCGTTCCGTGAGCATTAGCGAGAAAGCGTATATCGCCTTCGAATGTTTGATCTTCTTTTCGTTCCCAGTGAAAGTTCATACCGATGGCAACATTGCACAGTGTGCATGTCGCTCCGTTCAATGCGCGACAACGAAATTCCGCGCCGCGAATCACTTCCACCCCTTCGCTATCTGTCAATACGAGTGTGCTGCTTTCACCATGCACTGTGAATTGACCTTGGAGACGCACAAAGTTCGGCAGTTCATAAGAACCATGGAACACACCGCGAATTTCTTGCGTGCGCTCAATAATTCCCACAGCTATGATTGGTTCTGCCGAGATCACTGCAGTTTCTCTAATATTTTTTCTATAAGTTCCGGCGGCTCGGTTACTTCAGCAAATATACTCTCAATAAGCTTTGCATCCGCGCGTAAGAAATCTTTCTCCAATGGTGTTATAACAAGACCGCCGATATCGACAGCAGCAGGACTGATAAGAACACGATCATCACCTTCGATAAAATATATATCAGGCCGGTGCTTGCGCCGCGGTAAGATGATCAGTCTCCATAATTCCTCCTGATAGGAACACAGAATATTCATCTTCGGTTCTTCCGAAGAGTTGAGAACCCTTTTCCATGCTTCCAAAATATTTTTCAGGAACTCGAGCAGTCGAAGCTTATCTGTGGATTCGACAATGAGCGCCGTACGACCGTAATTCATCAAGACACAACCCGCAACATGGTCTTTATAATATAACCGCTTTCGTCGCCGCATCTCAACGGCATCGCATTCGATAGGAATAGCACGCCGCGGACTCACTTGAAAATGTAAATGATCCGGCGCCGATGCGCCGCTCTTCGGCCCGTTGTAAAACACCGTAAAATCCGGACTAAGGTCTCTCGACAGATTAAGTAAGACACTAAAAGAAGATTCCAATTCCTGGGGAATGTGGTGAATACTGGAAAAAGTTAAGTGCCGAGCAAAGATCGGTACCGGATTGCAGAGTAACAAGAATTCATCGCGATACAGGATTCCCTTCTGCAGCTCGGGAAGATGCTCAAGACAGAGAAAACACTTGCGCTCCTGAATTGTTTTAGCATCGAGGTCTGCTCCTGTGCTGCGGATACGTTTTGGATTGAATTGCACGGAGACATAATAATTACTGCAGACAATTTCACGAATCCGAACCGACTCCAACGCCGTATATCCTTCTGTCAATTGCGGCCAGTAAAGTTTTTGCTGTTCCATGAGGTTATGGCAGAGCTGTACGAGAGTACTATGAGTACTCGCCGAGTTAAAAACGGAGAAAGTTTTCTGCGCAAGAAGAGAATTGTTCGAAGAATTCACGGTTTGCCGCTTGTCGTTTAATATTTCTTTTCGCTCAATTGAAAAATATCAGCGACCGGAACAAAGCCGATATAGTGTTCCACCGTTGTCTTCCCCAGCGTAAACGGTGTTTTCTCTATAATCTGATATCCCATATTCTGATACCATAACAATGCCGCTGTATTATCCACCATCACCCCGAGCCAGACACGATCAAGGTCGTATGTCTTTGCATGGTCAGCTGCGAATGCCATCAGCTGTTTTCCAAGTCCCAATCCTTGATACCGAGGTAAAATGTACAGTTGCTGAACATAGAGCCGCTTCTCTTCTCGATTATAGAATGTCTTTTCATATCCAGCTATCGCACCGTCAACTTCAGCAACGAATCCGACAACATTTTGATCGTCAAAGAACGATCGTACTCTATCTCCGTTATAATGTCCTTTCAAATATTCCAGGATGTCCTCACGAGGAATGAACTCGGCATACGTATCCAGCCACGTATCGTGCAGCAATTGACGAATGCTTTCGACATCCTTCAATTCCCAACGACGATAACTGATTCTCACTTTTTCTTCCCGATACGGTGACAGCGAGCGAGAATTTCCATGGTTCGAACCTTGTCCTTGTACTCGTCATGCTGATTCACTTTTTCTACGGATAATGCTGCATCAGAATTGCCCTCCCAGCGTCGGCAGAGATAGAGCGGCTCGTAAATTCTTCCAATTTGGTATTGACGTGATAATCGGAGCGCGACAGCATAATCTTCGCCATAACTTACATTAGGTAATCCGCCTGCTTCTCGTAGTAACGCAGTGTTGAATGCACGCGGAGCACCGAGTCCGTTAATGCGAAGCGCATTGTTTCTGCCATTTGCCGGAGTCCACTCCCGGTGATCGATAATGCCGGGAGGAAGCTCTTCCAATTTCATATTCACTAATGTATACGAACCGATCACCATCGCATAATTACGGCGGTGAAATTCGTCTACAATCTTTTGAAGTATATATGGTCCGTTATAAATATCATCGGAATCGAGTTGAACTGCATAACGGCCACAATATTCGGAGAAGATCGCTTCATTCCAGCAACCGCCGATACCGAGATCGGTACGCACCGGAATAAGAAGCTTTATCTGCTGATGCCCTTTGGCAAGTTCCCGCAGCAGGTATGTTGTTCCGTCTGTTGAGTAGTTATCAACAATGATACAGTTGAAGGGAAAATCGGTTTTCTGTTCCAGCACGCTCTTCACCGCATCGCCGACCGTATTCAAACGATTACGGACAGGAATAATGACGCTCGCTTCCACAGGAAACGGGAAATCGACCTTCGGCATTTTGTCAAATTTCGGTTCGAGATACGCACCGATATGTTTGAGATACATCGTTGCTACTTTTTCCATTTCCTTTTGCACCTGCCGATTACGCGGATCAACGTAATCAAATTGTTTCTCACCGTTCGTACAAGGATCAGAACTGACTTTCGTAGAAAGGAACTCTTGAATATGAAAGAGTCGATGATCGATGGCAACCTTTAAACGAAGATCATACAGTCCGGCATATTCCACGCTCGCAATTCTGCCGTATTTTTTGAGTGCCTTTTTTACAGCAGCAGTTGAAAAGAGAAGAAGCGGTCCGAAATCAAATCCATCACGAATACTGCCGAGCTGATACTCGTTCACCGGATGTTCATCGCGTTCATCTTTACTAATCTCATAGTAATCAGAGTACACCATCCCTGCTTGAGTTTGTTCCGCAACATCGATCATTCGCTCCAATGCATTCTGCCCGAGTTCAATTCCTTGCGTTTGAACGATCATCAAGAAATACTTTGTCTTGATTTTTTCGATCAAACGGTTGAGTGTTTTACCGGACGTGAATGAACCGGACTTCATGGTTTCGCATTTCAGATGCGGACCGACATATTCTTTATTATGAACGATACATACCTGTTCCACCAGTGACGAATCGATAAAGCGGTTGAGAGTTGTTTCAAACTGTGAAACCGGCGAATGCGGTAAGATCACTGTCAGTGTATTCATTGTTCTCGATGGAAAGAAAAATCGATTCTCTGTCGTATCAGTTCAAGATTTCAGTACATCCATTGCCATAACCACCGCACCGACCACAGGCGATGATTCAGCTTGACGAACGGAAACCGGCAGCAAATTTTTTCTGATGACCGAAATAACTTTCCGCGAGTAATAATGTTCGTTCGCCAGCAAACCGCCAATCAGTGCCAGTGGTCGCTTTGATGGATTCGTGATGTTCGTGTTCATTTTCTTCAACGTAATTTCAATGATCTCGACCAATTCCAAAGCCGCGTTATCGAGAATTCTCTTTGCAGTTTTGTCCCCTTTCGATGCCGCGGCAATCACTGTCGGCATCACGGAAGCGATATCGAAGTTTTCTTTATAGAGAGAATGAATAATCGCTTCCTGAGTATTCAACCCGAACTTTTCTTCAAAGAGTTTTGTCAGTTTTGTCTTCGTGCTTTTATCATCGAGCGATCTTGCTACAGCGCGGAACGCTTGCTGGCCAATTGCATAGCCACTGCCCTCATCACCGATCAATCTTCCCCATCCGCCCGCGCGATATATTTTTCCACGCTCATCTTTTCCAAAGACAATCGATCCGGTTCCAGCGATAACGATCATTCCCGGCTTTCCACCGAAAGCGCCTTCCAACGCAATGCGTGCATCGCTTTCGACGACGAGATTATTGATTGTGAGATTCCGCGTATGCGCTAAGTCCATGATTCCATCGCGCATGCCTTGCTGGTCACTGGATCGACCGGCTCCTGCTAAACCCGCCACTACCGCACCGATTTGTGAAATGCTGCATCCAACTGAGTGACAGCAAGTTTCAACGAGATCAAGAATGGTATGTGAAGTTCGTTCAATACCGATGATTTGGAAGTTTGAGGGAGCACCTTGGGCTTCTGCAAGGATGACACCATCAAGCGCACATAGCACGGAAGTGGTTTTTGTTCCACCGCCGTCGATACCGATGATATAGAGAGGTTTATCCATAGATGAGAAAAATATTGACGATAATTCAATGAAAAGCAAACGATAAGAGATAATAAACCACATAAACATCAATAATAATCGATTTCCAGTCATGAAATATCAATTCAACCGAATTTTTCCTATTTTCCAGCCAGTAAAAAGGGATGAAACCTTTTAGGTCTACGGTTGGTTATTGATTGGGATTATGAATCAATACCTTAAGAAAGGATTAGCATGAAGCGCATGTTGAGTATTTCAGTTGTATTAGCCGTATTCCTGTTTACCGCCTGTGCTGCACAACCGGAGAAAAGGCAAAAAGCTCCAAACTTCTCTCTTCAAACTCAGAACGGAAAAGTGATTGAGCTTGCTAAATTAAAAGGAAAAGTTGTTCTTGTAAATTTTTGGGCAACGTGGTGTCCGCCATGCCGTGCAGAGATACCCGATTTTATCGAAGTGTACAACATGTACAAATCCAAAGGATTTGAAATCGTCGGTATTGCACTGGACGAAGAGGGTTGGTCAAAAGTAGCTCCTTACATTGAAGAAGCGAAAATGAATTATCCGGTGGTGCTCGGATCAGCAAAAGTTGTTCAACAGTACGGCGACATCGAAGCCATTCCTACAACTTTTATCGTAGATAAAAACGGATACATCGCAGGCAGACAGGTCGGCATACTGTCCAAAGCAGCACTCGAACAGAAATTGAAATCATTCCTCCCTGTTCAACCGCTCACTACCCTTCCTGCTCAACCGGTCACTACAGCAAAAAAAGTGAGCGTGGAGGCCAAACTCTCATCGGATAAAGTTCGAGTTGGCAGCACTGCTCAAGCGGCTATTCAACTGAGCATCAATGAGAATTGGCATGTCAACTCACATCATCCGACTTTCGACTATTTGATCGGCACTGCTTTCGATCTTCAAGCACGAGAGGGAATCATTCTTACCGATGTGCAGTATCCGCAAGGAAAACTCGTCTCACTCTCCTTCGCCGAACAACCGATCGATGTGTACGAAGGAACGACGACGATCTTTGCTTCCATCAAGTTTTCAGACAAACTTGCAACCGGAAGAGACACACTGAAAGCAAACATCATAGTTCAAGCATGTAACAATCAACTCTGTCTTGCTCCATCAACCATCGAAGTGAATATACCCGTGCAGGTCGTGAGCGCTGGAGAATCAATCATCCAGCAGTATCAAAATATTTTTGCTCAGTATAAACCATCCGAATTCACCGCAGGAAGTGTAAAAAATGAACTTGCGACCATGTTTGATCAAAAAGGATCGCTGCTTACTTTTCTTGCCATCTTCCTCATCGGTCTTGCTCTCAATCTTACACCGTGTGTCTATCCGATGTTATCCGTGACGATATCGTTATTTGGTTCACAGACAGAAACAAATATTGTACGAGTCTTTATTAAAGCCGTTATCTATGTTCTCGGCATTGCAACCATGTATAGTGTACTTGGAGTAACAGCCGCGCTCGGCGGCGGATTGTTTGGAAGCTGGCTGCAAAGTCCATGGGTACTTGGTGCTATTGCTGCCTTGTTGTTTGCATTAGCGCTCAGTTCGTTTGGTTTATATCAAATTCAGATGCCATATTGGCTCACAAGCAGACTCGGCGGCACAAGCGGCACTGGTTTTATCGCTCTTTATCTTTCCGGTTTGGTTGTCGGTGTGTTTGCGGCGCCCTGTGTTGGTCCGCCGGTCATTGCACTGCTGACATTCGTTGCGGCAAAAGGAAGTGCTGCATTCGGCTTTTGGACATTCTTTACTCTCTCAATCGGACTTGGACTACCCTATCTCATTCTTGGTACATTCTCAGGACTTATTAAAAAAATTCCACGCTCCGGTTCTTGGCTCATCTGGGTGGAACATATATTCGGTGTCATACTAACAGGAACGGCGTTGTTCTATCTTTCGATAGCAGTCGCACCAAAGGAAACCATGTATGTTGTCCCTTTGGTTCTCGTCGTTGGCGGAATCTACCTCGGATTTGTTGACAGCTCCGGTAAAGACAAACCGGTGCTAAAAAATATTCAATGGATTTTCGGAATTGTTGTGATTCTGCTCGGACTTTTATACGCCAACAGTATAAGAGACACAGGAATGACATGGGAAGAATATTCCGACTTGGATTTATCGGAGGCAAAGGAAAACGGGATGCCTGTGCTCCTCGATTTCTATGCCGACTGGTGTATCCCATGTTTGGAGCTTGACCGTAACACCTGGACCGATCCGAAAGTGATCGAAGCAACAAAAGACATCAGCCGATTCAAAGTGGACCTGACATATTTTGATTCACCGGAATCAGAGACATTAAGGAAAAAGTTCAAGATCTCCGGCGTTCCAACAGTGGTATTCATCCGAACAGATGGCACAGAAGCGACAGAATCACGGATCATCGGTTTTGTACCCCCGAAGGAATTTTTGGCTAAACTGAAACAGGCAATGCCCACAGATTAATTGATATTGTTATTTCTTCCACTGGTTTATTTCTGAATATTCGCCTCACCATGCCAGATAATATTTTACTTATCGTTTTCGGAATTCTCTCCACTATCGGATTACTCGTTGGCGGCATTGCTGTCTATCTTGCAATGCAGAGCGCCAAGAAAAAAGATGGCGAACTTATGATGGCGTTTTGGGCATTTGTCGCGCTTGCCGGTCTTACTTTTGCAGGTATGAGTTGGGCATATTTTATTATCCCGATTCTGGCAAACCGGTTGTTTTAACTTTCCTGCTTGCCTTTCATTCAAGTCTGAATTACTTTACTCTTAGATAAAATGAGATCGAACGACTGAAGGGGCATATGATAACTCGCTTACAATCTCTTCTTTATAAAAAAGAATTGAAAGTTTTTTCACAACTCACTTCGCCGGTCAAGATACAGAATTTTCTTGATTCGCTTCCCTACAGTGATGAGGAACGGTATCGATGTCCACGCAATGTTTTACTGGATAACAAAGCCCATTGTTACGATGGCGCGATCTTTGCCGCTGCCGCTTTGCAGATGATCGGCTTTCCGCCGCTTCTCGTAGAGATGCTGCCGAATGACCGCGATGACGACCACATTCTTGCTATCTTTCGACAAGGAAAATACTGGGGTGCTGTGGCAAAATCTAATTTTGTCGGACTTCGATATCGTGAACCAGTGTACCGAAGTCTGCGTGAACTAATTATATCGTACTTCGAATCATATTATAACATCGCTGGAGAAAGGACACTTATCGGTTACACGTCTCCATTGAACCTCAACCGTTTTAACAAACTCGACTGGCTTATTCATGACAGCGCTATGGATCTTATTGGCGACGCATTGAATGGTGTTCGGAAATATCGTATTATGACACCGGCAATGACACGGAAACTTACTTGTGTCGATAAGCGTTCATATAAGGCAGGCCTTCTTGGTTCAAAACAATCCGGCCTTTTCAAACCATAACGGTTGTATCTTTCATCATGAGATATTCGGACAAAGAATAAAATAATAACAGAAAAATGAAAACTTTTATCGATAACCTGTGGGAACAAGAACGACCCCGGACATTATAGGGAATATACGATGAAGGAGTTGGTCGTCATTGGTACATAGTGTCGACTTGATCCCGTCTATGCTGAATACATTAATTTTTATGCTTCTGCCAATTTTATCTATGGGTTTTTGAAATGTTTGAAGTCTACATTCAAGGATAGCTTTGTGGTTGAATTTCGGAGAATGTAACTCTACATGTATTATTCATGTGGAAAGGAACATTTTTATGATAGAGCGTACAAATTTTATCGATGCTCTTGAGCGACTTCCCAATGCTCTTCGTGCCGCTGTACATGGGTTGTCTGATAAGCAGCTCGATACACCTGTCGGCGAGGGCAAATGGGCCATCCGGCAGATTACGCATCATATTGCCGATGCCAATATGAACGCGTGCACACGGATGAAGCTCATCGTCACAGAAGAAAAGCCCATCCTGAAACCTTATAACCAAGATCAATGGGCAATTCTTGCAGATTGCAAGAGCGGTCCGATTGAATCAACCCTGACGCTTATCAAAGAATTGCACGAACGATGGGTTCTTTTTATGCGATCGCTGCCGGAAACAAGTTGGACGAGAGAAGGGATTCATCTGGAAAACGGCAAGGTGACACTTTTTGATGTGCTAAAATTATATTCAAGACACGGTGAATCTCACATGCAGCAGATCGTCACATTCCGTGAAAAAATGAAATGGTAAACAGAATCCACAATGAATCATGAATGGATCAAATCATTCCCTGCTGCAATTACTGTATGCGATGTCCATGGAATCATTCTCGAAATGAACGATAAGGCAATCGATGTCTTTAAAGAAGATGGCGGAGAAAAGCTTCTTGGCAAGAACCTCCTTGAATGCCATCCTGAACCGGCACGCTTAGGGCTTGCGGAAATGTTAAGAACCAAGAAACCGAATTATTACACCATCGAAAAGCGAGGCGTAAAAAAGTTGATTTATCAGGTACCGTGGTATCAAGACGGAACGTATGCCGGTTTTGTTGAACTCAGCCTTCCCGTTCCATCCGAAATGCCGCATTTTATTCGGGCATAAGAAAAAAAGAAAGACACGTATGCAATTCCTCGAATGGGAAGATACATATAACATTGGTGTGAAAGAGATCGACATTCAACATCGTGGATTGTTCGACATCATCAGCAAACTCTCTACATCGCGGCGATACGAGACAGAGGGAAAATATTTCTTCGCTATGCTCAACCAGCTTGTCGATTATACGAAAATCCACTTTGCCACCGAGGAGCGATACATGCGAGAAGCACAGTACCCTCAATTGATCGAACATCAACAGGAACATACTGAATTCATGACAGAAGTGATGAAGCTCGTGCGTGATTTTGAAAAGAAAGAACCGGATATCCAACAAAAGATTCTCAATTTTCTGAAAGACTGGTACATGGCCCATATCATGGGAACCGATCGAGATTATCAAAAAGCGTTCATGGATAAAGGATTTACATAAAAGCAAGGAGCCGCAGGCAATGAGAACTATAGAATGGCAAGACGATTATACCGTTGGCGTGAAGGAGCTCGATGACCAGCACCGATGTCTGCTCAACACGATCAACACGTTGCTTGAAGAGCAGGGAGACAAATACGAAGCAGCAAAATTTTCGCCGGCGCTCTCCTCGCTCATTTATTATGCCTATACACATTTTGCGACAGAAGAACGGTATCTCTTACAAGTACATTTTCCCGATCTGAAGCAGCATGTATTGGAGCACATTGACTTTATTATGAAAACACTGGGTCTTGCTTTGAGAGTAAAAAGCGGGGGGGATGAAACGCGAATAGAGCTTCTCCGATATCTGAAAGAGTGGTATTCTTCTCATGTGCTTGTAACCGACAGACAGTACATTCCATTCCTTGCGTCGAAAAAGAGCACATAACTATGACAGGCGGGATTTCATCATCAATAAACAGGAGAATTTCCGAGGATAAACTATGTCGACAAAATTTGACGAGTTCCGCAATTACCGCGCAAAAATGAACGACCGCATTGGTCAAATCGATCATCTTGGTATCAAACGTTTTCTTAATTTGGATAGTGCCGCCTACAAAGAAGGAATGCTCGATACCAAGACAAAAGAATTGCTGAGCTTGGTAGCTTCGGCCGTTCTCCGGTGCAACGATTGCATAGACTATCATCTCATTCAATGTATCGATGCAGGATGGAAAGATGAGGAATTGTATGACGCATTGAACGTAGCGCTCATTGTCGGTGGAAGCATTTTTATTCCGCACCTGCGCCACGCTGTGGAAACAATCGATACACTTCGTGCCGAACGGAAACCTTTGGAAGTCTGAGCCGAAACATTGAAGCCTTTCTCACATAATGAAAACATTCTGAGGAGTAATTTATGCCATACCTGTATCGTTTTGCATTCTTTCTTATCTGCATATTATTCTTGACTCTCTCTCTGGAAACACAAATGAACGCACAGAAAGTACCGCTCTCATGGATGAAAGACTCTCAAACAAAGCTTGAAAAAGAACTTATCGCAAAATTTGGCGAATCGCAGAGCACACGTGTACAAAAAGGGTTAAAGCAAGTCGCCGACTTCTGGCGCGCGGAAGACGGTGATGCGGCTGCATTTGAGGATTTCGTTCGCACAAACTTCGCCGGTGATCAAGCAACACTCGATGTTATGTTCAATCGCTTCGAGAATCTGCTTGAACAACTCAGCGGACATATGAACGAGATCGGCCTTGCGTTCCGTCAGCAATCAGAGCTTGAGCTTGGACCGATCTACCCATTCGATGAAACCTTCGCTGCATATTCTCCGGACGCGCACATCACGGATGATTTTTTCAAGAACAAACTCGCATTCATAGTACTGCTGAATTTTCCGCTCACGACTCTCGATGAACGGTTGACGAACGGTGAACAATGGTCGCGCCGTCAATGGGCAGAGGTGCGGTTGGCACAGCGTTTTTCTAAACATATTCCGGCAGAAGTCAATCAGGCTGTTGCGGAAGCCGCTTCTATCACCGATCAATATATATCTGAGTACAACATTTATATGCATCATCTCATCGATGCAAAAGACAACCGTCTCTTTCCTCCAAAGATGCGGCTGCTCTCACATTGGAATCTGCGTGATGAATTGAAAGCCGATTACAATGACAAAGAGCATGGAATTGCCAAACAGAAAATGATCCAGCAGGTGATGGAACGGATTGTTACACAAACCATTCCGGAAGTTGTCGTGAATAATCCGAATGTGGATTGGAATCCATTTACGAACGAAGTGCAACCTGCGGGTGTCAAAGATATCGATGCACCGGCCAAAGCAAACCTCAAAGTCAGCAACATATCCGAACCTGATACACGGTATGCAACTTTATTGAAAGCATTCCTCGCTTCGAAGAAAGTCGATCCATATTCTCCCACTGCACCAACATTGATCGTGCGTAAATTCGACGAGGAGCGTGAAATTCCGGAAGCGCGTGTAAAGGCAATGCTCGAAGAAGTATTAAACTCGCCTTCCGTACCAAAGATTGCAAAAATCATCGAGGAGCGGCTCAGCCGTTCACTCGAGCCGTATGACATCTGGTATAATGGATTTCGGGCACCCGGTAAATATTCCGAAGGACAATTAAATGATATTGTAAAAAAGAAATATCCATCCGCGGGCGCCTACAAAGCCGATATGCCGAATATGCTGATGAAGCTAGGTTTCAGTAAGGAGCGTGCAGAATATCTTGCCGACAATATTTTGGTCGATCCGGCTCGCGGCTCTGGGCATGCTGCGGGCGCAGGAATGCGTTCAGCGAAAGCGCACTTACGTACTCGTGTCGGGAAGGATGGCATGGATTACAAGGGATTCAACATTGCCGTCCACGAGATGGGACACAATGTAGAACAGACGCTATCATTGAATGATATGGATCATTACTTTCTCAATGGTGTCCCCAATACCGCATTTACCGAAGCCATCGCGTTTGTTTTTCAGGCACACGACCTCGACTTGCTTGGTCTGTCCACTCCCGATCCACAAAGTGATGCACTCAAGACACTGAATGATTTTTGGATGACCTACGAAATCGCAGGTGTTTCACTTGTGGATATGGGAATCTGGCATTGGATGTATGACCACCCCGCTGCGACGCCTGCAGAACTTAAGAAAGCAACACTTCAAATAGCCAAGGACATATGGAACAAATATTACGCTCTTGTATTCAAAAAGAAAGATGTAGTTCTGCTTGCGATATATTCACACATTATTCATTCATTTCTCTACATCCCAGATTATGCGATTGGTTATCTGATCTCCCATCAGATTGAAGAGCAGGTGAAGAGGAGTGGCAGCGTAGGCACTGAAGTGGAACGTATGGTCAAAGCCGGCAGTATCGCTCCGGATTTGTGGATGAAGAACGCGGCCGGTTCACCTGTTGGTGCCGAAGCAATGCTTATTGCAACAGAACGAGCATTGAAAGAGTACAAAAAGTAACAATCAAAGAACCTTCCGAAGGTCAAAATAGATCTGGCGAAACCTTCGGAAGGTATCTCCTATCCACCGATCCAGTAGGTCAGCTTTAACATGAAAATATTGTCAGGCTTTGAACTGACGAGACGATCAAACGAATTGCCCATATTGAATGTCCCATCTACAACGTTATCGGATCGGCTTTGTGTCCACACTAAAAACAGTGTGGAACCGGGCATATATTCCCATCGTAACACTGCGTTGCCGCGAAGAGACACAAAATTGAAATTCGGGTTTGAAATATTCATTGCCGGAGCAGGCCCGCTGCCATCCGGATCAAGATCATAGCTGCTGATCGAACCATCAGAATTAACATTTCTCATTATTGTAGAACCGTCCTTCCCGAACACCAGGAAATCGAACGATCGTGGGCGTGCAAGTTCCTTGAAATTTGTAAAATTCCCCGACGAAAGTAATGGCTGAGCAAAGAGTTGGAAGCTCAGCGTCGGTGTGAGTGTCCAATCAACACGTATTTGAGCGGAGAGTTCCTTATAGACCAAATCTGCAAAGATATATCGCTTGCCGTACGTTATTGCAGCAAATGGGTCGCCAAAATTGTCAATCCAGTGTCCACGATCTGAGTTAAATACAAATGCAGGACCGAATGATACTGAAACACTTGTGATAGGACGCATTGTAATGGACAAGTTTGTATTGTGATAAAATCCATCAAGTCCTTCATACGCGTACCATGAAGCTCCGAAAACATATTTGTCGCGGCTGTCGGAAGAATAATTAAAATTCCACTCGTAGGCATCCGGATTGAGCATTTTCGGACCGCCGCGCGTGCGGTAATCGTTGAAGGATTCAAATCCATAATCGTAATAAAAACCGAAATAATCATAACTTGGCAATTGGTAATCGACGCCCATCCATACGCCTCGCCCCGTCGCATCCCCGCCGAAGTCGTAAGTGCCGAAAACCGAACCGTAGATGTTCACATAACGATAATATTGCGTCGGGTCACTCCATTTATATCCAGTTCCCACATGATAATTGATTACGTCGGTGCGCGACAGAAATCCGAGATCTCCTGATTCAAACCCTGGACTAATGAATCCGAATGCAGCATTGAGTATCATATTGCCTTTTTGTTTGTTCAAGGTAAAACGACCGGCATAACCGCTCAACGATGTTGCAGAACTATCGAAAGAAATATAGTGCGCATCGGACCGCTGAAAATAACGGGAAGAACTTTGCTGCAAATTTATCATTCTTTCGCGAGTGCCTTGAACGTTCGAGACCGCGGTCCACCCAGAAATCATATATATTTTTTCTGCATCGAATGTCGTCCAGCCATCAAGAGCGGCAACATAGGCATTTTCATTGACATCTGTTTTGATACCAACGTCATCGAAAAATCTATTCACAGATGTAAAAAGAATTCCCACCCCCTGACGGCCCTCGTTAAAATCCCGCTGCACACGTCCTATGGTGTATGATGTCGTCGGTTCGACTTCTAACGACCAATGTGTTCCAGCGGTATCCAATTGTGCATACTCACTCTTCGTAAGAGCTTCAATCACTCCGACATTCCATCCATCAACAACTTTACCGGTGATTTTTGCCGCACCAAGGATATGCGTGCCGAGCGGAACATCGGCATAATCGTAATCCGGCAGTCCGCGCTGCGGCGCACGACCGATGCGGCGGCTGTAAAACAAACTCGGTGACGACCAATTAAAACTCCAATAGTTGTTCACACCTCCCTGCCCGAATGAAAAGATATTCATTCCTTCGAGAAAGAAAGGGCGTTTCTCATTGAAGTATGTTTCCACGTCGCTTAAATTTACGACCGCGGGATCAACTTCCACCTGACCGAAATCTGGATTGACAGTACCTTCGAGTACTAAGTTAGTTCCTAAACCCCATTTCAAATCCGCTCCGACACCCGGGGCATATTTTGATCCTGTGTTAAACGGATCGCCGGCATCGTGTGGCGCGTACTCAGCTCGCCCGGTAATGTATGGAGTAACTTCCAACCGGGTTGGAGGTGTAATATGTTCGATACCAATAAGATCAGGATAACGAGAGACTGATCCGCTTTCGTTACGCGGAGTGTATACAAGATAAGATTGTTCCTTTTTCCTTGCTATAATGCGCTCGAAATTGATTCCCCAAACATATTGATTGAGTTGTTCGAACCGCAATTGGGAGAACGGAATCTTCATCTCAACGCACCATCCATCAGAAGTGATAAGTGGTTTTGCTTCCCATACTCCATCCCAGCTTCCATCGCTCCAATCGTCGTTATAAAGAATCCCGTCCCGCAATACGCCTGCAGCCGTTACGACGAAGTAAGAGCCATTCCGCTTGTCGTGATATGAATCGATGCCCACAGCGAATTCATCGGAACTAGCATCGTTATCACGCCGTGCGAGGCGGGCAATAATAGAATCCGGATGTGTATCTTTCATTCGAGCGGCAATGTATAATGCCTCATCATCATATGCCACCCACACTTCCGTCGATTCAGATACCGCTTGCCCCTGGTTTGGCTCTTGCTGAAAAAAAGCCGACGTGCCTGTATGTTGCCAGACCGATTCAGATAATGCACCATCAATATGCATTTGTTCATTCACACGAACTGCATGAATTTGTTTGACGAATTCCGGAGGAGTTTGTGCCTTGAGGAGTAGGAAACTCACGAAGACGATGAATACAAAGCAACCTATAGGACGCATAGGAATCCCGTTTTAAGAATCATCTTTACACTTGTCCAGAATTAGACTTTTCATAATACTAAAAGGTTGGGGAAATAAAAATAAATTTTGACCTTTCTGATGATACTTTATTCAATGAATACGGAAGGTTCATCTTCGATGTTGCAATATTGAGCGATTAAAAATAATATGTTTGCTATTTACAATCCAGCGTCGTTTGGAACAACGAAAAATGGTTGAAACTCCAAGTGGATGTTCGTATATTAGGTATAGTTGTAAAAGCCCGGATGGCGAAATTGGCAGACGCGCTAGCTTCAGGAGCTAGTGACCGCAAGGTCTTGGGGGTTCAAGTCCCCCTTCGGGCACAAAAATGAAAAAGCCACCCCTAGTGAGTGGTTTTTCATTTTGTACTTCATATGCAGATTTGAAGTTCAAGTTGAGGCAAGAGTGCATCAGCACGCTTGCCGAAATCCCGCTGCTTACGCGTATTCTGCGTCCCGATGTTTTATATCGGGATAGCGGGATCCCCCTTCGGGCACAGAAAGACCTCGCATGCCGAGGTCTTTTTTTTTACCTTAAATCCAATTGAAGATTCTAACTATCACAACTTATTGCACAGCATATGGACGTCTATTTCTACGAAGTGTTTGAAGAAGAGGCATTGTCCCTTAAATCTTTTCTCGGCAATCAACTCACATATGAGATGACGGATAAGACGATTCAAGAAACGAATCATCTCAATCCACCGGCTCGACTGATCAGTATCCGCACACAATCGATCATTCCAACGAAATGGGCGGACAAGCTCGATGGTGTACTGAGCCGAAGCACAGGATACGATCATCTGAAGAAATACTTAGACATTATCCGAAAACCGTTGCCGTGCGGTTATCTGGAAGAATATGCCACACGTGCCGTAGCCGAACATGCAATACTGCTTATGATAGTGCTCATGCGCAGGCTGCCGCAGCAGATGATACAATTCAAACATTTCAATCGGGATGGACTTACAGGCGGAGAATATGCGGGAAAAAATCTTTTAGTCGTAGGCGTGGGACGGATTGGCAGTGAGATTGTAAAGATCGGTTCCGCTCTTGGCATGAATGTCCGGGGTGTGGACATTGTCCAGCACCACAAGGAGGTGCAGTACATTGGGAAAGAAGAAGGAATCGCCTGGGCTGATGTCATCATCTGCTCTATGAATTTGACAAACGAAAACCGTGGTTATTTTTCTTACAACCTCTTAAAACAAGCCAAGCCCGGTGTTCTCTTCGTCAATATCGCACGCGGGGAACATGCTCCTATTGCCGATATGCTACGATTAGTGCAGGAACGACATGTGGGCGGACTCGGATTTGATGTCTTTGAAGACGAGCCAAACGTCGCTGTCGCTCTTCGAAGCAAGCACACGAATACATTTCCAGCGGCTCAAGTAATAAAAGAATTGCTTCGGCATCCGAATGTTCTCTTCACTCCGCACAACGCATTCAACACAGTGGAAGCCGTCCAACGAAAATCTCGATTCAGTGCGGATGAAGTATTGTACTTTCTAGAGAACAAAGATTTCCGGTGTCGCGTGCGTTAGATACGGTGCTGTGTCTCTTATGCTGATTTGTTCCTGCGCATCGCAGCCTGTTCGATTGTTTGAAGAAGCGATTCAATGGTAACGGGTTGTTCCAGCACGGCATACGGCTTCTTCGTTTCACTTCCCGGTCTTTCAGCCTTTGAATATTTTTCTGCCAGCACGATTATTCGGCATTCAGGTCCAAGCGATAGAAGATCCTTCATCATGTCCGGAATTTCATCACGCTGGAATCCCTCCACTACCACAACCTGAACTTTCCCGCCGTATTGAAGGAGGGTTTCTCTGGATTGTAATTCCCCTGCCGCAAGAATCGGTTCATACCCATGATCCTTTAAACCTTCGAAGAGAGCGTGCGTATACTTTTCCTCGGAGCTTGCAATATAAAGCACACTCCGATGATATGCTTGTTGGGGATCCGCTTCCCCCGTGTCCTTGTTCACTGCGGGAGATACCGGCAGAAATATTTTAAATGTCGTGCCTTTTCCTTCCACGCTCTCCACCGTCATAAATCCTTTATGTCCCTTCACAATACCGAAACAAATCGAAAGACCAAGCCCTGTACCTTTCCCTATTGCCTTCGTCGTATAGAACGGCTCAAAGATCTTATGGATTTCGACAGCCGGTATTCCAATGCCTGTATCGCTGATACTAAATACGACGTACTCACCTTCGACCGCATCAACATATTCTTCCGCCATCTCCTTCGATACCGAAACATTCTCTACAGAAAATGTCAATTCACCGCCTTGCGGCATAGCATCGCGCGCGTTGGTGCAAAGGTTGATCAACACTTGGTGGAGTTGGGTTCTATCCCCGATCACCGATGAAATAGTATCGGATATACGGGTTCGGACTGTAACGCTGTTGGGAACGATATCACCTAATAAATCTGTAATGTCCTTCACGATCTTCAAGGGATTGAGTTTCGCATGCTTGCCCTCCACTCCCTTCACAAAGGAAAGAACTTGATAGACCAATTCAGAGCCATGCTTCGCACTTGACTCGATCGCTTTCAAAAGCCGCTGACTTTGGGTATCTAACAACTTCCGTTTGAGTACTTCCACACCGACCAAGACCGGTGCCAGCGTATTGCTTAAGTCATGCGCGATACCGCTTGCGAAAATGCCGATACTTTCCACTCGCTGTGCTCGGAGAAAGCGAGTTTCTAATCGTTTCCGTTCTGTCACATCCGTGCAAACCTGAAGAATGCCGGCAGGTTCGCCGCCTGGATTGCGAACGAGAGTCCATCGACAATCTGTGATGATGACCGTTCCATCTCTTTTTTTTTGATGAAGCTCGCCCGACCATGCCGAATGCTGTACCGTCAACGCGTATGCGCGTTCAAATCCTTCCGTTCCATCCGACCCATAGAGGTACTTCACGACCTCTCTTCCTAATACTTCTAACGGCTCGTAGCCATATATTCGCTCAGCACCTTTGTTCCAATATCGTACCGTTTTGTTGAGGTCAAGAACGAGGATGGCATCCTGCGCCTGATCCAGCAGCAACGCTTGTTCACGAATTTTATCTTCCGCGAGCCGGCGTGAGGTGATATCGATAATGACTGCTTCTGTAAAACTTTCAAGTGAATGGATAGAAGCAGAGAAGGAAATCCAGAATTCCGACCCGTCCTTACGGCGCAAAAGGGTTTTATAATCCTCTACAGACTGACCTGCTGATAAACGTTCAACAAGATATTCCCGGTCTTGAGGAGACATCGAAAAGAGCACTTCTTTCACTTCATCCAATGTATGAATAGCAAAGATACGAAGGAGCGCGTGATTTGCATCGACAACATTCCATTGATCGACCGTTATGCGAAGCATACCGGCAGGTGACTGCTCAAAAAGATTACGGTACTTGCGTTCGCTGATTGTCAATTCTTCCAGTTGGCGCTTTTTGGTAACAAGCTCCTTTTGTTTACCTGTCATGACTACGACAACCAATCCAACGGTAATCGCTAAGAGTGCGATGGTTCCAAATGCAACCGTCCACCAAATATCGAATGTCACTTCTTGCATAGAAAACTACGAGCAAAAAGCAAATTTGCAATGATCGCAAGAATCCAATTTAAAGACCACATCATCATCAAATAAACCGGGGAAATCTGTAACATCTTATTGAATAGCGCAAATAAGAATAGACTTCCCGCCGAATAGATGATAACACCTGTCGTAACCCAGAAACGTGGATCCTTTGTCCAATCTATGTCGCTATCTTTTATTACTTCCACAAACAAGATAGATGAAAAAGTTATTTGTATTATTTTAGAAATTGCTGCAGTCCATCCATCAAATTGAGAGAACGGTTCAAATAATAATTTGCTTATTATCCAGAGAATGATAAACCCTATCAAGCATCCAAATAAAACCAAGCGCTTAAGGTGCTGCTTCATCCAAAAAGAAAAAATGTTTAAAACTATCACAAACTCAACTATGGTACTAATGTGTGCCGCCCAAAGGTTATTAATATAATGAGAAGCTAAAATCCGCTCGATGATAGTCATGACAAAAGAAAAGACGAGCAAATATTCAAGAAGCCGCAATGGTCGTGGAAGGCTTCTATAACGGAAGCCTCCCACGCATATTGCACCAACCTGAACTAAAACAACAATATAGAACATCACACTCATGAATACTTCTCAGTCTTACTGTGGCGGTCCACAGAATGGAGGACAAGGCCATATTGCATCGAGTAGAACACCGGTTTGTATATCCACGCCTTTTACGTCAACACCAAAAATAACAATTGTAGGTGTGCCGTCATCATTCTGGGCATAGTAATATCGAATACCTGTACATCCCTGTTGAGCTAAAACTTTTTCAATTGCGTCGCGGCCAATAAATCCACCTCTTATTTTTTGTTCATTCAAATTCGTTTCGTGGTTTTTTATTAGTTTGAGCGCTTTTACCAAATCAATCTGATGATTTTCTTTGCCGGTGTACTGTTGATCCTGAGAAGTCGGTGCACTCTTCGCGGGACCGTTCAATGCCCAAAGCAATCCAAAGCATAGTACAACAAGAATGCCTAGGATAAGTGTTCCTGTGGTTTTCATATAATTCCTCCTATGAAAGTAAGAAGTGATTGGTTACTCGTTCTCGCGTTCTGGCGTTATTGGAGAACACGAAACGATGCGATTTTTGATTAATTTGGCATCGCACAAATAGAAGATACTGCATTTCTTGAAAAAAACAAACACTTCATAAAAGGAGTTTTTGGTTCAATTCCAAAAAGGTTTTCTGCTCAAACACTTTTCCCTATATTGACTTACATTTTACAGCGATGAATACTCAGTATGCTTTCACTCGAACATATTACTCTTGAGTTTGGAGAACGAACACTCTTCCACGACATCTCTACAAACGTCGGTCCACGCGACCGCATCGGATTAGTTGGTTCCAACGGCAGCGGAAAAACCACGCTGCTCCGTATCATTTCCGGTGCACCGCAAGGAGAAGAAGGAACCATCAAGAAAGCCCATTATGTAACGGTCGGGTATCTCCAGCAGGAAACAATTGCTTTGCACGGCAAAACGCTTTATGAGGAAGCGGAGACAGCCTTTGAAGACATATTAGATGCACAGCAAAAATTGAGCGAAGCACAGGATACTCTAACTGAGCTCGATTCAACAAGTGAAGAGTACGCCGACACACTTGAAGTCTATGGGGAATTACAGCATAAGCTCGAAGATCTTGACGCGTACCGGATGCGCTCAAAGATCGAACGCGTCTTGGATGGATTGGGTTTTTCGCAAACAGATCTCAATCGACTGACAGAGGAATTCAGCGGCGGCTGGCAAATGCGTATCGCGATGGCAAAACTGCTGCTGCTGGAACCGAGTCTTTTACTTCTTGACGAACCAACGAATCACCTCGATCTCGAATCGCTCCAATGGCTGGAAGAATACCTTCGCCAATATAACGGCTCCATTATTCTCGTCTCGCACGACCGCGCATTCCTCGATAACCTCACGTCACGTACATTTGCTCTTTCTGCCGGGAGGTTTGAAGAATACGCCGGCAATTATTCTTTCTTTGAAAAAGAGCGTCTCGTTCGGCGCGAACTTCTTTTGAGTCAACAACGGAATCAGCAAGACCAGATCAAGCAGACGCAAGAATTCATCGACCGCTTTCGGTACAAAGCCACCAAAGCACGGCAAGTACAGAGTCGCGTGAAGATGCTGGAGAAAATCGAAATAGTCGAAGTAGAACGTGAAGAAGAAGCGCTTCGGTTCAGGTTCCCACGGCCGGTTTCGAGCGGGCGTGTTGTTTTAGATTTACAGGGAATACAAAAGAGCTATGATTCGCTGCAAGTTTTCAATCATCTTGATTTCAAAGTGGAACGCGGTGACCGTATTGCAGTCGTGGGAGTAAACGGCGCAGGAAAATCGACACTCGTCCGGATTATTTCCGGAGAAGAATCATTTGAGAAAGGCGAACGGATCGTTGGACATAACGTTCTGCTCTCGTACTTCGGACAAGATCAGGCAGATGAACTCAACCTTTCCAAAGATGTTCTTCAATCGGTAGAAGAGGTTTCTTCGTCCGAGACAAAGACACAACTGCGCACTCTACTCGGTTCTTTCCTCTTCCACGGCGACGATGTATTTAAACAAGTATCAGTACTTTCTGGAGGCGAAAAAAGCAGATTAGCCCTCGCACGCATGCTTTTACGTCCTGCGAATTTTCTCATCATGGACGAACCGACCAATCACCTTGATATGCGTTCAAAAAAAGTACTGCAAGCTGCACTCGCCGAATACGAAGGAACATTCCTCATCGTTTCGCACGACCGTGCTTTTCTCAATCCCATAATCAATAAGGTACTGGAATTACGTCCCGGCTCGATGCGTCTCTATCTTGGTTCCATGTCCGAATATTTCGCAAAGAAAAAGCAGGAGAGTCTTTCCCGGCAGATCGCCACACACATGAAACCGCTGGATAATTCGAAAGCAACAGCGCACGCTGCACGGCAAGAAGAGCAAGACCGCAAAAAAGCAAAAGAGAAAGAAGTGCGCTCTGTAAAGCGGCAATTAGAAGCAGTTGAGGCAGAGATCGCTCATCACGAACAAAGGAAAAGCGAGATCGAAAGTCTTCTTGCCGATCCGGAAATGTATAAAAGGGGTGATGAAGCGAAAGCTGTTTCCGCAGAATACAAATCGGTTCAGAAAGAATTAGACGATGCCTACTGGCGTTGGGGAAAAGTATCGGAACAACTTGAGAAAGCGCAATCAATTGAATAGCTGCACTTCCCTGTCAGGTAGGACAGATCCAGTTCTAAATGGATAAAATTCAAGTTTTGTATTCCATCTTTGATAAATTCAACGTACTATCTTATGAGATGATTACATTGTGAACTCAATCGAGAATCTGATTCGATGGATACAGCAGCACCAAAACCCAAAGTACTTATTATTGACGATGACGCTTCGCACCGTCGGCTTGCTCAAGTCATATTCGAACGGAACGGGTTTGATGTATCGATTGCTCATGATGGCAGTGAAGGAGTTCGACAGGCGCTCATCAATCCCCCTGCTGTAATCATCCTTGACCTTATGATGGAAGGACTGCACGGTTTCGAAGTCTGCAAAATGCTTCGGGCTAATTCAAACTTGCAGCACACAGCAATTATTGTCACATCAGGAAAATCATACAAAACCGACGTGGACAAAGCGATACAAATGGGCGCTGATGCCTATGTAGTGAAACCATTTTTACCCAAGGAACTTATTGAAATTGCCACTCTCTACATGAACCTACGAGCGAGTCAGCCATGATGAACATTCGATTCTGGGGAACACGCGGATCCATTCCATCACCGGGAAAATCGACGGTGAAGTACGGCGGCAACACATCTTGCGTCGAAGTGCGTGTCAACAAACAAATACTGATCTTCGATGCGGGAACTGGAATACGGGATCTCGGCAATCAGCTGATGAAAGAATTCGCGTCCCAGCCTTTGATGACAGTGCATCTCTTCATCAGCCATACACATTGGGATCATATTCAGGGTTTTCCATTCTTCATGCCCGCCTATGCAAAAAATTTCCAAGTGAATGTCTATGGACCTCCTGCGCGCGATAAAAGTTTGAAGGATCTTTTAAAGTTTCAAATGGATTCGGAATATTTTCCTGTACCATTAGGCGACCTGAACGCGCAAATTGTCATGCAGGAAGTACGTGAGCCATTCTGGATCGGAGATGCCCAGGTAACACCCTTCTATATCAATCATCCTGCAATGACGCTCGCTTATAAAATCTCCGAAGGTGGAAAAACATTTATTTATGCTTCGGACAATGAGCCGTACCGGTACACACTTCATGCCGCACGAAAAGATCAACTTGCATCTCAATACGGTGCAGAACTGGATCAGAAGTTCATTGACTTTCTCGCGGGAGCAGATCTCCTTGTCAGCGAGGCACAATACACGCTGGATGAATATCGATCAAAGATCGGCTGGGGACATTCTCCAATCGAATCGGTTGTGGAATTCGCAATCAAGGCAAATGTGAAACAACTTGCTCTGTTCCATCACGATCCTGCACATGACGACGCTACGATTGACGCGATGGTGAAGCATGCGCAGAAATTGATCTTCACTCAAAAGTCAACTATCCAATGTTTCGGCGCTGCTGAAGGGATGGAAATAAAGCTGGCGTAGTGAATAGGTAGAACGGAAGACTCAGACCTTCAACTTCCAGTTTCAGATCTGTTATTTATGTACAAATTGAAACGGGTAATTGTTTCGTTACGTAATCCGAGATCTGCCGTTTGAATTCTTTCCGATCAAACTTCTCTGCGTGTCGGCGAATGGCATACGGATCGAACTTCATTTTTGAAAGAGCCTTCATAGCTTCAAAAAGTGCTTCAACAGTCTGATGGTGGAAAAAAACACCCGTTGGTAAGTCCCCGTCTCCGACAACAGTTTCCAGCGCTCCCCCTTTCGCAAACGCAACCACCGGCTTCCCGCTTGCCATCGCTTCGAGCGGCACAATGCCGAAGTCTTCGACACCCGGGAAAATCAATGCACGGCATCCGGTATACAGCCTCGCAAGACTTTCATCGCTCTGCCATCCAAGAAATTCTATATTCCTTTTCGCCATCTTCTTCAGCTTTTCCATTTCAGGTCCGGAACCGACAACAAGAAGTTTCTCGCCAAACCGATTGAACGTCTCAATGGCGAGATCCACTCTTTTATACGGTACAAGTGCACTGACAATGAGATAGTACCCCTCGTCCTTGTGCGACACGGTAAATAAATCCGTACTCACCGGCGGGTAAATCACATTCGACATGCGGTGATAGATCCGCGAGATGCGTTCGGCAACATTGTGTGAATTCGCAATGAAATAATGCACGCGGTCACATGTGCGGACATCCCACCGCCGAAGATACGGCGCAATCAACGACATGATCGTGCGCGTGATGAATCCTGCACGATCTTTGCCAAAATATTCTTCGTACTGATCCCAAATGTACCGCATGGGCGTATTGCAATAACAGATGTGCATTGCTCCGCTGCGCGGCTTTGCTGCTTTGGCTACAGCGACACTCGTAGAAAGGATGAAATCATATTCTGAAAAATCGAGTTCATCTATGGCGGCGGGCATCAGCGGTAAATAGTGGCGGTACTTCGTTGCCTTTAGAGGAAGATGCTGAATGAATGAAGTTTTGATTTTCATTCGCTCAATAGCAGGCGACATCGTCCCTTCGTTATGGATGGTGGCAAAAATTGTTGCGTCAGGGAATAATTCGCAAAAGACTTCGAGAATCTTCTCGCCGCCCCGCATTCCCGTGAGCCAATCATGAACAAGAGCAACTTTCATGGTTCTATTTTCCCCGCGAAGTATTTCAATTTCATAGTGCAAGAAAATAACAAAAAAATAGCCGTCATCAAAGATGACGGCTATGGCTAAACCCTTGCAGACATTCTTATGATTATTGAGCAGACATCTTAAGGATTTCAATGTCGCTGTCCGAAGTCTCAAGAGTAATAGTCGGACCACCGCCATTCAATGTATAGACTGCATAAATATGGTCATCATCTTCTTTGTTCTCGTATGTATCTGCTTTAAAATCGGAATGGATCGTGCATTTCTTGTGATGCCGCCACCATCTATGATTCAGGTTGATAGTGGCTTCAACAATAGCTTTTGCGTTCTCAGGTAGTGCGAGTTGAATTTCTCCTCCGCCAGTTCTGATCGTACTATTTCCAGTGCTGCCCGGAGTCAATTCACATTTAATACTTCCTCCTCCAGTCGATGCATCTACAAGTCCTACAGCATCTTCCATTTCAATACTTCCGCCGCCGGTCTTTATTTTCGCTCCATACTTCGCTCCACGCACATGCACACTGCCGCCGCCAGTCGAAATGTCAATCCATTCCTTTGCATTTTCCACTGTGACACTTCCCCCGCCGGTCGACGCAGTCACTTTCCCGCCGGTTTCCCGCAACGTAATGCTGCCGCCTCCAGTTTTTGCATTCAATATCCCGGTGATAAGCCCTGTTTCAATGCTCCCTCCGCCGGTCTGCATGATGGCGTCCCCCTCGACCTTTTCCACTTTAATACTGCCGCCTCCGGTTTCGACATCAACCTTGCCGACGATGTGTTCAATCTTGATGCTGCCGCCTTTGGTTTCTGCCTGGAAGTCACCGGTAAGAACGTCATTTTGTTTCACACTTCCGCCGGATGTTTGAATATTCACATTGTATTTGGATGGAACCTTTATGGTGAATACCAGACGATCCACATTATGCCGTGAATCCCTATACTTCACCGTAACATCGTTTCCAGATTGACTCATTACAAGGCGATCAGGATGCCGTTCATCTATTCCCTCCGCTTCAACAACGACTTCGTCTTTAGATGACGACTCAATACGTACTGCTCCCGGTTCAACATCAACTGTAAGCAATCCGCCTTTCTGAACCGTAAAGGATTTTGATTGATAATCGGATGCATCGTCTGAGCTCTTCCAAGCAACTGAAAGAGACGCAACGACGAGATTCATCATAAGGAATACAAGAAGTTTTTTCATTGAGATCCTCCATAGATATATTATTCGTGCATATATATTTCCATTATTTGATTGCATGTTAATGTCGCAGCTTGTGAATCTCGATATTCGAGTTTGAAGTGCTGAGTTCGATTAACTCACCGCCGCCGTTTAATTTATAGACAGCACGAATTTCGTCGGCTTCTTCGTCGGTTTCATATGATTCTTTTGGGAATTCCGACTTTACGATATATCGGCTTTTTCGTGAACCCCATCCATCGAGACGAATGGTCGCTTCAATCGTTGCTTTAGAATTTTCGTCGATATACAGCCGCACATCTCCGCCCGATGATGAAAGTTTACTGCCGCCTTTCCCGCTGGGAATCAATTCTGCTTCCACTTCGCCACCGGAAGTTTTTGCATTAATCGAACCGGTGATATTTTGCAGCTTTACATCTCCGCCGGAAGTTTTTGCGCTCACATTGCCGCTCGCTCCTTTTAATTCGATATCACCACCTGCTGTGTTGAGTGTTGCCTTGCCCGAAACCTTGCCCACATTGATATCACCGCCGGAGGTCGAGACATGCGCTTCTCCGCCAACATTACCAATGATGATATTGCCGCCTGCCGTTTTCGCTTCGAGAGATTTTGTGATTGTCTCCACCTGGATATTCCCGCCAGAAGTGTTGACGGAGAGCGAACCATTCACACTCCCAACCTGGATATCTCCGCCGGCGGTCTTCAAACTTCCGTCGCCTTCAATCTTTCCTGTACTAATATCGCCCCCAGACGTCGACACTTCTACCGGACCGCCGAAAACATTTCCTAATTTGATATCCCCCCCTGAGGTCGATCCATCGATCTTCCCGGTCAGTCCTCCTTTCACTTCCAAGTCGCCGCCGGATGTGTTCATATCCAAATTAAATTGAGACGGCACAGAGATAGCAAAGCGAACATGCCCTGAACCATCATCCCACCGTGATCGATATGATACACGCACGGTATTCCCATCTTGAGTCATCTTTACTTTGTCAAGGTCTTCATCGTCTAATCCTTCAACTACTACAGAAACTTCATTTTTCTCCCATGGAAAGATACGAATATCCCCCCTGCTGGTGGAAACTTCAATCGTCCCTCCTTTGCTGACGCTAAACGATTTCGAACTGCTACCCTCTTCTCGTGCCGATGCAAATGTCGTTGCAAGTAATGCCACGAGTGTGGCAATGAGTAATCGCGTATATGTTTTCATTGTTGTACCTCCTGTAAAGCTGTCTTTGCTTTGATTCTGATATAGTTATTATCGTCCGATTGAGCCTTATTCTTGAACATCTCAAGAATTTCCCGATTCACCGGTTGGTTTTCATATTGAGACAAATCTAACGAATTAATCGCTGCAATCTTCAAGCCTGTGTTCTTCTCGCTCGCTAGGACTTGAAGAAATGCGCGGACAATGACCGGATCCGGCAAATAATTTCTGAGCACATTGAGTGCTTCATTCCGTACACCAAGATTTCGATCATGCAAAAGCGCCGTAACGAGAGCGGATTTTACTTCTGCATCAAATCCAGGAACACGGTCCTGTCTTTGTCCGGTTTGTGTACCAATCATATTCACGGCACGGAGTCGCGTGCCGGCATTTTGATCGCTCACGAGTGCTCGTGCAAGTACTTTTTGTACATGCTCCTCATTCACATTGCCGCGTATGTGCACCGGCGTGAGTGTCTCAAATGTAAACTCCACATCTCCTGTTTGTGTATCGCGATCAAGGAAACGGATATTTGTAATTTGAGACTCGCCTGCTTCCATCGCCGCCGTCTGTTTGATTGCTAAGAATTTTTCTGAGGGTGTTTTGAAGACGAAATATCCGACAAGAATTCCCATTGCGACCATCGCAACTCCACCCAACGCCACTTGAACGGGTGGAGCAAGAATTCCATCGAGTACATCTTTCGTTTTGCTCCAGAGGGATGCATGTGCCGCTTCAGCATGAATTTGTAATCGTAGATTTCTTCGTGCTTCCTGAAGCAATGGCTCTTGCACTGCGACCGATTGACGATGTGCTAATGTACCATGGAGTCTTTTCAACTCATCAAGATTACTACGACATTGCTCACATGTTGTAAGATGGTTATCCAACAAAACTCGTTCTTGTTCACTTAATTCATGATACAAGGAAAGCTGGAGCCATTCCTCAAACTGTTTGTGTTTCATAGACCATTCCTCGCTTTCTTCTTCAACTAGCAAAATCTTTCAATTGTTTCCGCAAACGTGCCGTCGCTTCAAAGAGATACTTCTTCACGGTTCCTTCATTGCACTTCATTATTTCTGCAATCTCTCTTAACTTATAGCCCTCATAATGCTTCATCGTAAAAACCATTCGTTGACGTGGTGAAAGCGTTTTCAATGCTTGTTCCACGCGCAGTGCTATCTCCGCATCATGTGTCTGCTGATCAGTGGTCGCAGTATCGGAGAGCGTATCTTTCAATGCATGCGGTTGACCGTCTTCATCATTCAGACTCTGATCGAGCGATGTATGCGAATTTCTGTTCCTGCGTGATCGATGACTTAAACAAACATTTGTCGTTATCCGGTAAATCCAAGTCGAGAATTCACTTTTATATTGAAACTTCGAGAGGCCCTTATACACCCGAAGGAATACTTCCTGATAGATGTCTTTTGCATCGTCGGCGCTGTGCACATACCCCGCCGCGATTGTGAGAACTCGTTTATCATGCAGGTGAACAAGCTGTTCAAATGCGTTCATATTACCTCGCTGGGCTTGCATAATCAACTCGGTTTCATTGCCGGTCATACTTTCGGAATTCCTTTGTTCGTCAGACATAGAATTAGACCTTTGATCTATGGAAAAGGTTGGGGCTTTGCTTAAAGATAGTGACTTTATATTCTTTTCCAATCGCATTTTATAGTTTAAACGAGGAAAGACACAAAAAAGATACAACCGACTATTCCCACTAAGTCATTTATTGGTAATTACTTCACAAGTATATGCAACTGTAGTACCATCCACTTTAATCCATACAGTCAATGCTCTGAAACTGTAAGGGAAACTTACTTCTAAAATAACAAAGCCCTCTTATTACAGGTTTTTATTTTCTTCTCTATGAAAATCAGTAGCTTCTGTCAAGGATTATTTTTGCAATTTTTCCGCGTGGAATTACAATCCCGATGTGGATAACTCGTGAATACCACCGTGCAGAGGATGTGCAAAAGTAAACCTTGCCCTCTCATCGAATTCCACGTACATTTGTATAGAAAATAATGATACATAAAAGAAAAATATTCCAAAAAAAATCCCAAAATAGTTTGCGCTATTCTGGGACTGATTCACAATCTCTGCTTGTGCAATAATTCAAGGCTTGCGCAGAGTATGTTGACCCTTTTACAGGTCTTGGTGCTTTATTGTAAGAGTCTTAGACATAAAAAGCAAGCCCATTTATCACACGTAAAGAAAGGACTTCTATGGAGAAAAAACTCCCTAGACCTGGTTTCCACCAGATATTCCGCACATATATAACACTGCGGAATGGTCGGAAACTTTACGCTCGTAATTATGGGCGTAGGGCTTGGGTTTTTTGGGTTAAAGACTAAATAGTCTTTTCCATACCCGAGGTTAGAGGATGTGATTGCCTCACAAACTTTTATTTACCCCCAGTTTGTTCCTCTCAAATTGGGATTTAATATTTGGCTTTTCCCCTTTCAATTCTTTAAATTAAAACAACATCTGCCAGAGGTGTTCTCACTTGAATACAATAATATATCTCCTGCTACTCTTGCGAACGAGCAGTATGCCTTTATTAAAAAGTTGCCTCCTAAATTAGACATTTTACAAAAATGAATATTTGAATGAAGAACCCACACAAAATAAATAAAACTGTTTCTGCAAAACCAGAATCATTTCTTGATAATATAGAACTGGCACCTTTAACCAAACGACTTGAGCGGATTGCTAAGAAACGCGGATTTCAATCCTACCGTGAATACATTGATTACTATTTATTGCAAAGAGGTCTCGTTTCAGAGTCAGAACATCAAAAGCAATTGGCTGAAAGAATGGGTTTAACTACACCGATAGAATATATCAATAAACTTAATTCAATTCGTGCCAAGAATCCAAAGTATGTTGAGCTTGCTAATCTAATCAACACTCGTTTATCAGAGCTCCATATGAATAAATATACTCTTGCACGTCGTGTTAGAATTTCAAATTCGCTTATTTATCGCTATACCCAAGGTTATCATTATCCCAAACCAAAAACTCTAAATAAAATACTTGAAGTATTACAAATATATCACCATAGTCCTTTGATTGGGAACTCGCAGATATTAGGTAAGAATGTAATTCTACAAAAACCGAAACATACAAAATATTCTGAATTGTCAAATCTAATCGAGAACGCGCTGGCTTATTCTGGCAAGGATAGAAAGTGGTTGGCTAAAACAACGAAGATTCCTCAACGTCATATTACATATTATATGAATGGTCTTGTTTACCCAAGCCCTGCAAGACTTCAACGAATTAAAAATACGCTTTATTCTCTGACGTTGAAAAAAAAGCGAAAGAACAGTATTCCTTTATTAAAAAGTTGCCTCCTAAATTAGACCTTTTACAAAAATAAATATTTGAATGAAGAACCCACACAAAATAAATAAAACTGTTTCTGCAAAACCAGAATCATTTCCTGATAACGTAGAACTGGCACCCTTGACCAGACGCCTTGAACACGTGGCTAAGAAACGTGGTTTTCAAACATACGACGAATATAATAAGCATTATTTATCCCGACAAGGTCTTGCTTCAGAGTCAGAGCACCAACAACGATTAGCTGATAAATTAGGATTAGATACACCAACAGATTATATCAATAAACTTAAATTTATTCGTGCGAAGAATCCAAAGTATGCTGAGTTTGCAAATCTACTCAAAACTCGTCTTTCCGAACTAGGAATGAGAAAAATTGACCTTGCTCGTCGCGCAGGTATCGGTCGCGGTATAGTATCTGCGTATGCACAAGGTTTCAACTATCCTAAACCAAAAAGACTTGTAAAAATTCTTGAAGCATTGCAAATATATCATCATAGTCCGTTGATAGGTGACTCGCATGTTTTAGGGAAACATGTTGTCTTACAAAAGCCAAAAAACCCAAAATATTCTGAATTATCAAATCTAATCGAGAACGCGCTGGCTTATTCTGGAAAGGATAGAAAGTGGTTGGCTAAAACGACGAAGATTCCTCAAGGTCATATTACATATTATATGACTGGTCGTGTTTATCCAAGCCCTAGAAGACTTCAACGAATTAAAAATGCGCTTTATTCTCTGACGTTGAAAAAATAGAAGTATCGCCCTCTTTCCCTCCCCTCAAGAGGTGATACTGTTTCACAATCCGAAGTTCCAACCATAGTGGATTGGAGCTTCTTTTTAATTTTTGTTTTCTTGATGAAATAGAAATGAAAGGATAGTATGTTTAAGAGTAGAACTGTATTTATTCTCGGCGCTGGAGCAAGCATACCATATGGTTTCCCATTGGGTTATAAACTTGTATCAGATATAATTGACAATATATCTCTCTCTTCAAAAACGACTGTACTAGCCAAAGTGGCTACAGAATTGCAAGGTTCTGTTAGTCAATTTGAATATGAAAAAATTCAACGTTTACGAGAATCACTATTAAAAGCAGTGGTTGAATCTATTGATGATTTCCTCCAAGCCCGTCCGGAATTTCTAAATGTTGGCAAGGCGGTGATTGCACAAGCTCTTATTCCTTATGAAAATGAAGCGCGATTATTTGCGAGAGATAATAAAGAGAATTGGTATTCAATGATTTTTGAAGTATTAAGAAGAGATATTGAAAAACTTGAAGATAGACAAATAAGTTTTATCACTTTTAACTATGACAGGTCGCTTGAACATTATCTGTTTACGCAATTAAAGGAATACCTGAATCTTTCATTTGATAACTGTAAAATGGTAATGAATAAAATTCCCATCATTCACGTTTATGGTCATATTGGCAATCTCGGATGGCAAGACAATAAAATCTATCGCAAATATGAACCTACGGACGATGTACAGAATATTTTATATGGGATGATGCATTTATCGGTAATTCATGAACGTAACGATGCCGACGAGAATTTTATAGAAGCACAACGTTTAATTCAACAATCTGAAAAAGTCCGATTCTTAGGGTATGGTTTTCATGATACAAATACCGAGAGACTTCAAGTGGCCGCAAATGCAAAAGGAAAAGACATTAGGGCAACATCTTATGGGTTATCAAAACTTCAAAGACAAAATATAATTAAGTATTTTGGGAATCCTTCCTATAATATCCCATTGGATAAAGAGGAGAAAAGAGATATTGTGAGATTCTTTAAAGAATGGACTCCTTTAGAATAGTTTTCGAGTAATGATAATTTTCAAGACGAAATAGTTGGGGGCTTTGTTTAAAGATAATGACTCCTCAGACTTCATTCAAGGACCCGCCGCTACATCGCGTACCTTGCATCCATCAATCTGCCTTGATATATTGATACAGTATAATAATTCTGGTCTTTCGAGGAACGTATCACGGTAGATTTTCCATGGAAATTTTTCTCAACCTGCTTATTATCTCTGTGCTTTTTCTGATCCAGGCGGCGTTTGTGCTGCTTGTCGCAGGTCCGCTGATTTTGCTCAAACCGGTTCGACGGAAGAGGGAATGGTACGCTCGGCTTACCACTCTTCTTGAGCCAACGGATGCCGGACTTCCGCAAGAAAATATAACTCTTGAGACGTTTGACGGATGGAAACTGAGCTGCTGGTTCATCCCGCAAAAGAAAAAAACTCGTGGTACAATAATTTTTTTGCACGGGGTTGGTGATTGTAAAATTGCCGGTATGGCATTCGCGCGATCTCTCTATGACATGGGATTCAATATTTTTCTCTACGATTCACGCCAGCATGGTGAAAGCGAAGGTTTGTATTGCACCTACGGATTTTATGAGAAGTACGATGTCTCGGCAGTGACCAGATATCTCCGGTCAAGAAAAGATAGAGAAATTGGAAAAATCGGTCTCTTCGGCACATCGATGGGCGGAGCTGTTGCGATTCAGGCAGCTGCAATTGATTCTCGTATATCTGCCGTCGTTTCCGAATGCAGCTATACCTCGTTGCGCATTGTCTTCGTGGATTACCAAAAACGTATTATCAAATTGCCCTGGCATTTTTTAAGGAATATCGCGCTCGTCCAATCCCAGAAAATAGCAAACTTCAAAGCGAGACTTGTTTCGCCATTGGAAGACATCAAACGCGTACACGTCCCTATCCTCATTGTTCATGGGAAGAATGACTCATTTATTAAATCTGAATACTCTAAGTTGCTTTATGATGCCGCCAATAAACCTAAGCGACTTCTCCTTATCGACAATGCAGGCCACAATGATGTATGGGAAGTTGGCGGTGCGGCATATAAAGATTCCGTGGCTTCATTTTTTAAAGAACATTTAGCTTGAGGAAAATATTTCCATGAAGCGCTTCCTCCTCTTCTTCATCACTCTCCCTTCATTGAGTTATGCACAAATACTATTTTCATCGGATAGTGCTCTCTCATATCTGAGAACTATTTCTGTTACCATCGGTGCCCGGCCGATGGGATCGCCCAATGAACGACGCGCGATGGAATTTGCACTTGCAAAGTTTCGCGAGTTCGGATTGGATGAAGCATATGTCATGGAAATGAAAACCGCGAAAAACGATATGACCGGTGCTTCCGTCAATACCAGCAGCGGCATCGCGATCGGCGTGCTTCGTGGAAAGACTGACCGCATCATCGTCATTGGCGGACACATCGATTCAGCGGGGCCAGATATCCCCGGTGCAAACGATGACGGATCGGGATCAGCAGCGGTCATCGAGCTTGCGCGTGTTCTCTCAAAAGAGCAGCATCATTCCACAATTTTCTTTTGTCTCTTTGGAGGAGAAGAAGAGGGACTGATCGGCTCGAAATATTTTGTCGATCATTTTTCCCGGATTGACAGTGTAACATTGATGTTGGAATTAGACATGGCCAACGGCCGCGATCCTCTCATCCCGACTATCGACTACAAGGGCGGCAACACACCGGTCTGGCTTGTGCAGGCGACCTATGAAGAATTTGGGAAGCTGGGATATTCGGGTTTAGACTATCCCACACATTTCTTCACAGCAATGAGTATGATGCCAGGCGGCGGTGTTGGCTCCGACCATGAGCCATTTCTTGCAAAAGGAATTCCCGCCATCGACTTCACTTCTGACATAAGTGATCCTATCCATACTCCGCAGGATGATTTTGAACATTTCAAACCAAGCGGCCTCAAGCGGAGCGGAGATCTTGTCTATGCACTCATCCATCGATTCGATGAAAATGTGCCGGAAGAAAAAACAAACAACTACTACCTCCTGCAGATTGGCAAACGCGCTCTATTTTTTCCATTGTGGTTATTATCCACATTCATTATCGTATCGGTTGTCCTTGCAATCGGTGCTCTCATTGTTGTACGGAAGCGAAGGATTGAAACAGAGAGAAGTCAACGACCCAAAGTACCTGCTTTCAAATTATTCCTTTTTGCTTTGCTTATCCAAACGTGTGTGTGGCTTTCAGAGAACCTTGTCGGACTTATCAAAGGAACGCGCTTTCCGTGGGTTGCCTCTCCCGATGGATATTTCATACTCGGATTCCTTGCGGCGCTGCTTGGGATCATCTTCTCGTTGAAATTCAGTCGGCGCGTGAATCTGAGCAAAGATCCGTACCGATGGTTCCTCCGTACCGTCGTCTTTCTGCTCGTATTCATTTCGCTTCTAGCGCTTATTAATGTTAAGGTAACATTGTATCCGGCTCTCGCGCTGTTCTTCCTCGCACTTGCCATGCTTGCGAATAAACCCCTGCTGAAACTATTCTTCTGGATTCTTTCACCGCACTTTATGTTTCGATTAATGTTCTCGGAAGAATTCTTTTTTTTAGGAAGAACCATGGCGCTCCAATCCGCTCAGCCCATGTGGATGTATTTCGTTTTACATCTCTTCTACATTCTCTTTTTTGCACTGTGGTCGTTCCCGTTTCTGCTTGGCTTCGCAGCCGTCTACTTCGATAGTGGTATCGATCTGCTGTGGTTGAAGAAATGGAGAACACGAACAGGATTGATCGTAGGCTCAGCATTATTCCTTCTCTGTGTTCTTGTCTTATCATTCTTGCCTTCCTATTCCGATGAATGGAGGCCGACCATCACGATCGATCAGTTGTTGGATATGAACACTGGAAAAGGAACAGTGCAGTTGAAAAGCAGCGAATACCTCCGGCATCTCACCGTTCATCTTGCAGAAAAAGACACAACAATTTCAACTTGGGAACGGGATGTGCCAGTAAAAGATTTTACTTATCATCAAGCTCCGTGGATTCAAATCGAGAGGACAGTTCTGACTTCTGTAGATTCGAGCATCACCTATGACATTCTTGCAACACTTCATTTCAAATACCGGCCTCGGAACTTCACACTCTCATACTCTGCAGGGAAGAACAAGCTGGAGGATGTTGCCGGAGAATTTGTTTCCAGCAGTACTGCACATAGTGTCTCTATGCGGTGGAAATCGTTCCCGGACACAGTTATGATGGTACCGATTCATTTCAGAGTGGTAAAAGCGGACAGCGTTACCGAGACGATCGAAGCGAAGTTTATAGAAATGATGGAACCTGTGCGAATCGAGAAAGAGATGACCAACATCTTCCCGCAAACTACACTGCGGCGGACAGAAATAATTCGCGCTGGAGAGATACAATAATTGAGATTGTACCGCTATTTTTATTCCGACACATTTATTTTTGCTTGAAGCAGCGCTACATTTTCAATGTGGTACGTATGGGGAAACATATCCACCGGCTGAAGCTTCATAAGCTGATACTTCTCAGCACAAAGTAACTTGACATCGCGCGCCTGCGTTGCCGGATTACAGCTCACATAGACGATTCGTTCCGGTGTTATTCCTAATATTTCTTCCACGACTTTTGGATGCATACCGTTACGCGGCGGATCTATGATAAGTACATCGGGTTTTGGATGAGATGACATCCATTCTGTATCTTTCGTTAACCGTTCTTTCAAATCACCGAGTAAAAACCGGCAATTGGTGATACCATTCTCCCGTGCATTCTTTTCCGCATCACGGATCGCACTTTCCACAGATTCAATCCCAACTACTTCCTTGACTGCATCCGAAATGAAGATGGCAATGGAACCTGTTCCAGAATAAAGATCGAACACAACATCGGTGAGTTTAAATCCACCGAATTCTTTCGTCACACCGTAGAGCTTTTCCGCCTGCGCCACATTCGTCTGGAAAAACGAACTTGCAGAAATCGAGAAGTGATGGCTCCCCAGTAGTTCATGAATCCATCCGTTGCCGAGATAAACCATCTCTGTTTCGCCGAATGCAATTTGTGCTTTCTTGGCGTTAATCGTATTCACCACTGTCGTCACTTCACCTACATTCGCTTTCAACTCTGCCGCATAGTGCTTCATCACATCAGGACGGTCTTCAAACGTCACAAGATTCGCCATGAGTTCTTTTTTCTTCTTACTCTCGCGGATAACGAGGAAACGGAGATAACCGGTGTTGCGGTCAGAGTCATAGACATTCAAATGATTCCGACGGGCAAAATCTCTCGTAAAGTTTAATATCTGATTTGAGAAATGAGATTGAAGATGACACTCATCAATATCCAGAACCTTATCGTACCGCTGAGGAACATGCAAACCTAGAAAGATTTGAGATTCGGGATGCGAGATTAGAGATTCAGGATTTGGGATTGGAGATCCATTCTTTTCATTCGACAATCGGCCATCGGCAATTGACAATGGCTTTTCTACCAACCATTGTTTTTCAGCAAACGAATATTCCATCTTTCCGCGGTAAAAATAAATCTCGTCCGCTCCGATAATCGATGAGATCTGAATATTCGAGAAACCGCCGATTCGTTCGAATACGTCTACAACTTGCTGCTGTTTGAAGCGAAGCTGCGCTTGATAATCGACATGCTGCCACTTACAGCCGCCGCACACACCGAAATATTTGCAACGAGGTGCTACGCGTAATGGCGACGGGCGTTCCACGCGCACGAGTTTTGCTTCTGCAAAACTCTTTTTGATCTTGGATAGTTTCGCAACAACGAGATCGCCGGGCACAGCGTTTTCAACGAACACCACCAGCCCTTCATGGCGAGCGATGGACTTTCCTTCAAAAGCCGCATCGGTGATTTCAAGCTGGAGTTCATCACCGCGTTTTAATTCATTCAATGTAATTGCTCAGTGTGTTTTTCGATAGTGCCATTCTTTACCTTGATTTCCTCCCCTCTTAGGGGAGGACTAAGGTGGGGTCAGTTTATCCTTTTATTCTTTGACCTCACCCTAACCCTCTCCTGTGAGGAGAGGGAATTATTTTTCTATTTACCAAAATAAATGCTGAGTAGTTACCTTTCATTTAGGTATCTAATTTATAAAAAAATAAAAAACCTCCGAATATTGCCGGAGGTTTGTCTAAATTACTCTGCGCTAGAGGCGCATCCGCCTTTGGCGGAAATCACTTAATTACACTTCCCGTGCGGCCTTCAGCAATGTTTCAACTTTCTCCGGTGTCTCTGCTTCAGCATAGAATCGGATCAACGGCTCTGTGCCTGACGCACGGACGAGCACCCACCCATTCTCCACAAAAAGTTTGAAACCGTCTTTTGTTTCAATCCGCTGAATCGGAAGTCCGGCAATCTGCTTCGGACCTTTCTTATAGATAGCAAGAATACGCTGTTTCTCTTTTTCTGTCAGATGCGCATCGTATCGATTGAAATAATGCCATCCGAATTCAGTCATAAGTTCATTGACAAGCTCGCTGAGTTTCTTTTTTCGTATCGCCATAATCTCGGCAAGGAGGAGGCCAATATATGTGCCATCGCGTTCCGGTAGATGTCCTTTAACACCAACTCCACCGCTTTCTTCTGCGGCAATCAAAATGTCGCGCTCGACCATCAATCGGCAGAGATATTTAAATCCAACCGGCGTTTCGTGCAATACCAAGCCGTACTTCTTGCACATCTTGTCGATTATCTGACTGACAGAGAATGACTTTGCCACTTCGCCGGTCATCTTCTTTTCTTCGATAAAATATTTCAGAAGGATTGCAAAGATCCGGTGTGAATCGACGAAGTTGCCATTCTCATCAAACGCACCAATGCGGTCTGCATCACCATCGGTTGCAATGCCGATGTCGCATCTATTTTTCACAATCGCCTCAATCAATCCAGGAGTATTTTGTGGCAAAGGTTCGGGATGACTCCCGCCAAATGACGGGTTGAAATCACCGCGTATCGAAACCTTCAGCGGAAGAATCTGATCCATCACTCCTTGACCTGCGCCATGCATCGCATCGTAAGCAATTTTAATTCCGGACGACTTAATCAGATTGATATCGATCTTGTTTTTTATATCTTCAATGTACATTGAGGTGAAATCAATTTTTTTTATAATCCCTTTTTCAACCAACTCCTCAAACGACTTTTTGCTTACTACTTTTGACTTTATAACTTTCTTCAGTTCCTTCTCCACTTTCTCGATTGACTCTGGAAAAGCTGGACCGCCAAAGTTTCCCTTGATTTTGAAACCATTGTACTTCGCTGGATTGTGGCTGGCAGTAATGATAATGCCTGCGGCAGCATCGAACTTTTTCGCCAATAAAGAGACCATTGGCGTAGAGGAAATTTTATCTGAGAGAATAACCTTAATTCCGCGATTGCCAAGAACTTCCGATACCTTTTCTGCAAACTCCATTGATAGAAAACGCGAATCGTACCCAACAACAATGCCGTTTTTTATTTTTTTGTCTCGTTTGTAGAAGTTCGCCGTTGCGAGTGCAACCTTTGCTATGTTTTCAAAAGTGAAATCGTCGGCAATCACTCCGCGCCATCCGTCTGTACCAAATTTTATGTGTGGAGTCATTGTAATTCTTCCTCAACTATAAATAGATTGTTTACACTTTTTTAATTGTGAACAACAAGCCTCATTGTCGTTAGTGCTCATCATTGTATTAATTCCAACGACTCATCTGCATGACCATATGAGACAATGTCTGGACTATCTGATGTTGTCTGAACAAGGTTATCGATTTTGATCTGTCGCACAATAAGTCCCTCCATCGATACATAGTCATACCACTCAATATTGGGGTCCAGTGACGGAATCGTCGTCTTGATTTTGACACAGGAGAAATTCTTCCCGGCACACTCAATTAATTCTGTTCCGACAACCTCCCGCACCTGAAGAAATGGATAAGTAAAGCTAGTCCATCTATTTCCAATTACTAATGGAAACTTATAAACGATTCTGATGTCATCTCGAAATATTGTAGTATCCTGTATACCTTTTAATCTCATCATCGTAATAACAACTTTGGGGAATAAGGAAAAGAATGCAGGCCCATTCTTTGAATCATTTACTGTCTTTACTATTCGTTTTGGTAAAACCACTGGAGTAGCACCTGCATTATTATAGGCAATTTCTACAAGCGAATCTCCTGCAAACTGGTACCACACTTTTGAAGTACCGATATAATGCACTATCGATTGTGCTTCAAACCTTATCAATTCTGTATAATTTTTTAAAGTATCATGTATTGAAGCAATTCGCACTTGGAATGAATCAGTTTCTGAATTAAGGATTTTCCCTGTTGAATCGGATATTACCGAACTCCACGCATATGTCCACGTCTTTCCTAATGAAAGGTCAAAAGGAACGACTGCTGGCGGGTCTACCGGATTGTTACTTTTCTTACAGCCAGAAAAGCAGAAGAAAATTACTCCCAGACCTACCAATATACGGTTCATCTTTCATCTCCTTCTAGTTGGTAGTAACCAGGAGAGAGTAGCTCTTGACTTTTGTAAGTCAAGAATTAAACTCCCTCCAATCAGAGTACGTCATTTGCCTACAACTTCGCGTTCACCGCTGATTTACCGGCATAGATCGAGTTTGTTCCGAGTTCTTCCTCAATGCGAAGTAATTGATTCTACTTCGAATGCTGCAAAAACTTTGTTCCCTTTGATCCAGAGTAAATCGATCATCTCGACGGTTTTCAGGTCTTCAATACCGCTATAGAAATTTCTTCATTGCGTTTTAATTATTATTAAGAACAAGCGGGATTGTCACTCGGAATGTCGTTCCTTCTTCTTGCGATGTAGTAAATGAAACTTTTCCATGGAGATATCGCTCACTTAGTAGTTTCATACTGTATGTACCAAGTCCACGGCTCGAACCATTAGTAGAAAATGATCGTTGGAACATTTGCAACTGAACATTTCGCGGAATAAACGATGTGCTGTGCACCCAAAATTCAACAGATTCGTTGTGATGAGCACAGCCTACTGTAACTATTCCATTTTCCGGAGATGCTTCGAGTGCATTCTTAATCATATTGCCAAGAACACGCCCCAATAAAGTTGAGTCAGATACAAACATAATTCGCATTGCATGAAGATCGATGCTGATTGTACGATTTTCCGTAACAATGTGGTGGCGATAGAATTCGCAAACTTCTTGTATGCAATCAATTGAATTAATCTCTGTTGGGTTTGCTGCTAATTCATTGCTTTCTGCTGCCGCAAGTTCAACTTGTGCCTTAATTTCATCAATAAGGCTTCTCAAAAGACGTTTTATTGTAATCAGACATTCTTTCTGAATTTGCGGATTTTCTTCTTCCATCATCTCAAAGTACCCAGTGAGTCCTCCTGTGGTGTTTAATACATCATGGAAAAATATTCGTTCTAACGCACGACGGCGCTTTTCGTGACTAATATCGGTAATCGTAAAAATCGTGAATGTTCCATTATAGATATTCAGAGGTGTTGCGGTAACTCTCAATTCCAATGGATCTAAATTTCCTTCTCGCGATATTAAATATTCCTGAACACTTACATTTCCTTTCTGGCTGACAAGGATGGCACGCACCGCACCGCATGTACGGCAATATTCTGTTGTACCGCATCCACCTTCGCCTTCTATTGCATGTATACATCGCAACACTTCGCCATGTCTTTTCCCATGTGAAGAATTTTCTCCAGATAATTTCATGAATTTGTCCATTGCACGATTGGCAAAAACAATTTGCCTGCGTTCATTCAAAATTACAACTATGATAGGTACGGCATTCAGTAATTCACTCTGTAAAGGGTTTTTTATAAAATATTTAATTTGCTGATTCAAATCTTCTGTGGTTGCACGTTCTGCTGGTGCATATTGTGTCGGTAATGATGTAATCAAGACAGTCTTCCTTTATTTTGTAAACTTTTGCCGGCAAATTCTAAGCGATTAAAAAATAATATCAAAACGCGAGAGAATATTCCCACGCAACGAAGCAGTGAAGAGTGCGCCATGTGGTCGGGAGTGTACCTCCCTCCCAGCTTCTTCGTGTTCTTCATCGATATCTTTACAACTTCGCGTTCACTGCTGATTTACCGGCATAGATCGAGTTTGTTCCGAGTTCTTCCTCAATGCGGAGTAATTGATTATATTTCGCAATGCGGTCGGTGCGGCTTGCAGAACCGGTCTTGATCATTCCGCAATTCGTCGCCACTGCGATATCGGCAATCGTTGTGTCTTCCGTTTCACCGGAACGATGGCTGATCACAGAAGTGTAGCTTGCTTTCTTTGCCATCTCAACGGCATCGAGAGTTTCAGTGAGCGTACCAATCTGATTCACTTTTATGAGAATCGAATTCGCTACACCTTTTTTAATACCCTTTGAGAGATATTCAACATTGGTCACAAACAAATCATCACCTACTAATTGAATTTTCTTGCCAACTGCATCCGTCAGTAATTTCCAGCCATCCCAGTCTCCTTCCGCCATTCCATCTTCCAAATTAATGATCGGATATTGGTTCACCCAATTTTCCCAGAACTGCACCATCTCCGCCGAAGATTTTTCCGATTTATCCGACTTATGGAAAACATACTTTTTCTTTTTTGTATCATAGAATTCGCTTGCAGCAGGATCAAGAGAGATGTAAATTTGTGCGCCCGGTTTGTAGCCTGCCTTCGAAATGGCTTCGAGAATAACTTCAATCGCTTCGACATTGGATTTCAAATTCGGTGCAAACCCGCCTTCATCACCAACGGAAGTATTGTATCCTTTTTTCTTGAGCACACCTTTCAGTGTATGAAAAACTTCCGCTCCCATGCGCAATGCTTCTGCAAAACTTGGTGCCCCAAGCGGAAAGATCATAAACTCCTGAAAGTCCACATTATTGTCTGCATGGGAACCGCCGTTAATAATATTCATCATCGGCGCGGGAAGCACTTTGGCATTCGTGCCGCCGATGTAACGATAGAGAGGTATTTTCAGCGATTGTGCCGCTGCTTTTGCAACTGCAAGAGAAACACCAAGAATGGCATTTGCCCCTAATTTTGCTTTTGTCGGTGTGCCGTCTAATGCAATCATCATTCTATCGATGCCGACTTGATCAAGCGCATCAAAACCGGTAACCTCTTTACAGATGATATTATTGACATTCTTCACTGCCTTCAGAACGCCCTTACCAGAATAACGCGACTTATCACCATCGCGCAACTCAACGGCTTCGTTTTCACCTGTCGAGGCGCCACTGGGGATTGCTGCCCTCCCTACCGTGCCATTTTCTAATTCAACTTCGACTTCAATTGTAGGATTCCCTCGAGAATCGAGAATTTCGCGTGCCCATACATCAGTAATTGTTTGTGACATGATTGATACTCCGAATAATAAGTGATTTCTGTTTTGTTTTAGAGATTCCCAAAATCTACCGTCGAATAATCGTCGAGAGCTCTCGTGTATTTTCTTGTTCTGAATTTAAATAAAGTCAAAAATTGGCGGAAATGCAATTTCAAGTAACAGGCGAGAATACTGAAGGTTCATGCCCCTTTTAGATGTCAGACATATTCTGTCTCTGAGAAATGTCGGACTTCATCGATTATGTATCTTCCCGCTCATCACACCTTGGGCAAACGTGCGGAAACTCCGGTCGTATGTCTGCTCGATGTCGTCCGGAAAACAACAGGCGGGTAATTCCTGCATCTGCAAATGATACTGTATACATTCACAACACGTTCCCTTGCGTGAGCAGGGTTCATAACTGCAATTACATTTCTTCAAGTTTTTTTGTTTATTGCATTCCATTTTGTGTCCTCGTTTACTATTTCCTCTGTGTGTAGCCCTGTCAAAGTTTTCTTGGTTAAGTTATTGGCAACTTTGACAAGGCTCTCAGACACCTTCCGAGGGTGGCTTTGATTCAAACTCACATCGTTCTATCCATCTTTTTATTTCAATTTCCAACGATCCAGTCGGAGCAATTGGCAAAGCTTTCTCAAACAATGCTCCTGCTTTTTTCCATTCTTGCATTGAGAAGTAAACTCGCCCAAGCCGCTGAAGATAAAAGAACTCAAGTGATTTTAAGTGCGAAGAACTTATATGTTCAAGAATACTGCTAGATTCTCTGTATTTCTCTTTTCCTGCAAGTTCGCGTGCGAGCAAATATCGGGCAAGCGGAGAATGTAATTTTGAAAGTCGATCCATTCGAACCGTATCCTCCATTGAATAAGTGAAATAGACTTGCAGTTCACTGCGGTCTTGTTCATTCTTCAATGATTCTAACCGAAGCACACATGCCTCTTCATACCAAGCACTCAGATGAAAACGTGCCATCATTTCATATTCTTGTTTCGCACGAACGAGTGAATCCATCGCCCAGTACGCATCACCGAGTCGGAGATGGAGCGGGAGAAGAGCGGAATCGAAGCTCGTGTCGCGCAATTGAGTTTCGACAAAGTCTGCAACATCTTTGAATCTCCGCAACTCGAACAATGTTGTGGTTTTTTGAAAAACAGCTTCAGGTGTTTTGCTCAACCCCAGAGATCGTTCTGTCGATGCAAGGGCTTTTTCAAATTCATGACGAGATAGAAGTTCTCTTGTCTCCGAGTTTACGTTAGCAATCACACGTGCGCATTCTTTTCCAAAGATCGATGAACGTCGAAAGAAATATTGAGCTTTTATGCTGTCGTTTGCCGTGAATTGTTGGCGGTGAACGATCGTTCGCCATTCCGTGAGAAGCGAAGGAAGAGGGCGGTTGTATGTGAGAACAAAATCTCCGGATTGATAAAGCTTCTTGAACTGATCAATCCCGAACGAATCAATAAGGAATTTGCAGAACGATCCTGCAAGTGCGTAACTCACTCCTGCATTCACTTTCGCAAATCCGGAGAACAAGAATAATGATTCCATGTCCAGATTGACACCGGCGGCAAAGACTAAAGCGGCGGCGCGGTCGAGCGGTTCATCGTACCACACATCGTCTCCAACTGCCACCGCGACTCCTTCCACAAGTCCCGAGTTGTGTGAAATCATGAGAGGTGACCAGCCAAATTCTCCAGCAAGGATGTGCGCCATCTCATGCTTCAAACCTGCTTCCACATCTGCAAGATTGATATGAATCTGCCGCAGCCACGGTTTGGCAATATCCGTACGCCCTGCCCCGATGAGCTTTCCTTTCTCTTCCGGTGAGGAATACAAGAAAGAAACAATACGCTCACGGGACTGGACATTTAGAGCGTGTGAAAGCTTACTATAATAGTACTCATGTAAGCGGCCCAGTTGCTCGATTTGTTCACGCTTCACAGAACCGGCAGGATAAATGATTTCGAAATGTGTAGTCTTATAATTCCCGACAAGCTTCTGTTGGATATAGTGTTGAGACGATGAGAATCCGAGCCGATCGCTGAACGACAGCATCACAAGAACAATTGGAAGCAGCAATGCAAGTATTACGATTTCTATGAAGGGAAATGATTGCTGAGAAGCATCTGTACGCTCTTTCCTTTGAAAACGAATGTGCCAAATCCATACTGCAATGGTAACGAGACATCCGGATGCGGCAACTGTCGCTAATCGGTAAATCAGCAAGCGCTGAGTCATTTGCAATGTTTCGTCATATGTAAATCCAGGGAAAAAGCCAAGAATTGGATTAAAAGCAAATATTTGCGGACGGAAAAATGTAACAAGCGGAATATGCAGAAGAACAAGAATGCACAATACCGTAAATATTGTCTTTCGCCACTTTCCGAATACTATTCCAACAACCATCGCTAAAGCAACCGAGAAGAGTACACCGGGAACAACAGTAAGAGCATAGAATACCATTCCATCTCCAATGGAACAGTTCTTCACGAACAGAACATTTGCCAGTGAAATAAGAAAAGGAATAACAAGAAGGATAAATTGAACGAATGCGATTTCACCGACAAACTGCCAGACATCTGCTTTACATTCGCAGTCGACTTGTTTCCAGAGCGAAAGTGTGAGAAGTCCGCCGACAAACCCGGCAAGAACAACGGTGAGCGCAGAGAATTCAAAGCCAAGATAATTGAAAAGCGGAATACGCGTGCAGATAATTGCGAAAAGAATGAGAACCATCGCTGAAAACTTGAATGCGCGAGTATAGAAAAAATCCGCCATCAAAGATGTCTTGCGCAATTTTCAGAATGGTTTATCAAAATTCCTCGCCTTGTTCACGGCAGATATCAGCGCCGAGCGCTTGAAGTTTTTTCTCAATGGATTCGTATCCGCGGTCGATGTGGTACACACGCAGCACTTCCGTTGTTCCTTTGGCAACAAGACCGGCGAGAATAAGCGATGCGCTTGCACGCAGATCGGTGGACATTACTTTTGCTCCTGTCAATTTTTTCACACCTATAACGGTGGCAATATTTTTTTTCAACGTAATATTCGCACCGAGGCGAATCAATTCCGGAACGTGCATAAAGCGGTCAAAATAGATTGTATCTGTCACGATACTTGTTCCTTGTGCCAACGACATCAATGCAATCCATTGCGCTTGCATATCGGTCGGGAAGCCGGGATAAATTGCTGTCGTCGCATTGATTGCATGAATTTTCTCGGGCGGTGTGAGCTCTATCCAATCGGCACCTGTTGTGATCTTCGCACCGATATCTTCCAACTTCACTATAAGTGCACCAATATGGTGGGGGTTACATTTCTCCAGGCGAATCATTCCCCCTTTTTTTCCCGCCATTGCTCCGGCAATGAGGAATGTACCGGATTCGATTCGATCTGAAATGGTTGTAACATCTGCCGGATGCAATTCATCCACACCTTCTATTTCCAAACGACCTGTACCAATCCCGTGAATCTTTGCTCCCATCTTCACGAGAAACTCAGACAATTGGACCATCTCCGGTTCCTGCGCTGCATTTTCGATGAGAGTAGTTCCCTTTGCCAGTACAGCTGCCATCATCACGTTGCCTGTTGCACCGACACTCGAGACATCAAAAAGAATTCGCGTACCACTGAGACGCTTCGCCTTTGCGATGATATAACCGGCATCAAGCTCAACCTCAGCTCCAAGTTTTCGGATACCTTCGATATGCAAGTTCACCGGACGCGGTCCCCACGCACAGCCTCCGGGAAGCGAAACCTTTGCCTGACCAAATCTTGCCACTAACGGACCTAATACATAAATAGAAGCCCGCATTTTTTTTACGTGTTCATACGGTGCTTCATAGCTGTTCATCGTCTTCGTATCAATCGTTAATGTTTGGTCGACTGATGATACACCTATACCCATCGTTTCAAGCAAACGTCCCATTGTAAGTATGTCGCGCAAATCCGGAGTGTTATGAAGATGATATATTCCACTCGCCAGAATCGTCGCCGGCATTAGTGCGAGACTTGCATTCTTCGCACCTCCGATCGTGACTGTGCCACTGAGGGGCTTTCCGCCATTGATAACGAACTTATCCACCGCTTGCTCCTTTGTTTATATTTCGGTAGGATTGTATGAAATTATCGGAGGCAATATAGCCCATTATGAGAATAAAGGCAAAAACTTATTGAAGTATGAAGTGACGATGAGCCAACAGACCATCCCTAACGCACTTACTGTCATTCACAATCGCAAGAGTGTGCGGAATTTTACAGGCGAATCAGTAACTCAAGACCAATTAGAAATTCTTTTGAAGGCTGCAATGGCAGCTCCAAGTGCAGTTAATTGTCAGCCGTGGGAATTTATCGTTGTTACCGATAGAAAGACTCTTGATAATCTTGCTGATGCACTGCCCTTTGCTAAAATGCTTTTCAAGGCAGGCGCAGCAATTATTGTCTGCGGTATTCCGGCAAAAGCACATAAGAATTTTGTGGAATATGCCATTATCGACTCCGCTCTTGCAAGTCAAAACATCTTACTTGCCGCGGAAGCAATTGGTCTCGGTGCTATATGGACAGCAGCATATCCCTATCCCGACAGAATGAAATCTGTAAGATCAATTTTGAATATTCCGTCAGATGTCATTCCTCTCAATGTTATCCCCATCGGCCATCCAACAGGGGAAGACAAACTAAAAGAGAAATTCAATCCGAATAAAATCCATAGAGAGAAATGGTAGTGAGAAAGACTTTGGCAGTTTGCATTACTGATGCTTGTCTTTCGTGAAAATTTTTGCTAAATATATTTCAGAAATTAGTTTTCTGCAATCAGTTTTTTGTAGCCAGTTTGAGAGGACTCAGGTTTATTTAAATCACTATTCTAAAATCCACAATCTTAAATCTCTAATCTAATTATGCCAGTGCAAATCATTGTCGGTGCCCAATGGGGCGATGAAGGAAAAGGAAAAATTGTCGATCATTTGAGCGATAAGGTTGATATCGTCGCTCGCTATCAAGGTGGAGCTAATGCAGGTCATACTGTCGTCTTACCAATCAAAAAAGGAAAAGAGGAGAAAGAGTTTGTTCTCCATCTCATTCCGTCCGGCATTTTTCACCCGCATGTAAAATGTGTCATTGGAAACGGCGTCGTGTTGGATCCGGTGGCATTGATGACGGAAATCCAACAGCTTAAAGATGCCGGCATCAAAATCAGCGGCAGACTACTCGTTAGCCATAATGCCCATTTGATCATGCCATATCATAAATTGCTCGATGTAGCACGCGAACGAGGTGCAGAGAAAATCGGCACCACCGGACGCGGCATCGGTCCGGCGTACAACGATAAGTATATGCGCACAGGCATCCGCGTTGTGGATTTACTGAACCGTGATGTTTTATGTAAAAAATTGAAACGCAACATTGAAGCAAGCAATGAATTGCTCAGCAAGCTGTATCAGACGCAAGAGCTCGATGTGGATGCGATCATTAATGAGTATCAAGAGTTCGACCGAAAGTTCGATGAATATATCACCGATACTTCCGAATATCTGAATAGTGCACTTAAGAAAAACAAACGCATTCTTGCGGAAGGCGCTCAAGGCGCATTGCTGGATGTTGACCATGGCACATATCCCTTTGTCACATCCTCGAATCCGACAAGCGGCGGTGCATGCACGGGCCTTGGTATTCCTCCAACCTCCATCGACTCTATTGTCGGAATCGTAAAAGCCTACAGCACGCGTGTCGGCAATGGACCGTTCCCGACAGAACTGAAAGATGAAATTGGCGATCGGCTGCGTACAATCGGCGGCGAATACGGCGCCACCACAGGGAGACCGCGGCGATGCGGTTGGTTAGATGCGGAGAGCCTCCGATATTCTATTCGCGTCAACGGCATCCAACGAATTGCCATTACTAAACTCGATGTGCTGGACGAGTTTAAGGAGATCAAAGTGTGCACCGGATTCAAAGTCGGCGGCAAGAAGCTCCATCATTACCCAACTGATTCACAGACGCTCGATGTAGTAGAACCGGTCTTCAAGACCTTTCAGGGCTGGCAAGCAAAGATCTCAGATGTCCGGAGTTACAAAAAATTACCGAAGGAAACGAAACAGTACATCGAAGCAGTAAGCAAAATGCTCGACACGAACATCTGGTTGGTATCGGTCGGTGCACGTCGCGATCAAACTTTGATGGTACGATAACTCTATGTGTTCGATATGAAAACAGCATCGCTTATCAAATCTGCGGCGACCGGTTCTATTCCTCTTTCCGGCAGATTGAAAATTTTCCTACTGGTGCTCGCCTTTGCAATCATCGCCGCGACATTGTGGTACACACATGACCTTGTGCAGGCACTCAGCAAGAAAGAAAAAGAAGTTGCCGATCTCTATGCCAAGTCGTTCGAATATGTTGCGAACGGCAAAGCAAGCGATGATGATTACAATTTCCTCTTTTCTGAGATCATCAATGCCATCGACTTTCCCGTCGTGATGACAGATCGAAACAACGAACCGGGATATCCTTACAGCGCCAGTATTAAGAACATCTCTCTGGATTCAACGCGATCACGGGCAGAACAACACCAATTCCTCAAAGAACTCATTACCGAGATGGACCACTCTCGCCCACCCATTAAGGTTGCATATCAAGATACGATCGTTCTCAGTTATCTCCATTATGGCGAATCGACACTTATTGTTCAGCTCCGTTGGCTTCCCTACATTGAACTTGCAGTTGCGGCGCTCTTCATTCTCATCGGCTATATCAGTTTCAGCTATGTCAAACGAAGCGAGCAGTCCAATATATGGGTCGGTATGGCGCGCGAGACGGCACACCAACTCGGAACACCAATTTCAAGTATGCTCGGCTGGGTGGAATTGTTGAAAGATCAATCGGCCGGAGATGCAAAAGCAATGGAGACGCTGCTCGACATGGAGACCGATCTCTATCGTCTCCAAAAAATCGCTGATCGGTTTTCGAAGATCGGCTCCAAACCGGATTTACATAAAGAGAATCTTACCGAAGTCATCAGTAAAGTGAATGAGTATTTCCAGCGGCGAATTCCCCAACTCGGCAAGAAAGTTCATCTTGTCATCGAATCGCCGGGGCCGGTATACGCGCGCATGAACCGCGAGTTATTTGAATGGGTCATTGAGAATCTAACAAAGAACGCGCTCGATGCCATTGAGAACGGCGAGGGAACGATCGCCTATTCTATTTCCAAACACAGTAACTACAGCTTCATCGATATCTCCGATACCGGAAAAGGCATTGACCTCAAACATCGCAATGACGTATTTCGTCCCGGCTTCTCGACGAAGAAGCGCGGTTGGGGTTTAGGATTAAGTTTATCAAAGCGCATCGTCGAGTCGCATCACGGCGGTAAGTTGTTTCTCAAAGAGAGCAAATCCGGATTCAAAACCACATTTCGCATAAGGTTAAATACGTGAGGGATTTATGAAACGTTTTTATCTTTTTTTCTTTGCTGCAATACTCGCATCTTCGCTCTCATTGGCTCAGGTGCCGATCGAAAACGAACTGTATTCATCTGTCGTAGGCATTGAAGGCAAAACACATCTCGGACGCACTGAGTTCATCAAAAATCAATTACATGCTCTCGGTGTTGGGTACGTCGCTGCACCGTTTAGTCATATTACCGTCAATAAAAAAGATACAACGGTGACCAAAGGTGAAAATATTATCGTTCGGGCCGGAACAGGGAAAATGCGAATCGTTGTCGGAGCACATTACGATGCGTTTAGCGATTCCCCGGGCGCCAATGATAACGGCAGCGGTGTTGCTGTTTTGCTTTCGCTCATTAAACAGCTTCAAGATGTGGAGTGGAATTACTCGGTGGATTTTTGTTTCTTCGATCAAGAAGAGGCCGGGCTCCTCGGATCATATTATTATATCAAACAGTTCGTCGCCCCTACGCGTCATTTTGTGATGTTGAATCTTGATATTGAAGGCACAGGTGAGGAAGTGTATGTGGGGCCAGTCGGCGACAATAATCGAACATTTCTCCGCTACGTTCATGAGGCGGCAAAAAAAACAGGGTTTCCATTCTTCGAGAGTGCGGAGTTCCCCGGTTCGGATCAAGTGTCGTTTGAAAAATCCAATTTACAGGATATCGCCATTTCGATAGTTCCGAAAGGCGACTCCGAGCGGTTAAGTAAGTTTGTGCGCAACGGCTACAAAGCCGATTCCATCGATACACCGAAAGTTCTTGGCGTCATGCATACATTTGAAGACCGTTCGAGATTTGTCTCTCCGGCATCGCTGAAGATGTCGTATGAATTCACGAAAACTTTACTGATGCTCCTGAACGAGTCGGGAAAGTAGTTCTGCAAGTTGATGAAACTCTCAGCGTAGACTGTGACACCTGCTGGACAACAACAAGCATCGTCAGGTACGAATACAACATATACAATCGTCATATTTGAATGACATCAAACAGAATACGCACCAATAAGAGATTCTGCTGGAATTCCCATTTTTTTGTGAATATTTCTTATCATTTGAATTGAAAGTTGACGCCTCTTATTGAATATTTCTGATACCCTGTTTCTTCCACCAATGATTAAGGCTAAATCTCTTGTGGTTAGCCCTAATTGCTCCATTCTAAACTTAATAGCCTCGACGGGGTCGGGTACTTCGATTGGGAACTTTTGATCCTCATATTTTTCAATAAGAACCGCAAGAATTTCTACAAGATTACCCTCTGCGGTATTGGGTTTTGCGTCAAAGTATTTTTCGATAACGGCAAGCGCTCTTTTGTAGTCCCTTCTTGTTTGTATCGGTTTAAGATATTTTAAATAAGATGCTTTCATATTTTCTCCGCGTCTATTTTGTCGTATTTGGCATGAGTGCCGATAAATCTTATATACACAATCTTAAGCTTATAATTTATCCATGCTACCAACCTATATTTATTCCCAGCAACGTTAAACACTACTCTGCCATATCTAAGAATGCTTGCATTTATATATTGAGCCTTGACTTCGTTGTGATTGTTCCAATTCGCCCGCTTTACTTCCTGATACCATGATTTGAGTGGTTGCTCGGAATCTCTGTAATCATTAACATTCCAGAAGTCCTTCAAGGTTCCTTTTGCAATTATTCTCACATATCAAGATACAATATTCCCAAATTGGGAGCAAGAAAAATTTAATCTTTTTGTTAATTATTTGCCCGGTTTTTGGCCAATGATGAAGCCGATTCCATCGATACAACCAAAGTTCTTGGCGTCATACATACATTGGAAGACCGTTCGCGATTTGTCTCTCCGGCATCGCTAAAGATGTCATATGAATTCACGAAAACTTTGCTGATACTCTTGAACGAGTCTGGAAGGTAGTTCCATTTATATCTGTAACCCTAACCACATCAAATAGTGGTAATGTCTTAAATCTGGACAAGCCGAGCTTGAGTTGCTGGATATTACCAAATTTGCATTCTGATAATTGCTATATCACCACCGTTGACGAGAATGGTTCTCTCGTTAAGCAACAGCGAGTCGAAAATAGCAACGATCTCATTCTCGACTACTTCTCTCTGGCAATGTACAAGTCATTTCTTCATTTTTGAGATAGGTTCTAGAAAGAATAGCTCTATCTTCGTATCTTCGAATTCACGGAACAAGTATCTCATCAAGCCGAACCCTTTGCTCAACTGCCGCTGACGTTCCAGGATGTAGAACCGCACGTCACGCTTCCCGAATAAACATAGGGGGTGCTGAAGGTAACCGTGCATGTCACTCTGTCAGAGTACGCCCATGTTTGATCGGAACATCGGTCGCCGGCAAGTTGTACTGTAGCGGTAAAGTACCATGCGCCGCTATAGCTGTTGCTGCTGTAAGAACTATGAACTGTGATTGTGCCGTTGATAGCTGCGTCGCCCGTCATGGTTGGGAAACTGTTGTCCGAGCAATAGCCGTTATAACTGATTCGTACGGTTTTATAAGCTTCAGTCGTGATATTGGTCGAGGTGCCCGACCATACCTCCTGATACGAACCGGTGACCACGGCGCTTCCGGCTAAGCTTCCATTGACCGTCGTGTTACTCCAGGTCGCCGAAGTATAATGCGGAGCGGGTGCAATGGCCTGCTGAATAATAATAATTGCCACTTTATCGGCATCGTCCTGTGTCTGGACCTTTTTAGGTCCTGAAGGCTGTGTTGAAGAATCTTTGCATCCCCCGAACAGAAATGTCGCAGCCGCGGAACAAAGAACAACCGCAACAGCTAGGTTATGCAGCCGATCTCTCTTTTGCCTATTCTTTGAAATTGGATACATCGATGATTCTTCCATATTTTCTCCTCGTTTATTGAATGAAGGCAACACTCTTAGAGATATATAATTTTTGAACATCTTTATTTCTTTCTTCTGATGAAGATGCTTATTTGACCGCCTAACAGCCGGAGGCCGCGTGATGCATCCTTCTGGACAAGCCGGGCTTGCCTGCCCCGCTGTATTTTGGCGGGGAGCGCCTGGTTAGCCTGCAACGCTACGATTTTGATTTGACAATTTCTCTACCAAGCTCAATCAGGCTATTTCGAATTCCTCGCTTGCTCTCGCCAAGAGTACGCTTAAATAATTCCGCAGCTTCAAAAGTGCTTTGCTTATAAAGACGGTCAAGTTCTTTGTTCTCCGCATCTCTGATATTTAGTAATTCCAGATCTGCATAAAACCTAACTATCTTGGCCGCTATATCTTTGTCACTAAAAGAAGTGACCTCGATAGAATTTGAGTCATAGAAAGATGACCAAGTTTTATGAGGAATCCATGGATTATCACGAATGTATTCTGTGTCCAATACTTCTAAATTCCGCTCAATCTCCGAAATTATCAAATGTTGAAGCATTTTTGCTTTTTTAGTATCTCTATGGCGTTCAACCAGATAAGTTACAATTCCACTGCCGATAAAAGCCAAGATGATTGCTGAAACAGTTACCCAAATGGGCGATGGCTGTTGGGCTTGACAGAAAATAAATAAGATCATTTTATTTCTCCTTGTTGCAGGCTAACGGATGGGCGCTAAGTCCGTTCCATTGTTACACAATGGAACGCGATCGCGATCCCGCTTATGCGGGATCGGACTGCCACGCTGAATACTTTCAATATGAAGATAACGAAATAAGTTCATTCTGAAAAAATTATTATTAAGAATCAAAACATATTCCAGCCATGCTCAACGTACCCGTTTACCCCGTGTTTTCCAACGGGGGCGCTCATTCCGTCAGTGCGTTTTTTGTTTACCCGACATACTTTCTGGCGGGCATCCCGATGTTGTTTGTCGGGGCTTGCCTGCCCCGCTGTATTTTGGCGGGGAGCGCCTGGTTAGGCAACATATGATTGTACTATGTAAAGTATCGGTCATCCTGCTGTGACTCTTTTATTTGGCTCCCAATACTTCCGCTGCTTTTTCAACATCTATTGCATCAACACAAATGATCGAGCCAAATTTTCCGCTCACTGCAATTGCATTTGTTGTTTTGATGTTTACATTAGCTTGCGCCAGTGCTTCGAGACTTTTCAGGAGAATGCCTGTTTTGTCCACGCCTTTAATGAAAAATCCAGTTCCTTCTTCTGCAAACACACCCGTAGCTTTCCATGCATTGCGTAATTTATCCGGGTCTTTTGCGATTGCGAAGAGTTCTGCGGTTCCTTCGCTTCTCCCATAACCCCAAAGACTTTTCAATGCAATATTTTTTGATTTCAAGTCTTTCATGACACCGAGTAGCGTGCCGGGTTGATCCTTGAGATTCGCTTTCAGGAATGTGACACGTTGAGGTTTTGCCATATTATTTCTCCTTTCAAGTTTGTTGATGATATAGCGATTGTATGTAAAGAATCATATTCGATTTGAGCGTATTTCTCACATTGCATAAATCTAAAATTTCTTTGATTTCATGTCTCGAAGCGCATTCATTACAATCAATTCCAAAAATTCATCAACCAAATGCTCTTTATGCCGGGGCGAGCAGGCAAAAACTTCTTTGCCTATTGCTTTACCGGAATGTTTCAATTGCCCAGTGGTTAATATAGTAGTTAGCAAAGATGTTATCAATATTATCACTAAATCCTAAGAAGTATTAAGCATTTTTATATTATTTTTATACTTCCGGCCTCTGGCTTACAAATTTATACTACACCTATGCTCGCCATGAATTTTGCAGTATGAATTTTGCAGTGAGCTCATTGATAAATAAAGTATCTTCATAAGAAGTTGTATTGCACTTCGTGCAATAATATTCTTAGTCCTCCGGATGTGATGCATTCTTCTGGACAAGCCGAGCTTGTTGAGCGCTGTTTGCGAAATCCCGCTGCTTTTAACGGGAAGCGCCTGGTTAGGGCGCAAGGACAAATTTATTTAAGCCGCTAAGAAATTAACCAAATGCAGCTAACGTTGTGTGAAATCGACGACGTTTTATTGTTTGTCGTTTCGCCTGTTAATTGTAATCGCCCGTCATCTGAGCAAAATAAGTTTCTTCGTATTGATAAATGATTCTGCCTGCAATCGATAAAAATATATTCCGCTCGCTAAACCGGAGGCATCAAAGACCACTACATGCTCGCCCGGAGTCACCACGCCATCCACCAACCTCGCCACATTTCTACCAAGAAGGTCATACATATGAAGAGTAATATGTTGCTGGGTTGGCACGAAGTAACCGATTGTTGTTGTAGGGTTGAATGGATTTGGATAGTTCTGTCGAAGAATCCAACTTGACAGAACCGTAGAGTGATCCGTGAAAATTCCGGTAGAAGAATGAGTGAGTGCCTTGAAGCAGTTGATCCGGCCGTACCCATAAAAAACGTCGTACCCAATTGTATCTTCGGACCGTAGTCCCACCGTATCATCAGCCGTTGCTCTTATAATATCCCTCAGCGTGGCTGGATTTCTCGATGAATCTTGAGCAAGTAAAAGCGAGGCGAGACCAGCAACCATCGGAGTCGCCTGTGACGTTCCGCCCCAGTACCACGAGTAATCAGTATTACTTGCATTATTCAGTCCGTATATGATGTTGCCGGGTGCAACCACATCAATCCACGAACCATAATTGCTTCCTCCTCCCCAGAAAAAAGGATTGCACCTCCTATCGTAGGAATCTGTCGCGCCAACCGCCACCACGTGATCATGATACGCAGCCGGATAGTATTTCGTGCTGTCGTTGGTATTCATCATAGCCGCGGCTATGAAACAACCGTGCGCATAAGCATAGTCAATCGCCGTTTTCAAAGTCTGTGAATTACCTGTTCCACCTTCGCTCATGTTTATCACGCGCGCCCCGTTATTCGCAGCATAATATAGAGCAGCAGCCCACCAGGAATAAGATCCGGAGTCAATCGAATCAAGCTCCTTCAAGGGCATTATCTTGCAAGCCCAGTCAAGACCGGCATAGCCAAGTCCATTATTTGATTTCGCGGCAATTATACTTGCAGTATTCGTTCCATGACCATAATCATCGCTCACATTGTTATTGCCGTATGCAAAATTCCAGCCGTGAATATCGTCAACATAGCCATTATTGTCATCATCAATTCCGTTTCCGGGAGTCTCTTTACTGTTTATCCAAACACGATCAGCAATATCCGGATGATCCCACTTGAGGCCGGTGTCAAGGTCAGCAACAATGATGTTTGTATCACCCGTGCAGATGTCCCAAGCCATGGTTGCTTTTATATCTGCCCCAGCCTTTCCCGAGTTCACCGATAAATTCGATCCATTATTTCTGAATGCCCATTGTTTGTTGAAATATTTGTCATTGGGTATGAGTGAATCGATCCCCACGGCACCTGCTCCATGTCCGATAAAGTCCGGCTCCGCATATTCAACATCCGGAAGTGTGGAAAGGTCCGAGACTATGGAGTCAACATTAGCCGTAGAATTGAAGTGTAATAAATAAACTCGATCCATTCCGAGACCTGTACGCAGATACTGAACAGAATTCTCCGGATTAAAAATAGGCCTCGATTCAATCACGTTATATCGCTGAAACACAATATCAAGTCTTGGCAATTTGGAAGATATAACTTTTGTCGCAGTCTTTGAGAATTGTTGAATACTCTTAAATTTTACTATGACAGTTCCACGTGCATATTCCCCTTTCTTTTGTGAAACCAAAGTGGAAGAGAATACAATAAACAAGAATAATGAAATTAATATTATCGGCATTCTTATCATGCGAACCTCTTTTTTAAAAGCATTTGTATAACTAACTCATTTAAGTAAACTATATGTAGTTCGTGTGTTCTAACAGCCAGCGGTCTAATAATATGACACACGAAGCGTATTTCCTCTTCTATTGTTCATCCACTGCACTTTCAAATCTGTACTGAACCTCTGCAAGCCATGAATTTTGCAGCGAGCTCATTGAGATTAAGTATCATTAAATAAAAAGTTGTATTGCACTTCGTGCAAAAGTCTTGAAGGATGTCTGCGTAATTATTGGTGCACACTCTTGTATGCATTATTTACACGCGGCCTCCGGCTGCGCGATTCAGTTATCTGGACAAGCCGAGCTTGCCTACCCCGCTGTATTTTGGCGGGGAGCGCCTGGTTAGCCCGCGGCCTTACAAGAATCACCGTTGCACAAATGCAGACTCCAACGTTTCGAGAACCCTCTCGCGTGTCGGGAATGTCATTATTCCTACCAAGATTAATAAAACGGCAGATGCTGCATTCAGCCAATACATAGGATAAAATTCTATTGTCCCGTTCTGAACCCCAATCATACAAATCACAGCTCCGAAGAAGGATGCTCCTTCAATTGGCGCCATGAGTAATAGTGAGCTTGCCCGGTATAATCCCACGGCATAAAGAGCTGCCTCTTCCGGTGTTTGAATGTCAGACTTTTCGGTGAGACGTTCGGGACGCAGCTGAAGGCTTGAGAGATAGAACGCTGTTGTGGCCGCTACCAGCGTGAACACAGCATGTGCTACGGAAAGCACATCCATCAACGACGTATCTTGTTTGCTAAAGCTGTCAGGATTGAACATGGAATATAATAGAAGAACTACGAAGTAGTAGAACGAGATTCCAAGCATCAGGGCAATTCTGATGATCACAATTACTCGCAATTGTTTCGCTGTCAAGGCTTGTTCAAGATGTATTCGACTGAAATTAATTGAAAAAGTCACAATAATATTCTCTAATATTTTGTTGAATCAATGCCGCCACTGCCTAACGGATGGGCTCCCGATAAATCGGACTGCGGCACCCTGCCTGCGTGCCGAAGGCACTTAGGCAGGCAGGTGATAACTTTCATATTGTACTACCCGAAACAAGTTCATGCTGATAACTTTCAATTTTGTACTAAACCTCTGCTCGCCATGCTTAACGCAGTGCGCTCATTCCGTCGGCTTGTTGAGCGCTGGTTAGATTTTGCCACCTCTTGGAGCTGAAGAACATCGGGCGAACCGTAATTGCGACAAACAATGGCTTTCATGTGATCAGGAGGCTGCGGCGGCCAATGGTTGTACCTTTGCGCCTTTAATCAGAAGCCATAGCATGATCCACAATTCCCCAAGCAGCGCAGGCATCGCAATTCTGAAAACAACAGGTCCGTAACTCGGCATGAGCAATGACGTAAGACTGATGGCCAGATAGGCAAAACAGTTGATGATCAGCAAGATCCCGATGAGCCTAGGCAGGAAGCCCGATCTCATCACAAGAACACCGAAGGGGAAAAGCCAGAGACCCCAAAAGATATCGTTGACAGCAAATCCCTGGCCATGCAGACGGAGAAAAAACATTGCCAAAGCGTCCAGTTGACGTTTGTCGAATACCACAAGGAAATCGGCGCCGCGGAAGAGGATTAGCGCAGCTATGCTGTTCAGCACATTCACAAATGTGATCGCGACGGAGACCAGAACAAAGCCTACCATCAGCGAAGCTTGGGTCTTGTTCACCCCGCTGAGCAAGCGGTAGAGAGCCATGACTAAAAAGATGAAAGCGACGGCGGAGAGCAATTCGCCGAGGATGCCGACACGGAAAAGCGTCTCGTGAGCCAAGATGTTGTTGGCCGTCGCAGTCGCGTTGCTAGGCACGATCAGAGTAGGGAGAACATACATGAAGGTAAACACAAAGGGTCCTCCCATTAACGGATACAGGAATCCTGCAACTCTTGCGGATTTTCTGATTGAATTCATTTTAGATTTTCCTCTTTTAAGAAAAGTTATGATTCGGCCATTTTCAAATTAGTTTACGACAATATATCCTGCATAGTTGCAAAACTTAACGGACGGGCGCTCCGCCCAACAAGACGGCGGACAAGTAAGCATGTCCCCAAATGTTTTTGTTGGGGACTTCGGCACCCTGCCTGCGTGCCGAAGGCACTTCCGCCTACACTTCGTTTCAGCGGACAGGTCGGCAGGCAGGTGATAACTTTCAAATTGTACTACACGAAACAAGTTCATGCTGATAACTTTCAATTCTGTACTAAACCTCTGCACGCCATGAATTTTGCAGTGCACTCATTGATAAATAAAGTATCTTCATAAGAAGTTGTATTGCACTTCGCGCAATAATATTCTTAGTCCTCCGGATGTGATGCATCCTTCTGGACAAGCCGAGCTTGTTGAGCGCTGCTTGCGAAATCCCGCTGTTTTCTAGCGGGAAAGCGCCTGGTTAGGCGGCAATTAATATCTGTGATTGAAATTTGCAATACACCAACATAGAATAATCTTTTCATTAAAATGGAAATAGATTATGGTTATTGTGAATTCTTGATGATATCAATTCCCTTTTCCATAATTCTATCAATTCCATTTGCTGAATCAATGGCTGTTGTTGTTACTGCTACATCTGGGAAAATACCGACGCCTTCAATAATGCGACCTTGAGCGTCTGCACCTATTGTTGTAGATAACCGATAAGTCCATCCGTTTGGTAATTCCCGTAATACAGGATCACCGAAACCACCACCAGTTGTATCACCAACAATGGTAACATGCGGCAGAACTTGCATAGCACCAACAAAAAATTCCGCAGCACTCATAGTAGCGCGGCTTGTAAGAACAACAACGGGTTTAAGAAATTGATACGGTCCTTTAGGTTCGATAGAGATACTTTTCCATGAAGAAAAATCATCTTTTCCTGGTCCAATCTTCTGGCAATAATACGAGCACACGCGCGATTGATCGGCAAAGCGGTTTGCTACCGCTTGTGCGTCGAACATTTCGCCGCCACCATTCCAACGAACATCGATAATGATACCTTTCATATTCTTCCATTGTGAAAGTATATCATCGATTACTAAATAACGTGAATCTATCACTGATAATCCTTCACTTTGCCCCGAGAATGTTTGAATGATTATATAACCAATGGAGGGATCCTGACATGTCCGGTATTCGAACACGGATTTTTGCGCAGCGCCGCCTTGAATATACTTAAAAGCATTGATAAGTCTCATGCTGGGATATAAAGGGGGGTAAGGTTGTTTCCAAGAAACATTGCCGAGCGGCGTGTATAAACTTACATGCATATCGTTGATACTGAGAACGATGTTCGAGAATATATTAAAGAGCTGTCGATCGGAAGTAGATGGGGAAATCTGAGGACGGTACAATGTATAGACTGAATCCCAATCGATGTGCCGTACAGAGAATTGCGCGTAATACCGGTCAAAATCTTTCCAAAATATTTCGAAGTTGTTTTCCGGTGTGTTTGCTGAATCTGGCTCGAAGAACGTATTTTCACATCCATAAACAGTAAATACGACAATGAGAATACAGAAAGTGCGTTTTATCGTGTTCATAGTTTCACCGTCAAGCCAAGGAGGAATTGATTGTTCAAAACACGCGCACGGAACAAATCCTGATATTGTGTAAAAGAATAATACTGGAAACGATAGTGCAAGTCGAAACCGATATACCTGCTTACAAAGAAGATGTATGAAAAATCTGCCTGCATCTCAAAGAGTTTGTTGAAGGAAACAAAGTCTCCCTTTTTAAAGATCTGCCATAGAATATTTCGTTCTGGATCAATGTCAAATAAAGAAAAGTTCTCACTGACTTTGGCATTGTAGGGCTCTGGAAGAAGAACGTATGAAATGCAAGGGATATTGACCTCAACGCGCAAATAATTATTTGATTCCTTCTGAATGGCAGTTTCTGTCAGCAGGCAAATACCGAGCCCTGTCATTAGCTCTGCGGACATTTGGCTATTGTTTTGCTCAAAACAATGGTCCCTCAGATTAAGGATGCTGGACAATCTGGCACCAAGGAAACACGTGGTATGGAGATCTTCAAACACGGCTGCTCTGGTAGAAAATGAATATTCAAAATTCAGATGAAGGTTGTTGATGTAATGCGATACCGCTTTCTCGTTAACGATTTTAGTGATTGAAGAATTCAGTTCGGTGTAATCATAGTAGAATAAGACAGTATGCCGGTTCTCTATTCCTCGAAATCGATACAAGAAGGCTAATGGCGCTTGCGTACCGCGATAGAGAAGCAGAGACATCATCTCATCGCGAACAATATGCGAACTGATGCCGGAAGATAGTGTAAAGAGGTGATGAGGTTCAAATGATATAATATTTGAGGAATCTTGCGAAAAGGAAATACATCCGTAACTTAGTATCAAGAATATTACAATGATCAATTTATTACTCATAGAGTTTCCCTGATTTGCCTGCCTAACGGATGGGCTCCCGATAAATCGGACTGCCGCACCCTGCCTGCGTGCCGAAGGCACTTCCGCCTACACTTCGTTTCAGCGGACAGGTCGGCAGGCAGGTGATAATTTTCAATTTACTGTGAACAGGCGGAGCCCCATAACTGTAACACGCGTAGCGTGTTTCTTCTTTTATAGTTCATTCACTGCACTTTCAATCCTGTACTAAACCTATGCTCGCCATGAATTTTGCAGTGAGCTCATTGATAAATAAAGTATCTTCATAAGAAGTTGTATTGCACTTCGTGCAATAATATTCTTAGTCCTCCGGATGTGATGCATTCTTCTGGA
>JBEKNC010000012.1:0-68043 GCA_049523215.1 Bacteroidota bacterium | reverse complement strand
ACAGCGAGGTCTAACTTCTTGGCATCATCTTTAAACCGCTTGGCGCTTGTGATGTATGCCAGTATGATTCCTAGAATATTGTTGAAATCATGCGCAATCCCTCCGGCAAGCGTTCCTAATCCCTCCAACTTTTGCATTTGGCGCAGTCCCTCTTCCATTTGCCTGCGTTCGGTTATATCTTCCACTGTTCCATCGTAGTACAAAGTTTTGCCTTGAGAATCGCGGATCGCGCGAGCGCTTTCCAGCACAAAGATGGCCGTGCCATCCTGACGAATCCATTTTGAATCATAACCATGTACCTCTCCATCTCTTTCGATCTTTTCAAGAAATTCTTTGCGTTGAGAGGATGACTCGAAACCGTCTTTTTCAAGGTTTCTTTCAGTAAGTTTATGAAAAGATGTATAGCCGAGCATTTTTACTAATGCCGGATTTGCCAAGAGTATATTTCCGTCGGGGGTCGTTCTATATATACCGATTGTGGCATTCTCGAAAAGTGAACGAAAACGTAACTCACTTTCCTGTAGCGCTTCCTCCGCCCGCTTCCGCTTAGTGATGTCCTGTCCATGAGCAATGGTGGCAATTATTGTTTTTTCATCTGCAGCATAAATATTTGCTGTATTCCATAAGACCACACAAACATCCCCACTTTTACAGCGAATAGGAACTTCGACAGACACCAGATGTTCGCCGGCCGATGTTCGTGCAAGAAGAGATAGAACAGTTTCTCGATTATCGGCGAAGAAAAGCATCTCCGGATGTTTACCTATAACATCGTACATTGTATAACCCGCCAATCGCTCAAATGCCAGATTGAACCTTGTGATTCTATGATTATTGTCCCAAACCATAATGGGTGCATTCGCAAAACTAAGCAGGTTCTCAAGATAGTCGCGGGTTTCCCGCAATTCTTCCTCTGCATGCTTACGCTCAGTGACGTCATTAAAGTTAATAAGTAAATATTTCTTCTCAGCAATTGTTAGAAGGGTAGGGCGAAGATCTGCGGCAAAAATACTTCCATCTTTTCGCTTGAATCTAATGTCACTGCGAATACCCTCTTCTCCTCTGCTAAACTTCCCGATCTGCTCGTTTATGAAAGGCAGGTCCTCGCTGGGATGTATATCGGCGATATCCAGAGTCGAAAATTCCTCTTGGGTATAGCCCAGCATTTTCACACACATAGCATTACACAAGAAGAACTTTCGAGCATTCAGATCAACAAGAAACATACCGTCGCTCGTGTTGTCGAAAATAGCTCGAAACTTACCTTCTGACTTTTTTAGCTCCTCCTCCGCCCGCTTGCGCTCGGTAATGTCGCGATTACTGATCCGCCTTCCGTGATATTGGTCAGACACATCGAAAATAGGCCGGCATACATGATAGATATGAACCACGGAACCATTTTTATGAATAATTCGAAACTCCAACTCATCAACATCATTTTTATGTTCAGATGTGAACACTCTTTCATAGTATTGTTTCACATGATCAACATCTTCGGGGTGCACGATTTTTTTTAATAAGGCCGGATCGGCCATAAATTCCTGGGGCGAATAGCCCGTTATTCTTTCACACGACGGGGAAATATATGCAATATCCTGATTTTCTTTTTCCCAATATTCCCAGTCATTGGTAAAATCAGCCACAGTACGTAGCTTAAGTTCGCTCTCACGCAGTGCCTCTTCTGCCTGCCGTCGTGATTTTTTTTCCTTTGCTTCATCAAGTGCTCGTTTGATAGCGGCGGGAAGTCTCGCCAGTCTGTCCTTTATAACATAATCGACAGCTCCCTGCTTTAAAAGTTCGACAGCGGTTTCCTCACCAATCGTTCCGGAGACACAGATGAAAGGAACATTGGGGCAAATTTCCATAGCCCGCCGTAGCGCTGTGAACCCATCGAAGCTAGGTAATTTGAAATCAGCGAGAATAATGTCGTAAGTATGACTGCGGAGCAAAGATGCAAATTCCTTTTCTACTGCAGTGCAGTCCATGCTTAAATCATATCCTGCATCTACTAGCAATTCGCGCATGATCTCGACATCTTGCGGCGAGTCCTCAAGACAAAGTACTGTTAACATGGTACCCCCATCAACTTTTGTTTGCATTGGATTATTTATTCTCCGGTGGTAATTCATTAATGACAGCCCAAAACACGCCAATCTGTTTCACTGCTTCAATAAAATCCTTGAAGTCGACCGGCTTCACGACATAGGCATTGACTCCAAGCTCGTAACTTCTAATTAAATCCTGCTCCTCGCGAGAGGATGTAAGAATAACAATAGGTAATAGCTTCAGAGCTGGATCGCCTCGTACTGTTCGTAACACTTCAATACCATCCATGCGTGGCATTTTGATATCCAAGAGCAGTACTGCGGGAAGCCCCGGTTTCCGTAGTTTGTACTTCCCTTGGCACTGTAGATATTCCATTACTTCTACACCATCTCTCACGACGGTAACTTGATTGGCAAGATTGTGTTCAGCCAACGCCTCGAGAGTCAACTCGATATCTTTGGGGTTGTCTTCTGCAATAAGTATTGTCCGTAGTGCTTCCATGGTATGTTCTCCTCAATTATGTGGTATCGTAAAATAGAATGTTGCGCCTTTATTTAATTCAGCTTCAGCCCACGTGCGTCCTCCATGACGCATGACAATCCGATGTACATTTGCCAGACCGATTCCGGTTCCTTCAAATTCTTCTGTGGAATGCAAACGTTGGAATACTCCAAACAACTTTTGTGCATATTTCATATCAAACCCAACGCCGTTGTCTCTGACAAAAAATATTACTTCTTTCGTTTCAACCTTGGCTCCGATTTCAATCAAGGCTTTTTCTCTTGTCCGTGTGAATTTAACAGCATTGCTCAGAAGATTCATCCACACAAGTCGAAGCGTTGCATCATCGCCATAGACAGAAGGTAATTTTCTTACAACCCATTCGATTGTACGATCTGGATTATCTTTACTCACCGATTCTACAACTTCTTGAACAATTCCATTCATCTCCAATTGCGACCGCTGCATCTCCGCCCGCCCGGTTCTGGAGAATTGCAGCAGGTTGTCAATGAGTATTCCCATCTGATGCGCGGAATCTGCAATAGAATCCAAATAGTGCACACCCTTTTCGGATAATTCTGATTGGAAATGCCTGGTAAGTAATTCTACGTACCCACTGATATGCCGCAATGGTGCCCGCAGGTCGTGCGATACTGAATAACTAAATGATTCTAGCTCTTTGTTTGCCACTTCCAATTCTTTTCTCGTCCTTTCCAGCCCATTTTCTATTTTCCTGCGCTCGGTGATGTCCTCAATGGCCAGAAGGATGATCCGCTCTTTTCCCAACCCTCTTTGAATTTGCCGGGCATTTAAAAGCATTATGCGCCTGCCAATGGTGGCAAAATCGTGTTCCACCTCATAGTCATCAAAGGTCGTCTTTTTGGGCAGGATGTCTTCCAACAGTTCCCGCAGCTTGGGGATATCCCATTGTTTATTTCCCAGGTCATAAATAAGCTGCCCCACGGTCTCTTCAGGTTTTACCTTGAAGAAGTCATAGAAGGAACGACTGACGGTGACCACTCTGAGATCTTGATCCAAAGAAAGTAAGGGTTCACGCACAGTGTTAATGACGCTCTCGGCAAATTCACTGGCTTCATCTGCGGATTTTTTTATAACTATCAGTTCTTTCCTGGTCTTTTCCAGGCCGGCTTCTATCTCCTTACGCTCGGTAATGTCCTCGATTGCCAGAAGGATGATCCGTTCTTTGCCTAACACTCTTTGAATTTGCCGGGCATTCAAAAGCATTATGCGTCTGCCGATGGTAGTAAAATCGTGTTCAACCTCATAGTTGTCAAAACTTGCCTTTTGAGGAAGGATGGTTTCCAGCAGTTCCCGCAGCTTGGGGATATCCCACTGTTTATTTCCCAGGTCATAAATAAGCTGTCCCACGGTCTCTTCAGGTTTTACCTTAAAGAAGTCATAAAAGGAACGGCTGACTTTGACTACTCTTAAATCTTGATCCAGAGCGATCAAGGGTTCACGTACAGTGTTGATGATGCTCTCGGCGAATTCACTAGCTTCATCTGCGGATTGTTTAATTACTTCCCGTTTTTTACGGGCTCTCAGATTTGTATTTTTCAACTGTACATCCGAAGATTTCAATTTCTTTTTTGCGGCGGATGAATTTTTGTTTAAAACTTTTTCCTTTTTTTTGTCATATAGTTTCATTTCAATTCTTCTCTGGAAAATTATCTGAGAAACCTTCGGAAGGTTTCTCTGCTCAAACCCAGTGACCTTCTGAAGGTTACATACAGAAACGCAAATGCCCTGCCACGAGAAAAAATAATGAGCGATGCAGGGCAAAATATTTTTTAAATAATGGAAACTTATAAACAGGGAATATATTTTGTGGATGTGTGGGAGGGGGATTGATTGATCTTAAAAAATCCTGAGATGTTTTGCCAATAGCTATTTGCGGGGTTGCATAACGAATGTTATAAATATTCTTCAGAACGATTTGGCGCGAAATGTAATCAGACATCTGTCCGATGAAATTTATTCTTGTGTCCATACTCTTACCTCGAACCCCTTTCGTGGTGTAGAGAGTTGCAACACTTCTGGCACTAGAATAACGAGTCTTTCAATGAAAATCAAGTTCTCAATACTGTCAATTGTTGTAGTTTGCTTTCAGAGTTCTTTTTGGGTAGTTTTCTTTTAGATATGTTGTGTACAATAGGTGTGAAAGGAGATTACCGAGATGGCAAACCGAGAGACGAAAGTTGTGGTCGCAGCACCGAACTTCGGATCGGCGTTACAAGTTGCACTGTCCGAACATCTCAAGAAGTGGCTCAAGCCGGAGGAGATTGCACGCCGGTCTGTGACAGACGACGCTGGAATGCAGAAGGAGCGCTTGAAGCAAGCACTCGTCCAAACAAATCCCACTGCCTTGATCGCTATTAGTGTGCGGCCGGATTCTGACACGATTGCTGCCTACACCGCTGCCAATGTGCCCATCGTATTGATAGATGAGGAGACGGCCGGTGTGTCCAGCATTACCACGAACAACCGCTTGGGTGGACAAATAGCCGGTGAGTACCTTATCGCGAAAGGTCGGAAGAAAATCGCCATTGTCTCCGGCAAGACTCAGGTGCAGGGTGGCTACAATGCGGAACAAAGGATCAAGGGGTTCCAACTGGCGCTCAGCGCTGGAAAACTCTCCGTATTGCCAGAGTGCATGATCGAGGTGATTCACTACTCTCGCGAGGATGGCATCTCTGTTATGCCGAAGTTGTTGCACATAGGCGTGGATGCCATCTTTTGCGCGGCAGGTGACAACTGCGCGGTAGGATTGCTGACTGTAGCCAGAGAGCAGGGAGTACGGATACCCGAGGACATCGCAATTGTGGGTTTCGATGACCTGCTCATAGCACAGCTATCGACCCCCATGCTTACTACCATCAGACAACCTTTGATAGAGATGGCAGAGGCAGCATACAAGATGGCCGTAATCCACAGAGATGAAATCCTTCGCAAACCCCAGAGGATCATATTCAAACCTGAACTCGTGGTTCGCCAATCGGCATGAAATCTTGCTGCCAAGTGACAGTGGAGTAATGTTCGCGAATCATTCACTCCGAAGTGTAAGTTCACCTGCGAGGTGGTTTCGAAGTTATTGAAAAGCCTTAGTGGGGATCTTGCCTAGCGCATTGCCTCATCATGTCTTCCGGTCCAGATAGAAACAGGAGAGAATGATTTTGGAATTTAGACCTCTTTCCATCTCAACATCTGTTAACATCGATCAGCATTATCCTTCAGTGGTTGATTGAATATCGATGTTAAGTATTTATTATTTTAATAATATTATTTTTTGTGTTTTCATGATCGAACCGGTGGATAACCGACAATAATATGTTCCTGTGGGAAGCATTGCGGCGTTCCAATTTTTTGAATAACTTCCAGCCGCTAAGTTATCATTGACAATCGTTCCCACTTCTCGACCGGATTGATCATATACTTTCAACGATATATATGATTGTTGCGTCACAATAAAAGAAATGGTCGTCGTTGGGTTGAAAGGATTTGGATAATTCTGTGTAAACAGAATCTGATCATTACCATTTGCATCAGCATGATTCGATTTGTTCGACCACTGTAACCCGTTGACTGTAATACCTACGCTATCCGCAGACGAGTTTGTTGCCATCACATTGGCAAACATAATGTAACTTTCATGTGCTTCTCCGGAGGAAGTCAATGTCAATTGCATGAGAGAACCAGTCCCAGTACCAAATGGTGTACAGCTCATATTGATGAAAAGAACATTCATGGTCGAATCATTCGGTTTATACGTAGCCATCATCCATGAAGTATCGGAGATACGATTACTACGCTCAGGATCCGACAAAATGACATTGGAAGAACAATGAAGGGTAAATTGTATGCCAGCAATAAGTTCTGTGTTTTGAAGCTGAACTACTACATGAGTACGAGAAGTGCTAACAACTGAAAGATTATTAGACGCTAATGTAGTAATGAAGAAAATACATGTCATTATCCATGGTGTAAGTAAAATTTTCATATTTAAGTTAACGTTTTAGTTCTCTTGAAGCGTTTCACTTCTCTCCCACACATATATTTAGCCATGAAAATAAGCACTTCATTCCTGCTTCTTGAGCTACTTGATATCTGACCTCTCGCCCCACACTCATTTGTTCCATCCTCTCTTCTCCCCTCCCCTGAGGGGGAGATTTTCACCAAGATCGCTTACACTCCAAAACTTCAGCGGTGAAACGCAAATACGTATTGGGTGCAGAGAGGACGTTGCAAAATATATTTTGAGAAAACTATGTACGTCAGTACTTCTTTTACAACTTGACTAAGGCTCTTACGGTGCATCCAGCACTTCTCTGATCTTTCGCAGAAGATCTTCTTGTTTATATGGTTTTTGAATGAAGTCTTTTGCTCCGTCTTTTAAAAGTGCGGCTTTGATGTCAGTAATGATGCCGCTGGTAAAAATAACTTTTACACTTGGATTCATCTCCTTCAACTTTGTAAACACTTCTCTCCCTTCGAGTCCAGGCAATACTATGTCGGTAAAAACAAGTGATATTTTTTCTCGGTGCTTCCTGTACATCTCAACTGCTTCGATGCCATTCTTTGCAGCAAGCACTGTGTATCCTTTCGATTCGAACAAGAGGCATGCCAGCTCCAGAAGAGACTTCTCGTCCTCCACGACAAGAATAGTTTCTGCACCACCGGCATCGGCTGACATTTTCATCTGCAGAGAATTATTATTTTTTTTGTCTATGGTCATGAGCGGAAAGTAAATATAAAACGTGCTTCCGTGTCCAGGTTCACTTTCCAGATCGATGAATCCGTGATGCGCCTTTACGATGCCATAAACAACCGAAAGCCCTAAACCTTTTCCTTTTTCTTTTGTGGTAAAGAATGGATCAAAGATCATGTCTTTTGACGTTTCTTCTATCCCTGTACCTGTATCTGAGATACTGATACAGATATACCGATCATGATCGACTGTAGGGAAGAGCCCTTGAAGTTTTTGGCGTGTTACACTGTTCACTCGAATGGTTATAGTACCTCCCTCGGGCATAGCATCGCGGGCATTGATACAGAGATTCAACAACATCTGCTGCATCTTGGTTTCGTCGGCGCTGATGCAGGAAATGTTTTGTTCTATCATTTCCTGAAATTTGATATTCTCTGGGAACGTTTGCTTGAGCTTAGAAAGAATGTCGTGTATGAAATCAGGAACAGAGAGCGGCCTGAATGAAACATCAGTCTTGCCGGTGAAGACGAGAATCTGGCCCACAAGTTCGGCGCCTCGTCCCACAGCATTGTTGATAACCTTGAGGATTTCAGTATATTTCTCAGAACCGACCTTGTTCATCTCGAGTAGAGAAGAAGATTCCAGAATGGTACCGAAAATATTGTTGAAATCATTCGCAATATTACCGGCAAATGTATCTAAGCTCCGCATCTTCAGTGATTGGAAAGATTGATTCTGGACTTTATTCTGCTTGGCGTCATCCTGAATCAATCCAAACATTGCTTTTATGTTCTGAAACTGAACGCCTGTGTAATTCATCTGAAATGCGTGACCGCCAAAAACTTCTGTTGATTCGAGCATCTTCATGGTATCCAATTCGATTCCTTTCCTTAAGGGTCAATCATGACACCTTTCCTCAAGCAATAACTAAACCTCTTTTGGTTTTCGCACTCATTGTAAGAGATTTTTCTAAGATTATTGTTGTAGAAGAATCACATTGGAAACTTCGAAATTTAACTACTGCGAATCAATACCAAGAACCCAGTATTTAGACAAGGACGTCTTTAGGGGGGAAAATCTATTTAGACCAGCCGCTCCTTAATCGCTTTGGCAACCATCGCATGCCGATTGGATACATTGAGCTTATGAAAAATATTCTTGATATGCGTTTCAACCGTGTTATAGGTTATTGAAAGTTGTTGTGCAACCTCCGCACTGTTTAAACCCTGGGTAATCCACCGGATGACCTCCCGCTCCCGAGCCGAGAGATTGTAAGAGTCACTCTCAGGTTTTCCAGCGATGTAAGCATCAGTCATCCTTTGTGTGATCATCGGATCGAGAGGCGTTCCCCCTTTTTGCACTGTTTCAATTGCACGGATAATGTCTACGGGTTGAGAAGACTTGAGTAAATACCCTGCCGCACCTCTCTTGAGCGAGGTTCGTATATCCATATCGAAGTCGTATGACGTCAGCATGATGATATCCGTAGATGGAGCTATCCGTTTGAGGAGAGCAATTGCATCCACACCTTTCGTTCCGGGCATTTTAATGTCAAGCAGAATAACTTGTGGAGGATGGTTACTGGTTTCAAGATATTCTATAACCGACCGGCTTGAATGAAAATACTTTTCACAGATGACCGAATTGCCGCGGTTCAATGTTTCAGACAATACGATACAGAAACTTTTATTGTCATCAACAATCCAAACGGAAATACGCTTTCTTTTTTCTTGTATGTCATCTTGTAAGCTCATTGTATCGTCTTTGAAAAAAATGTTCCTATCACAATTTTGTTTGTATTTAATTATGATTCCAGTGCCGGGAGAAAGATATTAAATTCCGTCCCTTGATTTACAACACTATGAACAGTAATGAAACCCGAATGACTTTTCACTATGCCAAGCGCAAGGGAAAGACCAATACCGGTCCCGTTACCATTTGTCTTTGTCGTAAAAAAGGGCTCAAATATTCTTTCGATGCGGTTTTCAGGAATACCTGAACCATTATCACAAATATTCACCAGATGGTATGTTCCCATCTGAGCTTCTGGATACAGATCGGAACAATTCTCATCGATTGTCACTTTATAGATACCAATGGTCATAATTCCGCCATTTGGCATGGCGTCACGCGCATTGACAACAATATTGAGAAATACTTGCTTTAATTGGTTGGCATCACCGAGCACAGCATAATTCTTACCATCGATCACGTTATCGATACGGATCGTTTCAGGAATTGATTGTCGTACAATCGTAAGGATCGACTCAAACAAATCGGATAGTTCAACTTTTACTCTTTCACCGGGAATCCCGTGTCCATAGGTGATGATATTTCTAATAAGATCCATGCCGCTCCGAGCACTTTCTTCAACGGCATCAAGAACTTTCATACTGGGATCGTCGGTCAGTTTTTCCCGCAGAAGACCGATAGACATTGAGACGGGAGCAAGAATATTTTGGAGATCGTGGGCAATTCCACCTGTTAACAAAGCGATACTCTCCATTCTTTGCGCACGAAGTAATCGTATCTCCTGCCGTCTCTTCTCCGTGATGTCTGTGTTCACAATGAAGATTATTTTTTTGTTGGTTGATGCGCTCTCCACCTTCTTCCACCTGCTTTGGATTAGCAGTTCCTTTCCCTCTTTGTTCAAATGATACTGTTCTCCACTCCACTCGTTGAATTGAAGCATATCTTCCATTGCTAAGTCATAATCCTTTGAATGTGCAGTATCAAAGATAAGGTCCCGGATGAAAGAACCGACCGCCTGTTTTCTCCTCCAACCGTAGATGAGCTCTGCTCCGTTATTCCAGAAAGTGATCCGTCCTTCATAATCCGTCACCATAATGGCATCTTGCGCCTCATCCAAAAGCATTGCTTGTTCTATAATTTTCTCTTGCGATACCTTCCGTTCCGTTATATCGACGATCACTCCATGGGCGAGGTGCTCTTCACCGATCATTTTTGCCGAGAACAGGATCCATAATCCCCTTCCATCGAGCCGGGTTGTCCTGATTTCATATTCCTGAATGAGGTCGCTGCTCAGAAGTGATTGCTGAATATCTTGAATGCTTCGTGGCGGTAATGCCGAAAAACAACGCGCCAATTCCTGTTCGGATGCGCATCCGAATATTTGTTTCATTTCTTTGTTTGAATCAAGGACTTCCCATGTTTCCAGCGAAAACTTCACTATGCCTGCAAGTGAGTTTTCGAATAAACTGCGGTACTTCCGTTCGCTTCGTGTAAGTTCCTCAAGCTGCTTGGCTTTTTCTGCAATTTCTCTCCGCTTGCTGTAAATGACAACAGCAATAATACCAATTGAAAGAGACAGAAGCACCGCAGTTGCAGCACAGACTGCCCATAATAAATCTAAGGAGTTGCCCGACACCAGACGCCTCGTGCTAAAAGAAGTGTGGTTACAATGCTGAGAATCCAATTAATCGGCCAGAGGGTTTTTATCAATTCAGGCGAAGTGTTCAACATCATATTGAATAATGAAAAAAGAAATAAAGTACCAGCCGCATAAATAATAATTCCTGAGGAAACCCATACTCGCGCATCTGTTTTCACTACTGTATCAGAGTCTCCGAGGACATCAAAGAGTACCCACGCCGCGGTGATAATTTCTATTGTTTTCGCAATAGTAGAAGTATACGAATCAGCTCGATATAACGGTTCGAATGTAAATTTACTTACTATCCATAAAACAATAAAAGCGATCATTCCAACTATTATTATACGTTTATCGGTTTTTTTGGGTTTCCACAAATAACACACCGATAATATTAAAACATATTCTATCAATGTAAAAAGTTGGGAAACCCAAAGATTACGGATGTCATGGAGACCCATCCAAAGTTCGGCAATTGCCGAAACAGGTGTTGCAACAAGCAGAAGACTGAGCAATCGTTGTTGAGCTACAGAATGTTTCCAACGGAAGAGTACCCACACCGCAACACTACTTTCGATAAAAAGCATAATATAGAAAAGAATAGGTCTATTCATGAATCTCCTTTACTCCACAAGATAATTACTATCGGGTTATTGCAATTTGCTTATTGAGGCGGTCCACACCACGGCGGACAAGGTAATGACATGTCTGCATAAACCCCTTTTTTCAATTCGCGGCCAGAAGTATCTATTCCTACGAGGACAAATGAAGACGAGCTATCATCCTTCTGAGCATAATAAATTCGAATGCCGTCACAATCACGCTGTGCCAGTATCTTATCGAGGATTGCTCTTTGGAAAGCACCAGCCTGTATTTTCGGTATCTGTGGATTTTTCGTGTTGTTCTGAATAAACTTTTCTGCTTGCTCGCGCGTGATTTCATGTTTATCTGCTCCTGGGAACCTTGTCTGCGGCGGCTTTTCAGAAGTATTGCAACCAACAAAAAAAGCAATTATGGCAACTACGACAACAATAGCAACTGTCACAATAGGGCGTTTCATGATGGATACTCCTTGTATGATGAATGATGGATTTGTGATTTACTTGAAGCGTTGATACTGCAACATATACATACAAATCGATACCGAAACCCTTTTTCAATAAGCATAGTAGATAGGTCCATAGTGTAGATATCAAGTTATACAATATTCTGATTTATGCTACAAATATTGCAATTCTTTTTATCTTTTTTACGAATCATGATCCAGAACAAACTAGGATAACGCCTAAGCCTCCATCGTCAACAATTCCTCCCATTTTAGCGTTGTCGATATAATTCTATTTATATACATCATGAAACACAATACCGAGAACCCAGTATTCTCATAAACAAAAAAAGGGCTGAGCTTTCGCCCAACCCTCTACCCTCTACCTTCTACTTTCTACCTTCTACCTTCTACCTTCTACCGTCTACTTTATTTTCCCACCACAAACTTCTTATATCGCTCGTTGATTCTTCCCCAATGCAGATTTGCAAGGAAGTTATCGATGTACTTCGCTCGGGCAGGACCATCCTTATGATAATATGCATGCTCAAACACATCGAGTGCAATCAGAGGCACACCGCCCCAGATCGCTCCGTATTGATGTTCGTCCACCGTTACATTCAGCAACCGCCCTGAATAAAGGCGATCGAATACAAGCAATCCCCAGCCGCTTAACTTTGCCGATACTGCCGATGCTTTGAAATCTGCTTTCCATGCATCGAACGAACCGAATTCTTTTTCAATGGCTGCTTTGATTTCTGGTCCTTTGCTCGGATCGCCATCGCCGCCAAGTACTTCCCAATATAAATCGTGCAAAAGTGCACCGGAATGATTCCATGTAAAACGGCGCTTCAACTCACCGATCTGACTGAAGTTGCCATTTGCCGTCGTACGGTCAGCGGTTTCGAGAGCTTTTTCGATAGTATTCAGCGCAGTCACGTATCCTTTATGATGCGTGTTATAATGCCAATCTGTCGTCTCAGGGCTTACGACATTTGCCAGCAGCTTCTTCGCTTCATCGTCCGAATAAGGACGGGATTTAAACTTCCATTCGTATGCCATACTCTATTCCTCTTTCTCTAAATGTATTATTAGTTCAGTTTCAATTCAAAGTATAGAACCCTAGAAACATCAAAAGAGTTCCAAAATTAAATCCCAAAAAACAAGCACCAAAATCCAAACAAATTCCAACACCAAATCCTCAATTAGATTTTAGAATTTGTTTATTGTTTGGTATTTGTGATTTGATATATGGAACTTTATAACAGGCGCTTTCAAAATTCTGCTGAATCAGCTCATATTCAGCGTCAGCTTTGCTGCCTCGGACATCATATCCGGATTCCAAATAGGGTCGAAGACAAGCTCGACAAGCACATTGATTACACCAGGAATTTGCTGAACGCGACGCTTCACGTCAGCCGCAATCATCGGCCCCATACCGCAGCCTGGTGCGGTGAGTGTCATTCTGATATACACATTCGCATCACCGGGAAGTTCTTCTTCTACTTTTACTTCGTACACAAGTCCAAGATCGACGATGTTCACCGGAATTTCGGGATCATAACATTCCTTCATTGTTTCCCATACACGTTCATCGGTGACTACGCGCATTGGTGCCACTGTCGCTGTGCCCTTTGTTGCATCCATAGTTATCGGCGATTCAGTTTTTTCATTTGCAATCATCACAACACCTTATTCATGATCTCCACAACTGCCGTCACCGCATTCACTATCACCGCATCCGCATGATTTTGCCTGATTGGGATTATTGAACTTGAATCCTTTTCCTTGTGGACCATCAACATATTCCAACGTAGTCCCGGAAAGACCTTCCAGACTCTCCTCATCAACATATATTGAAACGCCCTCGCTTTGCAAAACCCTGTCTGTCGCTTCTACTTTCTCGTCAAATGCAAGCAAGTACGAAGATCCGCAGCAACCGCCGCTTTGAATTCCAATCCGCAATCCATGTGTTTCAGGCACTTGATTTTCTCGACGGATGAGCCGAATTTGTTCTGCCGCTTCCGGCGTAAGTGTAATCTCCTGAGTGGCAACCTGTGCTTCTTGTGTTTCCTGCGTATTCATAACCGTCATCCTTTTGTACGTGTCTTCTTGAATAACATTTATTCTGTTGATACAGTTTCCATTTTCTTCTCTATTGCGTTCTTCATCGTATGCCAGGGAAGGATGGCGCATTTCACTCGCGCGGGAAATTCACTGACACCGGAGAACGCTGCCAATTTCCCTAATTCTTCGATATTCGTTTCACTCTTCATTTCTCCACGGACAAGATGATGAAATTTCTCAAACCATTCTTCCGCTTCTGCTCGTGTTTTTCCTTTTAGTACCGTGCTCATCACAGAGGCAGATGCTTTTGAAATCGCACATCCGGATCCCAGAAAAGCAATTTCCGAAATGACTTCTCCATCCATCTTGAGAAAGACCGTATAATGATCTCCACAAAGTGGATTGTACCCTTCCACTGAACAATCAGCATTTTCCAGCTTCTTGAAGTTGCGTGGATTCTTGTTATGATCGAGGATTACTTCCTGATATAATGCTTTGAGATCAGACATGCTCAAAGACCTCTTTCACTTTTTGTATGCTGCGAACCAGTGCCCGCACTTCTTCCCGCGTATTATAGAATGCAAACGATGCGCGTGCTGTTGCCAGAATTCCGAACCGTTGCATCACCGGCTGCGCGCAATGATGTCCTGTTCGAATCGCGATCCCTTCGCGATCGAGAATGGTTCCGATGTCGTGCGGATGAATTCCATCCAACACAAAGGATATCACACCTGCCTTCTCTTTTGCTGTTCCAATAATTTTCAATCCGTCAATTGCAGAAATTTCTTCTTCTGCAAATTGCAGAAGCATTCGTTCATATTCCTGAACACGGTTCCAATCGAATAAATTTAAATAATCAATCGCTGCCCCCAATCCAATGGCGCCTTCAATGTGCGGTGTGCCTGCCTCGTATTTATAGGGGATGTCATTGAAAATCGTTTTTTCGAATGTGACAGATTTAATCATATCGCCGCCGCCTTGATACGGGGGCATAGATTCAAGAAGCTGTGTCTTTCCATACAATATTCCTATGCCTGTTGGGCCAAATACTTTGTGAGATGAAAAGACATAGAAATCAGCATCAAGATCGCGAACATCCACACGAAGGTGCGGAACAGCCTGTGCACCATCAATGAGCACGGGGACACCTTTCCGATGCGCCACTTCGATCATCTGTTTTACAGGATTAACCGTGCCGAGCGCATTAGATATATGACTGATAGCTACAATCTTCGTTTTTCCGGATAGCAGACGGTTGAATTCATCCAAAACAATATCGCCGTTGTCATCTATCGGTACAACACGAAGATTTGCACCTTTCTCTTCGCAGATCATTTGCCATGGAACAATATTCGAGTGATGCTCAAGTCCTGTTATCAATACTTCATCCCCCGATTTTAATTTCATTTTCCCATACGTCGCCGCAACAAGATTGATAGCTTCTGTCGCTCCACGAACGAAAATAATCTCCCGTTCGGAACCTGCATTTAAGAATTTTTGAACCTTTACGCGTGCCGCCTCGTACTTCTGTGTTGCCAACTCGCTCAGATAATGCACGCCGCGGTGGACATTCGAATGTTCTGCTGTATAGTAATGTTGAATAGCCTCTATGACAGACGCTGGTTTCTGCGTCGATGCAGCATTATCAAGATAGACCAATGGTTTCCCATGAACCCTCGAAGCAAGAATGGGGAAATCAGGGCGAATTTTTTCGACAGGAAAAGTGTCAATGATTGATTCTGTGTAACCACTTATTATGTTCTTCGATAATACCATTCTTTCCTTGGTCTCCTCCCCTCTTAGGGGAGGATGAAGGTGAGGTCTCTTACTTCTTTGACCTCACCCTAACCCTCTCCTATGAGGAGAGGGAATTATTTTCCGATTTGTAACAATAAATTCGTTGAGTAGTTACGATTCTATTATGGTTGTTGAATTGTTCATTCCTCTTAAATCCCTGTATGTCCGACATCCAGTCTGGCGTGAATCATTCTCTCCAATTGTTGGCGTAACGGTTCGATGGTAATCCGGTCGATCACATCACCTGCAAAAGCGAACGTGAGGATATCGCGCGCCGCCGCCAGATCAATTCCGCGTGAACGAAGGTAGAACAACTGCTCGTCGTCCAATTGACCGATCGTAGCGCCGTGCGTGCATTTCACATCATCCGCGAAAATTTCTAATTGCGGTTTTGCATTAATTGTCGCATCGTCGGAAAGCAGCAGCGTTTTGTTTGTCTGCTTTGCGTCGGTCTTCTGCGCATCTTTCCTTACAAATATTTTCCCGTTGAACACACCCTTCGATCCTCCATCGAGAATGGCTTTGTAGAGTTCATGACTATTGCAGTGCGGCTTTGCATGATCGATGGCAGTGTGATTGTCAATGATCTGTGCGCCGGTACTAAGGGTCAATCCGTTGAGTGTACACTCGGAACCTTCCGCATCCAACACAGCGGTGATGTTGTTCCGTACAAGAGAGCCACCAAGTGAAATTACATTCGATGTGTAATGACTTGCCCTGTTCATTTGTATCTGAGTTGTTCCAATATGGAACGCATTCACATTTTCTATCTGAAGCTTATCATGTTCAAGTTGAGAATTCTCTCCGAGAACTATCTCTGTGACCGTGTTTGTAAAATATGTGTTTTGAGCAAGCCCAACGTATGTCTCAAGGACCTTACATTGGCTCTGGGCTCCCGCAACAATGAGATTCCGGGGTTGTGCAGAGTAGGCCTGTTCATGATCGGATGCAATGAAGAGAAATTGTATTGGTTGATCAATCACCATATCCTTTGGAACCGAAATAAAACCGCCATCCCACATGAATGCAGTATTGAGTGCTGTGAAAGCACTCTCCTCACCTTTTACAAAACGGGCAATATATGGTTGAACTTTCTCCGGATGGTTCTTCAATGTTTCAGCTAAACTTCCAACCACCACTCCCTGGGGGAGAGTTCCAATATCCGATAATTCCGATGAAAACATTCCATTGACAAATACTGCATGGGCTGCCCCATCTAAAAGATATTTTTGAATATCATCTCTTGATATTCCATGCAATTCATATTGTAGAATCGGGTGAAACTCAATTTTTGTGATCGGAGAAATATTGGTAAATCGCCATTCTTCTTGTCGTGTTGTCGGAAAACCATTTAGAGCAAATCGGCGAATAGCGTCGCGGCGCACTGTGTGCACCGTCGTTGACTTTTCACCATTCAAACTTTGTTCGAATGCTTCAAACCTCGATTGATACCATTGAATATTTTTATCGACAGATTGCATGTTCTTAAATTTTTCTTCAACTACACTGCATGTACAGTTTCTTCTCGAACCCAATCGTACCCGAGTTCTTCTAACTTGATCGCAAGATCTTTTCCACCCGACTTCACGATTATTCCATCAACCAATACATGAACGAAATCCGGAACAATATAATTGAGCAGCCGTTGATAGTGTGTTACAATAATTGTTGCGTTCTCTTTCGAACGAAGCTTGTTGACGCCTTCCGATACGGTTTTCAAGGCGTCGATATCCAAGCCGGAATCCGTTTCATCTAAAATTGCAAGCGTTGGTTCTAAAACCGCCATATGAAATATTTCATTGCGCTTCTTCTCACCACCTGAAAATCCTTCATTCACGGGACGGTTCAAGAAGCTTTCATTCATATCTACCAATTTCGTTTTCTGCTTGAGAAGCGACAGGAAATCAATCGCATCAAGTTCTTCCAAACCCTTGTGCTTTCTGATTGCATTCAGCGCTGCTTTAAGGAAATACGAGTTGTTCACACCCGGAATTTCCACAGGATATTGAAACGCCAGGAATAATCCTTCTCGTGCTCTTTCTTCCGGATCCATCTCTAATAAATCCTTCCCTTGATAAAGGACCTGTCCTTCAGTAACGATATAGGCTTCACGTCCTGCAAGTACTCCTGCAAGTGTACTTTTTCCAGAACCATTGGGCCCCATGATCGCATGGACTTCACCAATATTCACCTGAAGATTGATCCCGTGGAGAATTTCGTTTCCGTTCACACTTGCATGCAAATTTTTTACTTCAAGCAAACTCATTTGTGTCTATCCTTATTCACGAATATTTAATGATTGGGTGATTTAATGATTTTATGATTTTAAGTCGTCAATCACTCAATCGCCAATCGTAAATTCACCCCACGCTTCCTTCCAAACTTACTCCGAGCAATTTTTGTGCTTCAACCGCAAACTCCATCGGCAATTCATGGAAGACTTCCCTGCAGAATCCGTTCACAATCATATTCACTGCATCTTCTGTGGAAAGACCGCGTTGTTTACAGTAAAATATTTGATCTTCACCGATCTTCGATGTAGTTGCTTCGTGTTCGGCTTTCGAGGATGTGTTTTTCACTTCGATGTATGGGAAGGTGTGCGCGCCGCACTTGTCACCCAAAAGAAGTGAATCACACTGAGAATAATTACGTGAATTGGTTGCATTCTTTTTCATTTCCACCAATCCTCGGTAGGAGTTTTGTCCATGGCCGGCTGAAATGCCCTTCGATACAATCGTGCTTCTTGTATTCTTCCCGATGTGGGTCATTTTTGTTCCGGTATCCGCCTGCTGATAATTGTTCACAACAGCAACCGAATAAAACTCGCCAACCGAATTATCACCGATCAGCAGCACACTCGGATATTTCCATGTAATAGCAGAACCCGTCTCAACCTGTGTCCATGAGATTTTGGAATTTACACCGGCGCACTTACCACGCTTCGTTACAAAATTATAAATACCGCCGCGACCTTCTTTATCACCGGGATACCAATTTTGCACTGTCGAATATTTAATGCGCGCATTATCCAACGCAACCAACTCCACCACTGCGGCGTGCAGTTGATTCTTATCTCGCATGGGGGCTGTACATCCTTCAAGATAGCTTACCTGCGCTCCTTCTTCCGCCACTATCAGAGTGCGCTCAAACTGTCCGGTATCTGCCGCATTAATACGGAAGTACGTCGATAACTCCATCGGACAGCGAATACCTTTAGGAATAAAACAAAATGAGCCGTCACTGAAGACTGCGGAATTCAGTGCGGCAAAATAGTTGTCGTTCGCCGGCACAACAGAACCGAGATATTTTCGCACGAGATCCGGATATTCTCGAACGGCTTCGGAAAAGGAACAAAAAATGATTCCGAGTTCCTTTAATTTTTCTTTGAACGTTGTCGCCACAGAAACACTGTCGAATACGGCATCAACCGCGACACCCGCAAGCCATTCCTGTTCGCGCAGTGGAATGCCGAGTTTCTCATATGTTCGGAGTAGCTCTGGATCGACTTCCGAAATATCTTTCAATTCTGTTTTTTTCTTGGGCGCCGAATAATATACAATTGCCTGATAATCGATCGGCGGGTATTTCACATTGGGCCAACGCGGCTCTTCCATCTTTTGCCAATGCCGGTACGATTTTAAACGCCATTCGAGCAACCATTCCGGTTCCTGCTTCTTGGCAGAAATAAATCTGATAATGCCTTCATTCAGACCGGCAGGCGTGGAATCGGCTTCGATATCCGTGACAAATCCATACTTGTATTCTTGGTCAGCAAATTGTTCTATGGTATTGGTTTCAGTTGCCATAATTTTACCTTATTCTCAATCTACCACATTATGCGGCAGTCGGTACCTTTAACTGTATTTTTTGCACAGATATCAACTTGAACCGCGGATAATTGAGTAGCCAGGTCTGTTCATCTAATTTTTTTAGAATATTCTTTTTTTCCAGCGAAACAATCACTTCATGTGCAATGTCTTCCGACTGTCCATACTTCAAAGAAACACCATGGCGTTTAAGAAATTCCCATATGCCATAATGGAGATCTCGAAAAAATACATTTGAAAGATGATACAGTTTGAATTTCGATTTCAGAAACGTAAACAATTCATCTTGATTGGATAAAAGATCGATGTATTTCTTTTCTATATTCATCACTAAATAATTTGTTCCAAAGTCGTTTTTTCAAAAAGGAGATTTAAATTATGTTGAACTTTCTCTAACGGCTTACGGATCGTGCATGCATCAAAGAGAGAACAATCTTCACCTCCCTCGGCATAACATTCGGCAATCGTCGGTTTTTCTTCTTCTATAACATTGATGATATGAGAAATTTGCACTTGATCCGGCCTTTTGACAAGTGTATACCCGCCATGCATTCCTTGGAGTGAAACCACAACTCCGGATTTCGTGAGTTTCTGTAAAACCTTCGCAAGAAGTTCGTATGAAATATTATACTTGGCTGCAATTTCTTTCGCCGTGAACACATGACCATGCGAATTCATAGCCATATGACGCAGCGCGATGAGAGCATATTCCACTTTTTTTGAAAGTTGAAGCATAAATACGACTGATCCGGTCTTATATTACTCCAAAAAATAAGAGTCTCTTCTATGACTCTTCTTATTTAAATATCTTATTCTTTTCTTCTAAAATCAAGTACTTCTAAAATTTCCATTCTCAATCATCTTTGAAGAACGAACATTATTCTCTATTTTATCTTCCATATGGAAGCACTTCAAACAGTCGATCTGACGAAGCATTATCGATCCGGCCTATTCAAAAGAAATAACATAATTGCCCTCGAAAAAGTTTCCCTTTCTATTGAACAAGGAGAAATTTTCGGATTACTGGGTCCTAACGGAGCAGGAAAGACGACATTCGTCAAGCTCCTTCTTTCTATTGCGCACCCAACATCAGGTACAGCGACAGTCCTCGGTCATCCGTTAGGTCAGCGCGCACTCAAAGAGCACTGCGGATACCTGCCGGAGAGCCATCGGTATCCAGGATTTCTTACTGCGTTGGATACGTTGATATTTTTCGGAAGACTGAATGGATTGCAAGAAAGAAAATTGAAAGACAAAGCACATTTCTTGCTCGAAATGGTAGGATTGAAAGACTGGGTGAAAGTCAAAACAAAAAAGTTTTCAAAAGGAATGCTGCAACGGCTCGGACTTGCACAGGCACTCGTCAATGATCCAAAATTATTATTTCTTGATGAACCGACAGACGGCGTTGATCCAATCGGCCGCAAGGAAATTCGCGATCTGCTTTTACGGTTGAAAGGAGAAGGTACCACCATTTTTTTGAACTCCCATTTGCTTTCTGAAATAGAAATGATGTGCGACCGCGTGGCAATTCTGAATAAAGGAAAAGTAGTACGTACCGGTACAATCTCAGAATTAACAACACAAAAGTTAGCGTATATCATACAATTATCTGCACCGATATCCGAAGACCTTCGAGTACGTCTGAGCCAATCGCACTTCTCTCTTGAATTCAAAGATAACAATCTCACTGTTTTATTAAAGGATAAATCCGAACTCAATTCGATCATTGACACGCTTCGTGCCGGTGGAATAGGAATTGAGGGAATGACACAACAGAAAACATCGCTCGAAGATTACTTTATTCAGCTTGTGAAAGGAGAAAACGAACAGTGAGGTTCTTGGGCATGTTTCGGTTTACAATCGGAGAGGCTCTTCGCAAAGGAACGCTCATTTTCTATTTTGCCGTAGCTACCAGCTTTCTGGTTTTCTTTGCATTGGGAATCGGCCACTCGCCCGACGATCCTGATATGGTGACAATCTTTGGATCGCCGTTTGCCCACCAATCTCAACCGGGAATGAATGTCATCGATTTTCTTCTCATCCAACTGCATTCATCGTCTGTCTTTTGGATCATTCTTTTTGGTATTTTCGGTATCGCTGGATTAATTCCAAGAATGTTGGAAAAAGGTACTATCGATCTTTTTCTCAGTAAACCACTTACCCGTGCTGAACTTTTGATGGCGCGTGCACTCGGCGCGGTTTCCGGCATTGCTATCAATCTTGTTTACTTCTTTCTCGGTATTTGGCTCATCTTTGGCGTAAAGCTGGGTGTCTGGCATTGGGGATTTCTTTCATCCGTAGTGTATGTTGTGTATGCATTTGTTTGTTTTTTCTCCGTTGTTACCATAGTTGGATTGATTACCCGCAGTGCAGGTATCTCTATCATGCTGGCTTTTGCTTTCTCCATTATCTCCTGGGGACTTGAATTAAGAGAGAAAGGTCTCTATCGACTCTGGGACAATGTCGTCTATCATCGATTGCTCGACGCACTCTATTACCTCACTCCACAACTCAATGCGATGCTTGAGAATTCTTCACGTGCGATCGGAAAAAATCCAATCATTCCCTATCCGGCGGAATTTACATTGATGCCGTTCCTCTACTCATTCTTTTCTACATCTCTTCTCTATGGTCTCTCCGTTTGGTATTTTTCGTGTCAGGATTATTGAATGTTAGGATGAAATAATTCGTCATCGAACTCTATTTTCAAATAAGGAACTGGCTCGAAGGAACTTATACTTTACGCATCATTGACGATTTTTTTGATCTGTTCCTCAAGATTAGTCCGTACTTGCTTATCAGTATCGCCCTTAATGTGGCAGCCACCCGCTATCTTCGTGGCAGAAAGATTCATTTCTCTTCAAAGAATGAATATGTCGCCATCGTCTCTGCTGCTCTTATCGGTTTGGCTTCTCCCTTACCAACCTATGCTGCGATTCCGGTTGGGCTTTCTCTCATGGCCACCGGAATTCCTTTCAGCGCTGTGATGGCATTCGTTCTTTCCTCTCCATTGATGAACCCGATGATTTTTTTTCTGACAGCCACGCAAATCAGTATGGAGATGGCAATTGCCAGAACAGTGACGGCTTTTATTCTTGCTGTCATCGGTGGATTGTTAACAGTGAAAATATTCAAACAATTGTACCACGTTGAAACAATTAAAACACATATTCCAACATCTTCACAACGATCATTGGCAAAAGATATCTACGGTAATGCAAAATATATGCTGAACTATTTTTCTATTGCCATTTTGCTGAGTGCTGCAGTGAAGGCATTGGTGCCGCCGGAAATGATCACCCGGCTATTAGCCGGCAATGCAAAAATCAGCACCTTAATTGCTATCGGCATGGGGGTTCCTTTTTATACTTGTGGCGGCTCTGCCATCCCGTTCATCGAAACCTTGATGGAAATGGGAATGAGCAAGGGCGCAACTTTGGCATTTTTCCTTTCAGGTCCGGCAACAAAGCTTGAAACGCTTTATGCCTATAAAACTTTGCTAGGCACCAAAGTATTAATTTTTTATTTGTCCTTAACTTTCATATATTCCTATATCGTTGGTATAATTTATTCTTTCTTCTCATAGAATAGGTAAAATATACAACCATTGAAAAAAAACCTTCGAAAATATTCTTTCCTTTTCATTGCTTTTTCCATCTGGATGTGGTGGGATCTATCCCAGGCTCATAGCGGCATCGGCAGTGTCTATACATCATTCTTTCTGAGTTCGGAAACGAAGGCCTCTTCATCACAGTCTGCCACGGTTTCGATTGTTAGGTCAAACGATCCCACATTAGCAAATCCGTGTGATGTTATGGATGAGGGAATTACCTATACAACAATTGCTCAAATGGTGCGGCGAGCGGTTGATCTTGCGGGAGGATTAAATAGCATTATTAAAACCGGTGATACCGTACTAATCAAACCGAACATTATGTCTCCGGATTCGTCCGGAAGCTGTCGTGTCACCGATGTCCGTGTTGTGAAAGCCTTGGTGTATCTGGTCGATGAAATTGATCACGGACATATCAAGATCATTGTCGGTGAAGGGTCGCCGGTACCGTTTACATATTTCGAAAAGAATAGCGGCACAACAGCAACACCTTGGGTACAATTATTCGATGTACCGGGATATCAACTATTGAAAACAGAGGCGCTTGCGGCTGGAATTGATTTTTGTATCTCCAATCTTAATGGAAATGACCCTTTAAATCCATGGCCCGAATTGGATTCCGTCAATATAGCAGGCGGAGGGTATGCACAACCACAGGGCGGCCACTATTATGTCCATAGGGACGTTACCCATGCGAGTGTGTATATCGCTGTTCCGATAATAAAAATTCACCAACAAACAGGATTTACCTGTGCATTGAAAGACCAAATCGGTCTTGCCGCAAGCACCCGTTATGGATTTGTTAAAATGAACGGTGTAAGGCAAGAAAACTACTACCATAAATTGATCCATTATCATGAACTACCTTATAACTGGCAGGACAAAGAGATTGTCGATTTATCTATCATTGCTAAAATCAAATTTTGCCTTGTTGATGCTATTGACTGCCTGGAGATAAAAAACGCCCCAGTGTACACTTCTGATCACATCAACACTCATATTACCAACCGGGTAAAGATGAACACGATTATTGCCGGTTATGATCCAGTGGCTGTTGATAATGTGTGCTGCCGGGTTATAGGACTCAATCCCGATGATATAGAATATATTACATTAGCAGAGCGAGCAGGTTTAGGCACAAATAATTCTGACAACATTACGGTTGTCGGAACAAGCATTGGAGCAACAAAAAGAGTATTTAGAAAAAACCCAGCGGCTATGGCTACGTATGGACAAAGTAACAGAATTTGGATGTTGAACGGTCCGTACAGCACAAGCGGGATCAGCGATCCGATGAATCATGAATTTATTACAAATGAAGCATCCGTGGCACCGACAGCCGGTATTGACAGTTGGAGCCAGCCTCTGTATTTCACTAACGACCAAATCATGCTCAACGATTACTATAGACTCGATGGAAGCCAACCAGTCGTTAGTTATGCGTTCACATATTTCCATGCTCCAGCAACTCAAGAGGCAGAATTATGGGTAGGATCGGATGAAGCAATGAAGATTTATCTTAATGGGCAAGTCGTATATAATTTTACTGGTACGCGCACATTCAGCGATACTTCATTTTGGAGTAACATCGTTCCTCTAAACATTAATCAAGGACTCAATACATTATTAGTAAAGACATATCAGGGAACCGGCACAACAAACAAATACAACTTCAGTCTCAATATTTGCGAAGTTCAACCGGATATAAATTATCGCGGCAATAGAGTCTTGGGACTCAAATTTACAACCGATGCTCATTCCACTTCCGTACGAGATACGAAGACACCGATTGTAAAAACATTTGTGTTGCAGAATTGCTACCCAAATCCGTTCAACCCAACCACAACAATCAGTTATCAGCTTTCAAAAGCAAGTCTGGTCAAACTGACGATATATGATCTTAACGGACGCGAGGTGACAACATTGGTTCATGAAGAAAAACCCGCCGGAACCTACGCTGTTCCATGGAATGCATCGAATTTTTCGAGCACTGTGTACTTCTACAGACTCACAGCAGGCAAATTCTCGCAGGTTAAAAAGATGATACTAATGAAATAGTATCAGTAATTAATGAACGATAATTGAAGTAAGTTGTTTGTTATTCAGGATATGCTTGAATCATGTCCGGGATTTGTTTTTATAAAGCAATTATTTCTTTCTACCCTCTATCCGCCAGAGTCGCACTTCTCAAAGTATAAGTTGTTTTAAAATTTTAATTTTTATTTGTCCATAACTTTTGTATTTTCTTATATGGCTGGTTTGCTGTACTCATTATTCTCATAGGAAAGGTTATAAAATGCGAATACTGAAAAGTAATTTTCCGAAATACTCTCTCATCCTCATCACCATCATCATCTGGATGTGGTGGGATCTATCCCAAGCTCATAGCGGTATTGGTAATATCTATAAGTCATTTGTTCCGAATTCTGAAACGAAGGCATCTTCATCACAGTCTGCCACGGTTTCGATTGTTAGGTCCAATGATCCCACATTAGCAAATCCATGTGATGTTATGGATGAGGGAATTACCTATACAACAATTGCTCAAATGGTGCGTCGAGCGGTTAATCTTGCCGGAGGATTAAGCAGTATTATTAAAACCGGAGATGTCGTACTGATTAAACCAAACATTGTCCAGCAGGATTCCAGCGGAAGCGGTGGTGTGACGGATGTTCGTGTAGTGAAAGCTTTGGTATATCTAATAGATGCAATAGACCATGGAAATATCAAAATAATTGTTGGAGATGGATCACCAAGACCGTTCACCACATTTGAAAAAGCAAGCGGTGGAGGAGGAGCAGCATGGACGGCATTATTTGATGTTCCCGGTTACCAATTATTAAACACAGAAGTACTTAATGCTGGAATCGATTTTCGCCTTTCGAACCTTAATGGAAATTCTGATACAGATCCTTGGCCGGAGTTAGATGAGGTGTCTGTTCCGGGTGGAGGACAAGCACAACCGCAAGGCGGCAAGTATTTTGTTCATCGGGATGTAACCCACGCAAGTGTCTATATTGCTGTACCGGTGATGAAAATTCACAAAGATGTACGTTACACAGGTGCTTTGAAAGATCAAATCGGATTAGCAGCAAGCTCACGCTATGGCTTTAATAAACAGGCTGGCGTGATCCAAGATGGAAATATTCATAAGTTACTCCACAGGGATGAGATGTCTAGCACGTGTCATAACTGGCAAGACAAAGAGATTGTAGATTTGGCTGCCATTGCAAAGATCAAATTTGTCGTTGTTGATGCCATCACGTGTTTGGATTCAACCAAATCTCCGAATTACAGTGCTGATAAATGGAATATTCACATATCCAATCGCATCAAGATGAATACTGTTATGGCAGGATATGATCCGGTTGCAGTCGATAATGTTTGCTGCCGTGTAATGGGTGTTAATCCAGACGACGTAGATCATATCACGTTGGCAGAACGTATTGGTTTAGGAACAAATAATTCGGATAATATTACCGTTGTCGGTGCTACGATCGATCAGACAAAGAGGCCTTTCAGATATGCTCAGCCCTTTAGCACAACGAACACTTCTTCTTATGGGCAAAGCAATAGAACGTGGTTGTTGAGTGGATATTATCCTACGACCGGTATCAGCGATCCAATGAACCATGAGTTTATTCAGGGCGAAGCTTCTGTTGCTCCAGCAGCGGGCGTCGGTGTTTGGAGTCAGCCAGTCTATTTTACGGATGATCAAATTCTGCTGAATGATTATTACACAACACTCGGCACACAATCGGCAGTGAGCTATGCATTTACATATTTCAATGCTCCGGCAAATCAAACCGCTGAACTTTGGGTTGGATCGGATGAAGCTTTAAGAATTTATCTTAATGGCAACATTGTGTACGACTATTCTGGAACACGAACTTTTGCAGGAAATGAATTTTATAAAGATATCATTCCTATTACTGTACAACAAGGACTAAATAAACTCCTCGTTAAATCATATCAGAGCACGGGGAAATACACATTCAGCCTCAACATCTGCGAAGTCCAGCTTAATCCTCTGTATAAAGGTAATCGTATTTTAGGATTAAGATTTACCACAAATGGAACAGGAACTTCTGTAGATGGTAAGGATGGATCAGTAATCTCTTCTTACGAGTTGAAAAATTGTTATCCCAACCCTTTCAATCCAACCACAAACATCTCCTACACTATCGGTAAAAGGAGTTTCGTTTCGATCAAGGTGTTTGATATAACTGGAAGAGAAATTGCATCGCTCGTCAATGAACAGAAAGATGCTGGCACATTCACCGCAACTTGGAATGCAACCCGTGTTTCGAGCGGTATCTATTTCTGCAGGATGCAAGCCGAAGAATTCAGTGCTGTCACAAAAATGATTTTGATGAAATAATTATATGAAAATCGGTATCACATGTTACCCTACATACGGCGGCAGCGGTGTTGTTGCTACAGAGCTTGGTAAGGCTCTTGCCAAACGCGGACATTCTGTACATTTCATCAGCTATGCGATGCCGATGCGTCTCGAAGGCTTTCAAGATAATATCGTTTATCACGAAGTTGAAATGTCAAGTTACCCGCTCTTCGACTTCCCGCTGTATACCTTAGCGCTCGCCAGCAAGATGGTGGAAGTAGCACGATATGAGAAGCTCGATCTCTTCCATTGTCATTATGCTATTCCTCATGCTACAAGTGCGTATCTTGCTCGACAGATACTGCAAGAAACAAACATCAAGATCATCACGACACTGCATGGAACAGACATCACACTTGTCGGTCTTGAGCCAAGTTTTCTTGCAATCATGAAATTCAGCATTGAACAGAGCGACGGCGTTACAGCAGTCTCACGGTTCCTCAAGGAAAAAACTTTAACGAACTATAATATCAACAAAGAGATTGAGGTCATTCCCAACTTCATTGACGTTGAGAAATATCGAAGAATTCCTTCTGCAAAATTTTGCGCCAACTGCGCACCGCATGGCGAGAAAGTCCTCGTCCACACTTCAAACTTCCGTCCGGTAAAACGCGTACTCGATGTCATTCGAATTTTCAACGAAGTTCAGAAAAAAGTATCGAGCGTTCTCATCCTCATAGGTGACGGACCTGACCGTTCCCAGTGCGAAATGCTCTGCCGCGAGCTTGGAATTCAAGAAAAAGTGCGGTTCCTTGGAAAGCAAGCCGAATTAGTGCCTATTCTTTCGACCGCCGATCTATTCCTCATGCCAAGTCAATCGGAAAGTTTTGGGTTATCTGCACTCGAAGCAATGGCTTGTGAAGTCCCTGTCATTTCTTCCAGTGTCGGCGGATTGCCTGAGCTTCAAGTACATGGTCAGACAGGATTCATTGCTGAAATTGGCGACATTGATCGAATGGCACGCTATGCCATAGACCTGCTCACGAATCCATCAAAGCACGCACTGTTTGCAGCGGCAGCACGCAAACGAGCCATTGAATTTGAATCATCGAAGATCGTAACGCAATATGAACAACACTACGAACGGATTCTCGCGGGCTCGTTAAATTCTGAGAAGTAAGAAGGAATTTTTATTACTACTCAGCATGGTCTCGGATAATGCAATACTATTTCAATATGATCTCCTCCCCTATTAGGGGAGGATTAAGGTGGGGTCATTTTTTTTATTTGACCTCAACCTAACCCTCTCCTATGAGGAGAGGGAATTATTCAAGCAGGACTGAGTTTTGCATATTTCACAATAAGATTCTTCCTGCCATATTCATCAAATAGTACAATTGCCTTTTGGGCTTCCCCTTTCCCGGTTACTTCCATCACGCGGCCGCGTCCGAAATATTCATGCTTGACAATAATCCCACGCTTAATCTCGAAATGCTCTTGAGATTCTGTTTCATAATCCGGCATCGCATCGTCAAAAAACGCTGATCCTTCTTTTGTTTTCTGACGAGCCGATCGTTTTGAAGTCGCCCTCGGTTTATCAAACTCGAACAGCGGCGCATTTGCTGATTGCCGTGGGATGCGTTTACCAATACGTTCAATATTTTCAGTACCCAATTCAGAGAGAAATCGAGATTCACTTGGATAGGTTACATCACCAAAACGATAGCGCAGGTTCGTATATGTAATGTAGAGCTTTTGCTCCGCTCGAGTAATACCGACATAAAAGAGCCGTCTCTCTTCTTCCACATCCGCGGATTCAAGCGCGGTAGAATAGAATGGGAGAATTCCTTCCTCTAATCCTGCAATGATCACAACTGGAAACTCAAGGCCTTTTGATGCATGCAACGTCATCAATGTAACGGAATTTTTTTCTCCCTCCCATGTGTCAATATCGGACACAAGTGCAACTTCTTCGAGAAATAATTCGAGTGTTGCATTCGGTTTCTCGTGACTGAATTCAGAGATGGCCGAAAGCAGCTCTTGCACGTTTTCCCATCTGCTCATCGAGTCAGCAGTTCGTTCTTCTTTGAAAGCTGTCAGAATTCCTAACTCATCTACAAGCGAGCGGGCAAGCTCACTGAATGTCATCTGCGGACGCAGCATCTGGTATTTTTCGATAAGCGATCTAAATTGTGCAAGGCTGCTCTTTGCCCGATCCGTCAACTCCGTGATCTTTTCTATTCTCTTCAGTGAATCAAAAAACGATATGGAATGTAAGATACTGAACATACGGATGTGCTCTACAGTGACATCACCAATTCCGCGTGTTGGATAATTGAGAATGCGCAACAAGCTCACTTCGTCTGTAGGATTTGCAAGCAGTCGCAAGTATGCAAGTATATCTTTGATTTCCTTTCGTTCGTAAAACCGTGTACCACCAACGATTTCATAAGGAATCGCGTTTTTTCTGAACGCCTCTTCCAGTGCACGGGACTGGGCATTTGTCCGATACAACACGGCAAAATCTTTCAGATCGAGTTTGCGCCGTTGACTCTCTTGCTGGATAGCACGGACAATCTTGCTTCCCTCCTCATGGTCATCTGCACACTGAACAAGTGTCACCGGCTCGCCCAATGGATTCGCTGTCCACAGATTTTTCTTTAACCGTTCTTTGTTGAAGTGAATGAGCTGATCTGCGACAGAGATAATCGACTTTGTAGAGCGGTAGTTTTGCTCCAGGCGAAAGAGTTGGCAATCTGAAAAATCCTTTTGGAAATCAAGAATGTTACGAATATCGGCTCCGCGGAAGGAATAAATGCTCTGTGCATCGTCGCCTACAACAGAAATGTTGCGATACTTGGCCCCGAGCAGCTGGACAACCCGATATTGTGCACGATTGGTATCTTGAAACTCATCCACCAGAATAAATTTAAACCGATCCTGATATTTTTCCAACACCGCTTTCTTCTTCTCGAAGAGTTCAATCGGTTTTACCAAAAGATCGTCGAAATCCATAGCATTGCTTCGTTCGAGTGTCTTCTGATATTCAGCATAAACAAGTGCTGCCTTTTCATCAAAAAGGTCGCGTGCAAGTTCGGCATACCTGCCGGGTGAAAGATATTGATTCTTGGCCATGCTCATACGTGAACGAATCGCGACCGGGTTGAATTGCTGTGTTGGCAGATTCAATTTCGTCATCACTTTTTTGATGGCACTGAGCGAATCATCAGAATCATAAATGGTGAAAGCAGGTGTGAACTTCAGGTGCATGCATTCTTTACGGAGGATCCGTGCGAACATGGAATGGAATGTACCCATCCAGAGACTGCCTGCTTCATCACCCTTCAGCTTGATGATGCGGTTCTTCATCTCACTCGCTGCTTTGTTCGTGAAGGTGAGTGCGAGAATTTGATACGAAGGCACACCGCACGCCATAAGATAAGCAATGCGATAGGTAAGCACGCGCGTTTTTCCGCTGCCGGCTCCGGCGATGATCATGACCGGGCCATTTGTGGCTTTCACTGCTTCAATTTGAGCTGGATTGAGATCTTCGAGAAATTTCATCACATATAAATTCTATGAGATAAAATGGTAAGGATAAATTGCACGGAGGGCAAGAAAAAGCTGTAAAGACTTCTTCAAACTATTTTCAAGAATAAACTATGAGGAACATCTAAAAAAAAGCGCCGCTGTGCATCACACAGGCAGTGCGCCTTCGAGTCGAAGAAGAAATTCCTTAGTCTTCAATCCTGCCGCGTAGCCGATAAGTTTTGAATTCGATCCGATGACCCGATGACATGGAACAACAATCGGAAGCGGATTCGAACCATTGGCTTTTCCCACCGCTTGAAACCCGCGCTGCATTCCCACGCGCTCTGCAAGTTCCTTATAAGAAATTGTTTTTCCATACCGTATTCTTTTTAATTCCAACCACACACGACGCTGGAATTCCGTCCCTACCGGATCAAGACGGCTATGGAACTTCACAAGCCGCCGGTCAAAGTAGCGATTCAATTCATCGATAATCTGACGATTCTTTGTTGATGTTTCGATAAGTTCAGCACCTGCAAATTTCTTTTGCAGCCATGCAAGGAATTCCTTTTTCGTTTGAGCAGGAATACTGATCTTGCAGACACCCAATTTTGTCGAGGCAATGTGGACTGTGCCGATCTTCGAGTTGAATGAGGTATAGTAAATTTTTGTCATTGCTCTGATAGATTTCCCCAAACAGGTTCTACTTTAATTCGTATTTCTTCTTTATGTTTGATCTGATACTGATTTTTTATTGGTTTATCATGAAAAGAAGCCAACCGAAAGCCGAAAAAGTATAACCAAAAGGTAGCTGAAAGGCAAGCACTCTCGTTCATCTGCAGGTTTTTTTTAAGAAAATGTCTTGACAAAACTTAGAAAAATGCCTTCGCTTCCATCCGTGCAAAATGGATCAGTGTACGCCCTCCTTCACTCCGCCCATTATAATTGATCGATAATTGTAGATTGCTGGTAATACGATAATCAAATATCAATTGCCAGAGATAGCTTTGCCCCGTTACCTTTCCTTCAGTAAATTCATATGGTAAGGATAGGGTCGGATCTTTGATGTTAACCAGAACGACTTCTTCACGGTTCACTTCCGTATGCAATTGTCCTACGCCCGGAAACGATTGGACAATCCTGATGCCTTCTACATTGATATTCGCCGTCGCATTTGTCCCGCCGAAACTATTTACTATTTCTGTGACACCAAAATTGAAGCCAACTTCCCAATTCAATGCCGGTTTATAAGAAAAATCAGATAACAGGGCATTTGAAACCAGATCGCGTTCACGCGTTGACGTTGGGGACGCGGTTACTTGATCCGTTTTATTGATGAAATCTGTTTGATTACCGATTTCTTGCACCAGCTGTGAACGCACTCGAACCGACCTCTCCTGCATATAGCTTTCTTCTATTCCTGAGACAAATTGTGTCAGCCCGTACTGCTCGCTGTAACGAAATCGAAACGACAGATCTGAATTATTCTCGAAAAGAAAGACATCCTGTGTAATTTGCTGTGAACCGGTGATGGTCGTTTGATCGTTCAAAAAGCGCGAGAAGTTGAGTAAATAAATTTGTTTCATATCTGTTTCTTTGCTTTTTTCATCCACGCGCAGATATGTTTCAGTCGAAATCGCCCGCAGCACTTTATTGACCCATGCGGAGGAAATCGGAATAAGACGTGCAGGTTGGAGTCGTAAGCGAATACTCGCTTTGAGATCTGCAACCGGATACAATTGATCACTTGGGAGGTAGACAACGATATAGTCGCCATCGAATCGGGTAAGTTCAAAATCATTTTCATCAACAACACCGTTACCATTCTTATCGCCTAGATACCGGTAGTTACCGCTCCCCGGCGTGACCCGGACAAATATTCTCTCCAATTGTGCAGAACGCTGATTGGAAAATTCATAATAGAGATCGGTTTCAATGGCTCGCTGGAAAGGTGTAAAACGTGTTTGGGATCGAACGAGAACGGCATCTGAATTAAGATTTCCACGCCGCTTGAAATCCTCGGTGAATTCAACACTGCGAATGCTCAATGAGAGCGAGCTTGAAATCAACTGATAGTCATTGAGTTGCCATGTATAAAGCTGCGTAACCGACCTTGAAGCACGGCTCAGAGTGCCAACATCTGCACTATCTTCCGTTCGAAGTTGTAATTCTGTGGAAACTGTCATCTTCGCAAACTCTGCTGTTGTAAGTCGGGTTGCAATTTCCAGATAACGAAAACTTCCCTGACTCATCGAATCGCGTCCAGTAGGTGTTCCTATGCGTTCTTCTGCTTCGATACGAAAACCTGGATGCCAATGAGCAATTTCATACTCTGCTGTGCCGCGCTGTCTTATCCAATGCGATTCATCTTGCAAGAGTTTGTTGGAGGTATTAATATTTTCTATTTGGTACTGTATTCTCGGCAAGCTGGAGTCTGCAAGTCCGAGAACAAGTTGTGTTCTGGTAGAATGTACTTCGCCCGGACGATTCAGCGCCCCATATGTTACCGCGCCACTGATGCTTCGTGTTGGACGATATACAAAGGATAATTCCTGTATCTCCTCATCAGCAGTTGCCACTTCTGTGAGATTCCACTTTCGATTGAATTCTACCTCATTTGCACGATCCAACGCAAGAAAGCGCCGATCCACAAAACGTTCTGAAAGACGTACATCGAGTTCACCAATATTCGTTTTACCAACGAGCAATTGTTTGGGATTATATTGAGCAGCAAAGCTCAACGCGCCCCCTTTCAAACTGCTTCCTTCTTGATTGGAAAATCTGTTCTGATCAAAACGACTCATGGCATATTCACCGGAGAGTGAAAAATCTGAACTGATCGACGCTTGACCGTTTATGTCGATGACTTGATGAAGCTGCGGCATTGGTAAAAATTGAAGTGGAAGGTAATTGCCTTGACCAACTCCAGCAAAGCGAAATTGTCCAGCCGCAATGCGAACGTATCCGGCAGAATCAGCGGGTACACTGTCTACAGATGAAAAAGAGACCAAATAGAATGCAAGTAAATCTCCCGGTAAATATTCAAGAATTGAATAATGTCTGCCGGCAATAAGAGTGTCGCGTAGAACATATTGCCCTGCGCTATCTACTTTCACAATGCCTGAGACAGATGCCTTCATACGATCGGCACCGCTTTGCCGAAGGATTGCGCGTGTTGAGTCATTGAACGAAAAATCTATCGGTGAATCAGGATCATCCGCTTCTTGTGCAAACGAGACATTCAAATTCAAATTCTTTCCAAATGCTTTACTGCTTACCGAACCGACAACGAGATTACGGACGAATTGCTGATCCGAATATTCAAAATCGACTGTAATACGCGAAGCAGCAGTGATTAGCCTTTTGCTGGAAAACGTTATTTCGCCGCTGGCATAATCAATAATATAATCATTCACTTCTCCACGAGTCATTAATTCGCCATCAAGATATACTCGCTCACTGCCCGCAATGATGATGAGACGATTCTCTCCATTATTACCTGTGAGACGGTATGGACCTTGCACACCTTCTATTCCCTGAAATTGATTTGTAGCGTACTTTCCTCGTGCAGTTGCACCAGTAAGAGACATCGAGCCGTCAAGATCGGATCCACCAATACGATCAAAGGACGCGGTACCTCGCGCACCCTGAAGTTTGCGATTCAGTCTTCCGAACTCGCCTCCTTCTTTTTGATCGACTTGCAGGTTAAAATCTCCAAGCGTTGCAGAGTAATGAGGATACTTGATTTCGACATAGACCTTATCAACCTCTTGCAGAGTTTGCGTGGTACCCTCCGGCTGGAGAGGTAAGTTTTCATCCGTCAGTGCTGCCGTCACATCAACATCTTGAGCAAGCTTGCCTGCAAGCTGCATGCGGAATCCAGAATTCAATGAGAGGTCACGGTTAGAACCGACAGAAAATCCACGAACAATCGATCCGCTTTTTTGAAGACCAGATCCGAAAAAATCATCCGAGAAGAGCTTTGTTGATAACTGTGAAACAACCTTTTTTTCTTTTCCAATAGAATCCCGGAGAATTTCAATTTGCCGAAGTGAATATTCATGTTTAAAATTCATGGGAAGTGCGCGGTATGTAACGGTCATCTTATGAGGAAGCGAGTCAGAAAGTAACGAGGCAATAAATTTCGGAAGAAAGAGAATTTGTCCGTATCGATAATTCATTCGAAAATCATGCAGTCGTTCCAAGTGCCGCAGTGAATCGACTATAATATGTTCGCTTCCTTCAATGATAAATTCCCGGGGCAGTTGATAGAGTGTATCGGATCTATTGAGTGTGAATGCTGTGGAAAGTTGGCCAAAGGAAACCGAAGTTCCGGATGTCTGCGCGGAGAGAGGAAAAGATGGAAATACCGTTATGAGAAGAACAAGAGAAAGTGAATACTTCATTAATTACGCCGAGGATACATGAATAAAGATTGGTATTATTATCTCATACGCATCCTCTATAATATTCACTTATGATCGAACAGCATGCACTGTTAATTCTTATTATGAAAGATAATGAATTACATCATTCACTACAACTCTATTTTTGCAATCGAACTCTCTTCGCATCGTTTTACAGCATCTCCCTCCTGTTGTGTCGACAGAGGGAAGGAGAATGTGAAGATCCACCAAAATAAAGCAGATTCAATTGTTACAACTTTCATCATTCGATTTCTGCACAAAATAATAAAATTTCGTTTGGGGAAGTTGAATCGAAAAAAAAGCCTGTGAATGTGAAACTCACAGGCTAATCGTGTGCCGAAGGGGGGACTCGAACCCCCACTCGGTTTGAGCCAAACCTCGTAGAACGAGGCAAGCTGTATTTTGAGTCCAGTTTATCCCGACAAAGTCGGGACGCGACGTTCAAGCAGTAACTGTGTTAACTCACGATGCCCAGGTCCGCTTTTTAGATACTTCTCACGTTTGCGTGCTTGAAGGCGGTCGAGATATTCTTCTGTATGAAGTAAAACAAGAGGTCGTCGATTTCTTGTTGAAGGGACCCTCCCTTTTTCATGACGACCAAGCCGTTCTGAAATGTTCTTAGTCATCCCAATGTAGAGATTGTTATCCTTGAGAGATCGCAATATGTAGACAATAAACATCGAGTGCCGAAGGGGGGACTCGAACCCCCACTCGGTTTGAGCCAAACTGGATTTTGAGTCCAGCGCGTCTACCAATTCCGCCACTTCGGCTTCTTCGTTGTATCTAATATACCAAGGAATGGATTTTGAAACAAGGTTTTTTCTCGCGGGGGCACTCTTTGACTTTGCAGGCATATTTGGATAGATTTCTTTGTGAGAAAAACGATATGACCGATTGCATTTTCTGCAAAATAATATCTAAAAAGATACCTGCTGAAGTCTTATTTGAGAACGACCATGTTATCTCTCTCCTTGATATTAACCCAATCCATTTTGGCCATGCGTTAATCCTGCCCAAACAGCATTGCAGGGATTTTCTGGATTTGCCTTCTGAGGCATATCATTCCATTTTACAGGCAGCCAATATAGTAACGAATGCACTGGTTCAAAGTTTGAATCTTGAAGGATACAATATTTTCACTAACAATGGTCAGATTGCCGGACAATCAGTGTTTCACTTTCATCTTCATGTCACACCTCGATATCCCGATGACAACATTCGTTTCGTTCTGAAGCTCAAAGAGTATCCAGACGGCGAATTGAAACGTTATGGGGCAATGATCCGACAACACATTCAACAACCATCAGCACAGAGGTAATTGAAATCAATGGCACAGTATGTTAAACTATCTCCACCTTCTGCAGGTCAAAAAATTCGCATTCAAGATGGGAAGTTGAGTGTTCCTGATAACCCGATCATCCCTTTCATCGAAGGTGACGGTACTGGACCGGACATTTGGCGTGCATCCCAACGAGTCCTTGACTCTGCTGTCGCTAAGGCGTATGGTGAAACAAAGAAGATCGTCTGGTTTGAAGTATTCGCCGGCGAAAAAGCGAATGAAGTGTACGGACCCAATACATGGCTGCACGATGACACGATCGAAGCATTCAAGGAATATCTCGTTGGTATGAAGGGTCCTCTGACAACACCTATCGGCGGCGGTATTCGTTCGTTGAATGTAGCACTCCGCCAAATCCTCGATCTGTATGTTTGTTTACGACCTGTTCGATGGTTTACAGGAGTTCCTTCTCCCGTCAAACATCCGGAAAAAGTTGACATAGTCATCTTCCGCGAAAACACGGAAGACATCTATGCAGGAATTGAATACCAAAGCGGCACACCAGAAGCGCAAAAAGTGTTGGACTTCATTGCGAAAGAATTCCCGAAGCAGTTTACAAAAATCCGATTTGGTACAAAACAAGGTTCGGAGGATTTTTGGAAATTAGCTGGCGTACAGAATTTTTCTAATGATGTCATGGTTGGTATTGGAATCAAACCTGTCAGTTATTCGGGAAGCGTTCGCCTCATCCAGAGCGCTATCAGTTATGCAATAAAGAACAATCGTAAAAGTGTGACGCTCGTGCATAAAGGGAACATCATGAAATTTACCGAGGGAGCATTTCGCGATTGGGGATATCAAGTTGCGAAACAGTATTTTGGCGCTGAAGAAATCGATGGCGGACCATGGTGCCGTATTCCAAATGGGAAACCGGGTGCCGGTATCATTATCAAAGATGCAATTGCGGATATTACTCTCCAGCAAGTGCTCACTCGCCCTGAAGAGTTTGATGTTATTGCGACATTGAATCTTAACGGCGATTACCTTTCCGATGCACTTGCTGCGCAAGTCGGAGGAATTGGCATTGCTCCAGGCGGCAACATCAATTATATCACAGGCCATGCCATCTTTGAAGCCACCCATGGCACTGCACCAAAGTATGCGAATCTTGATAAAGTGAATCCTGGTTCTCTTATTCTCTCAGGAGAGATGATGCTCCGCTATATAGGTTGGACACAAGCAGCCGACCTCATCATCAAAGGATTAGAAAACGCCATTAAATCAAAAGTAGTAACGTATGATTTTGCACGGTTGATGGAAGGCGCAAAGGAAGTGAAGTGTTCAGAGTTTGGCGACACCATAATTAAGAATATGTCGTTATAAAGTCGACACCGATTCAACATACCTCATGCTGTAAGCTGTTTGTTGGTTCTTTTTGCATTCCTTGAAAGACTCTGCATTTTTCAGTATCATAGATATGGAATTACATCAGAGAATCATCATGAATCAAGTTTCAACACCCAATTCTATTCAACAGGAAGAAAAGGACGTTGATGTATTAGTTGAACAACCTGCGAGGGTGATCCTATACAACGACGAAGTTCATTCCTTTGACGAGGTCATTGGGCAAATCATCAAAGCCGTCCGATGCGATACAACCAAAGCTGAAGCATTAACGTGGGAAGTCCACACTAGCGGCAAGGCAATGGTGTTTGAAGGACAGATGACAGAATGTCTAAAAGTATCGCACGTGCTGGAAGAAATTTCGTTGAATACACAGATTGAAGTATAATCCTCATGACCTCATCTGAGATTCGAAACAGTTTTCTAAAATTTTTTGAAGAACGCGCACACACCATTGTTCCAAGCGCTCCGGTTGTACCGTACGACGATCCTACCCTGCTCTTCGCTAATGCAGGTATGAACCAATTCAAGGATGTCTTCCTTGGCACAGGAAAACGCAGTTATACACGCGCAACTGATACGCAAAAGTGCATCCGTGTAAGCGGCAAGCACAACGACCTTGAAGAAGTTGGACGCGATACGTATCATCACACATTCTTTGAGATGCTCGGTAATTGGTCCTTTGGCGATTACTATAAGAAGGAAGCCATCGAATGGGCCTGGGAGCTTTTAACAAAAGTCTGGGGACTTCCAAAGAACCGGCTCTGGGCAACGGTCTATAAAGACGATCAAGAAGCCGAACAATTGTGGAAGTCAGCCACAGATATCGATCCGAATCACATATTACGCTTCGGTGAAAAAGATAATTTTTGGGAGATGGGCGAGACCGGACCGTGCGGGCCATGCTCTGAAATTCACATTGACCGAACTCTTGATGGAACAGCAACTGCTTCGATGGTGAATGCGGGAGTTGCAGATGTCATGGAGATTTGGAATCTCGTTTTCATTCAGTACAATCGAGATGAATCCGGCAAGCTTACTCCCCTGCCTGCCAAACATGTTGATACAGGAATGGGATTCGAGCGCGTCTGTGCAGTACTGCAAAACAAGAATTCCAATTACGACTCGGATGTCTTCCATCCTATCATTCATAAGATTTCTAAAATCACTGGACAACCTTACAATGGTTCTCTTCAATCGACCATCGGAAATCGTCAATCTGAAATCGATACATCTATACGAGTCATTGCCGACCATGTGCGGACATTAACATTCGCAATTGGCGATGGTGCAATTCCGAGCAATGAAGGAAGGGGATATGTTCTTCGACGCATCCTGCGCCGCGCCGCCCGATTCGGACGCAATCTTGGGATGCATGAACCGTTCATCTACCAACTTGTGCCAACCTTAGTTGAGACGATGAGCTACATCTTCCCTGAAATTAAAACGAACCAAGATCACATTCAACGAGTGATAAAGGGCGAGGAAGAAAGTTTTAATGCAACACTTGACCGTGGAATTAAACTTTTTGAAAATGAAGCTTTTGCAAATGCACTCATCTTAAGTGCTCGAAACGAGGGAATAGAGACAATTCTAGAAAGTCGTTTTTTCCAAGGCGATATCGTGCCATCTGAAATCGAATATTCTGAGATAAGTTTTTTCCGAAATGGCAATCTTATCGCAGAAAGCAGACTTGAAGAATTACTTGATGGTGCTTGGCGAAAAATTCTGAAGAATCCTCCTATGATTACTGGAAAAGATGCTTTTAAGCTTTATGATACTTTTGGTTTTCCACTTGACCTTACAGAGTTAATGGCAATAGAACGGGGATTAAAAGTAGATACTACAGGATTTTCAGAGTTAATGAAAAACCAAAAAAATCGATCACGGGAGACAGCTAAGAACGTTAATGTTCCAGGAATACTAAAATTCTGGGCTGGAGATGCCAAACAAACTCAATTCGTTGGTTATACAGAATTTGAATGTGACGCTAGCATTACTAGTCTTGCTGAAGGATTTGTTGTTTTAGACAAAACTCCATTCTATGCCGAATCAGGAGGACAGGTTGGCGATACCGGTGTCTTGATTGGCAAAGATGCTACTCTTCATATCTCAAATACGCAACGAGACGGAAATGTTATCGGTCATAAAGTCGATGAAGAAGTTGGAGATCTCTTTTTTGAACAACGAGTTCATGCAAAGGTAGACATTCCTCGCCGCCTCTCTATTATGCGTAATCACTCCGCCACACATTTGCTCCATAAAGCGCTGCGGCAAATACTTGGAACCCATGTTCAGCAAGCAGGTTCGCTTGTCGCCCCGGAATATTTTCGTTTCGATTTTTCACATTTCGCGAAGCTCAGCGATCAAGAACTCACAGATATTGAAGCATTAGTGAATGAGAAAATCAAAGAGAATATTCCTCGCACTCCCGGATTAAACAATATCCTGTTTGAAGATGCCAAGAAAATGGGAGCATTAATGTTCTTTGGCGATAAATATGGAGAACGAGTCAATGTCATTCAGTTCGGAGATTTCAGCACGGAATTTTGCGGCGGTACGCACGTCAACAACACAGGAGAGATTGGTTATTTTAAGATATGTGAAGAAAGTAGCATTGCCAGCGGTGTAAGACGTATCGTAGCTGTAACGGGCACGTATGCAGTTGGTTATCTCATCGAACAAGAGCGTGAATTCGAAGCCGAGTATAATTTTGCATATAATCGACTTGAAGAAATATTCAAATCACAAATTGAAGATATTAAAGAGCTTCCGACCATTCCAAATCAGGCTTCACCGGAATTAACCGGTTATTTTGCTCAATTACACAAAAACAAAATAATTCTAAAAAATGTTATTGAACAAGACAACGAGGAAAAGAAAAAGCTGGAGAAAGAACGTGCGAAATCCCGCATAAAATCACTTTCCGGCTCGATGGATGAATTGATTTCTTCCGCCGTTTCGGTTGACAACATCAAGCTGATTGCAGTAAAAGTTTCTGCCGCTTCGATGGATGAATTGAAATCGCTTGGTGATTCACTCCGGGCAAAGCTCGGCAGTGGTGTCGGTTTGCTTGCTTCGATCATCGAAGACAAGGTTCAGCTTGTTTGCGTTGTTACCGATGATCTTGTAGCTACAAAAAAGATTGAAGCAGGCAAAATAGTCGGCGCAGTCGCAAAAATTGTGGGCGGCGGAGGCGGCGGACGTCCACATATGGCAACTGCAGGCGGAAAAGATATAGCGAAGATAGATGAAGCACTCTCTCACACAAAATCTATTGTCGAATCTCTTTTAAAAAAATAGCAGGAAATCTGATGACAACTCTCGAACATCTTCTCCAAATCAAACGCGATCGCGGTGCAGGGTATCTGCTGTTAGTTGATCCGGATAAAATCGATAAGGCAAAATTTCCAGCCTTCATCCGGGAAGCGACATCAGCCGGTGCAGATGCATTCCTCGTTGGCGGAAGCTTAATGCTTTCCAATGAGTTTGATGAGACATTGAAAACCATAAAAGAGAACACCAAGGCACCGGTTATTATCTTCCCCGGCAGCGTTTCACAAGTTTCCTCTGAAGCAGATGCGATTCTATTTCTGCTTCTCATTAGCGGACGCAACCCGGATCATCTGATTGGTAATCAGGTTATTGCAGCTCCTATTATCAAACGAATGGGATTAGAAGCAATCTCGACCGGATATATGCTTATCGATGGTGGCAATGTCACTTCTGCCGAGTTTATGAGTAATACGAAACCTATTCCGCGTGAAAAGTTAGACATAGCCGTTGCACATGCACTTGCGGCTGAGTTGATCGGCTTAAAAATGCTCTACCTCGAAACAGGCAGTGGAGCAAAACAATCCGTACCGGATGAAATGATAAAAAAAGTAACTCAGTATTGTTCCCTGCCTGTCATTGTGGGCGGCGGTATTTGCACGCCTGAAGAAGCTCGGAACAAAATCAAAGCCGGCGCTTCATTCGTTGTCACCGGAACGATCATCGAACAGAACTCGAACAGTATGGTCATTAAAGAGTTTGCACAGGCAATTCACCAATCATAAAAAATATTTACACGCGGACATCCTTTATGACTCCCTTGCACAGTACCATAAAATCGAGAAATCAATTTATCGCTGATTCATTAAAAGAAAGCAGCGAGACAAAACTCCATATTCTGCAACAATGTTCAGGAGAAATCTCAAAAGCAATCGACCTGATCATCCAAGCATTCAAGACGAAGAAAAAAGTCTTGCTTTGCGGTAATGGCGGCAGTGCCGCTGATGCGCAGCACCTCGCAGCGGAATTTGTTATTCGCCTGAGTCCACACATCAAACGCCCAGGTCTTCCAGCAATTGCACTTACAACCGATTCGTCGATGCTGACCGCAGGTGCGAACGATCTTGGATATGACAATGTTTTCACCCGCTCTATTGAAGCACTTGGCAATGAGGGTGATGTGTTGATAGGAATTTCTACGAGCGGCAATTCCGCGAGCGTGAATCGCGCATTCCAAAAAGCGCATGAGATGAAACTTGTAACGATTGCTCTCCTTGGTAAGGACGGCGGTAAGTCTAAAAGACTTGCTGATCTCGCCATCATTATCCCATCAAATGATACACAACGCATTCAAGAAGGCCACATCACTGTCGGCCATATCATTTTTCAGCAAGTTGAGCAGGAAATGTTTGGGTGACGTGGATATCAAGAATTAGGGATTTGAATATAATTATTCTATTCACTCTTCATTGACTATTGATGCCGAATAAACGACGACAAGATTTTCTTATTCCCTTGTTGACTGTACTCACTGACGCGGTTGCTTTCGAAGCATCGTTTCTCTTTTCGTACTGGCTGCGTTTCCTTCCATCATTTACGCAACTTATTCCTGTTCCTTATGGCGTTCCGCCGCTGGAGGAATACATCAACAGCTCACTCGTTGTTATTCCCATCTGGTTATTGCTTTTCCATAGTCGCGGATTATATCGACCACGACGCGCCTCTTCCTTTTCGGATGAGTTTTTTGCCATTGTGCGAATAATTATCATGGGAATGTTAGTGGTCATGGCAGGTGCATTCTTTTATCGCGCATTCTCCTACTCACGAGTCGTCTTTGGAATCATCGGCGTTACGACCGTTGTGTTTGTCTCAGTTGACCGATTTATTATTATGAAGTTTGAACAATGGTGGTATTCAAAAGGATATGACCTCAAGCGTGTTATCATCGTTGGAACAAGCAATGCTGCAAACAAAGTCTTTCAATCTCTTACCTTTCATCGTTCTCTCGGGTATAAAGCTCTTGGGTATTGTTCCATGAACGGCAGCACAGAAGACGCGATGCCACACATACCATGCTTAGGTTCCATGTCATCTGTGCCAGACTTGATTAAATCGCACAACATTGATGTGGTTTTAATAGCATTGAATGAAGAAGAGCATTCGTATCTCCACAACCTTGTGCGCGACTGCCAAGGGTTAAATGTGGAGATGATGATGGTTCCCGACATCCTTGAATTGATGACGAGCCTTGTCCAAATCAAACATATCGAAGGAATTCCATTCCTGGGAATCAAGAGTCCGGCATTGAGCACTTGGAATTCCATCATGAAGCGATCGTTTGATCTTGTATTCGCATCATCTATTCTTTTCATTGCCAGCCCTCTCCTTCTCATAATTGCAATTCTCATCAAGTTGGACTCCAAGGGACCTATTATATATTTTCAGGAACGCATAGGACTGAATGGAGAAGTGTTTCGAGTAATCAAATTTAGATCCATGCGCACCGATGCAGAACATGCGACAGGACCGGTATGGTCAAAGAAACATGATCCAAGAGCGACCCGGATTGGCAAAATCCTGCGCCGCTTGAGTCTGGACGAGCTTCCACAAATCATCAATGTGATCAAGGGCGATATGAGCGTTGTAGGTCCACGCCCTGAACGACAACATTTTGTAGAGCAATTTAAGAAAGAGGTTCCCCGTTATCTGGAACGCCATCGGGTAAGAACAGGAATGACCGGTTGGGCGCAAGTCAATGGATTACGAGGAAATGCCTCTATTACCGAACGAACGAAGTACGACATCTATTACATCGAAAATTGGTCGTTAATATTCGATCTGAAAATTATTCTCAAGACAATCCACGCAGTTCTTTTTGGAAATGACGCATATTAGATTGAGTGATTCGTCATTTGGAATAAGCGATTTGAGATCGATGATTCGGGACAAGAGCTTGGAGATTTTTTCTTTCACTTTGACACTTTGGTCCTGATCGTATGGTTTCTGCATTCATCTTCTTCCTTCATTTTGTATTGGCTGTTTATGCTTTTATGATCTATAAGAAGGAGAGTATAAGCGAGGGATTTCTTGCAATCGCATTTGTCGGAATTGTTTTTGCTGTCAGCTGGACGATTTCCTCAATGTTGACAAACCTGCTGTTTTCGTTCGAGTGGTTTGTCCGCTGGTACTGGCAGCCGCTGGATTCATGGATTTGGCGAATTGTGAGAAAGGAGATCAGCCGCGATACAATTTCGCTTCTGATTCTCACCAGCGGAGAGATTGTATTCTACTATTTTTATTTTCTTACCGGACCAAAGGGGCCATCAACGAAGGACGACTCCCCGTCTGATCGCACTACTTCAGCTTGAAGTAAAATGTGATAACGCACGATTGCTCCACTTGCGACAGAGACGACCCAAGTGATTCAAATTTCCAGTACTGCACGGCTTTCATAGCGGCTTCTTCCAGCAATCGATTTGCCTTCTGTGCCGGTTGAACAGACTTTACTGTTCCATCAGGAAGAACGATGGTGAGAATTTTTACTTGAGCCGACACATTCGTACCGGACGGATATTTCGGTAATTCACCGCTGATTTTTCGGCGTGTCATTCCTTGAAGCCATTGCATCGAGAAACCTCCACCGCCTTCCCCATCTCCATCGTCTCCATATCCCAAACCATATGGCGTACCCTCTACAGAAGGTTTCGATGAACTACCTATTCCTGAAGGATCTACACCACTCGGGGGCTCACCGGTTTTACCGGGGACAGGAATTCCACCCTTCCGCCACGGTTCCCGCGATTCTCCACTCCCGCCGGATATATCATCACGATCAGACGGAGCGTTCTTGTTACTCCATGCATTCTGCCGTACGTTTTTCTCATCCAACGGAATCTTTTCTGCACCACCAAATTCCGATAGAGTGTTCAAACCTTCACCGAGCTGACGTTCCTTCGGAGGATTCCGCTTTTTAGCATTCGATTGGTTTCTCAGAGGATTTGCTGGAAGGGACGCATCCAGAACATCTGGAGAGATATCCTGCTGAAGAGTGGGGTAAGCAGAGAGGCCAAATTCTACATCACCGAGCGGGCGCGGAAGTTCGATCTCGGAGTACTTAAAAATGCGTACAACGCGCCGCGGAGTTGGATTGAATGCTTCTTGATCAACGAGTAACCAAAGCGAATTGAGGAGGGCAAGTGTAAGTGCGATAGAAAGAATAAAGGCGAGTGTCATGTGTTTCACATACACTCGTCGTAATTCTCCTGCACCGTATGAAACTCTTCCTAAGTGCGGCGGTACTCTCACACAATCTCCTTCGCGCCGTACTTCACACTTCTCATCCGAATTGTAGTACGCTCTCGCATATCACCATACACACAATCATCGCATGACATGGCATATAATCGTGAGCCGGTTTCTGATGCACCTACTTATTTCGAATCTTGTCAATAACGTAGTGTGCTTGCAACTGCGCTGCAAAATTTTTCACTGCTTTCTGTGCATCCTCACGAGACGGATATTTGCCAATGCGAACGGTGTACCAGGCTCCTCCCTTCATTGGAACCTTTTCGACAAATGAAGGATATCCTGCATATTCTAGATTCTTCGAAGTCTCTACTGCCTTACTCTTCTCACGATATGCGATCACTTGTACAGTAAACTCGCCGCTCATCTCACTGAGTTTTGATACAGACTCAGTCTCAGCAACTTCTTCCTTCTCCACCGTCTCCTTCGGAGGTTCTACTTTCTCTTCAACCGGAGCTGTTTCGACCAATGCAACATGGGATGTATCAGTTTGTTGCTGTGGTGCTTGCGTTGGTTCCTGTGCTGGTTGATCGATCGGTTCTTGCTGGAATGGCTCTTCTTGCATTTGCGCGACCTGTGCTTTTTTCTTACCCCAAAGCTTAATGATCCCGCGTTGGTTTAAAAAATACACGGTCCCTCCCACAATGAGGAGTAAAAAGACGATGAGTAAAATTGTTTTAAAGCCTCCGCCGCCGCCACCACCACCGCCCTTACTAATTTTCTTTTTCACCGGAGGAGCCACCGGCACCGGCGCTTCGTCAAACCCACCTTCATCAATGAGGTTCAAATCTGGCATGGAATAATCCTCCTTATTGTTTGGAAGTTTTTAACCGTTAATGATTTCTTGCTGTTAATTACCATTTCACTTGAACTGTAACGTACATCGTGAGAGGAAACTCTTGATATCCTCTCCACGTTTCGTACCGCGCATCTGTCAAATTTTTTATTCCGATCGAGAGTCTCACAAAATCGAGAGGTGCATATTCACCGCTCACATCAATTACAGCGTAACCTGAAACTGTCGATCTTCCAATAAGATCAGCTTGCTGCTCTCCAACAAACCTTACATCTGCACTCACCACAAACGTCGTTCTAAATCTGTGGCTTGCGCGGCATCCAGCTTCGATCGTAGGAAAATATGGAATTCGTTTTCCTAAAAACGAATCTTTCATCGATCGAAGCATTATGGTAGAAGCAAAATAATCATTTGACTCGAACTTTGCAACCATTTCCGCACAAAATGTGATAATTGTTACATGTTCGTTGTATGCCAACGTCCAGACTCCATGGCGAGAAGAATCTGAGAACTCTGAGAACATGGTCAAATCACTGATTGATTTCACACCAAAGGACACGCGGCTTCGAACCATCTCATTCCAGTCCGATTCAACGCCAAGCTCGCCCGCATTACTTACATCTGCGTGTCGTATCGGCGAAACAGCAGAAAGAAATCGATTTACTCGAATATTCGATGCCAGCGTCATCGGAATGACCATTGGCTTATATGACACGTACACGCGGTGCTGCGATGTTATTGGATAACTTACAATCAAATGCGGACGCAGGCGAAAAAGGCTCTGTCCTGCCATTCCTTCTGCCCAATACACATGCAATGATCCCTCAAAGAGCAATCCTGCATACCAATAATTTTGAATGCCGCCTGAGATATCCATAAATCCCAATCCGCCTGATGCAGTCATCCCATGAAATTTCATTTGAAGAGGAAGAGAAGCAATGGGCAGTACGGTTTGTAAATTCAGATCGAAGCGAGTTTCATTTGCAGAGGCAGATGAATCCGACACATCAATGTTATCGAGAGAAATTCCGACCGAATAGGGAAGATTGTTCATTGCCTGATTTTCTATTCCCACTTTCAATTGGAAATCAGAAATCGTCCGTTGGAGATTGGGTGTTGTTGAACCGTAGAAACGAAATGATTCACTCTTGTAACCGAACCCGCCATCCAGCGCTGCGTTCTGAATCATCGGTTTGTTTGATGCAAGATATGTTCTGCCCGCTGCTGTAAAACTTCCATCTGATTGATCAGTGTGTTGCGCAAATCCATTGGTGAGATGATATGTACCGCCAAAAGTATACTGATAATTCGGCAGCGACTGACCGAACCAAAATCCTGCTTGAGGTGTGAAGTACGAACCGATTCCCGTCTGCACCATACCGGAATATGTGTTCTTCTTTGCTTGCGAATCATCCAAGTGCTTCACTTCCAGTTCCATCGTTTCACGTTCCCGCTTTATATTTCCGAATGACTTTCTCTTTGTATGTATCGCATCCTCAACATCTTCGAAAGAAATTTTCTCTACCTTCGGTAAATCTACTGATGCAACACCCGTAATGACATATTCCGGCAAATCAAATTTTGGAAGCTGCCGCTGCACTGCTTTCGGAACTGAATTACTCGTATCCTGCTGCGGTGCTCCGATGTCCAGATTTTGACTCTCCGGATTTTTCTTTTCTTGCTCCTTCTGATTCTCTTGTGCAAGCAAAACCGTCATAGGTACGAACAGCAACAGCATAAAGCTCCATTCCAGCAAACCAAACATCCTGCGCACTAATGCTGCTCCATTCTTTTGAGGCGACGTTGCGCTTCTTCAATTACCGATTTGTCGGTCTTTGATTTCAGCACGGCTTGATATGATTCACGAGCGCGTTTCGCATCTTTTGTTTGCTCATACGCATCACCCAAACCAAGATATGCTCTTCCGACCCATCGTTCATATAAGGGGAAAATATATTTCACTCGAAGCAGTGTCGTAATGACATTGGCCCATTCTTTCTTTCCCGCAAGTGATGCACCAACAATGTACTGGGCTTCTGCGCCGAGTTCGTCTTTGCGTGATGTCGCAATTTTTTCTGCAATGGTTTTCGCTTGATCGAACGCACCTTCTTGAAAATAAATTCTTGCTCGTGCAACCCTTGCTTCATCTGCAATCGGTAAGTCCCCGAAATCTTTGATTACCTGTTCAAATTGTGCGCTTGCATCTTTTGTGTTGTTCGCCAGCTGAAATGATCGACCTGTTCGCACCTTTGCCTCTGCTATGATCTCGGGGTCTTTCACTTCCTCTTGAACCTGCTGTAGAACAAGAATGGCTTTTTCCGTTTTATGCTGAGAATCGTAAATTTCCGCAGCCTCAAATAACGATTCTCCAATCACTTTTTCTGAAGCGTTTGGAGTGTTTGCCGCGCGTTCAAATGTGAGCGCAGCTTCATCCGGATTTCCTTCCACGCGATAGCATTTTGCCAGAGAGTACAGCGCGGACGCTAAAAGCTTGGAGTTGGGATTCGTTTCGGCAAATCCACGGTAGACTTTTTCTGCATCTGCATATTTCTTCTTATTAAAAAACAGTTCTCCTTTTTTCAATTGAAGATCTTCCGAAGCAGCCGAAGTTGGATTCTCTTTTACAAAGTCGTCAATAACTTCTACCGCATCGGCATCTTTCCCCTGGGCAATGTAACAATACTGAATTCCGGTCGTGGCATCGGCAACATAATTGCTCTTCGGGAACTGCCTGAGCACTTCACGGTACGATTTCTCGGCCGCCACAAACTGTTGAAGATTATAATAACTATCGCCAAGACTGTAATACGCGCGGGGCACAAGCTCGCTGTTGGGATATTTCTTCACTAACTCTTGAAATTCCTTGATTGCCTCTCCATATTCTTTTCGCTGAAAGTTGATCCAGCCCTTTGCAAATTGTGCATCGTCGGCAAGTGTGGACTGCGGTAATGCTTTGATCAATCCCTCAAATACTTTAATGGCTTCTGTATTATTTCCATCCATGACGTAACTCTGTCCAAGCTGATAATATGCATAATCGATAGAAGCGCTGTCTGGATAAAGACGGATGAGCGTGTGATAGCTGCCGATTGCTTTTTTGTATTCTTTCAGGAAGAAATATGCATCCCCTAACCGTAAGCGGGCATCAAATGCAAACTTCCCTTTCGGATATCCTACCAAAAGCTGCTCAAACGATTTGATTGCTTGTTGAAATTCACCTTGCTTGTAGAAAGACCACGCAACGCCATAGAAAGATTCTTCTTTCTTCGTCGTACCGGAACCCTCCGCGGACTCCTGATAGAGTCGGGTCGATTTGCCGAAATTGCCAAGTCGATATTCTGCTTCTGCCTGATAGAATTTTGCCTCACCAGATTTTGGATGTTTTGGATATTGCTGAATGAATGCCGCAAACTTCGCTGCTGCATCTTTGTATTGCTTCAACTTAAAAATGCACAACGCCGATTGAAACCCTGCTTCAACCTTCACATCGAACGATGCAGCGGGAATTGCCAATGCCTTTTCAAACCAGCCCTGTGCATCTTTGAAATTATTTTCCGTCAGGAAACACTCGCCAAGCATCCTGCATCCATCTGCCAACACATCGCTCTTCGGAAATTCCGTTATGAGTCGTTGAAAATACGATTTCGCTTCACCGAGATTGTTTTCTTCAAAATAAATCATGCCGATATCAAATAGGGCATTATCGGACCATTCTCCCTGCAATTCACGTTTGAGCACTTCATCGAGTGTTTGCAGTGCTTTATCGGTTTTTCCCATCAGACGCTCTACGACCGATCGGCGATAGAGTGAAGCGTAGCCGAGTTCATCGGATCGTTCGGCAAGTGTATGAAAAATTTCAATCGCTTTGGGATAGTTCTTTTGATTGAGATAACTCCATCCTAATACATACAGTACTTCTGGGGCAAGTTTGTGCTGAGGATGATCAACAAGAAATTGTTTGTACCGTCTCTGAGCGCTATCATTATCGCCTAACTTGTAAAACGCTTCGGCGATAAGATAATCCGCATTCCCTAATTCTTCTTCATCGTGAATAGCCAGACGTGATTTCGTCAATACGTCAATAGCTCGCTGGTATTCTTTCGCATAATAGAAACACTCACCAGTGTGGACATACGCTCCGGGTGTGAGAGTACTTTGCGGAAACTCTGAGATTAACTTGCCATACCAATCAGCCGCTTTTGCGTATTCGTTCCGCTTCTGATATGTCCACGCAATGGAATACAGCGTATAGTCACGCAATCGATTCTTTGGAAAATTTTCATATGCAAGCGTATAATACTTCAGAGCGTTTTGTGTGTCATCATTTCGTAGAGAAGCTTCACCGATCCAATATGCAGCTTCACCGGCTTTTTCACTTTCGCTGTAATTTTCGAGCACGGTTTTAAATGCAGTAATCGCTTCACTGTTCTTTTTTAGACGAATGCGTGATTGTCCAAGTTTGAGATAAGCCTCTGGAACATAGCGTGATGTCGGGTACTGTTGAATGAATTCGATGTACTTTGTTCCCGCATTTTGAAATTGGGACGATTGAAAAAGACATTCAACACCAAGGAACGCTGCATCCTGCCGCTTAATACTGTTGGGATATTTCGAGGCGAAGGCTTGGAATTGCTGACCAGCAAGCTGGAAAAGACTATCGCGATAGAGTCCATAAGCAAATGTATAGTCCTGCTCTTCCGCTACAGTTGGCGCCTGTTGCAGTGGAACATCTTGTGCTGAAGTAGGTATAAGAAATCCGAATATCGCTATAAGAAGAAAAAACAGAAACGCAGATTGAAACAGATTATTCCCTTGTTTCTTTTGACGCTTTGAAAATACTTTGAGAGTTATCAATTCTGACTTAAAGCACTGTTTCAGGTGATACTTCTAATGGCTTAATTTACAATAAAGCCAAATAGGATGCAAGATTAAGCAAAAAAAACTTTAAGACATGGATCTATTTTGACAAAGGGAAATTTTTTATTTGCTCAACTTCACACATGTCTATTTACAATATGGATCGACGCAGTTTCACTTTCAAGTCATGGATATGTTGACGAATTTCACTCAGCTTCACATAATCCTTGTTAGTAAGCGCTTCTGTCCGTTTCTTCTTCCAACTCCTTATTTCTGCTTTCATCGCCGTCTTGTCAATGCCAACTACTTGATGGTGCGCGTGAGTTTCGATGTTCAACGCTTTACAGATGGCAGGTAAAAGTTTTTCCTTGTGCATCGTGCTATGGCCATGCACAGCTTCGTGCTCAATTCCATCGGCAATTTTCCGAAGTTCAGCTACAGTCATCTTGCTCAACTGATCATATGTATACGACATGGTTCATCCTCCTATATAAATGATTCATACATAACCTTCAGTGGATGTGTTTCTTGCGAATAAGAATTTCAACGTTTTTCATTTAAACTTTTTTCAGCACAGCTGAATGGCTTCCACGTATGTTCGGAGAATCTACTTTTTTCATTCCATTGCTTTGCGCAAAGACAAATGTTTTCTCAAATTCTTTTTTGTCACATGTCCTTTTGGTTCGGATATAAAGAGCAGTCCGTCTTTCTTGAGTGAATTACAGATTTCCTTAAGAAGTAGTTTTTGATCCGGCACTTCATGAACAACCGCAAAAGCCAAAGCAAAATCTATTGAACCTGCAAGATCATCAATTTGAAGCGAAGACTCGCTGCAAAGACGCATCTCTATTCTGCCAAGAAGATTTGCCTTCATTGTGCGGCGTCGAAGACTCTGCAGCATTTTCTCCTGCAAATCGATGCAGAATATCCGCCCAGATTCACCGACGATCCTTGCCATAGGCAAACTAAAGAATCCCATCCCGGGTCCCACTTCCAAAACTTTCATCCCTTGCTTTAGATAAGGGCTAAGGATTTTCTCTGGATTTTGATAGAGCCGCCGTAACGGACTTGCTAATACGTATCCCAGATACCATGGACATACATGTTTTTCCATTCTATCCTTTTATAGACTATATGTAAAATGTTTTTCGCTGTTCTATCCCAAATGTCATTTCCCCATTCTATATTCCATACAAGCACGTTGATATCCCATTTCACAGGCTTGTTTTGCATCTTGCAGCGCGTCAACATTCATTCCTTTTTTTTCATAAACCTTTGCGCGATAATAGATTGCCTCTGCATTGTCGGGTTTCAATGTTATTGCCGTGGTGATAGAGTTGAGTGCATCGTCATACATTCTGCGATCGGCATAGATGAATGTGATTTTAATATACGCCTCAATATCGTCACGCTTTCTTTCGATGGCATGAAGAAAATCTTGTAATGCCGCTTCATCGTTTTTTATTTGAAGATAACAAGTACCTCGGTTGTGGTACAAGATATATTCATCCGGCAGAATGCGAATAGCTTCTGTATATTCCGAAATTGCCTGTTCATATTGTCCAGCCCTCATGAAATCGTTCCCTTTTTGCGCATGCTTAATTGCCTGCTCATTTTCGATCTTGGAAGATTTCTTCGGAGGCCAATCATCGTATGTATCTGATTGATTTGATTGTCTCTGCATTTTCTGTGCATCAATAAAACGCTTCTGTTGAGCGATTGCCCGCGTTTTGCGGAGCAAATACTCAGGATCATTCGGACTCAGTTCCAATGCACGGTCATAATCCTCCAACGCGTGTTTGTAGTCCTGCAATTTAGCATATGCATCGCCGCGGGCGGCATAATAGGAATGATAATTTGAATACTCCAACACTTCAATGTACATCTTCACCGCCTGGTCATACTTCCCCAGATAAGAAAATGCGCTTCCCTTGTCGGCAGGAATAGCAGCAGAAAGTTCTTTAATTTTTGGATTGTAGACAGCAAACTTTGCACAACTCGCAATGAATCCTTCCATCTTTTCATAGGAACCGCCATTTCGCGGTGTCAGTGTCTGTAAGTATTTCAATCTCACTCGATATTCATAGGGATGATATTTTGTGGCTTCAACAAGAGCATTGGTTATCAATTCCTCTTTTTCCAATGCCATCCCAATTTCCACTTTCAAGGCATAGCACACATCTATCCCGACATTTAATTTCAATGCTTGATCAATATCGAGGAGTGCAAGGGAATAATACCGTTTCATTTCTTTGTATTCATTTTGATCTTTTTCTATTGCACGTTTATTCCCGCGTGCCTGCAAAGCACACGCGCAATAGTATTCGGCACGTGCAACGTATGGTGCATAGGAAGCTGGAAATTGCTTTACCCAATTTTGCAGTACCGGTTCATAGGAAGAATCTGCTTTCTTAAACACCTCAAATGCATCAAAGACATAATCTTCTGCCTGATAGTCTTCATCAAATGCTTGTTGAAATTCTTCCAACTTCGAGTTCAGCGATTTGAATAATTGTTTTTGGAATTGCAGGAGTATCTCGGACTTGTCAACTTTGTGGCGAAATCGGGATGTCTGCCCTAAAGATGGCATCGGCAATGTAATCATGAACATTGCAATCATAACAACAAAAACACCTAAATGAATTTTCTTGCGATCCATATATTCCCTGTGTAATGTGATAAAATTTCTATTTTCCTCTCTGCAGCTACTTGGTCTCCTCCCCTCCAAAGAGAGGATCAAGGTGGTGTCTGAAAATTAACTGGCTACTCTTTACTGCTTTTTAACCCTCAACAATTCACTTTCCTTTAAATATTCCTGAATGCTCTTCACAGTCAATCCTCCTTCTTTTACTTTCTGAATTGCTTTCACCGCAGTAGCAGCGGCAGAGAGAGTGGTAATGAACGCGACCTTATGTTCTAATGCCGCCCATCCGATGGCATATTCGTCGTACCGGGAAGTTGCACCTAAAGGAGTATTAATGACGAGTTGAATCTTTCCGTTCTTAATGAGATCTACAGAATTCGGACGGCTTTCATTCACTTTAAAAACTTTTTCACATGGAATATTATGAGAATTGAAAAAGTTCGTCGTTCCCGCTGTAGCGATCAGAGAGAATCCCAGCGTTTGTAGCTCTCGCGCAATGTTAAGCGATATTTCATTCTTATCATTATTATTCACGCTAAAGAATACCGTCCCGCCTGTCGGCAGAGTGTTACTTGCCGCAATCTGCGACTTGGCAATGGATGCGCCAAAGTTATCGGAGATTCCCATCACTTCGCCGGTAGAACGCATCTCTGGGCCAAGGAACACTGTCGTCTGCGGAAACTTTGCAAACGGAAAAACTGCTTCCTTCACCGATATGTGTTTTAATTTTCGGAAATCAAAATTCTTATACCCAAGCTCATCCAGTGTCTTTCCTACCATCACCTTTGCGGCTATCTTTGCCAGAGGAACACCTGTTGCTTTGCTGACAAACGGCACCGTACGGGACGCGCGAGGATTGACCTCCAATACATACACGACATCATCCTTCATTGCAAATTGCACATTCATCAATCCGACAACCTTGAGTGCTTTTGCCAATTTTACAGTAGTCGCCATGATTTCATCCAATATCTTTTCCGACATCATATACGGCGGAAGAACACAGGCACTGTCACCCGAATGGATTCCCGCTTCCTCAATGTGCTGCATAACGCCGCCAATCATGACATCTTTGCCATCGCAGACACAATCAACGTCATATTCAAATGCATCTTCAAGGAAACAATCGATGAGCACAGGATGATCCGGTGAAACATCGACAGCCTTTTTCATATAACCGCGCAAGGCGTCCTTGGTATAGCACACTTCCATCGCGCGGCCACCAAGCACATAGGACGGGCGGACAAGTACGGGAAAACCGATCTGTTCCGCTACAAGCACCGCATTATTGACAGTGTACGCTGTACCGTATTTTGGATGTACAACTTTGAGGTTTCGCAGCAACGCGCCAAATCGCTCACGGTCTTCAGCTAGATCGATTCCTTCCGGCGATGTGCCGAGAATGTGTACGCCATTTTCGTCTAGAGCTTTGGCAATCTTCAGCGGTGTTTGTCCGCCAAAACTGACGATAACACCATACGGTTCTTCGTGATCGCAAATATTCAGCACATCTTCAAGTGTCAGCGGTTCGAAATACAGCTTGTCGGTCGTGTCGTAATCGGTTGAGACGGTCTCCGGGTTACAGTTGATCATAATAGTCTCATACCCCTCTTCGCGCAGAGCCATGACACTGTGCACACAGCAATAATCGAATTCAATTCCCTGACCGATGCGATTCGGTCCACCGCCGAGGATAATTACTTTCTTCTTGCTGCTTCTTACGGATTCATTCTCGCGCTCGTATGTCGAGTAGTGGTATGGTGTCGATGCAGCGAATTCTGCCGCGCATGTATCCACCGTTTTATAAACCGGAATCACATTCATCTTCTTCCGCATAATCCGGATCGCCGATTCTTTCGTCCCCCATATTTCTGCTAACTGACGATCGGAGAAACCGTATTCTTTTGCTTTCCGCATAAGTTCGGGAGTTACTTTTCCAAGTTCTTTTGATTTCAATTTACTTGCCTTCACTTGCCTGTCATTCCTTCAATATAACTCATCCGAGTTATTATTTTCAAAACACAAATGCTTCCATTTGTTGAGAGACTACTCAGTGTGTTCTTCGATAATACAATTTTCTCATTTGTCTCCTCCCCTCTTAGGGGAGGACTAAGGTGGGGTCTCTTGTTCTTTGACCTCACCCTACCCCTCTCCTATGAAGAGAGGGGATGAATTTTTCTATTTCTAACAAAAAAATACACTGAGTAGTTACCTTTTGTTATAGACAAATCATGCTCTGTATAAATACAACTCTTCTTCCATCTCAACGATTTGTTTGATGTTATAGAGAAACCACGGATCGATTCCTGTTGCCTGAAAGAGTTCTTCAATCGTCAAGCCAAGCTGAAATCCGTACCGAAGGTAAAATATATTGTTTGGGCGTGGAATTCTAATCCGATCCAGAACCTTTCGCTTCCATTCAATCTTCTCAGTCTCAGAGAGCTCACGAATATTCACAATATCTTTTCCATCTGCACCGAGACCGAAGCGTCCTTGTTCCAGTGAGCGAAGCGCTTTCTGTAGTGCCTCTTTGAATGTTCTGCCAATGGACATTGCCTCGCCGACGGATTTCATCTGCACACCGAGCGTATCGTCCACTCCTTTAAACTTTTCAAAATCCCACCGCGGAATCTTCACGACACAGTAATCAATTGTCGGCTCAAAGGAAGCCGGCGTTAACTTTGTTATGTCATTAGGAATTTCATCCAGCGTATACCCGACAGCAAGCATTGCGGCAATTTTCGCGATCGGAAAGCCGGTTGCTTTTGATGCCAGCGCCGATGAACGCGATACGCGCGGATTCATCTCGATTACTAACACCCGCCCATCTTTCGGGTTCACTGCGAATTGGATATTCGAGCCGCCCGTTTCTACACCAATCTCCCGGATGACCTTAATCGAAGCATCGCGCAACCGTTGATATTCTTTATCGGTAAGCGTCTGCGCCGGCGCCACGGTAATGGAATCGCCGGTATGCACACCCATCGGGTCGAAGTTCTCAATCGAACAGATGATAACGACATTGTCTTTCAGATCGCGCATCACTTCCAGCTCATATTCCTTCCACCCAATGACCGATTCTTCAACGAGTACTTGATGGATGGGACTGCTGGTAAGACCGTGGACAACTTTTGTGCTAAACTCTTCGATGTTGTACGCTGTACCGCCGCCTGTTCCGCCTAATGTGAACGACGGGCGAATAATAATTGGAAAACCGATCGACTCTGCAACTTTTAAAGCTTCATCCAGTGAATTGACAAAACCGCCTCGTGCGCTTTGAAGTCCGGCACGATCCATCGCCTTGCGAAACAACTCACGGTCTTCTGCCATTTTGATAGCTTCAAGCTTTGCTCCGATAAGTTCAATGCCATATTTCTTCAACACTCCGCTTTCCGCCAAAGCAACAGCGGTGTTCAGCGCCGTCTGTCCACCCATGGTTGGCAAAATAGCATCTGGGCGTTCGCGTTCGATGATCTTTTCAACAAATTCCGGGGTGATAGGTTCTATGTATGTAGCGTCAGCAAATTCCGGGTCGGTCATTATTGTTGCCGGATTACTGTTGACAAGGATCACACGATACCCTTCCTGACGAAGGACACGACAGGATTGGGTTCCAGAATAATCAAATTCGCACGCTTGGCCGATCACGATAGGGCCGGAACCGATGATGAGGATGGATTTAATATCTGTCCGTTTGGGCAATTTTTTCGAGTATCTCCTTCAATTATATTGATAATATAGACAGAACTCTCTTCCCGTTCAATAAGAAAAGTCTGATACAGCGTACGGACATCTCCGCACTTAATTCTGAACAACCGATAGATAATCTGCTCATCGTTTTCCAAAAAACCTTTTCCACCTGATTATTTTTTGTATATTAGTAACGTTAAAATGCTTTTTATCTGGCAAGGAAAGATTTCATGAAAAGTGTCGATTCATATCGAACGACAAAAACCATCCGCGTTGGCACAAAAACCTTTTCATTCTATTCCCTTCGTGCATTAGAACAATCCATAGGCATTCAGCTTTCGCACCTTCCGATGTCACTGAAGATTCTTCTGGAAAATCTTTTACGGCGTGAAGATGGGAGGATTGTTCGAAAAGAAGATATTGAAGGTTTGGCACGCTGGGATTCGAAAGCAAAACCGGATAAAGAAATCGCCTTTATGCCTTCACGCGTCCTCTTACAGGACTTCACCGGTGTGCCATGTATTGTTGATCTTGCCCTCATGCGTGATGCAATGATTATGATGGGAGGCGATCCAAATAAAATTAATCCTCTGCAGCCTGTAGATCTCGTCATCGATCACTCGGTACAAGTGGATGAATATGGGACACCTGAAGCTTTTCAAAATAATTCTGCACTCGAATTTAAGCGAAACCATGAACGCTATGCTTTTCTTCGCTGGGGACAACAGGCATTCAAGAACTTCCGTGTCGTACCACCGAATACCGGAATCGTTCATCAAATCAATCTTGAATATCTCGCACAAGTCGTCTTCTCTTCAGTACATGATGGTGAACTGCTTGCCTATCCGGACACACTCGTCGGAACTGATTCGCACACGACCATGATCAACGGGCTTGGTGTACTCGGCTGGGGTGTTGGCGGTATTGAAGCAGAAGCTGCAATGCTTGGTCAGCCAATTTCCATGTTGATTCCACAAGTGGTCGGATTCAAATTGCATGAAAAATTGCGGGCGGGTTCTACCGCCACAGACCTTGTGCTCACTATAACACAAATGCTGAGGAGAAAAGGCGTTGTCGGAAAGTTTGTTGAGTTTTTTGGATCCGGATTATCTTCGCTCACGCTCGCCGATCGTGCAACCATAGCAAACATGGCTCCCGAGTACGGCGCTACGATGGGTTTCTTTCCTGCTGATACCGAGACAATCAATTTTCTCCGCTTCACAGGACGGAGTGAAGAACAAATTGCACTCGTGGAAACGTATCTCAAAGAACAAGGCCTCTTCCACACCGCAGAAACTCCGGAACCGGAATTTTCTGATGTGCTCGAACTGAACCTTGCTTCTGTCGAACCGAGTATTGCCGGACCAAAACGACCGCAAGATCGTATTTCACTCTCAAGGACGAAAGCTTCGTTTCGCTCGTCACTCGTCGAGATTCTCGAAAGTAAGGGCGTTGCCATCGATAAAATGGCCGCGGCTACTTGGGCACATTATTCGGACGATTCAATAAAACCCAGTTTTCTCAAGAGTGTCAATGTTGAAATTGAAGGACGCCAGCACAACCTGCAGCATGGTTCTGTCGTCATCGCCGCCATTACAAGCTGCACAAATACATCAAATCCATCTGTCCTTATCGCCGCAGGACTGCTTGCGAAGAATGCTATTGAGAAAGGATTGCTGTCGAAGCCCTGGGTGAAGACAAGTTTAGCGCCCGGATCGAAAGTAGTTACCGAATATCTTCGGGACGCAAACTTGATGCAGCCTCTGGAATTACTTGGTTTCCATCTCGTTGGTTATGGATGCACAACGTGCATTGGGAATAGCGGTCCGCTTCCAGAAGAAATCGCAAGGGCAATACAAGAGAACGATCTCATTGCAGCAGCGGTTCTCTCAGGAAATCGAAACTTTGAAGGACGCATCAATCCGTATACACATGCAAACTACCTTGCTTCGCCACCGCTCGTTGTCGCATACGCACTTGCCGGAACAATGGATATAAATTTCGGAAAAGATCCTATCGGTGTCGGAAAAAATGGTGAATCTGTATTTCTCAAAGACATCTGGCCATCTCCTCAGGAAGTGGAACAGACAATACGTCAAAGTGTGAAGCCGGAGATGTTCAAGCAGGAATATTCCAATGTCTTTGAAGGCGACGAAAGCTGGACAAATATCCCTATCCCAACCGGAGTGCAGTATCCATGGGATGCAGACTCGACGTACATTAAAGCAGCGCCGTATTTTGAGAATTTTTCACGTGAGCCACAATCTTTGCAGGACATTCATAACGCACGAGTACTTGCCCTCCTCGGCGATTCTGTCACCACAGATCATATCTCACCTGCAGGTTCATTCACTGAAAATACTCCTGCAGGCAGTTACCTGATGTCCTTAGGCATTCAGAAGAAAGACTTTAACCAGTACGGTTCGCGGCGCGGCAATCACGAAATTATGATGCGCGGAACATTTGCGAATATTCATTTGACGAACTTATTGGTTCCGGGCAGAGAAGGCGGCATCACTCTCCATCCTTCTTCAAAAGATCCAATATCGATTTACGATGCAGCGATGAAGTACAAAGAAGATGGCATACCTCTTATTATTATTGCAGGAAAAGAGTATGGCTCAGGTTCATCGCGCGATTGGGCAGCAAAAGGTCCAGCTTTGCTTGGTGCACGGGCAGTTATCGCCGAGAGTTTCGAACGCATTCATCGCAGTAACCTTATCGGGATGGGCATTATCCCCTTACAATTCGAAGAAGGACAGAATTATCAGATGCTTGGAATTTCTGGATTTGAGGCATTCGATATTGAAGGACTCGCTGACAACCTTAAACCAAGAAAAAAAATAACGGTTACAGCAATATCGCAAAACGGCTCAAAGAAAAATTTCACTGTAGTATGCCGAATTGATACACCAAATGAAGTTGACTACTATAAGCACGGCGGCATACTTCAATATGTATTGCGTTCATTATTAAAACCAGATCAGCCAATTATTGAACAACAAAAAAAGCCTGTGGTTGAAGGCAAAACACAAAAATATAGGATTCTCTTCAATGGAGACATAGAACCGGGACAAGAGCTTCCAGCAGTAAAAGAACGTCTTACTCAACTTTTTAAGACTTCACCGGAACAAATCGATAAACTCTTCACCGGCAAATCCGTTACGATCAATAATAATCTCGATTATACCGCCGCACAAGAATATATTGCTGAATTGAAGAATGCGGGAGCGCTCTGCTACTTTGAACCAATGAAGGTAATACATTCACCTCAGGCGAGCGGCTTAATGAAAAACGGACAACATCCCAAAGGGTCAAAGTCCGGCAGTCCTTCATCACCCAGAAGTAAGTTCGCATCGAAAACAGGGCAATCGTATGAACTGAATTCCCCAATACATACTTCAGGATTGATACTCACAGCTGTAGGAATGGTTTCCCTCTTATTCTTGTATGTCTTTCTCATTCTCTTCATCGCAAGCACAACTTTTGACCATGTTATCGATAATACTTCTCTTCTCGAAGGAAAATCCCTGATCATAGAAATCCCTTTATATATCATTCCCATGTTCATCGGGATATTGTTGATTGTATCAATGCTCAAACCTCTTATCGCACGACCTGTATCGAAACGGTTTGCCGTTGCTCTTTCCCGGAAGAAGGAACAGGCACTCTATGCTTTCGTTGATAAGCTCTGCCAATCCATCGGCTCTAAAATACCTTCTACCATTGAAGTCGATTGTTCAGTGCATGCTTCTGCCGGGTTCCGACAAGGAATGATAGGGTTTTTAGAAGATGAACTTACATTGATCATCGGACTGCCGGCAGCGTCTGAATTGACAACGACAGAGTTCACAAGCCTGTTGGCACATGAGCTTGGCCATTTCACGCAGAAGCTCGGTATGCGGCTCTATTACATCATCACAAGCATCCAGAGATGGTTTTACCGTCACATATTCGAAGAAGATGAGATCGATCAGAAACTGGCTATCTTATCTATAACATCGAGCGGCTTTGTGCGCTGGTTTGTTATACCTGCCGCAAATCTTTCCGTTTGGTTGTCTCGGAAAATTCTTACAGCGTTCATGCATGCGGGAAATGTCATCAGCAGATTTTATATACGTCTCATGGAGTTCGACGCCGACCGATATGCAGTGCGTCTTTCCGGTCCCGAGGCTTTTGAATCATCTCTTTCTAAACTGCACTTGCTCAACATTGCTTTGAAGGAAGCATTCTCTCAGTTGAAAAGGCAGAGAAAACCAGAAGATAATTCTTTGCCGAATGATTTCGTTCGTCTCGTTTCTACTAATATGAAACAAACACCTGCCGGGGATACTTCAAAAGCGAAAGACGCTGCTTTAAAAAACTTGACAGGAATTCCCGACAAGAATCCGACTGACCGCGAACGCATCGAACAAGTAAAGGGTATACCTGCGAAAGCTGTACCCCAATCGGATGCCCTTGCATCGACACTCTTTACCAATTTCAAAGAAACAGCCAAGATGACATCTTCACGTCTTTACCGAGAAGTTCTTGGCTTACAGTTCAGCCAAAACTCCTTAGTCCCGACGGATGAATTTGTTGGCACACCCGGACAAGCGCCAGAGATGACTGAGAATACAACCGAAATTGAAAACAACTTTTTTTAGTATTACATCAAACGAATAAATGGATGAACTTGCTATGCCCATCTTCGATTATCGATGTACTGGTTGCACCACGATGTATGACATTCTGCATAAGGGAAAGGAACTGAGTGAGGATATAGTGTGTCCTCACTGCGGTTCGCATCAGCATACGAAGTTAATTTCTCTATCCAGTATTATAACGAAAGGAGCATCTTCGGCACACTGCGATGAGAAGGTGTGCGGAATGGAGAAATCGTGCTGCGGTGATAGGTGCTCGCTTGGTGGAGCAAGCGGATTGTATTAAGGGCGTCTCTAATAATTCAAGTTCCAAATATCAAATTTCAAACAATGACTAAATCCCAAATACTCAATGATCGAAAAAATGATTTTTTGTGTTTGGTTTTTTACCATTGGAATTTGTTTGCTATTTGTAATTTGTGATTTGGAGTTTTTTGAGATTCCCTTAATTCTTTTGACCTTTTTGTCTTTCGATTACCTAAGGTGCGTCTTTCCGTTCCAATTCTGTTTGAATCATTTGCTGCAACTCTATTTTCAGACGCGATTTCTGAATAAACCCATCGCAGGGGGAATCATATTTCAAATCGCGATATTCGCCCACGTCGTATGCCGAAAAAAGATAGATCCGGACATTTGGAAAGTCGGATTTAATTTTGCGCGTTACTTCCACACCGCTCATCCCTGCTAAGCTAATATCCATCAGCACGATATCAGGAGAGAACTCTTTCACTTGAGAAATTGCCTCATCTCCGTTGCCAGCTTCTCCTACAACAACAACATGATCATTCCGCCGAAGATACTCCGTTACCAGCATCCGCATGGAAGCCATATCATCAACAACGAGAACTTTTAATTTCGGTAAGTTTTTTTGCTGTTGTGTTTTACTCATCGCAATCACTGGAGATTATATTTCATCTTTCGCAAACCATTCCGCACCAAAAAAATACGAAATTCTCTTCTGGCAAGCAATAATGTACTTCAAGGAAGAATTCTTCTGGAGTTTTTTAGAAAAACTTGAAATTATAAAGCCCGATTCCAAACTTTTAGAATCGGGCTTTCTCTTAACTACTTATTTGCTCTTAGATTCAATCACTCATTTCATCATCAACATCTTTCTCACCTGGACAAACGATTTACTACCATCCTGCGGTTGTGCAGTAAACCGCGTGAAGTAGACTCCGCTTGCTAACCGTGATGCATCGAATGTCGCATTATAATATCCGGCGTTTTTGATTCCATCCACTAATGTCACTACTTCTCTTCCCAACATATCATATATTTTCAACGTCATATGACCGGCCGCTGGAAGCTGATAGCTAACGACTGTAGTTGGATTGAATGGATTAGGATAATTCTGCGACAAACCGTACTCGGTCGGTACTGTAGCAATTGTCTCCTCTTCATTTCCATGCGATCTTTTGGCAAGTCCTCCTGTGATTCCTGTTGTCAAAAAAGCTGATGCCGCCGGTTTAAAGGAATAGGAAGATCGATTAGTGTGAATATCAACTAAGCTACCAAAATTAATAAATTTTCCGTCTGGAGCACTCTTATTATTTTCATCATCTAAAAATCCCCAATAGAAAAACCCTTTTGCCCCGAATTTTAAAGCCGAGTTCACTGCATCTTCGACAAATTTCTTTTGTCTATAATAAGAGAATTTATACATGCATTCATCAATACTTACTCCATCCGATGGATCCATAGATGGATCAATGCCTGGATAACTTGCTTCCATAACTTGGACTTCTTTATTAGCCCATCCTCTGTTGTTTAAAACACGTCGCGTTGCTCGCACAAACTCTCCAACAATATCTCCGATGACCGGATATGCTGTGTACATATTAGGATATACATCTAAACCAATAATATCCAAATCCGGACCCAAACGATTAATGCCGTCCATAAGGTTGAGTATATGCAAATTGCTGGCAACCTTTGCTGTCGGATCATTATTTCTAACAGCGTTTACTAATATGCGCCAATAACGATCCTGAAATTCTCCAGAAGCAGTTTTCTGCCAACTATCTCCATGTCTCCATTGGATAAATGTGCCAATGCGTGCAGCATTAAACTCACTTTCTATCGTCCAAATACTTACTCTATTTCCATATTTTTTTACAGCGGCATTCACAAATATTTTGAGATAGTACAGATATGTATTTGGAGCTACATAATAACAACTGTCACTATAACCGTCTCCTTGTTTAACAGGATCCGGTGCAATAATATGCCCATTAATTTTTGGAAGATCCTGCTCCTGTTGTGGTATTTGTGGAATGACTTGAAGTCCACGAGCAGAAGCTCTCTCGAAAATCATATCTGTATTAGCCCATACAGTGGTAGGGATCGCACTTATTGCGCCATCAAGTGTTGTTCCAGCAACAAGATCGTCCGGGTTTCCATTTATGAGGTTGCCAGGAGTAAGACTGGGGAATATTTCTCCCCATGGTATTGAACAACGAATTGCATTTGCTCCATAATCTGCCATTTTATCTATTAAAATCTGCTGCTGTTCTGTTTTTGTACTTACACCAGGTAATAATAGCGATTGTTGAAAGGCATAGTATGGACTCGCAAATCCAGCATAACTGTAATGTGGATTTGTCGGCAGTGCAGGGTCTGAACCTCCAGGCATAATATCAAGATTGATAACTAAATTTCCATTTATAGGAGTTCCGAGAGATATGATTATAGGCACTGCATTTAGAACTTCTTGTGCCTGATCTGGTGTTAGTGGATACCCCCCAAACTCTTTAAGGTTGGACAATTCAATTGGGAAATGAAAATTATTTGTTATTCCTTGGATCATTTCATCCGTGGACGCGCTGATCATATGGTTTACGTCATTTACCGTACCAGAAGCAAATAATTTAACAGCATCATCATCGGAACGGAAAACGAAATTTGACACATCGATACTAGGATTATCTAAGTTCAAAGAATATTTTGTTCCATCTCGCAGAAGTTGAATTCTTGCTTTTATAGTTATCCATCCGGGTATATCCTTTTGCGTACTTTCTAATTTACAAATCGTAGTGTAAAGTCCATGGTAAGACTGATCCCAATGAATCCTCAGATTGTTAATCTTAAGACTCGCATATAAATCAGTACCTTCTTGAGAAAATGTGATAGGTTGAAGCTCAGTTGGCCATGGTACCTGATATCTATAATTATCAGGAGGGAATCCCATTTTGTTGTTACATTCTGCATCTATTTTGGCTTTCAATAGGTTTTTAATGGCATCACTATTTGCATTGTATATACTCTGTAAAGAGTCTGTAATAAGATCATCAAATGGATACAGATTACCATTGATCTTCGCATACATCTGCCGCCCTTGATATACTGTTATGTTTCCTCCTCCACTTACACTAACAGTGCCGATTCTTGCAGATGTACCTGTGTTTTTAGTACAAGCAATTGTTATGCTGCCATTGCCGGTGCCGGCTCCACTTGCGCTTAGCCAGCTATCACTTGTACTTGCACTCCAGCTTGTATTTGAGCTTACAGTTACATTTGTGCTTCCTCCACTTGCAAAAAATAACAACCTTGCAGGATCTGTGTTTACATATGGATCCCCAGCCGCTTGACTTACCGTTATAGTTGCCGTTGTAATTCCATAGTAACTGATAGTAACAGTGCCGCTTCTTGGAGTCATGATCATGTTTTTTGCACAAGTAATTGATATTTTTGCATGAGGAGAAGCTAACCAGTCCCAACCTGCGCTTATCCAGTTCTTACTTGTGCTGAAAACTTCAGTTCCAAAAATAGTATTTGATGAGATCATATCTACGTATGCTTGTCCTCCACTTGGACCAAATGATACACTTGTAGGGCTTATGTTTGTATATGGACCCGTAGGTGCTTCTTGACTTACCGTTATTAATCCTGCTGTACCTACACTAACTCTGTAGAAGTTTTCTTGTTGCACCCCAGGATACCATTGTCTTTCCGGAAGAGTAATTTTTATGCTGCCATTGCCGCTACCGCCAACGATTGTTTTTATCAAATTGAAATTTGAACTTACACCCCAGCCTGTATTTGAGCTTACAGTTACGGTCTTGCTTTCTCCACTTGAACTAAATGATAGACTTTGAGTACTTACGCTTGTATATGGATTCGGTGGTTGAGGAACATCAGGTGCCGTGATTACGTCAATGGCAAAGGAATATGCACCTGACATTTGCGTCCCGTTGTACGACCGCACCCTGAAGTAGTATCGAGTATTGGGACTCAAACCAGTCACTGAATAAGATGTTGTATTACCTACATCTTTGTTGTCGTATCCAACGACCTTGTCAGAGGTTGAAGTGAAATACCAATCAGTCGAGACATCCAAGATATACCCTGTCGCTCCGCTCTTAGCCTCCCAGTTAGCGGTAAAGCTCTTGGAGGCGATGTTGGTTGCTATTTGATATGCCAGTGCAAAGTTCGCCGTTATGTTTTTATTTCCATCCATCGTAACAGTTAGAGGATTTGTCGTACCTGTAGCATCTCCACTCCAACCTGTGAATACATAATTTGTTTGTGGTGTTGCTGTAAGCTGTACACTTGTTCCATCGGTATAGTTTGTTTGCTCAAGATTCTTGCTAACGGTTCCACATGTTGCTGAAATTGTTAAGGTGTATGTCGCTATAAAGTTAGCCGTTATGTTTTTATTTCCATCCATTGTAACAGTTAGAGGATTTGTTGTACCTGATGCATCTCCGCTCCAACCTGTGAATACATAATTTGTTTGTGGTGTTGCCGTAAGCTGTACACTTGTTGCATCGGCATAGTTTGTTTGATCAGGATTCTTTGTAACTGTTCCGTTTGTGGCGTTTATTGTTAATGTGTATGGCGGTGTAGAACGTGAAAAGTTTGCTATGATGTTTTTATTTCCATCCATTGTAATAGTTAGAGGATTTGTTGTACCTGATGCATCTCCACTCCAGTTTGTAAACGAATAATATCCACCACTTCCAGGGGTCGCTGTTACTGTTGCAGTTTGTCCGTTAACAAATGTTCCTCCGCCTGATATAGTTCCAGCATTAGTCGGATTTGACGATGTGGTTAGATTATATTCTGGCACATAGAAATAAGCACCTACCGTTGCATCACCAGAGGTTAATGTAACAGTAGTATTTGAACTGAATTGATTCGCAATCGATGCTGTTCCAGATAGCACCCACCAAAAAGAAAACTGAGACCCAGTACCCGGTGACGCTGTGATCGCTTGTGCAACACCAGAAGTTACAGTTCCTGCTCCGGTTACTGATCCGCGACCGTTGTTACCACCAGAAAAAGGAACAAGTGTCAAGGTATATTGTATCGGTGCAAAGTTCGCTGCTATGTTTTTATTCCCATTCATCGTTACAGTCAGAGGATTGGCCGAGCCTGATGCATCTCCACTCCAGCTTGTAAATGTATAACCTGTTGCAGGTGTTGCTGTAAGTTGTACCGTTGTTCCATTATTGTAACTTGTCTGATCTGGATTTTTTACAACAGTTCCGTTGGTAACTGTTACCGTCAATGTGTACTGTGTCGTTGATGCAAAATTCGCTGTCACTGATTTATTATCTGATACATGCTGATCGGTGCGTGGATTGCTCGTCGAGCCGTCACCCCAGTTAACGAAGTGGTAACCTGTATTAGGCACTGCCATGACTGCCGTCCCATTTGCACCATAGGTGACTGTTTGCGGTGATGTCCCACTGATCGTGCCGTTGGCTCCTGCTGTATAAGTCAGTGTGAAGGCGTCAATCGCAAGGTTCGCTGTTACTGTTATATTCGCCGTCACATTCTGATCGGTGCGCGGATTGCTCGTCGAGCCGTCACTCCAGTTAACGAAGTGATA